>CAYPKP010000026.1:38477-41725 GCA_964411345.1 uncultured Rikenella sp. | reverse complement strand
AAAATTGGCTTCATAGGTTGTCCCGCTGAAAGGATCGGTTCCCTGGTACGGCCAGAGGTTCCGGTCACTGAAAAGCTCATTGGGGTCTCCTGTCATGGGGACATTACGGATATTGAACGAATATTTGTTAATAACGAAATCGCGCTCCTTGAAGGTGTATGCACCACCGAAATGGAGTCTGCCCTTCTCCCCACGGAAACTGAAGTCACGGGTCAGATGGAGGATGCTCCCGATATTCATTTCTGACAGCTCTCTCCATATTCTCTCCGGGAAGCCTGATTCCGTTCCGATAACATAGTTGTCGTTTTGCCTTACATACCGGGTGAATCTCACATCAGGATCTTCTATCACCGAAAGAGTAGGAGAGACTTTCCATACGATCTCCCATTTGGAATCGCTGAAAGAGTGCTTCCCGTCAATAAGCAGGTTTGTGACAGAGCGCTGACTGTACTCGAGGTTATGCTGCATGCCCTCGAAGATTGTTCCAAGGTCAGAGCTCTTATAGTCAAACACTCCTGCTTTTGATTCCCCGTTTTGCAGGTGCAATATATTCAACCGGTATTTTGATCTCTTGGTTTTCAGGGCGAAACCTGCCAGACCGCTTATAAGGACATTGCTCATGCCAACATCACCTTTCTGGAATTCACGAACCTCCATTTCGGTAATGTCAGGATCGGCAGCCAGGCCATACCTGCCGTACTCTGCATCCTTATAAAATTCCGTGCTGTTCTTATACGAAAAGCTAAAGGTATATCCGAGCGTTACTTTGTTGAGTGGTTTCTGGTTGCCCAGTGAGACACCGAAACTGTAGTCCATGAAGCTCATCGATTTCATAGCCGCCATGGTTGGATTAAAGGACTGGAGTATCTCCCTGTACCTCATGCTCAGCTCATCTTCCGGGGGCAGAACCACCACTTCAGAATAAAACGGGATATTTCCGGTAGCAGGGATCTTCCTGGTTCCGTCATCAAACCCGAGAAAATCTGTTTTCCCTCCCTGGTAGGTAAGGAAGTCATTCCTGAAATGATAATCCGGGTTATAACCTCCGCTGATAAAGATATTCCCCGTCTTTTCCTCCGGGAAGTCTTTTATGGCAATATCCACCATTCCACCGGTAAAATCAGCCGGAAGGTCAGCACCGGCGGACTTGTGGATGATGATATTGTCAATGACGCTTGTCGGAAAGATGTCCATCTGGATTGAATTCCTGTCCGGATCAAGTCCCGGCATATCAACCCCGTTGATGATTGTCTTTGTATACCTGTCGCCGAGTCCGCGCACATAAACATATTTGCCGCCTTCGACCGATACGCCCGGAACCCTTTTTATGGATGCGGCAGCATCGGAATCGCCGATCTTCCTCAATCCGGCAGCGGAAATACCATCGAGCAGTGTCGGGGATTTCCGTTTGATGGTCATAATCGCATTTTCAGTGTTGCGCACAATATTGGCCGTGACTGTAACCTCGTCAAGGCCGACTGTTGAGGGCTTGAGTTGGATATCCTCCATTAGCACTGTTTCTCCGTCTTCAATTGTTACATCACTTACAGTAAGTGTCTCGAATGAAACGAAGGAAAATTTAAGGTTATACTTGCCGACAGGCAGGATGAGATTGAATTTGCCATCGAGATCAGATACCACTCCCAGGGTGGTACCCTCGGCAAATATTGTTACACCAATCATAGGCTCTCCGAGAGAGTGGTCAAAGATTGTTCCCCTTACAGTTCCCTTCTGGGCATATAACTGGACGGATAACAATAAAACAATGACTGTTAGAATTACTTTAAATGGACGCATGGTAAAAATTTAATTTGTTGTTCTCTATTCTGTTTTCAATGTTAAAACCCGCAGGCATTGAAGCCTGCGAGTTTTGCGGTATATGGCAATTTGTCATTCATCACTCTTGTCATTTAGAATGCTGCAGCTGCTGCGGCCCATGACCATGTTCCGGTAAACACTGCGGGATTGGCGCCTACTGTATTGGCACCTTCTGCAACTGCCGTAGCGTAGGCATCAGATCCTTTCAGGAAGATATCCTGGAGGGTGGCGGTGCCTGGCAACACAACCTCGAAGTGGTTGAAATCACAGGCATAGAACTTCGGAACGGCGTCAAACGTCTGGTAGGGTGCCGATGACTTTAGCTTGTAGAAGTAAATATTCATGAAATCGAGATAAGAGTCCTTGCTGTCACCGGCATCATCAATGTCGACAAGTCCGGCTGCATTGCCTGCCCTTACGTGCCCGTTCTTAATGATATGTTTGACGGCTGGTGCGGATGAGCCTTCCGGTCCGTCAAGCTCGAAGCACTTGTCACCCGGAGTAATCACTATGAAGTTGTCAAGTGTTCCTCCCCATCCCTGGTCGGTATCAATGGCATCGTCACCGGCATTCCATACTATGGCGTTTTTTACATTCACCGTACCTCCGAACCATTCGATACCGTCATCCTGGTTGGCTATTATTTCCACGTTTTCAATAACGGTAAGGTTACCCACACCTCCAAGGGTCAGGCCGTTTATTTCATTTCCCTCACCGATATTTGCACCGCCGTGACGTATTGATACATATTTAATTACACCGGAATTGTCAGTCGGGTCCGTTCCGCCGTAAAGCCCGTTGGCATCAGAGGGAGGAATGCCTTCAATCTGTTTCGGACTCACGCTGGCAGCTATGGGGGCATTGCCCAGTATCAGCAGTCCGCCCCACAGTCCGTCGAGGTCCTGTGAAAGGTTGGGGCTTGCCACCTGACCCGGCAGAATATTGTCGGATATGGAGGTGAAAATGATGGGTGCAGTTTCGGTGCCTTCTGCCATCAGCTTGCCGCCGCGGGCAATCAGAAGAGCCGTGGCGTTTGAACCTGTACCAGCATTTCCCTTTACAATGACACCTGGCTGAATCGTTAGTGTCACACCGGAAAGAACTGCAACACGCGTTTCGAGAATATAGATCTTACCTGTCTCCCAGGTGGTGTTTGCCGTGATGTTTCCTGTAACCGAAATACCTTTCTTCACATCTACAACGGCAGTTGCGGTTCCGGCTTTATTATTGCTGTCAGTGACGGTGATGGCCACTGAACCGGCACCTGCATCCGTACCGGCTGTAAAGGTGACGACAATATTACCGGATGTGGCGTTTGCTGCGGCATCGGTTTTAATGACGGCAGTTCCGTTGGTGGGAGCCAGGGTTGATGATTTGTAACCTGCTTCTGCAGTGAACGGGAAGGTAATATCGACCGAGTTCACCAGTAT
>CAYPKP010000026.1:28637-38377 GCA_964411345.1 uncultured Rikenella sp. | reverse complement strand
TGTAACCTGCTTCTGCAGTGAACGGGAAGGTAATATCGACCGAGTTCACCAGTATGGTGGATGAGTTTGCGGGGGTGGTAACCATCGGGGCTCCCTTTTCGAACAGAGCCAGAACAGCCGTGTTCGAAGCAACCTGAGATTCTGTGTCGGTAACTGTAAGGGTCACTGAACCTGCACCCACCGTGGAACCTGCAGTAAAAGTAACTACTATTGTTCCGCTTGTGGCTTCATCAATACCGTCAGTTTTAACGACAGCCATGCCTCCGGTGGCAGTGACTGTTGATTTGCCAAATCCGGCATCCGCAGTGTAGGAGAAAGAGATATCAATACTCTTTTCAACTTCCACATTCTGGCTTGCCGGAACAGTGATCGTCGGAATTTCATAACTTTTCTGGCAACTGCTCAGTATTGCAATTGAAGCGAGTACCGCAATAAATAACTTCAATTTAATTGTTTTCATAAATGGTTTATTTTGGTTGTTTTGCTTTGTTTCTTTTGTGTCATAAAGTCACGGGACAAATCTAGATCAATAAAATCGCGGTCATTGTTGATAACCGGTTAAGAATTGATTACAAATCTGTTACAGTAATGTAACAAGATCCCGAAGGATGGCGTGATATGCCGGCAGGAATGCACTGGACAGGGTTCACAAAAGAAAAACTGTCTCTATCTCCGATGTCTTAGCGACTTATATAATGCCGGAGTTTCTGCTTATAATTAGTATCTTGACTATGAATTCAAAGATGGTTGAAGGATGAGAACATTACTTTTGTCTTCATTGCTTATTTTGATTGCTCTTTCATGTAACAGTGTGGTTAAGGAGCATCCGGTTCACGCTGATACAGACAACGATGACAACATGGAACAAGGAGAGGATACTGTAAGATACCTTGCGCTGGGCGACTCTTATACTATAGGTGAAAGCGTTGATCCTGGCCTGCGCTATCCCGTTCAGATAGCTGATTCTCTCAGTGAGCGCGGGTACTCTGTGGAAGCACCGCAGATCATAGCAATAACTGGCTGGACAACTGCAGACCTTAAGGCAGGCATAAGGGCTGCCAACCCTCAGGGCCCTTATGACCTGGTGAGCCTTCTGATAGGGGTAAACAACCAGTACCGGGGCATTGATATCAGTATCTACAGGACAGAGTTCGGTGAACTGATAGATCAGTCCATAGCTTTCGCAGGTAATGATACCGGCCGGGTAATAGTTCTCTCCATTCCCGACTGGGGAGTGACTCCCTTCGCCGCAGGCAGGGATAAAGAAAAGATTGCACGGGAGATTGATCAGTACAATGCGATAAACAGGGAAATAACACTTTCAAAAGGTATTGCCTGGATAGATGTGACGGGTGTTTCACGGCTGGCAGAGAATGACAGAACTCTCATTGCCGGTGATGGCCTGCATCCATCCGGCAGGATGTATACAGAGTGGGTACGATTGGCTCTGCCGGAGATACTGAAAATTGTTGAAAAGGAATGACGATTAATATGGAACCGGCACTTATGGAGGCCACCTTCCTGGATGAACAGGACGAGCTCTCAGCATACAGATCACAGTTTGTTTCAGGGGAAGAGAAGCTGATCTACCTCGACGGCAATTCACTGGGCAGGCTGCCTGCTGAAAGCAAGACGATTCTTGACCGGACTGTTAACCTTGAGTGGGGCGTGAGGCTTATCAGGAGCTGGAATGAAGAGTGGTACACCAAAAACAGGGAGTTGGGTAACAAGATTGCCGGGATTGCCGGTGCCTCCGAAGGTGAGGTTATTATTACCGATACCACCTCAGTTAACCTCTACAAGCTTGCACATGCCGCACTGAAGTCCCGAAAGGGCAGGATGCGGATAGTCACAGATGAGTTGAACTTCCCGTCTGACCTCTATATCCTGCAGGGACTGGTAAAGGATTTCGGTGAGGGATACGAGCTGGTGGTTGTCTCTTCCAGGGATGGTATGACTATCGATACCGGGGATCTCAAGGAAAAGATTGATGACAATACCGCGCTGGTATCACTGTCGCATGTCGCGTTCAAATCCGCCTTCAGGTACAGCATGAAGGAGATAACGGCAATAGCACATGAAAAGGGAGCTATGATGCTGTGGGACCTGAGCCACAGCATCGGGGCGGTCCCCGGTGAGCTGAACGAGTCAAATGCCGACCTGGCCGTGGGATGCACCTACAAGTACCTCAACGGAGGTCCGGGTTCTCCTGCTTTCCTGTATGTTCGCAAGGATCTGCAGGAGAAGCTCTTTTCACCCATTTGGGGCTGGTTCGGAGAGAAGAATCCCTTCGATTTTGCATTGGAATACCGTCCGGGTGAAGGCATCAGCCGCTTCCTGGCCGGAACCCCGCCCATATTGTCATTAAAGGCCATTGAGCCAACGCTCGACATGCTGAATGAGGCAGGCATGCAGGCGATACGCAGGAAGAGCGTTTCGCAGTCTGAGTACCTGATGAAGCTCGCAAAGGAACTGCTGTGGCCCCTTGGCTTTAAGCCCGGTTCTCCGTTGGATCCCGAAAAACGGGGATCACATGTCTCCCTGCGTCATCCGGAGGCCTACCGTATCTGCAAGGCCCTGATCGATCCGCATGTAGGAGAAGCTGTCGTCATCCCGGATTTCAGGGAGCCTGATAATATCCGCCTGGGGATTACTCCATTGTACACGACCTATGAAGAGATATTTACAGCTGTCCGGGAGATCAGGAATATCATTGCAGACAGGTTCTACCTGAAGTATTCATCTGACAGAGAGCAGGTGACCTGACGGGGATTTATCTGATTATTTTCGTATCATGTGAAATGCAACATGTGAAAAATGAATGCTGCAATCTGAATACTTACAGGGTTAGAAAATAATCAGAACCAGTTGTTGTTATTTCTGCATAATTAAGCTCCAGTGCAATACCCTCATTTTTGAGGATAAGTTTCTTCTCCTCCTGGTTCACTTCAGGAGTGACCGGTATTCCGTTTAGAATCAGTTTTACCAGCCGGTACGAATCATCGAACCAGGTAATGCAGGGATGATTTAGTATCCTGATGTTTCCTTTCCGGTTAGCGGCGGAGAATATCACACGGTGGAAGACAGCTCTTTCAGGAAGTATCTCAATTTCCAGTGGTTCGAATGTCCTGATATTCAATGGATCTGACGTTGAATTTATTTCAATTCTGTATCCAGGCAGGTTTTTATAACCATGAATCTCCTCAGATTTTTTTATTTGCCACAGATCGAAGTCCTTTTCCGCCTCAGTCTTTATCTGGCTGACCTCAATGTCAGTGAAAGCCGGCTTTCTGCATGGAAGATCCTGCAATTCAGATTCCAGGATCTCTTCCAGGTAGAGGGTGTCATTGTTTTCAAGGCGGTTTTTCCAATCCGGACTCAACCTGTCGAGGATCATGGCTATCCATCTGCCCTCCCAGTAACCGAGATCCCTGACGCCGGCAGGGGCAATACCGTTTGTCATGTTGGAAACATTCAGCGGATCTACTCCACGGGCGATTCGTTCAATGTAGTCTGACAATCCCTCGGTACGTTGCAACTCGTTCTCATAACTTGCGAATGGTTCCGGAACCATATCCAGTCTCTTCTGCCTGTAGTCCAGCGCCGTTGACGCCCAACCGGCAACTCCCTGATTATCACCAGCGAGAACAGCCCGTTTGAATGATTCTTTTTCAATTCTTCTGAGGAACAGGGCTTCTTTTGTTTCCTCAGGATAGAATAGAAGTACCCCGTCGTTTTGCCTCCAGCCGGTGTGTTTTGTCCTCTGGAAGACATGGAATTGTTCATGCACAATAATACCGGCCATGTCTCTGGGTGTATACCTCTCGCTGGTTCTGCGCGAGTAATTGCTCAGGACACTTGTCGCAGTCAGGGTTTCTCCGAGGCGGACAATTGAATTACCCCTGACAAGGGGATACTGGCCATCATAAATCCAGGCTCCGGCATAATCATCGGCCGGGATGAAGCCTTCAGGTGGCTTGTCTGAAAAGAAAAGCCATGTTCTGACACTGTCATAGATGGCGACGGGTATCTGTTCAGGAGCAAAGCCGGGCCAGAGGTCAGTTCCGGCAATCATGGCATGTTCTTTCATTACCGCCCTGATGTCAGTCACCGGCCTGACGGCAACTTGTTGTGCATCAGCAACAGAGGCAAGGCTGCAAAGAACAGTCAAACCGATTGTTCCTATACCGGCATCATGAGCTTTGTTCAGTAAACCTTTCAATTTCATCATGTTATCATGAAATGCAGTATCGGACCCGGGTACATACGCTGTATTATTTCTCCAGATAATCAGGCGGCCCGAAATATTTGTCGCACCATTCCAGGATTGGCTGTATCCGGTCCTTTTTGTAGAAATTATGGCCTGCATCGATGAGATAAAGATTTTTATCTCTCTCGGGTGTGCCAAGGAGATTATAGAAAGGTATTACGTTGGTTTCCAGCGGGAAGATTGCGTCATACCTGCCATTCAAAATAAGGGTTGGGGCTTTTACCCTGGAGACGTAGTTCATTTCATCGGCTTCAGGGAATGGTTTTACAGACGGGAATCCGGCCGCCACTAAAATATTAAGTGCGATACGGTCTTCCACAGCAGGGATAATTGCTCCCAGCCGCCCCCCCCAGCTGTGACCGTAATACCCCAGTTTTGAGGTGTCAATGTCATCACGTGTCTCAAGGTAGTCTACTGTCCTCATGAAGTCCCTGACCAGTTTAACCAATAGCTCTGTGTACTCGTGGCTTTTGTTTGCCCCATGAGATGTCGTGCCATCATTTCTTTCATATGTTCTGAAATAGATCGGGTAAACTGCAGCCCTGCCGCTCTTCAGTACATAATCAAAATATGCATTTACATTTCCCATAGCATCACTCCTAAAATCCTTTAAAGATGCTGCGTACGATCCCGGGAAAAATATGAGTGTCTGGTAAGGCGGCGATGCATTCTTCGGAAGGAATAGAAATGCGATCATTCTCTTGTTATCGTAAGCAGCATCGAAGGTGACTTTTTCCATGACACAGTCATCGCTGCTTTCATCCTTCATCTCCGCTACAGCATTCAGATCTTTCTTATCATACAGGAACTGGTTTTTATATATCCTGAAGGTATTGTCAGGTACCGGAGTCTCAGATGCATAATCCCTGGAATTCTCACTTCCCACCTCAATATACCTGAAAGCTGTTTCCGGGATTTTATCCCTTTTGCGGTAAAGCACACAACGAAATCCATTAAGCGGTGAGCGGTCAAAAGCAGGAACATGATCCCAGTTAAGAAACATATATGTTGGACTGTCAAACCCTCCTCCGGCAACGATTCTTCCCAGAGATGTTTCATTCCAGCACCATTCCCTCACATTTCCGGCCATATCATATGCTCCGTAAAATGATATGCCTTTCTTCTGTCCAACCGGCACTGTTCCATTGTCGTTAAAATTACTCAGGGGAATCACGTCTATTCCCAGAGGAGTCCAATCCGGGAGAAACTCGTAATAACCAACCCCGCTGTCCCAGTGATCGGCTGTGGGAAGTTCTTTCCCCGCATATTCGGCATACGCAGCAGCTTCATACCAGCTTACCCCCGAGACAGGATAATCATCTTGCCCGTCAGGGTAATCTCCCACTTCCCATGCTGACGGCCCCGGTCTTCCGGTTTTATCCACGAATTCAGCCATGGCTTCTTCCCACGATAAACTCTTTCCTTCTTTGATAAATTCCTGTTTCCAGTAATCCCTGTTGCGGTAGCCTCCATGATCAACAAAATCCTTGTATTGTTTATTCGTGACTTCGTATTTGTCAAGGAAGAAACCGAGGTCTTCATCAATTGTTACATTAACTTCATCCCAGTATCCGTCAACCCAGATCATGCCTTCGGGCAGCTCCCCGATTCTCCATAGCTTGCGTGAAAGAGTGTCCGACTGGGTAGTTGTGGCACCATAGAGTGTGTCATATCCCGCCATGTCCATCCTGAAGCGGTAAATCGTATGTTTTGGTACCTGTAAGCTGTCTACAGGGCTCTTACCCATAAAGGTCCAGCTCCCGGCAGTATCGGAGTACTCCTTCAGGTAAATATCTGCTCCCGGAGGATCGGTGAGGATAGTCTGCCAGGTGCTCACCATGGCAAGCAATTGCCGCAGCACTGTATCTTTCGGGATATACCTGTCAGCCTTTTTCAACAGGTTGAAAGGTTCGAAATAAAATCCCGATTCAACCAGCCCCTCAGCCTCCGTTAATGCTTCTTCCCGAGCCCATTTAACTTTGGCTTTGTGGTTAAGGAGAAGTATGAAACCTGCAATTAACCCAAGGAGGATAATGGCAGCAATGAGATAACCGGGTCTCATTATAGCCTTTGTAAACTTCACCTTTTTAACAGGGTTGGTTTCATCCTCCTGGATGTCTGTTGATTTTGTTTCTTCTTTTGTGACCTTATCTGTGAGTAAATCCGGCTGTTTGGCGGCCGCCTCTCCGGGTGCGGATTCTTCTGCTTTTGTCACACCTGCTTCCTTTTGTGAGATCATACTTTTGATGATCTCACGGGCGGCAAGGGCAACTTTGTTCACCTGGTCACGGTAGAGCACCTGTGTCGGGCTCTTAATAATATCATCGTCTTTAGACCTCAGCTGACGGTTTACGCCTGCTTCCTTGTAAATAAAGTCAATGGGTCTGAGTACTCCCCCGACAGAGGACTCAAACAGTTTGACATCACTGTTTTCGAGATCATGGATTCGGACCGGCAGCACCCTGTTTGTGAAATTACCCCCCGGCACCTTCACCTGCAGGCCAAACTCATCTTTTGAGGCCAGTTCAATAAAGGCTTTATGTTCATACTCCCAGGCAAAAGCCCTGGGATCGCAGTAAGTACGCGAGATAATGGGTATGAATACAAGGCACTTGAGCTTTTCCTTAAGTGAGGCATCAACATCATAATTTTCAAGGAGATAGTCACTGGGGTTAATGTCGAAATAGACACTTGTCTCTTCCTTGAACATCGAGTCGAGTTCTCTTTTGAGATTTTCAACAAATTCAGTTACCCAGCCGTCGTACTTGTTGTCTTTCTGGCGGTAGGAGATGAAGATGTCGTAATTGTATCCGGGTATGAGACTTGACATACTATTGGTATTAGGTTCCATCCTCCACTACCCGCCGGGGGTCAGACGGGAAGGCAGGGATCAGGATTACAAGTTAAGTTTCAAGTTAAAGTTATGAAAGACAAAGATGCAAGCCAAATAAATGAGGAATTTCAACGGAGCATGTGCCTGTCAGGATCAGTGAAGATCACCCTGATTTCATAAGGGCAGATTCTGGCCAGCCTGGCCTCGCTCCCCGGGAATCAGCATTGAGGTCTGATTTATATGATCTGGCTCAGCCTGGCATATCATTGATAATCAGGAATATATGGCGGAGACTTAATTGTTAACAAAAAAATAACGCAAAAAAAGTGCAGCAACAGGGCCGGTTACCGGTCTTTATCAGGAAAACGGTAAGGGACAGGGCCGGGTTTCGCGTACAGTAAAAGCATCTTTAAAGTTTTTTCCAGCCATGAATTTGCCGGGACAGACAGTCTCCCAAATTCTGCAGCTAGTTTTTTTTGAATTCGTGTTGATCTGAATGCCATGGAAAGATTACAGATTCTCATAACTGCTATTGCCGGTTTGCTGCTGACAGCGCCGGCATAGCTTTTTTTTATACACTAACCTAAATGTAAAGCTTATGAAAAAATTGCTTTTGTATTTGGTCTTTTTTGTGCTTGGGGCATCTGCCCTTATGGCGCAGACAAGGGTAATTACGGGGACAGTTACTTCATCTACCGAAGGTGAAGGGACGCTTCCTGCAGTTACCGTCATTGTAAAGGGTACCGCAGTCGGTACTTCAACAGATGCTGACGGCAGGTATTCCCTGTCTGTTCCCGCAGATGCAACAACACTGGTATTCTCCTTCATCGGCATGAAGCCGCAGGAGGTGGCTATTGACGGGCGTACAGTGATCAATGTTATCATGGAACCTGAGACGGTGGGCCTTGATGAGGTTGTGGTGACGGCACTGGGCATCTCCCGGGAAAAGAAGTCGCTGGGGTATGCCACGCAGGAGGTCAAGGGAGATGTAGTCTCGACTGTCAAGACTGCCAACTTCATGAATAACCTTTCCGGGAAGGTCTCAGGTGTTCAGATCCAGAGGAACCAGAACCTTGGAGGCTCTACCAATGTCATTGTGCGTGGCAGCAAGTCGCTTATCAACAGTAACCAGGTGCTCTACGTTGTTGACGGGGTTCCCATCAACAACCAGATCGGGAAATATACTGATGTAGGTGTGACCTCAAGCCAGGCAGCCTCCGGGGCAGGGTATGACTATGGTAATGCAGCAGCAGATATTGATCCGGAGAACATTGAATCCATAAATATTCTCAAGGGGTCAGCAGCAACCGCCCTTTATGGTTCACGCGCATCAGCAGGGGTTGTAATGATCACCACCAAGAGAGGGAAGATACTTGCTGAAGGAGAAAAGGCACCTGTAGGCGTATCGCTGAGCACCGGGTTTACATTCGGGAAGATTGACAAGTCAACCTTCGTCACCTACCAGGATCAATATGGTGCAGGCTATGGATACGGAGACCCTCCGGCTTTTGGCAGCAGAACTACCTCGGGCAGTCTTACCACGGATGATCCAATAAATGATCCGCTTGTAAGATGGGTTCAGACAACCGAGGATGCATCATTCGGTCCCAGGTTTGACGGACAACCTATCTGGGGGTGGTATTCGGTTGACCCGGAGTCACCATGGTACAAACAATCCAAACCATGGGAGTTCTCCAAGAATGGTCCGATAACTTTTTTCGAAACTCCTATGACACTTACCAATACGGTAGCCATTGACAAGGCAACTGACTTCAGTTCCGTAAGGTTATCATATACAAATTACTATACTGAAGGTCTTCTGCCAAACAGCTCCCTTACGCGAAACAATGTGACGCTTAGCGGGCAATGGAATGTCAATAAGAGGCTTACGGTCACCGGGATTGCAAATTACATCCTTCAGAAAGGCAAAGGCCGTAATGCAACCGGGTACAACGGGAATATCACCACCAACTTCCGTCAGTGGCAGCAGACAAACCTTGATTTTCAGGACCTGAAAACCGCTTATGAACTTACCAATAGAAACCTGACATGGAACTATAATTCAGCATTGAATTATCCTCTTTTCAGTAACAACCCATACTGGGATGCCTACCAGAACTATGAAACTGACAGCAGAACCCGTTTTATCGGCAATGCATCAATTAATTACAAGGTAGCAGAGTGGCTGGATGTACTAGGACGTATATCCGCTGATACCTATTTTGAACTCCAGGAAGAGCGGAGGGCTGTGGGAAGTGTATCAATGCGTTTCGGTCTTGCCAACGTTCCTGACAGGGTCACATCAGGTTATATCCGCAGGGACAACACCTTCAGCGAGTATAACTTCGACCTGATGCTCAAGTTCAACAAAAAGCTTGGCTCATCAATCAGCATTAATGGTGTGGTCGGTTATAACGAGAGAAGAACTTTCAACACCTTCTTCTCCAACGCCACCAACGGAGGTTTGAAAGTGCCGGGTGTCTACTCACTGCAGAACACGGTAAGTCCTCTTCCATTGCCACTTGAGGTCAACCAGATAGTCGGTGTCAGGAGCCAGTATGCCAGTGTTTCCATTGGCTACAGGGACTTCCTCTACCTTGACGGGACTTTCCGCAATGACTATGCATCAACATTGCC
>CAYPKP010000026.1:0-28537 GCA_964411345.1 uncultured Rikenella sp. | reverse complement strand
GGGACTTCCTCTACCTTGACGGGACTTTCCGCAATGACTATGCATCAACATTGCCCGTGGATAACAATAAATACCAGTATCCCTCAATTACCGGTGCATTCCTCTTCTCCAACATCCTTAACAAGGAGTGGCTGTCACTTGGCAAACTTCGGCTGAACTACGCCCAGGTGGGTAACCTGGCCGGGTTTGATCAGCTCTTCGATGTTTACCTTGCCAACGATCCATTTGTTGGTGCCAACAACCAGCTTCCGCCCTCAAAAAGGAATCCAAACCTGAAAAACGAGCGCACCAACAGTCTTGAGGCAGGTCTGGAAATGGCATTTTTCAGAAATCGTCTTGGTTTCGACCTTGCCCTTTACAAGACAAACTCACTTGACCAGATCATACCTCTAACGGTTAGTCAGACCACCGGTTACCAAAATATTATGATCAATGCCGGGGAGATCGAAAATAAGGGTATCGAGTTTACGTTGAATGCCAACCCGGTAACATATGGATCATTCAGGTGGGATGTAGGACTGAACTGGTCAATGAACAGGAATAAGGTTATTGCCCTATACCCGGGCATCACAAACCTCCGCCTCAATTCAGTTAACCTTCAGGGTGGTGTCACCGTGAATGCGGAAGTGGGACAGCCGTACGGTGTAATAAAGGGTAAAGATTATACCTATGATGCCAACGGCAACAAGATTATTGATCCGGAAGACGGCAGGCCTATACTTACAACCTCAGCCGCCATCCCCATAGGAAACTTTACACCCGACTGGAATGCAGGGCTTTCCAATTCATTCAGCTACAAAAACCTAAATCTCAGCTTCCTGATTGACATGCAGAAGGGCGGGGATATCTGGTCACTTGACATGTATTACGGCATGTACAGCGGACTGTACCCTGAGACCGTATTCATAAATGATCTGGGCAACCCCGTGAGAGATCCGATTGTCTGGGTTGATGATGATGATCACAGCAAAGGCTATGCATCAACGAGCGGAGGTTATATCATTGAAGGAGTTAACATTATTGACGGTGTAAGCGTACCCAACACAACCCGTGTTGATGCAACAAATTCAGACGCCTTCGGTGCCGGGCTTGATCCGCAGAAGGCATTCATATATGATGCAGGCTACGTTAAGCTGAGAGAGGTAGTGTTAAGCTATAACCTTCCTTCAAAACTGCTGAGCAAAACCTTCATCAGGGGTGCTGCAATCAGCTTTATCGGCTCGAACCTGTGGATTATTCACAAGAACCTGCCATACGCTGATCCCGAATCAGGAATGTCGGCTGGAAATATCCAGGGTTATACAACCGGGTCACTTCCGACCACCCGTGATTTCACCTTCAACTTAAAACTCAACTTCTAAACGAAAGGTCATGAAAAAGTTATTGATACTGTTAACGTTATTCCTTGCAGTGACTGCATGCACCAAGTTGGAAGACCTTAACAAAAACGTGAAGGATTTTGCCGTGGTTTCAGGCGAATCTCTATACAACGGTGCAACAAGGCAGTTCATCAATCAGCTCTCCACCGAGAGTGTAAACCTCAATGTGACGATCATGTGGATGCAGCACCTGGCCGCTACAACATACTTCGATGAGTCAAGATATGACATGACGACCAGGGGGATTCCCATCAACACCTCGAACATCATGTACAGGCTTGTTCTCATGAATTACAAGGAAGCAGCCAGGGTGCTGGAAACCCAGCCACTGGCAGGGATACCACAGGCACAGCGTGACAATCAGCTGGCGATTGTTGAGATAATGACGGTATTTGCCTGGAGCTATGTGGTTGAGAACTTCGGAGACATGCCGTATTCACAGGCCCTTGACTACAATTATCCATCTCCTGTCTATGATGATGCCCTGACAATATACAAAGACCTCATTGACCGTCTGACGGTGGCCATCAATAAACTTACCCTTACTGAAGCCTGTATGCCTGAAGGGTATGACAATATCTTTGGCGGTACGGGCAATGAAGCCGAAATGTGGTACAAGTTTGCAAATACCCTGAAGCTGAGGATGGGGCTAATGCTGTATGATGTTGATGCCGGTTATTCGAAGACGGTTGCAGAGTCTGCCGCCCCCCATGTCTTTGCCGAGGGTGATGTGATGCAGATGAACTACCTGGCTGCAAGTCCGAACCAGAACCAGCAGTTTGTTGATTTTATTGCCTCGGGCCGTGATGACTATGTGGTTACTTCCAACCTGATAGATGCCATGCAGCCAACAACTCCTGCCCCGGCTCATCCAATCCTGAGTGTCACCGTCACCGATCCCCGCCTTAAATTCTACGCCATCCCGGTTGTTGGCAGCGTTCCTCCTGTCTACAAAGGCGGAGCACAGGGCCAGGCAAACGGATACCCGACCTTCTCTCATGTGAACCCGATTCACCTGACGCCGGACAGGCCCTGGACCATAATGGATTATACCGAGGCTGAGTTCCTGCTGGCGGAGGCTGTTGAGAGAGGATTCTCGGTAGGAGGAACGGCTGAAGGTCACTATAACAACGCAGTCAGATCCTCTATTCTCTTCTGGGGAGGGTCTTCGGCTGAGGCTGATGCTTACCTGGCTCAACCTACTGTTGCATACGCAACCGCATTCCCGACATGGAAACAAAAAATAGGTACCCAGGCATGGCTGGCCTACTGGCTTCGCGGGCAGACACTCTGGAACTCCTACAGGAGGCTTGATTATCCCAGGCTGTTCGCTCCGCCTGCATATCTCCTGGAAATAGACAAGGTTCCCGTACGCCTGATGTATCCTGTCTCGGAGCAGACGCTGAACCCTGATAACTACGCTGCCGCATCTGAAAAAATAGGCGGCGACCTGGCACTGACTCCGCTTTTCTTTGACAAGGAGATCTTTTAGTATCTGACAAAACCCGGCCTGCAGGCCGGTAAAGAGTAGAGGCTGTCCTGAAAGTCATTCAGGGCAGCCTCTTTCTGTATGCATGGAGGCCATGGATGACCTCAAATAAGGTGATTTTACTGAGTCTGCCTTAAATAAGGCGATTTTATGTAAGTTTGAGATCACCAGAATCTGAGATACTAATTCTTGCAACAGGCACTATGATCAATTTCATGACTCCGGATATATCGTGGCAGCAAAATGACATCTACTCCGTCCTGCCAGTCCTTCTGACGTTTTCCTTTTTCACTCTCTACTGGTTCATATCACAGTCAGAGAGAATCAGACGGAAATTTTACGACAACAATGATCCTGACGAGGCGACCGTAAACCATATCTCATTTAACAGGATTGCAGGCTTTGTGCTGATGGGGATATTCCCTCTCCTGATATGCCTGATATTGCTCCCCGGCTATGGTGTTGCGGATTTCGGACTGAAATTACCCACGGATAAATTCGCTTTTACTGCCGTCACAGTCATTCTGCTCTCGCTGATAATGATCCCGATTGTATCAGGCAGTGCAAGGAGAGCAGAGATTCAGGATGATCATCCCCAGATACGGGCCAGGATCTGGACCCGAAAAACGGCAGTTATTGATGCAATGACCTGGGCTCTTTACCTCCTTGGATATGAGACCCTTTTCCGCGGAGTCCTTCTGTTTCCCCTTGCAGAGTCACTCGGCGTCTGGGCGGCTGTGGCCATAAATATAGCATTGTATTCTGCCACACATATTCCCCATGGCAAGGCCGAAACCATCGCTGCCGTTCCGTTCGGTCTTGTTCTCTGCATCCTGACCCTCTGGTCAGGGACGATCTGGATAGCTTTCCTTGCCCATCTTGTGAACGCCCTGACAATAAGTTTTTCTGCCATGAAGTATAATCCTGAAATGAAATATATCGGCTCATGGAGAAAGACGGCCAGCCTTTGACAGGGCGATCATCGTGATCAGGCCAGGATAGTCCAGGAAAATCAGCTGGCAGCATAGGCTCGCCCTGTTTTCAGAACAGTGCTTCTGCCCTGAGGGTTTTCAATGTTTCGTTCAATGTCGTGCAGTAGAGGTGGTGTCTCTTCCCGATATCTGTCCGGATCTGTTCCTTATATCTCTGTCCGTCAGTCAAATAGTCTCCCGATTCGTAATAGTTAATTAGTCCCGTCATGGTGTCAGCCAGGAAAAGATTGCTCTGAGCGACTGTATCCCTGTAACTTGTCCGGCACTTCTCAGTGGTAACGGTTGAGTTGCCGAAGTAGCCGGAGACTGCCAGCCAGTTCCTCACCCATTTTGCCAGGTTGACGACTCCCAGCGATCCCCACAGCCACTCTGCAAGGCATTCTGTCACAGCTGACCAGCAGGCATCAAGTGACTCACTGCTGAGGTTATAATCGAGATGTCCCGGCCTGCCCCTGAGTCTGCCCTGTTCTCTCAGCTCACTCTCGAGTTGTGTACTGAAATAGGGCATGAGTTTAAGAAATGTCATTGGTGCGTTGCCGTCACTGCAGACATTTTCAAGGAATTCCAGGTTCTCCCTGAGTGAACCGAAGCTTGTTTCAGGCTGGAACAGCATCATGCCGTAGTCATAGCCGATATCAAGTCTTTTAAGGATCTCTGCAGCGCCTGTGCCTGTCGCCGCGCTCATCCTTTTGTTCAGTCGTGCCAGTCCATAGTCTGTTCCGTCCTCCAGGCCCAGGAAGACCAGGAACAGGCCATGCTGTTTCATCAGCAGGAACGTATCAGGGTCTACCTCATCAGGTCTGCAGTTAATCTTCCACATCACCCTGTTGAGAAGTCCTTTGCGTTCCAGCTCACTGCAAAATGATCTTATCCAGCTATTACCGTCATGACACTTCACCGGGAAGTCGTCATCCTGGAATAGAAATACGGTACATCTCTTTTCCGTGTATAGATGATGCATTTCGCGTACCACCATTTCAGGGCTCCTGATACGTTTTACCGGGCCGCCTGCCTGCCGGTAGAATTCCCTTGTATTGCAGAATGAGCAGTCATATATGCATCCTCTTCCTGAAATGATAGTTGTGAACTTCCTTCCCGGCGCATACTCTCCGGGAGGCCTCCTGACAGGGTAAGGGAACCTGTCAAGATCCCTTTCGGGCTTTCTCAGGGGTGTTGAGACAACATGACCATCTTCCCGGAATGCAATGTTTTGGATTCTTTTCCATTCATTGTCTGCAATTAGGCATTTGATGAGTTCAGGGAAGGCATACTCACCTTCAAACCGGACTATGGAATCAAGTTCAGGTATCAGTTGGAAAAGTATATGCGGATGCAGACTGGCATAATAGCCACCGGCAGTAAAGTGACAATTGATTCCGCCTTTTCTCAGGTATCTGGCAAGATGAGCAAACTCCTCAAGGAAAACCTCAAATATCACTGAGAATCCTACTGCAACAGGATCATTTCTTTTGATGCAGGCCAGGATCTCCTCATTGTCATACCTGAGATCAACCATCCTCGACTCTATGCCTGCCGTGTTCAGTACAGACCTCAGGTATCCCACCCCCAGATTTTCTTCTTCTCCGAAGGCAATCAGAAAAACGGGATGTGCAGAGATGCTCAACCTTTGCTTTCCATGTTTTCGATTTCCGAAATTACGCCTTCAAAGAGTTTTATCTCTTCCATGGCGCAGTTTTTCAGGTACTTAAGATTCAGAATAGCAATGGCTTTTTTCTGGGCGGCACTGAGTTCACACACTGAAAGGAACTGCAGCGGATTCATCAGGAATGGTCTGGGGAAGGGGCTCATAAACTCCATGTCATCGCCGTTTTTCATGATTTCAGTTTTTTGTTCAACACTAACGATATTGTTAAAATGATTTGCCCAATTTTTTGGTCATAACCTTAAACTCCGGTGTTTCTGTCATGCTTTTCCATGCAGGATCAATTTTCATGAGATTCATTGAGAACCATGAAGGATTGGTCAGGAGGTACTCCACCTGCCGGATCGCGTCGGGATAGTCGCCGGTCATGGCATATATCTTCGCCAGGTTGATGATCATGTCATTTTTGACCAGGTTGTCATCAGTTGCAAGCTGCACTGCAGTTTTGCCGGCTATGACAGCATCTGTCGCATTACCCAGACCGGCATATGCCAGGCCGCAGCAGCTGTATGAATAGCAGTCGTCCGGGTTTGACATTATCATCATCCTGTATATGTGGAGGGCTGAGTCATAGTATGATCCTGTCATCTTTTCATTGTTGAGAAGGCTGTAAACTGTCGCGGTTGTCAGGTATCTCAGTCCGGGGTACTCAAAGTCACTGTCAGTTGACGACTGTACTTCAGTGAGGGCATTGGTATAGTTTCCCTCATAGATATTCAGCAGGATTTTGTAATACTTCTGTCTCTCGCCTGTTCTTGCAATGACCGTATCGAGCACCTTCCCGGCCATTGCACTATTCCCGTCCTTCAGAAGGTGTACTTCCATTAAGTTGTTATATGGCCCGGACCAGTCGGGCATCACCTCAGTCGCCTTCTGAAAGAAGGCTATGGCCGTGTCATAGCTGTGCATATAGGCATAGGAGCTGCCTATGTTGATAAGCACCAGGGCGTCCTGTGGTTCTTCCCTGATAACTTGCCTTACCAGCTCCTGTGACCTGGACCAGTTGCCCATCTTTCGGTATACCATGGCCATATAAAACAGGGGATGATAGTTTGCAGGGTTCATCTCCGCGGCCATTCGGAACTGGGAGAGCGCTTCATGAAACTCTCCGGTGCAGTAGTAATAATAGAATCCGAGTGCCACCCTTGCATCCGGCAGGTCGTTCTCCAGTTCCAGGGCTCTTTCAGCATCGGCTCTGCATCTGTCTGCATGTGACGGATCGAGCTGGCCCGTGTAGTAACCCCATGATCTTGCAATGGCACGCCTGGCATATGCCAGGGCAAAGGCCGGGTCCTCGTCTATTGCCCTGTCATACATTTCAATTGCGGCGGCAAAGCTGATTGAGTCAACAAACTTGTTTCCCGCCAGAAGATAATAGAGGGCATTGTCAGAGAGAACATTGGCTTTCAGGTAGTCTTTGTATGCACCCGCACTTCCGGTAGGGTTCTTCTCTATTCGTGCCTTTTCCTCGGGTGTGAGTACTGTCTCAAGGATAGAAGCAGTCTTGATGGCAATGTCTGTCTGCATCCCGTGCAGCGCATCCCATGTCCCTTCAAAGACATCGCTCCACAGTTGTTCATCCATCCTCACATTGATGAGTTTGACGGTAATCCTTACAATCTCATCGAAGATCTGATAGCTCCCCTCAATTATGTAGTTTGTTCTGAGTTCCTGTCCAATATCCGGGATTGATTTGGTTGCTGCCCTGTATTTCATGACAGAGGTTCTTGGCCTGACAACCAGGTCATTGATTTTGCACAGCTGAGAGATGATCTCTTCAGTCAGGGCATCTCCCAGCCATGGATTGTTTTCGTCAGCACTCAGATTTTCGAAGGGCAGTACTGCAATGGATTTTTCATCGGGTTTACCTGCCGGTAAAAGATTGCCGATGAATTTAGACAGGGCTAACACCAGTGTTGCTGATGCAGCGATTATCATGAAGGTGATGAGGGCACGGCGCACGGCAACCGGTCTCACGTTGGCCGGCCTCTCCCGTAGCCTGGTCTTTTTTTCAGGTTCTTCCCAGGGTTCTCTCCGGCCATGTTTTTCTTTATATGCCTGAGGATGACCTGACTGCAGGGCCGAGATTATCTCCCTGACGGCATTGGCCGTTTTGTTGATCTGGTTACGGTATCTTGTGCCGTACTGGTTCTTGTGTTCATCATCAGCCGGTGTCAGGGGCCTGTTGACACCGGGCTCCCTGTAGATGAAATCAATAGCCCGGAGTATGCCGCCGGTCTCACTCTCAACCAGGTTACTGTCTTCCGGATCGAGCTCATGTATCCTGACAGGCAGTATCCTGCTTGCCACGTTGCCGCTGTGAAGCGTAACCTTAAGGCCGAGACTGTCAGCCGATGACTGCCTTATAAAAGTCCTGAACTCATGTTCCCATGCAAATGATTTCGGGTCACAGTAGGTGCGTGAGATGACAGGAATGAAAATCAGGCATTTAAGCTTTTGCTTAAGGGATTCGTCCACGTCATGCGTGTCGAGCAGACCGTCATGGGGATTCAGGTCGAAGTATACGGTTATCTCTTCCTTGAAGGTGGCCTCAAGCTCGGCCCTGAGATGATCCACGAATTCAGTTACCCAGCCGTCGTACCTGTTGTCATTCTGACGGTAGCTGATGAAGATGTCATACTCATATCCCGCTATGAGGGAGGCCATGATAGCTGTTCAATGTTATAAAGTTACGAAAGAGAGGAAGGCAAGTCAAAAATATTTCAATTGTAACTGTTTGATCAGTAAAAAGTATATGCTGCTGCAGATCGGGGGATTAATAAATCATATACCATTCCGGCACCTTTTCAGGAAGAGTTGATGCTGTTAAAAATAGTCGGCAAGCAGATTCTGGAGTCGAATATCGAATTGCAGCGCTGAGAGGTCCGGGTTTGCCTTTGTCGAAAACAGATCCCTGAAGCCATTCCTGAGTGCAAGATCGAGATAGTTAAGGGTCCCGGAAACATTGCCCTGAACGCAGAGCACCTGGGCAAATGAAAAATACTGAGAAGAATCAAGTTCAATGGCTTTATTAAGCATCCGGTGAGAGATCTCCATTTCATCAAGCCGGGCTGCAACACAGGCCAGTGATGTATAAGTACCATAGTAATCCGGATACCCCTTTAACCATTTTTCTTCGGCTATTTTCCTGTACTTCAGGAAACAATTCCTGGCTTCCTGAATACTTCCCAATCCCTCGTAATTGACCCCCAGGTTATAGTATGCCGGAGTCTCTTCAGGGTTATTCTGAAGGATCTGCTCAAGCACTGCTATCGCCTCAGTATATTTCCCCAGGCTACGGTAAGCATGTGCCAGCCTGTACAGGTTATGGTTGAATCCCGGAGCGATCTCTGAGGCTCTCCCAAGATATCTTATGCTTTTATCAATGCTATCGCGGCAGAACCATGCAGATCCGAGATAAAAATATCCCCAGGCATTATCAGGATTATCTGCGATCATTTTTTCGGCCCAGACGATTGAAGAATCTGTGTTTCCGATGTAGTCTCCATAGATCCATAAAATGCCTGAATAGGTCAGCGCCATGTTGGGATTTATCGTGACAGCCTCCTTATATTCTGACAGTGCAGTCTCATATTGCCCTGTCTGTTGAAGGTACCAGCCGAGGTTATTGTGGATAACGGGATCATCAGGGTATAACCTTTTCAATATTTCCATATTGCTGATTGCCTTATTGTAATCATGCTCCACATTCTCGGCAAAGAAGGAAATAATGCTGTATTTTTCTCTGTCAGTAAGTTTGTCAGCATTCCGGATTGCTTCTTCAAGGAGTTCTTCACCGTGCGGATCATTGAATTTCTGAATTAAGATGTTGCCCAGGGATGCCTTTGCTGCTGTAAAACCAGTATCAATATTCAGGGCATTTTCGTAATATTTCCTTGCACTGTTGAAATCAGAAGATAAATGACTTTCAATGCCAAGGGAATATTGTTTCAGAGCCATCAGGGAGGAGGTGGTCACTTTTGTTAACGGCTTGTCCTGCAGTGAGATATTATATCTTGACTCACCAAGATCCTTGCGGATTTTTCTGCTCAGGTTGTCAAGTGCCGGCAGTATCTCATCCTGTGATCTGGCATACAGTACCTCAGACTTCAGCAGGTCTCCGGTCTCCGTGTCCATGATCTTCGCCGTGATGGCATACTGGTTTCCGGCCTCACTTATGCCGGGCACAATAAACATTCCTATCCCTTCCCTTACGGCAATCTCCCGTCCCGTTGTCTCATTAATAGCGGTTTGATCTCCTTTCTCCATTCTGGCCAGCGTCTCGATCATCCTGGCCCTGGTGAAGACATTCACATACCGTGACTGACCGGTACTCAGAGAAAATGCCGTATAAAGCGATTTGTCAAATACCGGATTATCAGTAAGGTTCTCAAAATCAGTGATCAGAATCCAGTCGCGTTTGGAAAATGGCAGGGTGCTTCCGCCTGAGAAGAGCCAGAGGGCAAGCAGTGCCAGGATTATTATTGAGGAGCCGGATGTAAACGCCAGTTTTTTCTTCCATTGAGGTGGTGGTTTGCCTTTGGTCAGGCTGGCTGTTGAAGCATATGGCGGTGTCTCCTGCCGGGTTTCTCCTGTTCCGGCAATGAGGGGTTCAGCAATTTTCGTTTTCTGATCTCCTGCATCGGATGCTGCTACTCTTATCAAACCGGTGATTGCTTCATCAATTGCGTTGGCAACCTTATTGATCTGGTTGCGGTAGCTGATTTTGTGCAGATTCTTTTCCTCCGAGTCCCTGGGGGTAAGAGGGCGATTTACTCCCGGTTCGGAATAGATGAACTCAATGGATCTGAGAAATCCCCCCAGAACGTTTTCAACAAGGGATCTGTCATCAGCTTTCAGCTCATGGATCTGTACCGGCAGCACTCTCAATGCAACATTCCCGCCGGGTAGTTTTACCTTCAACCCGAACTGGTCTCCGGATGCCTGTTCAACAAATGCACTGAACTCATGTTCCCAGGCAAATGATTTAGGGTCGCAATATGTACGCGATATAATGGGAATGAAGATCAGGCATCTGAGTTTTTCCTTCAGTGAGGCATCGACATCATGTGTTTCGAGGAGACCGTCATGTGGATTGATGTCAAAGTACAGACTGATCTCCTCCTTGAATGTAGCTTCGAGCTCACTTTTAAGATGGTCAACAAATTCAGTGACCCAGCCGTCATACTTATTGTCTTTCTGGCGGTAGCTGATGAAGATGTCGTAGTTGTATCCGGGGATCAGGCTGGCCATGGATAGCAATTCATTTTGATAAAGTTACGAAACGGGCAGAGGCAAGTCAAATAAATTATAATCTGAGGATTAGTGCCGGTTCTCAACGACTTGAGGAGGGCCGCCGGCCTTTGCATACTCTCAGACCCTGATTCCTATGATCGTAATGTCGTCAGTCTGGTCTTCATCTTTCTCCTCACGCCACCGGTCAAATTCTTCGTAAAGCATGTCACCCTGCTCAGGCATGGGATATTTGTTGATCTGCAACAGCAGATCGCGGAGTCTCTTCCAGCTATACCGCCGGTGACTGCCGCCACCGAACTGGTCGGCAAACCCGTCTGAGCAGATATAGAGTGCGTCATGCGCGTTCAGGAGGAGTGTTTTTGTTGAAAAACTGTAAGTGCCATTTTTAAAGTGATCTTCGGAGATACTTCCTGAAAGATTGCCGGAGATCTTCCCGTCCGATATATGAAAGATGGCATTGCCTGCGCCTGAATATGTCAGTTTAGAGGTGTTGGTGTCAAGATTGCACAGCACGATTGTCATGTCGTCTGACACGGCAAGCTCTGCCGTATCTTTCCGCAGGAATCTGCGGATGCCTGAATAGAGATGCGCGAGGGCCTCTGCAGGATCGGTTATCTTGAGGATATTTATTGTCTGATCAAGTATTCCGTACCCTATTGTGCTTATGAGTGAAGCCGGGATGCCGTGCCCGGTACAGTCTGCCAGTCCGAATATGACATGGCCGTCACTCCTGCTGAAGAAATAAAAGTCGCCGCTGACGATATCTTTCGGTTCAAACAGCACAAAGCTTTTCGGGAAACATTCCCTGATGTAGAGATCATGTGGAAGGAAGGCTTCCTGTATGTGCCTTGCATAGTTATAGCTGCCCTCCACCTCGCTTATTGTAAGTCTTATCTTCTCATCAATTGACTCAAGTTTCTCCCTTATGACGGGAGAGTCCTCTGCCAGGAGGTTTATGCCGGCGCTCAGCTCGTTCGTGCCCTCTAACAGCTTGTGAATGCTGCTCACGGGTTTGAGCGCGTAGGAGAGTTTACTGGTTCGTTCGGGTGAGACAGCGTATGCTTCGTATTTGATGTCCTGCAATAAAGCCGGTATCAGGCGTACCAGCTCGCGGTCCTTTTCCTTCTCATCTTCACTCAGATCATCAAACGGTATCAGGCTGGGATGCTTCTTTGCCTGCAGGTCCTTGATTTTCCCGGGTGTCCATCCGTTGATTCGCTTCTCCCAGCTCCATCTTAGATGTTCCACCCTCGCCATGGCTTCTACTTCAGCATCATTAAGATGAAGTACACCTGGTTTGTAGCCCTTCCTGACCGGTCTGATCCTGTAGCCTATGGAAAGCAGTTTGGTCGGTATGTGGGCAGCATTGTCAATATTGGACTGAAGGATCTCTTCCGGCAGATCATCGAACTCTGTCATGCCTGAAAGGCCGGGCCCTGATGTGCCGGCATCCTGCTTCTTTATCTCGCGAAGGTAACTTGCATGAACGGCCCTGGCGATTTTCATCAGAAGGGATTTGTTTACTCCGGCAATCTCTTCCTGCCTTATGATCTCGTATCCGGCCTTTTTCAGACTGGCAGGCAGAAGGTAGTTCAGTTCGAGAAAAAATTGTTTCCTGTCAGCGGTGCGGGAACTGCCGGGCATGCTTTCAAGATCCATCTCAACAAGAGCGGCTATTTCCTCTTCAGTGATGATACATGTCCGGCAAAAATCCAGGTACTGCCTGAGATACAATCCCAGATTCCGGAGTTTTTCAGGTATTTCTGCCGCGTAGTCATTCCAGAACTGCCTGTCGGGTTTCCATGTACCTGCTTGTCTCCTGTGCTGTGAAGAGCCAGTGGCCGCCTGCCGGCTAATCCTTCTGTAATCTTCAAGAAGACTCTGCGCTACGGCTTTGGCCTGATACTTTATAAAATCTGACTGTTCGGCAAATCCGTCATCAGGTTTCATTGCATCTCTGATTCAATGAATTCGAAAGGCAGGTCAACTATCTGTGCCATCTCCCTTCCGGCTTCAAGCATATCATCATCATCCTTTACGTAATACCATCTGGCGGAAGCCTTAATATTTTGTGCATGCAACCTTGCCAGTATCTTGCATATATCAAGTATGCACTTTGCGGATCCTGAATTAAAATAGTTGAAATTAAAACTGATCATAACAGGCCTGCTGTTGTCATCAGACCTCAGCAGGGATTCACTGAAATCGTTAAGCCAATCAAGTATGGGGTAGTAAAACTCCCGCACATCCTGTGGTCTGGACTCACCTTCGATCTCCAGAAAATGCTCCTCGTGATCAAGGATGACCCTGGGGGTAAAGACAGTGGGACTTATGATCAGCTTCTCCATGGGAGTCATCAGGCATGTATATGGAGAAAGGCCATGCAGTTATCTTCCGACCTGGTCAAAGGAACGATAATCTGAAAATATTTCTCCGGATACATTTTAATTACTAACTTGAGATTCTTAAACAAAGATAATATTCTGGTTCAATTTTAGAAGCTGCAGTGATAAAATCACATTTGTCGCAAACATAAACTCTCGGAAGAATGAGTGAGCCCATTCTTAAAGCACTGATCCGGTTATTCGCCCTGATAAGTGATATTCACCCGGACCGGGAGATATCGAGCAGGGGACGTGATGTGGTGAGGCTGTTCCTGTCGAAGCACCTGAACAATGAGCAGGTGGCAAAATATCTGGCAATGTTTGATGAATATCTCAGGCTCTACTATCCTGACGTTATTTCAAAAGACAGCATCAGGGACAGGAAACGGACCTCGCTTACAGCAATGAGGATCCTCGCGATATGTGAGAAGATAAACGAGGAGCTTCAGCAGAAGCAGAAGATTTATGTGCTGGCACAACTGATGGACTTCATCTCCTTCAGTGCCGAGATCACAGGCAAGGAGCTGGAGTTTCTTGAGACAGTGGCCACGGCATTCAATATTCATCAGTCTGAATACAATGATATTCTGGGCTTCATCCTCGAACCCCACCAGGTCAGCATCAGGGAGGAGAGGCTGCTGATCATCGACAGCCGGGATCCGTCCGACAGTCACAAGATCAAGCACCTTTGCAATGAGAACCTGAAGGGCAGGCTGCTTTTTCTGAATGTCGCCAGCACCAATACCCTTCTGATGAAGTTTATCGGCAGGGAGGATCTTTTACTGAACGGGCAGAATATTTTTCCGGAACAGACTTATGTGTTTGACCACGGGTCGACTATCAGGGGCGCCTCGGTAAATGCCATTTACTATAACGATGTTGCAGAGGTCTTTACAGGGGCTGAGTTCAGTCTCAGGGTAGCCCTCGATGCCAGGGATATAAGCCTGCGGTTCAGGAACAGTGAAAACGGTGTACAAAATCTGACAATCCACGAGGAATCGGGGAAGATGGTAGGCATAATGGGAGGCAGTGGCGTTGGGAAATCGACCCTGCTGAATCTCCTGAGCGGGATATACAGGCCGGACACGGGCAACGTGCTGATCAACGGATATGATATTCACACATCCGAAGGCAAGGATCACCTGAGAGGGGTCATCGGGTTTGTGCCGCAGGATGATCTTCTTTATGAGGAGCTTACGGTATTCCAGAACCTGTGGTACAATGCCCGCATGTGTCTGAACAACCTGGGAGAAACCGTGATCAGGGAGGAGGTCGAAAGCATACTGAAAGATCTTGACCTTTATGAGGTCAAGGATCTGAAAGTAGGTAGTCCTGTCAACAAAATAATCAGCGGGGGCCAGCGTAAAAGACTGAACATTGCCCTTGAACTTGTAAGGGAACCGACCATACTTTTTGTAGATGAACCCACTTCAGGGCTTTCATCGGTTGATGCGGAGACCGTAATGACCATGCTCAAGGAACAGACCTACAAGGGAAAGCTGGTTATTACCACGATACATCAGCCGGGTTCGGACATCTACAAGATGTTTGACCGTATAATGATTCTTGACAGGGGCGGTTATCTGATTTTCTATGGCAATCCCAACGAGACCGTGACCTGGTTCAAAACCCGCACCAACCTGGCTAATGCGCTTGAAGATCAATGCATCACCTGTGGCAATGTGGATACCGACCAGCTGCTTCGGATCATTGAATCCAAAGTGGTCAACGAATACGGCAGGCCCACTCATGTGCGACGAGTCTCACCTGCCGAATGGGCTGACCTGTACGAAGCGGAGAAGGGTAACAAACAGCGGGGAAAAACAATAACCCCTGCCCCTTTGCCTGAAAACAAATATTCCATTCCCGGACTGACAAAACAGTCGGTAATCTTTTTCATGCGGGATCTCCTATCCAGGATAGCTGACAGGCAATATATGCTGGTCACACTGCTTGGAGCCCCTCTCCTTGCCATTCTGCTTGCCTTTTTTACCAGGGATGTGTCGGGGCAGGCTTATACTCTCCGCGAGAACGAAAACCTTCCGGCCTACATGTTCATGTGTGTTATTACAGCATTTTTCATGGGGCTGATCCTGAGTGCCGAGGAGATCGTTAAAGACCGCAAGATTCTCAAGAGGGAATCTTTTCTTAACCTAAGCTGGTTCAGTTATATCAATTCCAAGGTAATGATGATGTTCATTATCTCTGCAGTACAGACAATATCTTTTGTTGTGGCAGGGAACCTTATACTTGGGATTAAGGGGATGACTCTCACGTACTGGATCGTGCTGTTCAGTTCCTCCTGTCTTGCCAATCTGATAGGACTGAACATCTCCTCGGCATTCAACTCGGTAGCCACGATCTACATTCTCATACCCTTCATAATCATACCTCAGCTTCTTTTCAGCGGTGTCCTGGTCAAGTTCGACAATCTGCACCGGAGGGAGGGCACCATCAATGAATATGTGCCTGTATTGGGTGATCTGATGCCTGCCCGATGGGCATACGAGGCTCTTGCCACGGAGCAGTACAAAAGCAACCGGTTTGAGGAGAACTTCTTCATGTATGACATGGAGATCAGCCAGAACAACTGGTATGCTTCGTTCCTGACCGAGGCTCTCCGGAGAGACCTGTGGGAGTGCCGGAATTATAACGACAGTTCCCGGTACAGGGACATTGTTACGGATAACTTCGGAAAGCTCAAACGCTACACAGTGCAATTGTCTGCCCTTGCGGGATTTGATCCTCCACCTGAAGAGCTCATAGCCTTGCTGTGCCCTGACAGATTTAATACTGCCGCGGCTGACAGAACTGAAAATTTGCTTGACAGCCTTGCTGACAGATTTAAGGCTGTCAGGAACATCAATGTGTCGAAAAAAGACTCGGTTACTGCAGCTATGATAGATAAAATGGGCAAGAGCGCATTCCTGGAGCTTAAGGAAAACTATACAAACAGGAGGCTCCGCGAGATACTCCTTGATGAGTATAATACGGAGAAGAGCATTGAAACCAGCGATAAGATCATTCAGAAATATGAACCGGCATACATGAAACCGGTATCAGGCAACGGCCGGGCACATTTTTACGCTCCTTACAAGAAGACCGGGAGCATATCGGTTGAGACCTTTTACTTCAACATCATAGTACTCTGGCTTGTCTCCCTGGTCCTTTACCTGGCCCTCTACCTGAAGGTTCTGAAGAAGATTATCGGCTCCGGGTTCAGCATCAGGAAAGTCCGGAAGAGGCAACTTACGGGGGAAAAGTGACAACTTTTCCCCTGCCCTGACCATCCTGTTGTCAACAGTGCATCATGAGCCGAAAGGGCTTGCACCTGCCAGGCAGGTACAGGCTCTCCGGCTTACGGGATTCCCGAACTAAACAGACATGTCAGCCCGCAGAAAAATCTGCGGGCTGAGCAATGTGTTTGATCTGTCTCTGTTACTCTTTGGCAGCCGGCAGCTATCTGATCTTCTTTATCCCCATGTTCCAGAGGGTGAAGCTGTACAGGTCGGAAGTCACTTCTATCCGTTTGTTTACCGGGGTGCCGGCGCCGTGGCCAGCACTTGTCTCGATACGTATGAGCACCGGGTTGGGACCTGCCTGTTTCGCCTGCAGCTGGGAGGCAAACTTGAATGAGTGTGCCGGCACCACCCTGTCGTCGTGGTCGGAGGTTGTCACCAGCGTGGCCGGGTAGGCAGTGCCTGCCACAACATTGTGCACGGGGGAGTATTTGAGAAGGTAGCTGAACATCTCGGGGCTCTCGTCGGCAGTGCCGTAGTCATAGGCCCATCCTGCTCCGGCAGTGAACTTGTGGTACCTGAGCATGTCAAGGACACCGACAGCCGGTAGGGCCACCCTGAACAGGTCAGGCCTCTGTGTCATGACCGCCCCAACCAGCAGTCCGCCGTTGGAACCGCCCTGAACGGCAAGATATTGTGATGAGGTGTACCCGTTCTCAATGAGATATTCTGCAGCAGCTATGAAATCGTCAAACACGTTCTGCTTGTTCATCTTCGTTCCGGCCAGGTGCCACTCTTCACCGTATTCACCGCCGCCGCGGATGTTTGGCACAGCATATATGCCGCCCATCTCCAGCCAGCAGGCCACGGAGACCGAAAAGCCCGGGGTCTCGCTTATGGCGAATCCGCCGTATCCGTAGAGGAGAGTGGGGTTCTTCCCGTTCAGCTCAACATCTTTGCCGCGGGTTATGATCATGGGCACCCTTGTACCGTCCTTCGAGTTATAGAATACCTGTTCCGAGACATAATCCTCACTTTTGAACAGAACCGCCGGCTTCTTGTATTCCGCGGTCTCCCCGGTTTCAGGGTCAAGCTTGTAGATTGTTGATGGAGTGGTATAGTTGCTGAATGAGAAGTAGATCTCTTTATCTTCCTTCCTGCCGTAGAATCCTCCTGCTGAACCTATGCCCGGCAGTTCAATCGCCCTTACCAGGGCACCGTTCATGTCATACTGTTTTACGTCTGATATGGCATCCCTGAGGTAATGGGCAAAAAGGTATCCGGCACCTGTTGAGGGCTGCAGTACATTCTCCGTTTCCGGAATGACATCGACCCAGTTCTCAGGTCCGGGTTTCGAGGCATCGACGGTGACAACCCTTCCGTTGGGAGCATTCATGTTGGTGTAGATGAATAGCTTTGATCCTTCACTCTCAATGATCTGGCTTTCGCTGTCGAAGTCGGGCACAATCACGGTGAAGTCGCGCTGGTTGCGCTTAAGGTCCTTGATATAGAGTTCGTTGCCGGTGGTGGATATCTGTGCGTTTACCACCAGGAAATTCTCGTCGTCAGTTACATAACCGCGAACATATCTTCTTTTCTTATCACTCCCGAAGATTATTTGGTCATCAGACTGAGGGGTGCCAACCTTATGGTAGAAGAGCCTGTGGTGATCGGTCATCGCGGAGAGTTCGCTTCCCTCGGGTTTTTCATAGGTGGAATAGAAAAAGCCGTCGTTGCCGAGCCAGGATATGGCCGAGAACTTGATATCAACGAGGGTATCGCCGATAATTTCTTTGCTGGCTGCATCGAGGGTGATCACCTTGCGCCAGTCGGAGCCCCCCTCCGAGATTGCATATGCCATGCGGCTGCCATCCCTGGAGAAGCCCATCTCCCGAAGGGAGGTGGTACCGTCTGCCGAGAAGGTATTTGGGTCGAGGAATATCTCCGGCTCCTGGCCCTCTTTCTGTCTGTAGAGCACATCCTGGTTCTGAAGGCCGTCATTTTTCGTGAAGTAGGTATAGTCGCCCCTGGTGAAAGGCATGCCGTACTTTTCGTAGTTGAACATCTCTGTCAGTCGTTCCCTGATCTGTTCCCGGTAAGGTATCTTTTCAAGCCAGGCGAAGGTAACGGCATTCTGGGCCTTGACCCAGGCTGCAGTCTCTTCCGACATGTCATCCTCGAGCCAGCGGTATGGATCGGCTACCGGCGTGCCGAAGACAGTATCAACCACGTCACCCATTCTGATTTCCGGGTAAGTGATCTTGTTCTCGTGGTTACTGCCGCACGATCCGAATGCCATCATGGCCGCAACGGTTACAATGAATAACGGTACTGCATTGGGGCAGCGTCTGAGTTTGTTGTACATAGGTAGTTGTTTTAATATGGTACATAGATTATTGGCCGGCAGCAACAGGCCTGCAGTGGATGCAGATCATGACAGCCACCGGTTTCGGTGATAAATATAGTAATATCATTAAGGCTTAGCTCTGTCATTGTCTTATCCAGACCTTCTCAATCTCCGCGATGTACAGTTTGTGGAGGCCGTCAGTGGAGTTGTAGTGTTCCCGGAGCGGCCGGCTGTCAGTGAATGCATCCCTGGTGAGCATTGAGGCGTAGAGCTTCCGGCACTCCAGCACCAGCCGGGCTTCGGTGAAGGCAGGGTATCCGTTCTCAGTGAAGAAAGGCGTCAGCCCGGTTTCTGCCACCTTGTCACAGTCGCGCCCGCTCTTTGTTCCGCACAGGTTAAGGGCATCACGGTACTTTTCATCAAAGAAGGCAAGCGTAAAACCGTCGGCGCTCTCTGTGAACCCGAAGGTATACCGTTCCGGACGTACGAAGACAAAGACCACCGGTTTTTTCCAGAGGTAACCCATCCCTCCCCAGTTGGCGGTCATGGTGTTGAATTTCTCTTTGCTGCCGGCAGTGACCAGCATCCAGTCTGAGGCTATCAGCCTGATGAGATTGTCATCTATCTCCGCCGGGTCAATCCGGGTGTATCCCAGGTTCTTCATGGTTCGGTAATCAATCCGGTAAAATTACAATTATTGCCCGAACGGCAAGGCAGTTTCTATTGTCTTAAAACATCTGTGGCTGACACAGAGGTATGAACCTGGAACTCCGGCGGGTCATTGATGGTTTTCTTGACCAGGCAAAGTTCTGCTGCATTGATCACTGCCGCCCTGTACTTCTCCGGGAAATCCGGGGGCAGCTGGATGTCAAGGGTTATCTTTCCGGGTATCCTCTTTACAGGATCAAACACCATAGACTGCACTATTCTTATGTTTTCCGCCGGGATGCCCCGCTGGTCGCAGAACGACTTGACATAAATGCCTGCACAGGTGCCTATTGAGGCCAGGAACAGTTCAAACGGCTCCGGTGCGGTGCCTCCGCCTCCGTTCCTAACTGACTGGTCTGTTTTTATCGATTTACCGTTCAGATGTGCGGTGATCACCTTGCCGCCGTCAAATGTTACTTCCATATGTGTCTGTTTAAATTCAATAATATGATAAAATCATTTTCTTACGCATCTGCCTGATGCTGTCAATAACCGCATCCTGTAATCTTTACTGGTTCAGGGCCTTTCATAAGGCACATCCTTAAATGGTTCCGTATCCAGAGCATGCCTTTGTACATTCGACGCACTGTTTAGCTATGCCTGGCCGGGCAGCGATGCCGTCATCAGGAACACCTCAAACTGCTTCCTCGTACCGTCGGGCATGAGTTTGTCAATCACATAGGCCTTTCCGTGGGAGATCCCGTCAAAACCTTGCTCCTCAAGAATGGCCGACAGCCGGGCAGGTTCAAAGCCCCTGTGACCGGTAAATCCGTCTCCATGGAAAGATCCGTCCTCACTGCAGAGGTCGGCCACAGCCAGCCAGCCACCGGGGTTGAGCATATTGCGGAATTTGCCGATTACCTTCCTGACATCGCTGACATGATGAAGCACCATCAGGTTGTAAATGAGGTCATATTTCTCATCGCCGGGGTCTTCATGTTCCAGGTCAAGGTGCAGCACCCTGAGGTTCTTCACTCCCTCCGCGGCTATCTTTTCCCTGAGGACCCTGACCATGCCGGTGGAGCTGTCAATGAGGGTTATCTCTTTCAGCCGGTCCTTCAGCAGCAGGCTCAGGAGGCCCGTGCCGGGACCGAATTCAAGAGCCCGCCACTCCCTGTTCAGGGGTATCACCTTCCTGATCTCATCAGCAACGGCTGCGGCACGCTCGTGATACATCCGGTTCTTGTCCCATTCATCAGCCTTATGATCAAATTCGTTCATTGAGAATCATTCCCTCCTGTTGGTTCAGAGTATCAACATCACTTCTCCGGATATTGTTTAAATATCGCAGCACAAAAATAACTTTTCGGCATAAAAGAAAAGCTGCCGGTAATTTTTTTGTCAGAACCGGTGCAGCTCAGCAGCTCCCTGCCGGGATTTTATCTCTTTGTCCGGCTAAAATCTTGCAACATTTTACTACATTGCTTTCAAAATAACCAAATTCAATTCCCATGAAGGCACGGATCATTTACACATTCATGATCATGCTGTCAATATTATTGGCAGGATGCAATTCCGAGGAGAAAAAACTTACAGAAGAGATGAAAGCTAACCTTGCAAAGTTCAAAGAGGTGACCCTGACCACCGACCTTGGCTGGCTGAGCAGCCAGGAGAGGGAGATAATCGGCATACTTACCGATGTTGCCGCAATTATGGATGACATCTACTGGAAGGAGGCCTACGGCGACAGGGAGGCACTCTTTGCACAGATCGACAATGAATATGCAAGGGAATATGTCAGGATACACTACGGTCCGTGGGACAGGCTGAACGGCAATGCACCCTTTATCCCGGGGTTCGGTGAGAAGCCTGCCGGGGCTCAGTTCTACCCGGAAGATATGACCGTCGAGGAGTTTGAGGCGTGGGATGACCCCGCAAAGGCAAGCCTCTATACCATCATCAGGCGTGATTCAGAGGGTAAGCTTATGGCGGTTCCCTATTCCGAGGCTTTCCAGGAGGAGCACTCGAAGGCTGCCGGGCTCATGCACAGGGCTGCCGGGCTGGCTGAAGATGAAGGCCTGAAGAAGTATCTTACCATGAGGGCCGATGCTCTTCTCACCAATGAATACCAGCCCAGTGATTTTGCCTGGATGGAGATGAAGAACTCGAACATCGACTTTGTTGTGGGGCCCATAGAGAATTATGAAGATGCGCTGTTCGGTTACAAGGCTGCCCACGAGGCCTTCGTTCTTGTCAAGGATCCTGAATGGAGTGCCCGTCTGGCGAAATACAACGCCATGCTTCCCGACCTGCAAGCCGGTCTTCCGGTGGCTCCGGAGTACAAGGCTGAGAAGCCGGGCACCGATGCCGACATGAATGTTTACGATGCCATTTACTATGCCGGCGACTGCAATGCCGGCAGCAAGACCATCGCCATCAATCTGCCCAATGACCCGGAGATACACCTGGCCGTCGGCAGCCGCAAGCTGCAGCTGAAGAACTCGATGAAGGCCAAGTTTGACAACATACTGATGCCTATTGCTGAGAGGCTGATAGACGAGAGCCAGCGCCAGCACATCACCTTCGATGCCTTCTTTGAGAACACCACCTTCCATGAGGTGTCACACGGCATGGGCGTCAAGAACACCATCAACGGCAACGGGCCGGTCAGGGAGGCATTGAAGGAGCAGTATGCTGCCCTGGAGGAGGCCAAGGCTGACATCATGGGACTCTACCTTGTCACCAGGCTGTATGAGATGGGTGAGATCACCAGCGGCGAGGTGATGAACAACTATGTCACCTTCTTTGCCGGCATCTTCCGCTCCAGCCGCTTCGGTGCCTCGAGTGCACACGGCAAGGCCAACATGCTCAGCATGAAGTACTTTGCCGATAACGGGGCATTCATGTTGCAGGATAACGGATACTACAGGGTCAACCTCGACGAGATGAAGGCCGCGGTAGTGTCACTGGTTGAAAAGATACTCACCGTTCAGGGCGACGGCGACTATGAAACTGCCAAAGCATGGATCGAGAGCGACGGTGTGATGACCGAAGACCTTCGCGCTGCTCTTGACAGGGTCAATGCTGCCGGGATACCCGTAGACATAGTCTTCAAACAGGGCAAGGAGGTGCTGGGCCTGCAGTGATTACTTCATAAGCTTCGGAAGATCGTTGCTGATCATTGCATCTATCCTTGTTCCAAAGTCTTTTACCTGCAGGGCGTAGTTATCCAGTGCCCTGATCTGAAGGTCTGTGGGCTTGCCGGGGTATCCTCCCACGGCGCCGTAGATCTCCGCGATGTTCTCACGCAGTCTCACCTGGCCCGTGATACCTCCCTCGCCGGACTGTGTTGCAGAGATCTTCTCATGCATATCGTCGCAGGCAGCGATAAGGTTGCGGACCTTCTTCAGGGCAGAGCCCCGGGCTGTGGCCTCCCTGGTGATCAGTGAATCCCTGGCATCAAGAATCCTCTGGTCCACGGCGGCGAGCTCCTCAAGCAGATCATATGCCTTCATGAGGGTTTCACGCTGCAGCTTCCTGTCAGCCTCGGAGTGTTTCCATTCAGGACTGTCGTTCAGTACCAGGTCGGTGGTGTAGGTCTCCTTCCCCTTCACCAGTTTCACCGTGTATTTCCCGGCGGGGTAATCAGGACCAAAGGCTGCCTCCCCGAGAATATTGGGGGATTTCGGCACCTTCGGAGGGTCTATGGAGGTGGCTACCCGCACTATGTTGATGCCCTTGCGGTTTCCGGCAGGCAGTTTTTTCAGGAAATTTTCTTCCGCATCATACAGCTCGATGTACATCTCACCGAAGACATGCCTCTTGCTGAGGTAATAACATATCGTGGCCGATGATGAGGAGTTTGATCCCACGAATTCGGCATCCCCCGGGAAATCCTGTGTGCCTATGCCTGACGGGAAGTAATAGGGGCGCACGGGCAGGAAGGCAAAATCCTGCTCCGCTACAGCCGGGCTAAAGTTTCTCAGAGGGGTGAGATCGTCAATGATGATGATTCCTCTTCCGTGCGTTGCCAGAACAAGGTCGCGCTCCCTGGTCTGGAATGCAATGTCATAAATGCCCGTCTGCGGCACCTTGTTCTTCATCCTGACCCAATGCTGACCCCGGTCGTTGCTGACGTAGAGACCCATCTCCGTCCCCAGGAAGAGAAGATCAGGGTTTTCCGGATCCTGCCTGACGACGTGACAGAAGCTTTTGATATCGTCAGTGGCAAGCGGAGTCCACGTTTTGCCGAGATCGCCGGTATGAAAAACATAGGGCTTCATGTCTCCGTTACGGTGAGCATCGACTGTGATCCATGCCCCGTGCTTGTTGAAGTTGTCGGCATCGATATATGAGATGAAGGCCAGGGGCGGCAGGCCGGGAACGGCATCGTTGAGTTTTGTCCAGCTCCGGCCTCCGTCAGCCGTCACCTGGATATTTCCGTCGTCGGTTCCCACCCAGATGATATTTTCATCGAAGGGTGATTCGGAGATGGTAAAGATGGTTGTATTGTTTTCGGCCGTACTGTTGTCGATGGTCAGGCCTCCCGACTTCTCCTGCTGCTGGCGTTCAGGGTCATTGGTGGTAATGTCGGGGGAAATCCGTTCGAATGTGTCTCCCCTGTCTTTCGAGCGGTAGAGGTACTGTGCACCCACATACAGCCACCCGGATTTTTTCCCGAAGACCGTGGGCGTGTTCCAGTTGAACCTCAGGTTTTCAGTTCCTTCTGCCGGGAAGGGTTTGATATATTTGCTTTCTCCTGTTTTGATGTTGATGCGGTTAATTCTTCCTCCCTGGTACTGTGAGTAGATGATATCCGGGTCTGTCTTATCGACGTAGGTGTAGAAGCCGTCGCCGTAACCTACGTTCTTCCAGTCGGCGTTTGTTACCCCTCCCGGTTTTTTTGAAGGACCCATCCATGATCCGTTGTCCTGCAGTCCGCCATACACGTTGTAGGGAGATTTGTCGTCCACGCTGACATGGTAGAACTGCGACAGGGGCAGGCTCGGCACGAATCTCCAGCTGTTGCCCCGGTCTTCAGAGATGTACACCCCGCCGTCAGTACCCATGTACATGAAGCTGTTGTCTTCAGGGTTGATCCACAGCGCATGGGTGTCGCTGTGATAGCTTCCTCCGGTAACCGAAGGACTCTGGAATACCTTGCCCCCGTCGGTGCTTACCCACAGCATGGTTCCCGGCTTATAGATCCGGTCAGCATCTGTCGGGTCGGCAACAAGCAGGCTGTAATAAAACGGCCTGTCGCTCATCATGTACTGGCTGCTCATCTTCTCCCATGATGATCCATGGTCAGACGAGCGGTACAGTGCTGACTCTCTGGCTTCCACAACAGCGTACAGGTGATAAGGCTTAACAGGTGATACTGCAAGTGCAATTCTGCCCAGTGTCCCTTCCGGCAGCCCGTTGTGAATTTTGTCCCACGTGGCACCGCCGTCAGTGGTCCTGTAGATGCCGCTGCCCGGACCTCCCGACCTGAAGGTGTGTGCCTGCCGCCGGAAGTCCCACATTGCTGCATAGACAGTGGAGGGGTCACCGGGGTCCATGGCCATATCCGAGCAACCGGCAGAGGGGTTGAGATAAAGCATCCGGGTCCATGTTTTTCCGCCGTCGGTGGTCTTGTAAACGCCTCTCTCCTCGCTGTCTCCCCACAGTGCTCCTGTTACCGCAGCCCAGACAATGTCCGGATCAGAGGGGTCAATCAGGATGCGTCCGATGCGTTCACTTGCGGGCAGACCCATATGTTCCCACTTCTCACCCCCGTTGGTGGTCTTATAGATTCCCGTGCCGACGGATACGCTGTTGCGGGTCCACACCTCGCCGGTACCCACCCAGACGGTATCAGGGTGGTTCTGGTCGATGGTGATGGTGCCGACCGACTGCGGATGATCGTCAAACAGAGGCTTGAAGGTGGTTCCCTTGTTGATCGATTTCCAGACGCCTCCGTTTGCGGCTCCGACCCACACCGTATTCGGATCACTGTTGACGGCATCGATGCAGGTGATTCGCCCGCTCATCCTTGCAGGTCCGATATGCCTGCCCGTAATATCTCCGAGAGTGGCTTCGCTGACCTGGCCGTCAATGCTTGAAACTCCTGCCAGGACGAAGATGCTGATCAGAATAGGCCTTAAGTTCATGTTATCAGTTTCTGTTGTTTTTTCAGGAGGGTGTCATTGGTTAACAGGCTTCTCAAACAGTGCGTCGTCAAGCTCAGGATTGAATTCGGCCTTGTCGACCAAAAGCGTCATCATCACCTGTCCCTGCATCCTGGTTTCGATCTTTCCGGGAACGGCAATGCCGTCAACCATCGAATAGTTGCTCTGGTAGGTATCAGTCTCAGTCTCATTGCCCATGACAGTAACTTTGTTGTTGGTGCGGAGAATGATGTAGCTGTCGGAGTCGATGTAAAATGTAAACGTATCACCCGTGTCAGTCACCAGTTTAACGACATGGCACATGGTGCCCTCCATATCCTCGGATCCCTCAAGCGAAACCGTATAGCCTTTGTTAGCATGGTCCCACAGCATGCCGTCCATGTCTGCAGTGTAGTTCATTGACTTGACTTCATCGGCGGACATAGGCTGTGGCTCCGTAACACCGGCAAAGGGATTTACGGACCAGCCCTCTTCACCGTTGAAGGTCTGTACCAGGGTGAGGTCCTGAAAGGTTGCTTCAACGCGTACTTTCTTCGGTCGTTTCATCATCTGGACAAACGGTATTTCAATACCGCTTTGCATCATTTTTCCTGTCATCCTGGCTGAATTTACCTTCAGTTGATTTTCCTGCCCGATTGCTGCAAAGTGTTCACTGAGAACCTCATCGAGTGTCTGGCACATGAGTGTGCTTCCCGTTGCCAGCATCAGCACGGTCAGTAATGCAGTTAACTTTTTCATGTCATTCAGATTAATTGATTTGAGTATAGCAAGTTATTCAATTTTCGGAAGAGATATCCTTGTCTATGGCAACAAAAATGCAAAGGTATCAATTCTGTTTTGAAGCAGTTTTTTGCAGAGTGACAAGAAAAAAGATCCATTAATCGCTATAATTTGCGAAATTGCCGGAAATGGTATTGCAGTATATGCTACCCGCCGTGGTGAACAGTAACGAAATTCACATCTCCCGAATCCGGGGCAATCATAATATGGATAGGACGCCGGAGAGTAATACACTGTCGGTTTGCGGGACAGGCTGCCATATCTATGACAAACAAATTTCGCCAAAATGAAAAGGATCATTCTCGTAATCAGTCTATTAACCATCTTCGTCATGACCGAAGCCCAGTCGTTCAACACATTTCCCGTGACCACGCAGAAGCCGCCGCTGCACGGCAGGCACTGGATGGCTGTCACGGGCAAGCCCCTGGCTGCCACTGCCGGGGCCATGATCTTTGACCGCGGCGGCAACGCCGTTGATGCGGCATGCGCCATGCTGGCGGCCACCTGCACCATGTGGGACGTCCTCAGCTGGGGCGGTGAGACCCAGGCGCTCATCTACAATCCCAGGACCGGCAAGGTCATTGCCATCAATGCTCTGGGTGTGGCGCCCACGGGGGCCACTGCAGAGTTCTTCCGCAACAGGGAGATGAAGTACCCGCCCGAGTATGGTCCCCTGGCGGCGGTGACGCCCGGCACTCCCGGGGGGCTGATGACTATGCTTGCCGAGTACGGCACCATGAGCCTCAGGGAGGTGCTGGCCCCGGCGATGCAGATGGCCGAAGGGTATCCCATAGAGGCGCAGACAGCCAACTCCATTGAAAGGAACAAGCGCCGTATCAGGGAGTGGCCCTACTCTGCCAGGGTGTTCCTGCCTCATGCCGGCGAGGAACGTGAGGCACCGTCGGCGGGTGAGATATTCGTGCAGCATGATCTGCTGGCCACACTTACCAAACTGGTTGAGACCGAGCAGCAGGCGCTGAAAAAGAAAAAATCGAGGAAAGAGGCTATCTATGCTGCATATGATCGCTTTTACAGGGGCGACATAGGTGCTGAGTTCGCCAGGGGATGCCAGGAGCAGGGAGGACTGATCACCGCAGAGGACCTGGCGAAATGGGAGGTGAAGATAGAAGAGCCGCTTATGACCACTTACAGGGGTATTGAGGTCTACAAGCTGCAGCAGTGGACCCAGGGGCCGGTGATGCTGCAGACACTCAACATACTGGAGAACTTCGACCTGAAGGAGATGGGGTACAACTCCGTCAGGTATATCCATACTCTCTACCAGGCGATGAATCTGGCCTATGCCGACAGGGATTTCTATTACGGTGATCCGGCCTTCCCGCCGGAGGAGCCCATGCAGGGGCTGCTGTCGAAGGAGTATGCCCGCGAGCGCAGCAAGCTGATAAATCCCGACCGCAATGACCCCGCCGTCACCCCGGGCGACCCATATCCCTTTGAAGGGAAGGTCAATCCGTTTGCCACCCTCCTGAACGGATGGCAGGCGTCGGCACGCAACATCTATCCGTCAGATGATCCATCTGAGTATGAGCGGTTTCTGGGCTCGTTCCAGTCGGGCACCACCTCCATCGAGGCAGCCGACGAGGAGGGATGGGTTGTCTCCGTTACCCCCAGCGGCGGATGGATACCGGCTTGCATAGCCGGCAACACCGGCATAGGTATGAGCCAGAGGATGCAGAGCTTCGTGGTTGATGAGAAGGAGAATCCTTATAACGTTGTCGAGCCGGGCAAGAGACCCCGTGTGACACTGACGCCATCACTGGCGATGAAGGACGGCAAACCGTGGCTCGCCTTTGCCAAACAGGGCGGTGATGAGCAGGATCAGCTGCTGCTGCAGTTCTTCCTCAATTTCTCCGAGTTCGGGATGACGGTGCAGGAGGCATGCGAGGCACCGTCGTTCAAGACTCTTCAGATGTATTCGAGCTTCGGTGACCATCAGAAGGTCGCAGGGGGACTGGTGCTGAACAACATCACCCCGCCATGGATGCGGAAGGAGCTGGCGTCAATGGGTTACCGGCTCTCATTCCAGGAGCGCACCTCAGGGCCGGTGAACGCCATTGCCTTTGACTTTCTCCACGGCACCTTCTGGGGCGGGTCAAGCAACTACGGGGAGGATTACGGGATCGGGTGGTAGGGTCAGTCTTCAGTCCACAGCCCACAGTCCACAGCCCA
>CAYPKP010000025.1:41910-43836 GCA_964411345.1 uncultured Rikenella sp. | reverse complement strand
ATGCGGGTGTCAGCTATATCAGGATGCTCGACAGGCTGTTTGACGACTGGGTGTCTGATCCCGACGAGAGGGTGAAGTTCATCCTGGCATCGTACAATGCGGGTCACGGTCATGTCCTTGACGCCATCAAGCTGGCTGAGAAGAACGGGCTTGACCCCGGCAAGTGGGACAACAACGTCTCGCTCTTCCTGGAGCGCAAGTCGGATCCGGCCATCTACGGCGACCCGGTGGTGCGCAACGGCAGGCTGAAGCAGGGTGTGGCGGTCAATGCGTATGTGGCTGATATCCTCGAACGCTACGAGCACTATAAGAATATTCGCTAAGCGGGAATAGACAGTAGGCAGTGGGCAGTAGTGTTGGCTGCCGGCTATTTGTGGACGCGGCGGATGAATTCCTCCACCTCTGGTACGCCGCCCTGGTAGACCAGGTAGCCGTTATAGGGCTCGCGTTCGGTGATCTCGTCGTTGACAGGCGTCAGCATGATGCGGCGCACCTCCTCCAGGTCGTCGGTCTGTCCCAATGCCCACCCCAGCTTCGCCCAGGCAACCTCGGGAAGCATATTGCCGAGTGGTATCACACCCTTGGCCATCATGTCGCGGCCGGTCTCATAGACGAACATATGGACGTATCCCCAGATGGTCTGCAGGGTCATATAGACGGCGACATTCTCCTTCTGTGCGCGTTCCAGCGCCGGGTAGAGCTCCCTGTTGACATGTCCCAGTCCCGTACCCACGATGATGATGCCCTTGTACCCCTGGTCAATGAGTGAGTGGAACATCTCAACCTTCATGTGGGGGTAGAAGTAGATCATAGTCACATCTTCGTTGAAGTATGGCATGATCTTTACATCACGGTCGTTGCGTCTCGGGTTGTAATCCTTCTTCAGCGGCTTCACCTCGCCTCGTCTGACGGTAGCCACTGGCGTGTCGCCTATGGTGCGGAACGTCGACCTGTACGAGCTGTGCATCTTGCGCACCCTGGTGCCGCGGTGGAGGAAGCCGTACTCATCGCTTGTGGGGCCGAACATGCAGACCATCACCTCGGCGATGTCGCCGTGTCCGGCGGCCGTGGCAGCGTGTATCAGGTTTAGTGCGGCGTCGGAGGAGGGGCGGTCGGATGAGCGTTGCGATCCCACCAGTATTATCGGCACCGGCGGCCTCTGCACCATAAAGGAGAGGGCAGCAGCGGTATGATGCAGAGTATCGGTTCCATGGCCTATTACTATCCCGTCGATACCCTCGGCGATCTCCTTCCCGATAGCCTTTGCCAGGATCATATACTGTTCGGGACCCATGTTCTCGGAGAAAACACCGAAGAGCTTCTCCGTATGTATATTGCAGACGTCGGCCAGCTCCGGCACTGCGCCGTACAGCTCGCCCGGCGAGAAGGCCGGTATCACTGCCCCCGTGCGGTAGTCGAGCCGCGAGGCGATGGTACCCCCGGTGCCCAGCAGCTTCACCGTCGGCTTGTCGTCAGAATAGGGAAACTCCTTCTCAGGAATCTTGTAGTTGGCCTTGTTGTAACCCGTCTCGGTCATCCGGGTGACGGTGGTGACGTCTATACCTATATTATATCCGCTCTCGATCTTGATCACTATGTGGAGGTCGTCGTTGTTCTCCGCCCTCGGCAGCACCGTCCCTTTGAAGAGTCCGCGGGTGGTCTCGATCTCGGCATGGCCCCAGACCCGCACGTTGTACTTTTTGAGCAGTGTCAGCGCCTCGCCCTTGTATCCCTGGAAAAAGTCTTCCGTCATAGCTGCTGTTCTGTTTTATCAAGAATACCTTCAACCTCTTTCCTTACCTCTGACAGCCTCACGGTGCCGATGGCATTCATGTGCAGCTCTCCCATCACCCGGTTGACCATCGCCACCCTCTTGCCGTCATGGCTTATCGCGGCAGATCCTTTACCTGATTCTCCCTTCGCCCT
>CAYPKP010000025.1:18619-41810 GCA_964411345.1 uncultured Rikenella sp. | reverse complement strand
TTGCCGTCATGGCTTATCGCGGCAGATCCTTTACCTGATTCTCCCTTCGCCCTCTTGCCGCGACTACCATTTCCGGCCAATCCTTTTCCTGACTCCTCAGCTTCCTTTTCTCCGTCAGAGCCCATCCAGGCAAACTTTCTGACCAGCTCTTCCGCTTCGGACTTTATATCCTTCATTGACAGTGGATTAAATCCTGTAGCAGCCAGTATGGCGGCAAAGTCAGGTTGGGGAGAGGATACTACTCCCGGCAGCATCAGGCGGGCCACCGGTGGCAGCAGCTTCTCCTTCTTGAGGAAGGCAAAGAGGTCGTAGAGTCTCTCATAGCTGAAACCCTCTGCCACCCTGCCCCGTCCTTCGAGGCTTCGGAAGCGGTGTCCTATCAGGATGCCCGCCTCGCGGTGGCCGAAGCCCAGCTCATCGCCTATCCTTTCCACCAGTTGCACCAGGTTTTTGCTCAGCAGGTAGTGCCATGCATCCGCGGGTATGCCCCACTCCTTCATCTGACGGAAGCGGTGCGATACGTCCAACGGCAGGTCGCTGCCGAGTCTCTCAAGCATCTCTGTGGTGACGGGAATCGGCTGTGAGTCGGTGTCTGGGTACATGCGGTCGCGTCCGGGAAGCACCCTTTCAAACATCGTGGTGCCGTCTTCAAAGGTCTTGCGTGTCTCATTGGGGACACCCTCAAGAGCCAGGCGGATGCGCTCCTCCACGGTCTCGATGGCTGTGGGTATATCCTCGTCAGGTCCCCACAATATTATCTGGGCATCATCAGGTGCTGCCGACAGCCAGATGGCCACCTCGGGGAAGAGGCTGTTGAAGTTGTCGCTGCCAATATCTTCCGAGTGGATCATATTGGGCTTCTCGATGCATGCTATCACCTTCAGCCTGTCGCTTATCTCACCGGCAAACACGTGGCCCGGCTGGGTGAAGTGCGACAGTATGCCTCGGCATCCCGGGAGGTTGAGGGCTATCACCCTCTCACCGCGGTCGAGTGCTGCCCGCACCGGAGCAAAGTGAAACTCTGTTTCGGCTTCGGTTATCTCCCTGGTTTTTACTGTCCAGGCTGACGGGTCAGCGATCATCTTCTGCAGCCTGCCGCGTATGTTAAGCAGTGCGTACTGCCGGAACGCCTCATTATGACTCAGTTCGGGGATCCACTTAATATGTGCCACCCCTTTCATCTCAACCCTGCTTCCCCCTTCGCAGCTGACGTTGACATCTTCGCGGGCGGCGCCGATGCCGGTGCGTACCTCTCCCGTGCTCCTGTTGAGGAACCGTATGTACTCGGCAGCCTCGGCCAGCTCATCGGGGGTGAGGCAGTCGGGGTAGGTCACCGTCTCTATCAGCGGCATGCCCAGCCGGTCAGTCTTGTATATACGCTTGTGGCCTATGTCCGACACCTCGCGGCAGGAGTCCTCCTCGAGGCTCAGCTGTATCAGCCTCACCTTCTTGTTTTTAAGCTGCAGCTCACCCTCGACGCTGATGATGGCCGACCGCTGAAAGCCGGTAGGAATGCTGCCGTCGAGGTACTGTTTCCTGGTGATGTGCACCTCGCCCACCACATTCATCCTTGCTGCCAGGGCTATGCGGATGGCTATCTTCAGGGCCTCAGGGTCGATGGGGAAGGGCGGGGTATCGTCGACCTCATAGGTGCAGGCCGTCTCGTTGTTGATGCGGTAGGTAATCTCCTTGCGCGTCTTGAACTCCATGAGGGCGGTGCCGTCGTATACTCCCATCTCGCTGAGCGTGGGCCTCATATGACGTATCACCTCGGCATCGTAATCGTCGTGGTCATGGTATATCCCCGCCGGACAGCGGCAGAAGAGCTTGCTTTTTGTCTTCAGCTGCTGATGTACCTCCAGTCCCGATTTGAAGCCTATCCGCTTATAATCTTTAAGCGTAGCCTCTTTCCGGCTGACATAACCTATCTCATCGCGGCTCTTCTCGTAATTCTTCAGCGGATCAAAACTGGGCATAGGGCAGGACTTAATCATTGCAATTTACGCAGAAGCCCTGAGAATTGGAAGTGCCCGAATAAAGAAAGTTTGCGTAACTTATAGCAGCCGGCTTCTTTCATACCGGGGCGTTGAAATTATGTTAAATTTATCAGCGGCCGATTAAAAAAATATATAAGGAAGCAGAAAATTGGTAATTGCGTTAAAAGGGGCTCAAGTTAATATTATTAAGCTGATAACAGCCTGACAATCAGTCGTAACGTATTGCCTTCACCGGTGTTATCCTCGCAATGAGCTGTGAAGGTATGAGGAGCATCAGGATGATTGCGGCCATCGTTCCGGCGTTGAGGAGCAGGATATGGAGAGGTTCGAGGTTGATCGGGACGCTGCTGAGGTAGTATGATGCCGGGTCGAGGCTGATAAATTCTGTCTTCAGCTGCAGCAGGGCCAGTCCAATGCCGATGATGTTTCCCCAGAGGAGTCCCCTGGCGATGAGCCATGCAGCCTGGTATAGGAAGACGCTGCGTATCACCTTGTTCTCTGCGCCGAGGGCCTTCAGCACCCCTATCATGTTTGTCTTTTCCAGAATGAGAATCAGCAGTCCGGAGATCATGTTGAACCCGGCAACGAGGATCATGAGCAGCAGGATGATTATCACGTTGGTATCCTGGAACCCCAGCCAATCGAATATCTGTGGGTATCGCATCCTGATATTGGTCACCTTGAGCTGCTCCTCCTCCTCGGCCATCCTGTAACCGATGGCGTCACGAACCACATTGGTCATATAATCAAGTTCGTCAAAGTCGTTGATGAAGATCTCAAACCCGCTGACCTGCCCCTCCTTCCATCCGTTGAGGCGCCGTATGTGTTCGATGTCGCAGAAGAGATATGTCTTGTCGAACTCCTCGAGGCTGGTCTCGTATATGCCTTTGATGGTGAACTTGCGCATGCGCGGAGGGTCCTGCACGAAGAACATCGAGAAGTCGTCGCCCAGTTTCAGTCCGAGCATATCGGTCACCTTTTTTGATATCAGCACCTCGTCGGTTCTTGCGGTGTCTGTCACTGTCACCACCTCGCCCTCTACGACATTGGTCCGGAAGAAGCTCCAGTCATAGTCGCTGCCGATGCCCTTGAGCACCACCCCCTGTATGTTCTCGTCGGTTTTGATGATGCCTGCCTTGGTAGCGAACACCTGTATGTTTCTGATGCCGGGATTATTTCTGATCTTATCGGCAAAGGGCTGGGCGGAGCTGACGGGAACGGTCTCGTAGGAGAGGTTGGCGTCGAAGTTAACCACCTGTATATGAGCACCGAATCCGGCCACCTTGTCACGTATCTGCTGCTTGAAGCCGGTGAGTATCGAGACGGCGAGGATCATCACGGCCAGTCCCAGGGCGATGCCGATGATAGCTATCACGTTTATGGGGCGCGAGAATGAAGCGTCCTGCCTGTGCTCCTTTATCAGGCGGCGGGCTATGAAGGTTCCGGTGGACATCGGAGCAAAATTAGAAATTAAGATTTACGAATTACGATTTACTAATGCGAATTACGTTGTAAGTTCCCATTGTGAATTCTTATTGCGAGTTGCGATTGCCAGTTGCATTGAAGAGAGGTATATGGGATTTATGATTCGCATGAGCAATGGAGGTGGAGGTAACAGACCCAATCTGCAGCTTTCGCCTGACAGGCCGGTGTTGCCGGTGGTAGTCCGTTGCTGATGAAAACAGGCACCGATGCCCGAAAGCAGTCGTCGAACACTCCAGCTATCGCAGGATGCCGGATATGTTGTTACTTTTCCTGCTGATGTATATCTTTACGCAAAACGAACCCATGATGAAGAACCTTATTATCCTGACTGTTATGATGGCATTGGCCATGACGGCATGCTCGGCCGATAAAACTGACGCGACAGTGAAGACCGGAGCGGAGCGCATCAGCGAGTACCTCCCGCTGATTGACGGCAAGACTGTAGCTGTTGTTGCGAACCAGACATCAATGGTGGGCAAAACCCACCTGGTCGACACCATGTTGTCGTATGGCGCAGATATAAAAGTGATTTTTGCACCCGAGCACGGTTTCAGGGACCTGGCTGACGCCGGTGATGAGATCACCTCCGGCACGGATCCGGTCACCGGCATCAGCGTAGTAAGTCTGTACGGAGCAAAGAAAAAGCCTGCTGCGGAAGACCTTGAGGGCATCGACGTTGTCATCTTTGACATCCAGGATGTGGGCACACGATTCTACACCTACCTGACCACCATGTGCTACGTCATGGAGGCATGTGCCGAAAACGGCAGGCAGTTCATCGTCATGGACCGTCCCAACCCGAACGGGTTTTATGTCGACGGCCCGATACTGGATACAGCAAAATACCGCAGTTTTGTGGGCATCCATCCCATTCCCGTGGTGCACGGCATGACCGTCGGTGAGTATGCCGGCATGGTCAACGGCGAGGGGTGGCTGGCCGGAGGCATAAAGTGCGACCTGGCAGTGATAAAGTGCGAGAACTGGACTCATGACACCATGTATGAGCTGCCGGTGATACCGTCGCCCAACCTCCCCAACATGAATTCAATATATCTCTATCCCTCTTTATGTTTTGCCGAGGGTACGGTGCTCTCGTGCGGCAGGGGGACGGAGTTTCCGTTCCAGGTTCTGGGGGCGCCGAAGATGCCTGACACAGACTTCAGCTTTACGCCGCAGCCCTCCTTCGGGTCATCGCGGCCAAAGCACAATGAGGAGGTCTGCTACGGATTCGATCTTCGCAATGCACTGGCTGACGGACTGGTACCGAAGCCGGAGATGAATCCCGCATGGATCATTGATGCCTACAATGCCTATCCCGAGAAGGAGAACTTTTTTACCGGCTATTTTGATATCCTGGCCGGCTCCAGCACCTTCCGCGAGCAGATCATGCAGGGCATGACCGCAGAGGAGATCAGGGCCACCTGGAAGGATGGTGTTGAACAGTTCAAGGTTACGCGGGCAAAATACCTGCTATATAATTAAGAATTAAGAATTAAGAATTAAGAGTGGCTTAGTCAGTTTGTTATGAAGGAGAATATTGCACTTGACAAGAGTTATTCTTTGGCCTTGAAAATTGTAAAATTGTACTTGTCTCTCAAAAATCAGAACGAATTTGAGCTATCACGTCAGATACTAAAAAGTGGCACTTCCATAGCTGCCAATATTGAGGAGGCAGTGGGAGGTCAATCAGAAAGAGATTTCCTGGCAAAAATTGGTATTGCCTACAGAGAGTGCCGTGAAACAATGTTCTGGCTTAGGCTTCTCAGAGATTCAGAATTAATGGATTCTATTGAGGCAAATGAATTAATGATTGATCTGGATGAGCTGTTGAGGATTATTGGCTCAATAAAAAAAACCATGACCCAAAAACTCCACCCCAATACCAACTCTTAACTTTATCCTCCTATAATTCTTAATTCTTAATTCTTAATTCTTTTATTCACAACACTTTCCCCGGGTAGACCTTCAGCGCCTCAGCCAACGTCTCCATGGCATTGCGGAGGTCGGCTATCTTCAGCACGTAGGCTACGCGCACCTCGTTTTTGCCGGCGCCGGGGGTGAAGTAGAATCCCGTAGCGGGGGCCAGCATCACAGTCTGGTTCTTGTAGCTGAACTCCTCAAGCAGCCATTGTGAGAACCTGTCGGAGTCGTCTATAGGCAGCTTCACCACCGTATAGAAGGCGCCGCGCGGCAGGGGGCAACGGACGCCGGGCATCTTGTTGAGGGCGTCGACCATGAAGTCGCGGCGGGCGATATACTCGTCATACACCTCCTTAAAATACTCCTTCGGGGTGTCGATGGCAGCCTCGGCAACGAGCTGCCCCAGTCCGGGCGGGCATAACCGCGCCTGTCCAAACTTGAGGGCTGCGGCCAGCACCTCCCTGTTGTGGGTTATCAGAGCACCGATGCGCACTCCGCACATGCTGTAGCGCTTCGAGACGGAGTCGAGCAGAACAACATTCTCGCGGATCCCCTCCAGCTGCATCGCGGAAAAATGTTCTGCGCCGTAGCAGAACTCCCGGTAGACCTCATCGGAGAAGAGGAAGAGATCGTGCTTCTTCACTATGTCGCGCAGCTGCATCAGCTCTTCCTTCGAATAGAGGGCGCCCGTAGGGTTGTTCGGGTTGCAGATCATGATCGCCTTCGTCTTCGGCGTTATCATCTTTTCGATGTCAGCAATGGGTGGCAGGGCGAAGTCGTCCTCTATATATGACCTTACCGGCACGATGGTCACTCCTGCCGTGGTGGCAAAGCCGTTGTAGTTGGCGTAGAAAGGTTCGAAGGTGATAACCTCTTCACCGGGGTTGAGGCATGACATGAAAGCGAAGAGAACGGCCTCGGAGCCGCCCGTGGTGACTATGATCTCAGTATGGTCAATGTCGATGCCTATCTTCCTGTAGCTCTCAGCCAGTTTGCGGCGGTACGACTCGTTGCCGGCAGAGTGGGAGTACTCGATGACCTTCAGCTCCATGTTCTTCAGGGCCTGCAGCGCCGCCTCGGGAGTATGTATGTCGGGCTGACCAATGTTGAGGTGATAGACCTTTACACCTCTGCGTTTGGCCTCCTCGGCATAGGGTACAAGCTTGCGTATCGGTGATGCCGGCATCTTCCCGGCTTTTTCTGATAGTTTTGGCATGGCATTTAATGTGTTAGAGATCGAATGATGTTCAGTCGCAAATGTATTTAAATTCAGACTGAATAACCATGATTTTCGGCATAGGCTGTCTGCCTGTCCGGTTAAAACCAAAAATTCGCCGCATGATATCTCTCGCCGGCAATCAAAATAGTTTACAGGATAAGCCCTTTTCCTTTTTCCATAATGGCTACAAAATATTAATTTTGTGGGCTTAAATATCGCAAATCCCATGACCTCTATACCCTCAAAATATGAACCCGCAGCCGCTGAGAACAGGTGGTACAGTTACTGGATGGAGAGGGGCTTCTTCCACAGTGTCCCTGACGGCAGGAAGCCCTATACCATCATCATCCCGCCGCCCAATGTCACCGGCGTGCTGCATATGGGTCACATGCTCAACAACACCACCCAGGATGTGCTCATCAGGCGAGCCCGCATGCTGGGCTTCAATGCCTGCTGGGTTCCCGGCACCGACCATGCCAGCATAGCCACCGAGGCGAAGGTGGTGGCCAAGCTGCGCAGCGAGGGGATAGAGAAGAGGTCGCTCACCAGGGAGCAGTTCCTGGATCATGCCTGGGAGTGGACGCACAAACACGGCGGCATCATCCTCGAGCAGCTCAAGAGGCTGGGGGCATCATGCGACTGGGAGCGCACGCTCTTCACCATGGACGACAAGCGGTACCGTTCGGTCATCAGGGTTTTTGTCGATCTCTACAACAAGGGACTCATCTACCGGGGCATCCGCATGGTCAACTGGGATCCGCAGGCTCTCACAGCCGTTTCGGACGAGGAGGTTGTCTACACCGAGGAGCAGTCGAAGCTATACTATGTGCGCTATAAGATCGTCGGCGAAGACGGCTACATCATGATAGCCACCACGCGTCCCGAGACCATCCTGGGCGACACGGCAGTATGTGCCAACCCGTCGGATGAGAGGTACGCACACATGAAGGGCAAGAAGGTTATCGTCCCTATGACAGGGCGAGAGGTTCCGTTCATCTTTGACGAGTATGTCGACAGCGAGTTCGGCACCGGGTGCCTGAAGATCACCCCCGCGCATGACATCAACGACTACGAGATAGGGGTGAAGCACAATCTCGAAAGCATTGACATCTTCAATGACAACGGCACCATCAGCGAGGTGGCGGGGCTCTTCACCGGCGTCGACCGTTTTGAAGCCAGGAAGCTGGCCGAGGAGGAGCTGCGTCGCACCGGGGCGCTGGTGAAGGTGGAGGAATACATCAACAAGATCGGCCGTTCGGAGCGCACCCACGCCGTGATAGAGCCCAAGCTCTCACTGCAGTGGTTCCTGCGCATGGAGGATATCTCTAAGCCTGCACTGAAGGCAGTAATGGATGAGACTGTCAGGCTGTTTCCCGACAAATACAAAAACGTTTACAGGCACTGGATGGAGAACGTCCGCGACTGGTGCATCAGCAGGCAACTGTGGTGGGGACAGCGCATACCGGCATGGTATTACAGCAACAATGAATTCGTTGTAGCGGAGACGGAGGAGGAGGCGCTGACGCTGGCGCGCAGGGCAAGCGGCAGGGAGGGCTTGCAGGCTGGTGACCTGCGGCAGGATGAGGATGTGCTTGACACCTGGTTCTCATCGTGGCTCTGGCCCATCACCTGCTTCAACGGCATCCTTGACCCTGACAATGCCGAAATGAAATACTACTATCCCTCCAACGTGCTGGTCACCGCCCCGGAGATACTTTTCTTCTGGGTGGCGCGCATGATCATCGCGGGGTATGAGTACCGCGGCAGGGAGCCGTTTTATGATGTCTATCTGACCGGTCTCGTCCGGGACAAGCAGAAGCGCAAGATGTCGAAGTCGCTGGGCAACTCGCCCGATCCCATCGGGCTGATGGAGAAATACGGCGCCGATGGCGTAAGGGTGGGAATGCTGCTCTGCTCTCCCGCGGGCAACGACCTGCTCTATGACGACAGCCTTCCCGAGCAGGGGCGCAACTTCGCCAACAAAATTTGGAACGCTTTCCGTCTGGTGAAGACGATGGCCACCGATGACACTCTGGAGCAGCCGGCAGCGTCGAAGGCAGCAGTGACATGGATGCGCGGCACCGTTGACAGGGTGCTTGCAGAGATCGATGACAGCTTCGTCCGCTACCGTATCTCAGATGCGCTGATGCAGGCATACAAGCTCTTCTGGGATGATTTTTCAGGCTGGTACCTGGAGATCATCAAGCCTGCCTTCGGTCAGCCTATGGACGGAACCACGCACAGGCAGACACTGGAGATCTTCGGCACCATGATGAAGATACTCCATCCCTTCATGCCCTTCATCACCGAGGAGGTATGGCAGAGGCTGGAGAAGAGGCCTGAGGGCAGCAGCATCATGATGGAGCAGATGCCACTTCCCGCACCCTATGAGGCAGGCATGCTGTTGCGCTTTGACACTGCACGTGAGATAGTCACTGCCGTGCGGGCCGTCAGGAAGGAGAAGAACATCCCGGCACGCGAGCCGCTGGTCCTCTGTACCGCCCCCGGAGCCACGGGCAGCGAGTTTGACCCGGTGATCATCCGCATGTGCAACCTCTCTGAGATCAGGGTTGCCGAGGGGAAGGTGCAGGGAGCCGTCTCATTCAGGATACACACCTCGGAGTTCTTCATACCCCTGGGAGAGGGTGTTGACCATGAGGAGGAGATAAGGAAGATGGAGGAGGAGCTGAAGTATACCGAAGGGTTTCTTGCCACCGTCCTGAAGAAGCTCTCCAATGAGAAGTTTGTTGCCAACGCACCCGAGGCTGTCATAAAACATGAGCGGAAGAAGGAGGCTGATGCACGAGCAAGGATAGCCACCCTGCAGGAGAGTATCGCCCATCTGAAAAAGTGATCTTATCCGGGGGGCCGGGTCAGTGACACACTGCGGCCAGCAATCTGTTATTGATATACAGCTATCCGTGCCGGTATGGCCACTTCATAATAGAGTGTCAGCCGCCGGATTTATTGATTGCTGGCGGTCAACGCTGCCAAACGCCAGTGATCATTAAATGGCAGCAGCCAGGGTTCACCCCAGTATAAAGGCATTATGGCCGGATGTTTCAGTTGTTGTCTGAAAGATCAGGCTGAGAGAAAATCTGGCAGCTCTTATGGGTTACTCGCGGGTAACAGTATATCCGCCGTCATTATCGGTCACCGCCTGCCACCCGTCGTTGAGGATCAGGTGCCATCCGTCGCCGATAAGGTGGTTTCTTTCCAGTTTTATGTTCCTGGCACTCACCCGCAGGATGTGGAGGTCGTTAGTCAGCAGGGCCCCGTCCTTATCCACCGCCAGTTTACCCCAGTTGTCAGAAACCCGCAGTCGTGAGTACAGTGTACCCAGGGTGTCAAGGAAGTTGATATCCTCAGGCTCGAAGCTGAAGTTGGGGCTCTCCATGGTGAGGGTCACCACCGGTCTCTCCATGAAGGTGTTTATTATCCGGCGGGTGTTCTCGTTTATCATCTCCTGACGTTCGCTCTCTTCGGCCCTGATAGCCTGTATGTCATAGCTCATCGCCAGTGAACCGGCCACATCACGGCACACCTCCGGGAGGGTCACGCCGTAAACCTCCAGGGCAGCACTGCCCAGGTCAAAGTCCGGAACGTGTATCTGTTTGAAATCGAATCCTTTATCGTCAAGCAGATAGGCATAGAGTGCTCCGTGGACGAAGCCGTAGCCCCATACGTAGGAACTGTTCTGGTAGATCCTGTCGAGGTATTCGAGAATCCTCGTCTTCATCTCATCAGGACCGGAGGTGCAGAGCTTTATATATGTAAAGGTGGTAAGTCCCTCATAGTTCTCGAACTTATTTTCATCAATGATGGCATCGGGAAAGAGTTCGCGCCTGGCACCGCGGAAGACCAGTGCGTCGCGTAGGGCCTGGTTGCGAGTCTCGCCTGATGAGTTGATGGCATATATCAGTGCCTTCCACTCGAGTTTCAGGTAGAGCCTCGCGTTCCTGTCGTTGAGGTGCCTGGTGCTGAAGGAGGAGGGTTTCAGTCCGTTCCTTTCCTGGAAGCAGTGGAAGAGGCTGTGGACGGTGCGCGCGATGATCCTGTAGCTGTCTTCCTCGTCGGGAATGGGCACCATGGCATATTTCATTCCCCCGAACTCAATGACGTTGTTGGTGATGATCCTTTCCCTGGGCAGCACGCCGGTGAAGATGCCGTCGCGGGCCTTCAGGTTGCCCTCTTTGTCGGGTGCGTTGGCATAGATGGCCCTGTTGAGGTTATCGACATACATTACGGGCCCGTAGAGGTTTTCGCCCCAGAGGCTGCCGTTATCTTTATTGCATTTTTCCTCAGCCTGTTCAAAGTATCCGGCGGCTTTGTCCACGGAGAACCAGGGGATACCCTTTTCCCTGTTGCAGGAGCTGCCTGCAAGAAGAATCAATGCTGCCGATATAAGAAAGGTTCGTTTCATGCGGTTCCCAAAGGAGTACCAAAAATAGAAAAAATTCGTTAACAAGGGTTACCCGCCGGATCAGCAGTTTCAATAATGACAAAGGTGTGGTTTTTTGTATCCATAAATTTTTAGATTTGCCCTGCGTTTAAAATCAGCAGATGATGAGCAACGACATACTTATGAGCCGCAATGAGCTCGTGCAGTTCCTGAGGAAGCCGGCAGACCGGTTCACCTCGGACGACATTCTGAAGTTTATCGAGGCCAAGGGTATCAGGATGGTCAACTTCAGGTATGCTGCCGGTGACGGCAAGCTTAAGACACTGAATTTCGTGCCCTACAGCCGCGAGCATCTCTCCTCCATACTCACCGCCGGTGAGCGTGTCGATGGCTCGAGCCTCTTTGCCTTCATTGAGGCAGGATCGAGTGATCTGTATGTCATGCCCCGTTACCGCACGGCCTTTGTCAATCCCTTCACCGAGAGTCCTACGCTGGAGATCCTCTGTTCGTTTTACAATTCGGAGGGCAAGCCTCTTGAGAGTTCACCGGAATATATCCTGCGCAAGGCGATGCGGCGCTTCACGGAGTCGACCGGTTACACCATCAAGGCGCTGGGAGAGCTCGAGTACTACGTCAGGTCTGCCAGTGACCAGCTCTATCCCCTCTTTGACCAGAAGGGTTATCATCAGTCGAAGCCCTTTGCCAAGTTCGAGGATCTGCGTGTCGAGGCGCTGGAGCTCTGTGCCAGGGCCGGCTGTCACATCAAGTACGGTCACTCGGAGGTCGGCAGTTTCTCTAAGGAGGGCGACGACTATGAGCAGCATGAGATAGAGTTTCTGCATGTGCCGCTTGATGAGGCTGTTGAGCAGATGCTCATCGCCAAGTGGATATTGCGCATGCTGGGATACAAGTACGGTGTTGAGGTGAGTTTTGCCCCCAAGATCACCGTCGGCAAGGCAGGGTCGGGGATGCACATTCACATGATGCTTGAGAAGGAGGGCCGCAATATGATGATAGAGAAGGGCAGGCTCAGTGACACCGCACGCAGGATGATAGCAGGCATTCTTGATCTGAGCAAGGGTCTGACAGCTTTTGGCAACACCATTCCTACCTCATACCTGAGGCTGGTGCCGCACCAGGAGGCGCCCACCAACATATGCTGGGGTGACCGCAACAGGTCGGTGCTCGTGAGGGTGCCTCTCGGGTGGCTGGGGGCCTCGCAGATGATCCATGATGCCAATCCTGCAGAGCCTTCAGGCAGTGCCGACAAGGTCTCACGACAGACGGTTGAGCTCCGGTCGCCGGACGGTTCGGCCGACATGTACCTGCTTATGGCCGGCATAGCCGTGGCCATACAGCACGGCCTGGAGATGCCCGGGGCGCTGGAGATGGCAGAGAAACTGTACGTCGACTACAATATCTTCAAGGAGAACGACAAGGCAGCTGCCAGGAAGCTTGATTCGCTGCCGGCATCATGTTGGGACTCCGCCGAGGCGCTGCTCAGCCTCCGTCACCATTTTGAGAAGGACGGCATCTTCCCGGCAGGGGTGATTGACAACCTGGCGGCGAAGCTGAAGTCGTACAATGACCGGAAGCTCAGCGAGGAGCTCTACGGCAACAACGAAGCCATAGCCGCCCTGGTGAAGGAGCACCTGCACTGCGGTTAGTTTGGCGGCGGCCAGGAATGATCATCGGATGGTCTGCCTCACCCGCTGATGTCACCGTCCCGGCACAGCGCTATTATGGTTTTTTGCTGAGAATGGTATTGTCCGGCACCTCACAGTCCCTGGAAATGACAGCTCAGTTATCAGTGAAAGTCAAATCCTGCAACAACATTGAAAGAGATGGTCTTTTGAGCTATATCTTCAATATTAAAGAGGCCGGAACCGGTCTCTCCTCTCAATTCAAGAAAAATACTCTGCCGGGGATTGATATCAATTATAAAGCCAGCACCGGCCAGTCCGCCAATAATTCCATTATTCAGCACAACTGAATTATCAGAATCTGACCTTACGACATGATTCAGATCCTCTGTTTCAATTTCCCTGGTGTATCTTGTGTCAAGGTTGACCATTCCGAAAACACCTACATCAAGAAATGGTTTAAAACTACCTTTCAGAAAGCTTACTTTGAAGCTCAGAGGTACTTTCAGGCCTGTATAGCCCATGTTAATATCAATTCGATATGTCTGGGAGAGTGAATAAAACTCATCATAATATTCATCATAGATATATACGTTTGTTCTAAAGGCGATAACCTCTGCCTGAAAGAAAAAGTGATCATTTTTTCTGGAAAGTGAACGATTGTAGAAGAGGCCAAATAGAGGTGAGAATTCAAAAAAATTCATTTCCGGGATATACCCATGCTGATGGTATATTTTAGTAATCAGGTATTTGGAAGCGTTTAAGCCTCCCAATAGGCCATAATGATCCAGGAAGGCACCCTGATTACGCATCTCTTCGTAAACGCCTGATGCATTAATCAATGCAAAAGTTGTTGCCTTGCTGCCCTGGCTTCTGTTATAACTGGCAATAACCTCCGTCATCTTTTCGGGTTTCAGCGAGATATCAGGAGGAGCTCTGAATTTGTTTTCAGGATCAGGCAATTTTTCAATCAGATCCCTATATCCGTTGAAGCTTATCATCTGGCCTTCTGCATTAAAACTCCCGGCCGAGTTATCAAGCTGTACCATATCAAGTCCTAATCCGTTTAAATACAGCTTGCTGCCGTCGTACAGGAGGTCAAGTGCACCTTCGGCAAGGCATGCGATGAATGTTTTGCTGCCATTGACTACAGCTGTGTTGTACCTCATTCCGTAAGTAAAGCCGAATGCTTCGATATCACCAGGTCCATAAGAATATACTGCTGAAATATCAAACCACCTGAATACGCACACTTTGGGAGTGAAATCTTTAGTTATATATTCAATCTGGCCATAAACTAAACTGCCATCCTTCCTGATGATATATCCGCTTGTAAAATCACCCTGTGCGATATTGGCAGAAAGTAACACAAAAATCAGTAGAACAGTAGATGCAGACCTTTTCATATTATTGCAGAAATACCAACACTAACATACACAAAAAACCAGATACAGATGATGTTTTAGGACATTTTTGGAATTTGTTTGAAAAACTATCACTACTTTTACTAAAGTCTGAGGTAACCTAATACAATGTTGTCGGGATCATTCTCTGAGTTGCGAAGCCTGTTTTTAAGGTGCTGCCTGGCAATCTTTTGTGCTATCGTCTTGGCATTGTTATCATCATGTGAGGATGAGCCTGTTAAGAGGGATTATCCTAGAGTCAAAACCCTTGAGGTTACAAATATTACAGAAGCAGGCGCAACTTTTACCGGGGAAGTATTTGAAGAAGGTAACCAAGGAATTACCGAACATGGATTTGTATGGGCAACGCGTCAGCCGGATGTTGAATACAGTAATAAGGTTTTACTGGGTTCTTTCAGCAGCAGCGGGCAGTTCAGTGCCGAGGTCGGATCCAGTCTTGCTGAGGGGATTACATACCAGGTTGCAGCGTTTGTTATTTCAGGTGAATACACAGTATATGGTGAGCCGGTGACATTTAAAAGTCTGGGCAGTGAAGGGCCAAGGATAACAGGATTTTCTCCCGGAAGGGCTCTTTGCGGTGATACTATAACCATTAGAGGCAGGAATTTCAGTTGGGTCAGGGGATCAAATGTTGTAAAGTTCAATGATGCTCAAGGCCTGGTTTGTGATCCGGTGACCGATACGTTACTGAAGGTGATAGTGCCGTTCAGCGTCACTGCCGTCGAGAATGCAATAAGCGTTGAGATCACAGGGAACAGGTCAGCATATACCGGGGAGCCTCTGATAGTCGATCTTCCGGAGATAGTTTCGTGCAGCCCGGCGGAGGTTCACTGGGGTGATACCGTTGAAATATTTTTCCGTAACCTCAGGCCGGTCAGCAACCTCCAGTTTCTCATCGGCAATTTGCATCTGCTTCCCATTGAACAGTATGATGGCCGGAGTATAAAGATAATAGTACCGCCACTTGTCGGTTTTGATCTGATGTCAATATCCTTCTCTGTCGGCGGATTTACTTATTCATGGGACGACCCGTTTACCCTGCTGCCTCCTTCTATAACAAGTATTTCTCCTTCCATAGCCTTTTGGCCTGATACAGTCACTCTTTACGGGTTTTTCAATACTGACCTGCTTCAAACGAAGGTTCTGTTTGGCACATTTCCGGCAACTGTTGTCTCTGCAACTACGGATTCTCTTAAGGTCATTGTGCCTTCATCACTTAATGAATCACCGGTAGGAATTACATACATATATGATCAGTTCGAGTTTATCACGGTGCCGTTGTTTTACCTGTCACCTCCTGTGATTCAATCTGTAAGCCCCATGAGTGATTACGTCGGAGGGGTTGTCTCAATAACCGGCGATAATTTCATTAATAACTACACCAAGGTTAAATTCAATGATATTGAATCCCGGATAATCAGTGTGACCAACAGCCTGATTCAATGCAATGTGCCGGGAAATTATGCCGGGGATGCTCTCATTACCGTTGATGTTTGCGGTACGGCTGTTACTTACGAAGAACCTTTTAACGTCACCAATCCTGAAATAGTCTCATTTTATCCTTCTCATGGCTCACCGGGAGATACATTGACAATAGAGGGTAAGAATCTGCACAACATATACAGCTTCTTCATAGCCATGGATCCTGATCACCCTGAACAGGGAGGGTACAATTGCAGCTATATCTCGGGTGACAACAATACTGCAAGGGTGATTATTCCTTCCGGCGAATTTACCTCAGGACCTGTCACGGCATGGGCCTGGAGGGATTGGGTTGAATCATATAGTGCTACCGGGGAAATTCTTCAGATTGATGCCCCCGTGATTTCTTCCGTCTTACCGGTTTCCTGCAGGGCCGGGACGGAGGTTACCATGACGGGGGTAAATTTCAGCAAGGTAAGAGAATACAATATTGTCAGGATTAATGGCACGGTAGCGGAGGTGATCAGTTGTGACCGCAATGAAATAAAATTCCTGATGCCGGCTATACCGATTGGTAGTTACAACATATCATTATCCATATGCGGACATAATGTTACCTCCGTGAGTGAATTTGAGAATTTATCCCCATGGAAGAGACTTCCTGATCTGCCGTTCCAGTATAATTCGTTCACAATGGATTTTGGTGATGACATATATGTTGCAGCGCCGATCGCAGGCCGGGAGGTTACCCTGTACAGGTTTGTCCCGGAAGATGGCACATTCGTCTCTTCTGCCCGGTTCAATACCTCAATGGATTTCTTCGAGAGGCCGGTGGTTAAAGGTGATATGGCTTACATGATGGCGTTTAACTGTTATAATACGCCCCAGTTTTTAATATTTGACAGGAATACAATGTCATTTAGCAAAATATCTGCTCTTCCTGGCGGATTAAGTACCCATACCTCAATGATGGACGGTGATTCAGTTCTCTATGCGGGTGGCGGACGCCATATGTGCTATGCAGGTTCGGATATCAGGGAGTTCTGGAAGTATGCTCCTGCAACTGAGATCTGGACCAGGTTGAACGATCTGCCATTCAGCTGTATGAAGTCAAGTTTTTTCACTGTTGACGGACGGAACTTTGCCATTTCCCTTGACCGGAAAGTATGGGAATATTCTCCTGTAACTGATACCTGGTCGCATGTATCAGTATTCCCCGGTCCAGGTATTTACAGTATGATGATGGTTGTGTGTAACGGAAGAGTTTACCTGGGGCACGGAGCATATGGTGACAATCAGATATTTTCATGGGATCCGTCATTAAATTCATGGGATGAGCTTGAAAATGAACTGCCTTACTTCAGAGTAAGCCCAGTCGATTTTGAATATAACGGTATGGTCTATTTCGGAGGTGACGATCAGGGCAGGATTGACTTCTGGATGTATGACCCGACAAAGGAAAACAATTAATAACCAGATCTGAACGATGAATATTTATCTGCGACAAATAGCTTTTATTCTTATCTCCATGGTGTTCAATATAGGACTTCAGGGTCAGATCAAAGAGATCACCTTCGGTGAGATCCCCGAGGAAGACCTTGAAATGACAGAGTACACGCCTGACCCATCGGCTGATGCTGTGATCCTTGAAAACTATGCAAGCGTGAGCATGCGTTCCGCCGAAAAGATACTGGTAATCACTGACCGCCATATCCGGATCAAGATCATCAACACCGACGGACTCGACTACGCCAATGTCGAGATACCTTATGGCAGCGATGAAAAGGTGCTGGGCATAAAGGCGGCTTCATATAATATTGAAGACGGAAACAGAGTGACCGGAATGGTGGACAGAAAGAGCATCTACTATGAAGAGAGCAGCCGTTACAGGAACACCGTACGCTTCTCTGTTCCAAATGTGAGGGCGGGATCAGTAATCGAATACAAGTATACGGTTGAGAGTCCCGACATTTTTAGCCTCTATACCATGGAGTTCCAGCAAGAGATCCCGGTAGCCCGATGTGGTTTTCATGTTGAGTTTCCAGGCTATTTCGAATACAAATTTGTTACAGGCGGTGACCTGAGCAAGATCAGGTATAACAAATCTGAGACGCATGTGAACTTTGGAGGGGACATAGTAATAGGTTTCCGGGGTAACTGGACTGCCTTCAACATACCTGCGTACAGGGAGGAACCATTCAGTACCGGATCGGAAGACTATTATGCACACATAGGGTTTGAATTGTCTAAGATTAACATTCCGGGCTACTACTTCCAGGATGTGTCTCCAACGTATCCAAAGCTATCGGAGAAGCTGCTTGACAGGGCTGATTTCGGCCTTTATCTCAAGACTAACAGCGTAATCCGAAAAAAGGCCGGGGAGATTAAGGCCATGGGAGGATCAGATACTGATCTGCTACGGCGTCTATATAGTTTTGTCTCAGAACACATGATGTGGAACGGTTATGAGGATTATACATCCTCAGCCCCCATGAGAAAGATATTCAGTGATGCCAGGGGCAATGCTGCAGACATCAACCTGATGCTTGTATCGATGCTCAGGGCAGCAGGCATCGAGGCCGATCCTGTTATCCTGAGTACACGTGACCACGGTCAGTTAAACACTTATTTTGCTATCATACAGAGGTTCAATTATGTGGTTGCATGTGTGAGTATTGACGGTGATAAATATCTTGTTGATGCTACCGATCCGCTGAGACCGTTCAACATGCTTCCCTTCCGGTGTCTCAACGGCCAGGGCTGGAAGGTCACCGACAAGGGAGGATCATGGGTTGAACTGAGGACCAATGAACAGAACAGTGAAAGCATGAGCTTTGTTTTCGTTCTCAGTGAAGAGGGCTCATTGAAAGGCACCGCGAGCAACTCATACGATAGCTATGACGCCTGGACGATAAGAAAGATATGCAAGCTTGAAGGGGAAGAGGCCTACACCGACATGATGCGCTCTGTCAACAACCGCTGGAGAATAGATGCTCTCGAACTCGGGAACCTTGTGGAACTTGAAAAACCGGTCCTTGAAAGTATAAGCCTTACCATACCTGATGCAGCCGAGAACGGTGAAAGAACCATGTATCTTAACCCGGTAATCTATGACCACGAAGGTTCAAATGAATTCTATGCCGATGAGCGACTCTCACCGGTCGACATCGGATGTCCTTCGTTTAAGCGCTACTCATGCGAGATCACCATTCCTGAGGGCTGGACTGTTGCGGAAATGCCACTATCGGTGAACATAAACCTGTCAGGCGGAGGCGGACAGTTCAAATACAATATCAGAACCGAAGGCAGAAAAATCATTCTTAATACGGAGACAAATATTTCAGCTGTAACATTCCCCCCTGAGAGATACAGTGATCTGAGAAACTTCCGCTCAAATATCATCCTTAAACAGTCTGAGGTTGTTGTTCTAAAGAAGGAGATCTAAGCTCATGAAGATGAAACATCTGATTTTTCCTATCAGCCTCATACTGCTGGTTCCGGTCAACACATACGGTTATAAGCTGGCAGTCGACTCCATACCCCTTGAACTGAGAAAGAACGCCGTTGCTGTTGTCAGAAGTGACCAGATGGTTTATACTGTAGAATCTGAAGGCAAGGCCAGGGCGAACTATAAAAGAGTCATTACGCTGATGAATGAGAACGCTCAGTCTCTGCGCCTGGTTGAGATCTACTATGATAAGTTCAGGAGTGTTCAGAATATCAAGGCCTCTGTTTATGACGCCAATGGCAAGTTCATAGAGTCTGTCCCTCAGTCTAAGATCATGGATGTCAGTGAGGGCGAAGGCTTTATTACCGACGCCAGGGTCAAGCGGATAGTCTTTCCGGTAAACAGGTATCCCTTTACTATAGAGGTCTCATACGATGAGGCCATAAGCGGCATACTTAATCTCCCCCGGTGGAACTTTCATCTCAATCCGGCCTTCTCCGTTGAGGAATCTGCTGTCCAGTTTGTTGTGCCCCAATCGATTCCCTTCAGATACCGGGAATATAACATGCATTCGCCGGGGGACAGTGTCAGGCTGGGGCTGAATGATATTTATACCTGGTCTGAAAGGGGTATCCCGGCCATAAACAAATGGTACTTCTCACCTCTCTCCTTTGCCCGGAGACCAGTTCTTCTGGCTGCAATCGACGATTTTGAGTTTGGCGGTATAAGGGGAAGCATGCGTTCCTGGGAGAGTTTTGGTCTTTGGGCTGCAGAGCTGAACAGGGGTCTCGATCAATTGAATGACAGGGACAGGATGCGAGTTACTGAACTGACGGGTCAATTGTCAGACGACAGGGAAAAGACCAGGGTGCTCTATGAGTATATGCAGTCACATACGCGCTATTCATCAATCCAGCTGGGCATTGGAGGTTATAAGCCAGCCCCGGCCAGCCAGGTGGGCGAAAAAGGATTCGGCGACTGCAAGGGACTTACAAACTATATGAATGCGCTACTCAGGGAGGCCGGTATAACATCATACTACACACTGGTCAGGTCAGGAGAAAACCGGGACATGATACCATCGTTTGTGAGCGACCAGTTTGACCATATCATTTTGTGTGTTCCGCTGGAGCAGGATACAGTCTGGCTGGAATGCACCAACCAGACCATTCCCTTTGACTACCTCGGCAACTTCACCTCTGACCGCTATGTGATGCTGGTTACTCCGGAGGGGGGTAAACTGGCCAGGACACCGGCCTTCAGTAACAGCCGGCAATCAACGACAGGTTTCATAACCATAGGAAGGAGGGAGGCATCTGAAGCTCAACTGGAAGTGCATTCCGAAGGACTGGCATACGACAATAACCAGTTCTATGCCGGCAAACCCGAAGAGGAAATTAAAAGAATTTTAAACAGAGAATTAAAATTTGGCACTTTCACGACAGAGAGCGCATCATATTCTGAGATACGTGAGGGTGAGCCGGTCTCGCTCCTTTCCTGTACCCTCACCATGCCCGATTTTGCGGTTTCATCAGGTTCAGGGATACATTTCAGGCCATGTTTGGAACCATTTGAATATCAACCTTTTGATACAATTGGCGTAAGAGTCTTTGAAATGCCCTCGTTATCTGATTCAATAATCTTCAGAATACCTGTTGGATACAGACCTGAGGTTATTCCCGGGGTAATCAGGGAAGAGGGGCCATGCGGCACCTACAGCTTTGCGGTAACGGTTTTGAATGAAGGGGAATTGCTGTTCACCCGAAAGTTGAAAGTAAAGCGCGGTTATTATGAGGGTGAAAAGGCAAAAGAACTCTTTGCCTTTCTGAATATGGCGGCCAGGAATGATCATCGGAGGGTCTACCTCACCCGCTGATGTCTGACTGGTCTTCAGCCAGCACCCCGTTATTGAGGCTGGCATTGTCGGGGCTTTCCGGGCTTTCAGCCAATACTCCGTTGTTAAAGCTTGACATGCCGTTGCCCGCCGTTGCCACCCTGATGCTTATGTTAAGCTCGAAGCCCACCAGCAGTGCCACGGAGTTGAGGTAGAACCAGATGAGGATGACTATGATAGTTCCGATGGTGCCGTAGAGTTTGTTGTACTGCCCGAAGTTGTTGACGTATGCCGAGAAGGCCAGCGAGGTGACGATGAAGAGGGTGGTGGCCAGTATTGAGCCCGGGGAGATATACCGGAAGTCGCGCCGGCGGGCCGGCACCAGGTAATAGAGTGTCGAGATGGCGAAGAACAGCATGGCAATGATGAGTATCCACTTGAATATCATCACCACATAGAATACCAGGTTGAGTTCCAGCACTCCCATCTCCACCAGCCTGTCCACCACCGAGCGGCTGAGGATGATCAGGGCGCTGGCCGCGGTGAACATGATCAGCACGAAGATCAGGAGTATGACTGCTATCTTCCTCTGCTGCAGCCATGACCGGCTCTCGAAGTCATGTACCGATACGTTGAAGGCGTGGATGAGGGCGTGGATGCCGTTGGTTGAGAAGATCACCGTGGCGAGGAACATCACCACCAGCAGTGTTCCGCTCCTGTTGGTTATCACATCCACGATGGTGGTCTCAAAGAAGCCGTAGGCATTCTCCGGCAGCATATTCTGAAAAAGATTGACAAGTTCAGCCTGGAAGTTGGGTATCGGGATGAAGGGGATGAGGGTAAAGATGAATATGGTAGCCGGGAGGAAGGCCATCATCATGTTGAATGCTATTGATGATGCCCGTGTGACCAGCACTCCCCTTCCGAAGAGTCCCTTTGCAATCATTCGTGCCACCATCTCCAGCGGAGCCCCGTCGAATCCCGGAGGCACTGCATTTCTGATTCCTTTAATCTTTGAATAGAACGTTTCTCTTGCGTTCATGGAGTTTTTTCAACAGGCTTTCAGGCTCATGTCCAGGCTTTTTATATGGTGGGTCAGTGCCCCTATTGAGATGTAGTTGACGCCGCAGAGCGCATAGTCGCGCACGTTGGCCAGGGTGATGCCCCCTGAAGATTCCGTCTCCGCCCTGTCGCCTATCAGTGTGACAGCCTCGCGCGTGTCAGGTATGTTGAAGTTATCGAGCATAATGCGGTCAACACCTCCGGCAGCCAGTATCTCCCTTACCTCAGCTATGTTGCGCGCCTCCACCTCTATCCTCAGGGAGAGGCTTTCCCGCTGCAGGTATTCCCGTGTACGCTGCACTGCCGCGGCAATGCCTCCTGCATAGTCGATATGGTTGTCCTTCAGCATGATCATGTCATAGAGTCCCATGCGGTGGTTGACGCCGCCGCCGGTGCGTACGGCCTCCTTCTCCAGGGCCCTCATGCCCGGGGTGGTCTTGCGTGTGTCGGTGATGCGTGCGCCGGTGCCGCTGACCTTTTCAACATATTCAGCGGTGACGGTGGCGATGCCGCTCATGCGCTGCATGATGTTCAGCACCAGCCTTTCTGCGCGCAGTATTGCACGGACACTTCCCTCCACCGTCAGGGCTATGTCGCCGTAAACGACTCTCTGTCCGTCATCAAGCAGTATTTCAATTCTCAGGGAAGGGTCGGTGACCAGGAACACTTCACGGGCAACGTTCAATCCGGATATGATACCCTCCTCCTTTATCAGCAGTCTGGCCCTGCCGGTGGCGGAGGCAGGAACGGAGGCGAGGGAGCTGTGATCACCCCCGCCGGTATCCTCCACGAGGGCATTCAGGATAAATGAACGGAGGTCGGAGTCACTCATTATCAGGTTCGATACGTATCTGATGTATCAGTTGGTTGCCATTGACTGTTTTCAGCAGGAAATAAACACGGAAGCGGCCCTTGTCGGTATCGAGGTTGGCAATGGCATACCGGGCATCCTTTCTGGCACCCTGGTGTCTTATCACGAATTCGCGGGAGCGGTAGCGGGTAAAGAAATCCTTCAGGATGGTCTCGGCGACGCTCTTGCTGTAGAAGTCTTCCCTGTCGGGCAGCACCAGTTCAACGGTGCTGTTGAGGTATGCCGAGAGTCCTGCCGCACTGCCTGTACGAAAGGCGGTGGATATGCCCGCCGGTATCCCCGTCTGCTCCTGGGCCGCCGCCAGGGAGACCATGAGCAGGAACACCCCGGCCACGACTGTCAGTTTCTTTTTCATTTCCTTCATTCTAGTCAGTTGGGAAAATAGCAAATTTAACCAATAATATCAAAAACCGCACCATTTTGAATTACCGGCCTGAGTCGACGGTTATCAAGGGCCGGTTCGT
>CAYPKP010000025.1:5537-18519 GCA_964411345.1 uncultured Rikenella sp. | reverse complement strand
CTCCTGATTTTCCGCTGCCTGTGTGAATTCAGGTGTTTTTATGTAAGTTTGTTGTAATCAAAAATGAACTGAACTGATGAAGCTGGTGCTCCTGATGACCGGCAAGACCGATCAGGCATGGATAAGGGACGGAGTGGCGGAATACGGGAAGAGGATTTCCAGGTACAGCCGCTTTGAGATCGTCACCCTCCCTGAAGTGAAGAAGAGCGGCAGCATCACCGCCGGCCGGGTGAAGGAGAAGGAGGCCGGAAAGATACTCTCATACCTGAAGGGTGATGATCATGCTGTGCTGCTTGATGAACACGGGAAGCTTTATTCAACGCTTGAGCTGGCCGCCTGGATGGAAAGTGCAATGATGCTGCCTGCAAAGCGGATTGTCTTTATCATAGGAGGGCCGTGGGGATTTGACCCGTCGGTGACCGCCAGGGCAAACCATATTATTTCACTCTCCAGGCTCACCTTCTCGCACCAGGTGGTACGATTATTGTTCGCAGAACAACTTTACAGGATACTGTCGGTCAATGCCGGCGACCCTTATCATCATGAATGACCTGACTTAACATCATGAATGACCATATGCCCGGGAGAATGCATGATATAAAGACGGTTTTTGTGGCATTGCTCATTGCTGCTGCCCTGGCCGTTGTAGCCGACAGGGTCTATTTCAGTGACCTTGAATGGAAGGTGCGCACCTCGCATCTTGACAGGCAGCTTTCCGGCATGGAGAGAGAGGCAGAGGAGCTGCTGAAAACGGTTGAGGATACGTTGAATGCCGGCGGAGATGTCTCGTTGATGTTTCACAACCGCATCGGCAGCGAGGCGGGAGAGGCAGGGATCATCCTGCTGGTTTACGAGAAGGACCGCATAGCTTACTGGTCTGACAACTCGATAGCCTTTCCTGTCGTTTATGAGGAGCATTTCAGTACGCATAAGCCTGTTTTTTTCAGCAACAAGTGGTTTATCCCGGCTCACAGGACCTTCTCCGACTACAAGGCGCTGGCGCTGATAAAGGTATACAGGCAGTATCCTATTACCAACGATCTTCTCCGTTCCGGTTTTCCGGAGTGGTTCTGGCTGCCGGAGTCAGCCGGTATCACCTTTGATGAGAGCGCCTCCCCGTTTCACATAAACGGTTCCGAGGATGAGTTTCACTTCGGTCTTCTCTTTCCGAAGAAGAAACCCAATACTCTCTTCATAATTATTCCTGTCCTTCTCTGGCTGATCGTTCTGTTTTTCATGGTCAGGCTGGTTGGTCTGGCAACAGGGCGCCTGTTTCGGGGAGCCCGAAATGGCTTTGGGGTTCCCGTGGCCTTCGCTCTGCTGTTGCTGATTTATCTTATACTCCTGCTGACAGGGATTCCGCCGTCGGTGAGCTCCACCGAGCTCTTCTCGCCTTTCCACTGGTCGGCGGGCCCGTTGCTGCCCTCCGTGGGGCACGTGTTGCTGCTGGGCTTTTTTATTGCCTCCGGGCTGAAGCTTGTTTTCAGAAGTGAGTCCTTCAGCCAGCCGTTACCTGGCACGCCTTTCCGGCAGTATGCTGTCGCCGGGCTGCTGATGGCTGCTGCCTTTGCTGCCTTCCTGGCCGGTGAAGCTCTCTTCCGTGACCTGGTTCTTGACTCGGCCATCAGCTTCCGTGCCTACCGGATTCTTGATGTCAGCTTCATGAGTGTGGCAGGGTTCATCGCCGTCATGCTGCTGCTGTCAGCGCCGGTGATACTTTTTATGAGGGCCTTCATGATGCTGAAGGAGTGGCCTCTGAAAACCGTACTGACCGTTGCGGGCGCCCCGGCACTGTTGCTGCCTCTTGCCTGCCTCACACTTACAGAGTGCAGTCCCTGGTCTCTGCTGTACATTCTGGGTCTCGCCGGCACCGTACTCCTGTGGCAGAGAAAAGCCTACACCATCGCTGCCCTGCTTGTTGCCTTTTCCGTACTTACCGCAATCTTCTCCACATTCCTGGTTCTGAAGTACTCTGACATCAAGGAGGACAGAAATATGGAAGTCATGGCCATCTCGCTTGCCAACGACAATGACATGGTTGCCGAGGACATGCTTATTGACATGTGGCCTGACCTGGAGAATGACACCATCCTGGCGCGGATGATGAACCATGAGACGATAACCGCTGCCGATATCAATGCCGTCTACAGGTATCTTGAAGATGCCTATTTCAACGGATACTGGGAGAACTATGATCTTTACATCGTCATCTGCCGCAGCGACTCACCCCTCGACCTCGGTGCCCAGGGTGGCAAGGCCGACAACTGCTTTTCCTGGTTTGACGAAAGAATAAAACGGGAAGGGGATCCCATAACCAGCACCGGCTTCTGGTTCATGCAGAACCAGTCGGGCCGGGCATGGTACTTCTCCAGGCTGCTGTTTGACATCACTCCGACGCTCTCAAACGGACTCTTCATTGAGCTTGTTAGTCATATAGAGACTTATCTGGCAGGGTATCCCGAGCTGTTGCTCGACGGTTCGCATCAAAGGACTCCCAGGCTGAACGAGATCTCCTATGCAAAATATTCGGGCAACACGCTCGTGCTCCGTTCCGGCGAGTATCCCTATGACAATACAATTGATTCGGATCTTTCTGCAAACGGTGACTACAGTTATGAATCGACAGGCAGATACAGGCACCTGCGCTACAGCCGCGGCGATATGACCCTGGTTCTGACAGCTGAGGCTGTCACCCCTGTTGACCGTATCATTACCTTCGCCTACCTTTTCATTGTGATCCTGGCTTTTGCCTTTACCGTTCTGGTCATCTTTACCAGAGATCCGCAAAGGCTGCTCCGGTTTGATACTTTCAGAAGAAGGCTTCAGCTCTCCTTTTCCGCACTGCTTGCCGTTGTGTTTGTCATCATCATTGCCGGAGCCATAATGCTGACCACCAGGCAGTTCAGGAACAATCACACCAGGGTGCTGAGAGAGAAGGCGACCTCCCTGTCGATTGAGCTTGAGCATAAGCTCTCTGCCGAGAGGACGCTGGAGGAAGGCTGGCAGACCGATGACTACCCGTCATTGAACCATCTGCTGGTAAAGTTTTCCAATGTCTTTTTTACAGACATCAATCTCTACTCTCCATCCGGAATGCTGCTTGCCACCTCGCGTCCCGAGGTCTTCACCCGCAAGCTGGAGGGAAGCATGATCGATCCCGTTGCCTACGGCGTACTGACGGAGCCGGGCAAGGAGGAGTACATAGGCGAGGAGGCCATCGGAGGCATGAAATATCTCTCGGCATATCTTCCCTTCTACAACCGGGACAACCAGCTGCTGGCCTATCTTAACGTGCCCTATTTTGCCATGCAGAACCTGCTTGCCAGGGAGGTATCCAACCTTGTGGTAACGCTGATCAATTTCACCCTGCTCTTCCTGGTGCTTATGATGTGGGTGGCAGTCTTCCTGAGCAGGAGGATCACCTCTCCGCTCTATATGTTGCAACAGGCAATGGCGTCAGTGGGATACGGAAAAAAGAACGAGCACATCCGGTACCGCGGTCACGATGAGGTGGGGGAGCTGGTGAGGCAGTACAACCGAATGACTGATGAGCTTGAAGAGAGTGCTTCCAAGCTGGCGCGTACGGAGCGTGAGATGGCATGGCGCGAGATGGCCAGGCAGATAGCCCATGAGATCAAGAATCCGCTTACCCCAATGAAGCTGAATGTGCAGCAGCTTCACAAATGGTGGAACGACAGGGTGCCCGATTTTGATGAAAAGCTCAGAAGCTTCACCGATCACCAGATAGAATACATTGACAGCCTGTCGAATATAGCCACTGCCTTCTCCTATTTCGCCCGTCTCCCGGCGGCGCAGCCGGCAGAGGTGGATCTCATAGCACAACTGAAGACAACCCTCGGAATGTTCGGCAATGTCAGCAACGCCACCGTCACCCTGAATATTGGCAATCTGAAGAAAGCTGTCGTCATGGCCGACAGGGAGCATCTCAACGGCATTTTCTCCAATCTCCTGAAAAATGCACTGCAGGCCGTCCCTTCTGACAATAACGGCCTGATAGATATCGTTATCTCTGTAACCGGAAACAAAGTACAGGTAAGGTTTATTGACAACGGAACAGGCATTCCCGAGGAGCTCAGGTCCAAAATGTTCACTCCCAATTTCACGACAAAGTCGTCAGGGATGGGGCTGGGACTCTCGATTGTCAAGCGTTACGTGGAGACGGCAGGAGGTACTGTCTGGTTTGAAACAGAGAATGAAAAGGGTACTGCATTCATCGTTGAACTGCCACTGCTCTATGCTCTATGAGGGCGGGAGCGACCCGTCATCTAAAAAAACAGATGACAGTTCATTATTATTTGTATATATTAGCAAACCATATACCCCTGAAATGCCATTTACTTCAGGCAGGAGACTAAGACGCTGTCTTCTCTTCATTTTATTGATGATAACCAGCTGTGGCGTTTTCACTCATGCCCAGACACCGCTTGTTACGGGTGACATAAACAAATACGCAAGAGTCACCGCAGTAGGTTCCAATTATGTAGAGGTCAGCGATGTCTCTGATTTCTCGGTCGGTGATACCGTGATGGTCATCCAGATGAACGGCGTGAGGATCAATGCCGGCACCGGACTGCAGGGCAACTACCAGAATGTGGTCGGCGAGCCCGGAGCATACGAGATACTGCTCGTATCATCCATAAATACACTCAGCAGGAGGGTGACCTTCAGCCGTGTGCTTCTCAACTCGTACGATGCCGCTGCCAGGGTGCAGCTGATAAAGGTGAGCACCTACAGGAATGCCGTTGTCAACAGCGAACTCACAGCCCAGCTGTGGGACTCGGCCTCGGTCAGCGGGGGTGTCCTGGCCTTTATGGTCAAGGGGGTACTCACCCTTAATGACGACATTGACCTTTCCGGCAGAGGCTTCCGTGGCGGCATCGCCGCCCAGGGTAACGGCAACTGTCAGAACCTCGATGCCACCATGACCTATGAATCATACAATATAGCCAGCCTGGCGGCAGGTTATAAGGGTGAGGGACTCGGTTTCAGGACTGCCACCGATCTGCCCCTCTATCCTGACTACATGCGTGGCAAGGGTGCCAACATGACCGGCGGCGGAGGCGGCAACGGTCACTTCTCCGGCGGCGGCGGCGGTGCCAACTACGGCGCCGGCAGCGTCGGTGACAATGAGATCACTCCCGATATGTGCGGACTGTTGCAGCCGGGAGGACGCGGCGGCTTTCCCGTCACGCCGTACGCCACCATAAATCACGGCGTATTCATGGGCGGCGGCGGCGGAGCCTCGGTATGGCTCACCACCCCTTCCAACGCCCACGGAGGCAACGGGGGAGGGATAGTCATTATCCATGCCGACACCATCCGCGGCAACGGAAGGCTGATCACGGCACGGGGAGCAACAGCAGCAGACAATGTCCCTGACGACAGTGGTGCCGGTGGCGGCGGTGCCGGAGGATCGGTCATTGTCAGCACCAGCCATTTTGCCTCGACTCCGGCGCTTGACGCCTCAGGGGGCGACGGCGGCGACAACCTGAGCACCGTCAGCCAGAACGGCGCCGGCGGCGGTGGCGGCGGCGGTCTCATCTGGACCAGCATCCCCTTTACAGGCAGTACAAGCGTGGCTGGCGGCCAGGGCGGTATACATAACGGAGGCGATCCAAACAAGGACGGATCTCCGGGGGTTGTATGGAATAACCTCAATCTGCCTCTTAACGGCTTCTTATTCAATGAGATATATGTAACTCACAGCCTGTCGGCCCTCGACTCCGTATGTGAGGGTATGGTGCCGCCGGCGATGACGGGCACCAGACCTGCCGGTGGCAGCGGCACCTACACCTACCAGTGGCAACGGAGCTATGACAACAACACCTGGAGCAATGTCTCCGGCACCGGCCGAGAGTACACTCCCACGGCTGCCGAGACCGCTTCCCTATGGTTCCGCAGGGTGGTTGACGACGGCGCCGGCATCGTCGATTACAGCATGCCGGTCCGCATCATCGTTCACCCGCGTATCACCGGCAACCTGATAGCAGCAGACACCACCATCTGTTTCAGCCAGGATCCCGAAGAACTCTACCCGGGCAACAGCGGTCCCGCGGGAGGCACAGGCATCTACTATTACATCTGGGAACAGAGTCCTGATAATGTTGTCTGGAGTGACGTGTCCGGTACAGGCACGGCTCCTGCCTATGATCCTCAGACCCTGACTGCCACCACCTGGTATCACCGCATAGTGAGCTCGGGGGCATGTACTGACGTCAGCGCACCGGTGACGGTTACCGTTCTTCCCGCCATTAGCGGCAACAGCATCACCGCAGACCAGACCATCTGCGAGGGCACTCTCTTCAGCAGCCTCACCGGTTCCGTTCCGACAGGAGGGGCCTCACCCTCATATGCATATCAGTGGATGAGCAGCAGTGACAACGTGAACTGGGCTCCTGCCGCCGGCAGCAGCAACGGCATCACCTATGACCCGCAGGATGACTCACCCGGCACCACCTGGTACCGGCGTGACGTCTTCAGCGGGCCCTCCAATACCTGCCAGTCGGTGAGCAACACTGTTCAGCTTATCTGTCATCCCTCCATCACAGGCAACACCATAGCCGCGCCGCAGACCATCTGCGAGGGCTCGGCACCTGCGGCCCTTGACGGCGCGGTGCCCGCCAACGGTGCCGGCGCGGGCACATACCTCTACCAGTGGAGGGAGAGCAGCGACGGTGTCACCTTCCAGGATATCTCCGGCGCCACCGGCGAGGATCTCCCTGGCACGCCGCTGACGTCGAGCACCTGGTACAGGAGGCATGTCACATCCTCCGTCTGCACCAGCACCAGCAATGACATACAGATAACCGTTGATCCGCGGATAACCTCATTTGCCATTGATCTCCCTGCCCAGGGTCATGATACCATATGTACCGGCAATGCTCCCGAACAGCTGTCAGGCACAGCGGCAGGAGGATTGGGGACCTTCACCTACTCGTGGGCTTCGTCAACAGACAATATCACTTTCACTCCGCTGGCGGCGACAGGCCCGTCATATCAGCCCGGGGCGCTGACGGCTGACACCTGGTTCCGCCGCACGGTCAATTCGGGGGCCTGCTCCGAGAGCTCCGTCTTCCGCATTACGGTGCTGCCACAGATCAGCGGCAACACCCTTGCTTCCGACCAGACGGTATGCAACACCCAGACGCCTTCGGTCGTGACGGGCAGCACCCCGGCCGGCGGTGACGGCACATACCGCTATCTGTGGGAGATGAAGCCGGTCGCCGCACCTGACTGGATCACCGCAGCAGGGACGCACAACGCCAGGGACTACCAGCCACCCCTTCTTGACGCCACCACCCAGTTCAGGCGGCACGTCTACTCGGGCGAGGCTGACTGCTGCAGCTCCGTCTCTCTGCCCGTGACTGTCAACATTGACATTATGCCACTGAACATAACTGCCGGAGAGGACAGAACGCTGCTCCCGTACCAGTATGCGGCAGTACTTGAGGGCAGCTTCGACGGTGAGGGAGTCGCCACATGGAGCTATGACTTCAGCTCCGGTGACGGCAACCCTGTCTTCAGCACTCCCGGAGAGAGGGTCACCGGCGTGACAAAGCTGGGTGGCGGAGACAACACGTTTATCTTCTCCGTTGTCAACGGACAGTGTGTGGCCGATGACGTATACCTGACCCTGACGGTCCCTGAGCTGATAATCCCTCAGGGTGTCACCCCCAACGGTGACGGCATTAATGATTACTTCAATATTGAAGGGCTTGAATACACCTATAACGAGCTGGTGATCATCAACACCGGCGGCGCTGTCGTTTACAGATCAGAGGATTACCGCAGCGATGATCCTGTCAATGCCTGGACCGGTCTTGACCTCAACGGCAACGAGGTGCCCGAGGGTACCTATTACTACCTGCTGAAGATAAGGGGTGCCCGTGATGCAGCCGTCCCTGCCTTTGTATCACAGTTCAGTGGTTTCATAATACTGAGAAGATAGCATGAGGGCAAGGGTATACATACTGACAGCGGTTGTGCTGGCTCTCGTGCAGGCGGTACCTGCACAGCAGGCGCCCATCACCAGCCAGTACCTCACCAACGGCCTGGTGATCAATCCCGCCTATGCCGGCAGCCGCGGTGCACTCAGCGCCAACCTATCCTACCGCAAACAGTGGGCCCGCATCAACGGCGCACCGCAGTTCCAGAACCTGTCGCTGCACAGTCCGGTTAACACGAAGGAAAAGGTAGCCCTGGGCCTGATGGCAGAATACCTGACCTACGGGGTCACGAAGGATGTAGGTATATATGCCTTCTACGCCTACAGCTTCCGGGCGGGGCCGGGCAGATTGTCGATGGGGCTGAAGGGAGGCGTAGACCTGAGCAACACCAATTACAACAACCTGCAGTTTCCGGACGGCAATCCTGCCGATCCCCTGCTTACCGGTGACATGAGATACACCCTGCCAAACATGGGAGTGGGATTTTACTGGTATACCGATAAATTCTTTGCCGGGCTGTCGGTGCCCTCGCTGCTATCATACAGGAGGGACGTGATGGATGAGTTTCGCGTGACGCCGGATTACAAATCGTTCACGACATACTTCTCCGCCGGCACCCTGATCACTTTTGCCGACGCCTTCAAGGTAAAGCCCTCTGTTTTATTGAGGTATTCGATGCAGGAGCCACTGGAGGCGGACCTCAATGTAAATATGATATTTGCAGACATGCTATGGATAGGAGGATCGTACCGGCTAGCCGAGGGTGCCGTCGTTGCCCTGCTCGACCTGCAGGTGACGCCCCAGCTCAAGATCGGATATTCATATGATTATCAGCTCGGGCATCTCAATACCTACACCACAGGGACACACGAGGTGTCACTGAGGTATGAATTTGAGTTTTCAGTAAGTGCAACTTCACCAAGATACTTCTGACATGATGAAGAGGCATATAAAATATACCGTACTGACAGTGGCAATGATGCTGGTCCCGCTGATGATCGTCAGCGGACAGGAGATGAAGCCGTTTGAGGTATATCATGTCTCCAGCGTTTCATCGGGGTCTGGTGACATGGCCCCTGTCATCATGAGTGACGGCATACTGTTCTGTTCGAACAGGAAGACCAATCCTTTTTTAACAAAAAAGAACCTGGACGGGATACGTCTCTATGAGCTCTGGTTCGCTCCCTTCAATGATGAGGGTGAGCCTGACCGGCCACGGCGATTTGCCACGAACCTCGGCAAGGATGCCAATATAGGGCCAGCTTCGGTCACCACTGACGGCAGCACCCTCTGGTTTACCAGGAACTATTCCGACGGAAGCAAGATCAGGAGGCGTGATGCCAACAAGCTGGGCCTCTTCACGGCAAGGCGCAACGGATCACAGTGGACCGACATACAGCCGTTTGAATATAACAATCCGGAGTATAACCTCTCATTTCCCTATGTCTCGGCTGATGGCAGGTATCTCTTCTTCAGCTCCGATATGCCCGGCGGGCAGGGCAAGTATGATATCTATGTGTGTGAGAATATTGAAGGCCGATGGACGAAGCCCGAGAATCTTGGCAGCAATGTCAACAGTGCCAGTGCGGAGATACACCCCTTCCTTCACAGTTCAGGGCGACTCTATTTTGCCTCTGACCGTCCGGGAGGAGCGGGAGGGCTCGACATCTGGTATTCCAGCCTGGTGTACGGCTCATGGACCGAGCCGGAAGTGCTTGGCGACCCCGTCAACTCAGAGGCTGACGACTTTGCATTTTATGCTGCCCAGGGCGGCCTCCAGGGCTTTTTCACCTCCAACCGCCGTAAGTACAGTGACGATATCTTCAGTTTCGCCTCAACCATCATAAGGTGGTCGGCATGTGACACTCTGCAGGAAAACAGCTATTGCTTCGAGTTCATCGAGGAGGTGGCTTTGAAGCATGACACGGCTGACACCAGGTTCAAGTGGGTATGGAATTTCGGCGACGGCGGCGGTGCTGAGGGGATAACGGCTGAACACTGTTTTCCGGGGCCGGGAGTATACGATGTAAGCCTTGACATTGTCAACCTTATTACCGGAGGCATAGAGAAGAGGCAGGCCTCCTATGAGCTTGAGATAACAGACATTGAACAGCCCGTCATCACCTGTCCGGAGCAGGTGAACGCCGGGGAGACCGTGGTGCTGAGTGCCGCAGAGAGCTGGCTGCCCGGAATGGAGACGGAGAGATACTACTGGAATTTCGGAGATGAGACCGCAGCTTCCGGACTGGAGGTCACCAAGGTTTTCGAGAGGCCGGGCATATATAATATTCAGCTGATAGTAAGCTCGTTACCTGACCAGGGAGGTGTTGTCAGGGAGGTTTGTGTCTGCAGGGATATTGAGGTTGTCCCTGGAGGAAATTAATTATTTTTATGTACGAAAATGAGAGTTATCCCTATCATACTGTCAATTAGTCTTCTCCTTTCACTCGCAGCCCCGACCCGGGTCAATGCCCAGGAGGTGCCCGGACCGGATGAGAACGTACCTTTTCTGATAACCTTCGGACCTAAGGCCGCCACGTCATGGGGAGATGACGATTTTTCGCAGACCTTCTTCTTTACAATACCGGTTGATTACAAGGATCCCTTTTATATCAGGATCTACGACCCTGACATCGGGGGCAAGACCGATGAGCTCAACAACTTCTGGGACACACGCATGGTCTATTCCGTATATGGCGGCAAGGGCTGTTACACCGACCCCGAGGCCAAGGGCATAGAACCTGTGGGCAACTACAAGAGCGGCATCCTGCTTGCCACCCGCGCCTTCGGGATGGATCCCAGGCTTGATGAGCGGTGGTTCACCTTCGGGCCGTTCAATCCTGCCGACGGCGAGTACTATCCGAAGTTCTCAAGCAACGTGTTCAAGATCATATGTGACGGCGTCGCCGGTGACGACGGCAACCTATACAGATATGCCCTCTCGAGGAGATCCGATGCCAATGTGCCCATCGAGGGCGCCAACGCCTTTACCTATGAATATACTTTCAGGATGTGGAACAACAATGACACATCATTCGTTTCTCACATCTATCCCTTCATTGACAGCGGCTGTGTTTACATCCGTCAGAGGAACTTCGACTGGGACAATGACGGGGATTTCATAGTGGTTTCGGTCGAACGCAAGGGACAGTCGTTGCCCCTCTCCGGCGAAGACACATGGACGGAGGCGAGGATGCCCATCCTTGAGGCGGAGATAGGCAAGTCGCTTGACTTCCGCTTCTACAAGAGAAGTGATGAGCTGGTGAAGAACAACAATGTAGTGATGACCGTGGAGAACCAGTACGGAGAGAACCTCCAGTTCTTCAGTGCACCGATAGGCGGTGTGCCCGTTTACAAACCCCGGATAAAGGTCGTCCCCAAGAGATAGGCATGATCAGAAAAGCAGGTTTTTCAGCAGCGCTCGTCTGTGTCTTTTTGATACAGCTTCTTCTGCCGTACCGGTCGGAGGCCCAGACATACAGTTACAGGACCTATGATGTCAACACCGGCCTGCCCGGCAGTTACCTGAATGTCATGGAGCAGGACAATAGCGGCCTGCTGTGGATCGGTCTGGAGACAGGATTATACAGGTATGACGGCTTTGATTTTCATCCTGTGGCTTTGCCTGACACCCTCTCTGCAGGCTATCCCAATGCTATCTTCTGTGACCGGGGAGGCACCGTGTGGGTGGGACTGACAGACGGGTCACTCTACAAGGCAGAAGCAGGGGGTTTTCTCGAGCGTGTGACAGGGCTGGAGGCCGACAGGATAAACCGTATTACGGAAGGACCGGACGGCAGGATATGGATCGTCACTCAGACCAGGGGCATCTACAGGTCGGATGCCGCCGGTGATAAGATCACCCGCCTGTCGGTGCCGGAGGATCTTATACTGTTTGACATTGCCTTTGCAGGACAGGACACTGTACTGGCTGCCACACAGGATAACCTGTATCTCCTGGCTCTCAACGGCAATGAGGCCGTCATCAGCCATACCTTCCCGGAGCTGGAGTATACGTGGGTGCAGACGGTGAAGCAGACGGACCTTAACACCTGGTTTGCCGGCACTGACGGTGCGGGACTGTATATGATCAGGCGCAATGACGGAGTGATGGGCGCTGTGGCTGTTGCAGACACGACCTTCATGAACCTCCGTATCCCTGACCTTGTGGCTTCCGGCGACAGGTCACTGCTGGCAGCTACCCGTGAGGCCGGAGTGCTCAGAACCGTCTTCAGCGAAGATTACTCTTCGTGGACTACGGAGCCGGCGTATGACATTGCCTCGGGGCTGGCCGATAATGACATAAGGACGGTCTTCCGTGACCGTGAGAACAACCTGTGGATCGGGCTTTTCAACCGGGGGCTGGCTGCCGTAACCACAAACGCCTTTTCGTTTCATGTCCCTGATGCACACAAGGAGATAAACTTCATTGGCATGTCAGGAGGAAAGACGGTGATGGGGACTCGCAACGGACTCTATGACTACAGTCCGGAGAGCGGTGTTTTTGACAATTACCGGCCTCTGACGGCAAGGACAGGCGGCACCGGCATCGCCTCGTGGGCATCGGATGAGGAGGGAAACATCTGGATCGGCACTGTGGGTTCGGGACTATGGCTCCTGGATGCCGGCGGTACCCTGAGGCAGTATTACCGTTCGGGTAACCCGGCACAGGACCGCATCAACTCGGTAGCGCCTGACGGAGACAACATATGGCTGGCAACGATGAACGGTGTTGTCCTCCTCGACAGGAAAACGGGTGAACAGAGATCCCACTACACAACCTGGGAGATGCTTCCGCACAACAACGTGTCACAGGTGGTGGTTAACAGACCGGGGGAGGTGCTGGCGGCCACCGAGACCGACAGACTCTGCTACATACACATTACAGGCGGCGTGCGCACCGAGGGAATGGTTATGGAGGGGCCGATGAGAAACCGCATCAGCAGCATCTCCGTCTTGCCCGGCAGGAACATCTGTGCAGGCACCCTGGGCAACGGACTGTTTCTCTTTGCGGA
>CAYPKP010000025.1:0-5437 GCA_964411345.1 uncultured Rikenella sp. | reverse complement strand
CCCTACAGGTCTTCATATGCCGTAGCGATCAAGTATGCAGGTATCTCTCTTCGCGACCCTCTCAACGTCATCTACAGGAGCAGGCTCGAGAATTTTGATGAGGGCTGGGGAGAGGTGACAACAGACAGGTCTGTCACCTACAGGCTCAGTGACGGCCACTACAGGTTTACCGTCGAGGCATTTACGAGGGATGACCCCGACAATGCCTCCGCCGCTTCGTTCAGCCTGATGATACAGAAGCCCTTTACCGAGCGGTGGTGGTTTATAGTGTCAGTGCTGGCCCTGGTGGCCGCAGCGGCATGGGTGGTCATCAGGCTCCGCGAGAGAGCCCACAGGAAGCAGCGTGAGTTCCTCGAGAGTGAGCTGCGCAAGCGTACGGCCGAGGTCTATCAACAGAAGGAGGAGCTTGCACAGAAGAACCTTGACATCACCGAGAGCATTACTTACGCCAAGCGGATACAGAGCAGCGTGCTCCCCGACACCAACAGGCTGGCTACCGTCTTCAATGATGCCTTTGTCTTCTTCCTGCCTCGTGATATTGTCAGCGGCGACTTCTTCTGGTTTGACTGGATCGACAAGGACAGGTTCATGGTTGTCTGTTCCGACTCCACGGGACACGGAGTGCCGGGGGCCTTCATGTCAATGATCGGCACCGCGCTGCTGCAGGATATCATCACAGTGAAGAAGATTACCAGGCCATCGCAGGTGCTGCATGAGCTTGACAGGCAGATATTCTCAACCCTCAACCAGAACCAGGAGCTGGAAGCCTCCAATGACGGCATGGATATCGTGGTATGCGAGTTCAACATACGTACCAGGCACCTGGTGTTCGCCTCGGCGATGAGGCCGGTGATACTCGTCATCGACGGTGAGCAGCATTATGTGAGGGGCAACCGCTCATCGGTGGGCGGTGAATCCTATACCGAAAAATTCTTTGATGACCAGGAGTATCACCTGAGGGAGGGAGACATTGTCTATCTCTTCACTGACGGCTACTGCGACCAGTTCGGGGGTGAGGGAGGCAAGAAGATGAAGGTCAGCAGGCTAAAGATGCTGGTGGATGACATCAGGACCCTGCCAATGCAGGAGCAGGAGAAGATTGTGAGGGAGTTCTTCTATGAATGGATGGGGGAGAATGAACAGGTGGACGATGTTCTCTTCATGGGACTGAAAGTCTGACAGGTCTGCCCGGCGAAGCAATCAGATATATTCTTTATTTCCGGCCGGCATCGTGTCCGGTCATTCTGGGGAAGCGACCACCATTGATTCTTCCCGCGGGACCAGATGTGTTATCTAGTCCTCTCCGCAGGTACCGGTCTCTCCGAGGTCTATCACACAGGTGGTGGCAGTGTTGCTCAGGTTTCCTCCGCGGTCGCTGATCCAGAAGTCATAATAGACTGTATCCCTTTCGTTATAGAGGAAGTAGATCATTGTCACCTCAATGGTGCCCTTGAGTATCTTATTCTGGCTGCCGGGTTCAAGCCAGGGGATGCGGTATTCGGAGGGGTAGAGCGGGTCCGTGGGTTCGGCAAGCTCAAAGACATCTCCGTTTTTGCGGTAGAGCTGCATGAACAGGTTGCTGGAAGGCTCAAAGAGCGGGTCTGATGGATCATCAAGTCCCACATCTCCGTCGCCGTCTTCAAAGTAAAAGGCCAGCCTGCCCGCCCTGGAGAGATTGCCCAGTATGTCAACGGTATCAAACAGGGTGAAGCTTCTGAATTCAATCATCGGCTCAGGTGGCAGCTTCTCAACGGGAGTGCATGACCCTATTGCCAGGAGTACAGCCAGAAACAGTATGACAGTTGCTCTCTTCATGCCTTTCAGAAACGTTATTGCCTCAAAAACCACACCAAACTTACATAAAATCTGTTTATTTCTTCCGGAAATATACCTTAACCGGTGCGCCGGTAAGTTCAAAGCTCTCCCTGAGTCTGTTTTCAATATACCGCCGGTATGATTCCTTTACATACTGCGGGAAGTTGCAGAAGAATGCGAAGGCGGGATAGGCAGCAGGCAGCTGGGTTACATACTTGATCTTTATGTGCTTGCCCTTGATGGAGGGCGGGGGGGTCCTGGCTATCTGTGCCAGCATCACCTCGTTGAGCTTTGAAGTAGGGATTTTTCTTCTTCTGTTCTCATAGACATCCATTATGAGCTCCAGCAGTTTGTGTACCCTCTGCCTGGTGATGGCAGAGATAAACAGCACCGGGTAGTCGGTGAAGGGAGCCGTGCGCGACCTTATCTCTGCCTCGACATCGCGTGCACTGTTGGTCTCTTTCTCCACCAGGTCCCACTTGTTGACCAGGATGATGACACCCTTGTTGTTTTTCTGGATGATGTTGAGAATGTTGAGGTCCTGTGATTCAATGCCGCGGGTGGCGTCAATAAGCAACAGGCACAGGTCGCTCTCCTCGATCGACCTTACGGACCTGAGGATCGAGTAAAACTCAATATCCTCGTCTATTTTGGCTTTCCTTCGCAGGCCTGCGGTGTCAACCAGCCAGAACCTGTAATTGAATTTGTTGTAGAGGGTGTCAATGGAGTCACGGGTAGTACCTGCCACAGGTGTGACGATATTCCTCTCTTCATCCAGCAGTGTGTTTGCCAGTGACGACTTGCCCACGTTGGGGCGTCCCACCACGGCGACCCTCGGCAACTCCTCTTCCGGTTCATCGGGCAAGTCGGGGAACTGTCTCACAATCTCGTCTAGCAACTCTCCGGTACCGCTGCCGCTCACCGAGCTGACGGCGAACCAGTCGCCAAGCCCCAGGCCGTAAAACTCCGCGGCTTCAAGCAGACGCTGGTGGTTGTCGACCTTGTTCACCACCGTGATAACCTTCTTGTGCGATTTTCGCAGCAGTTCTGCCACCGACTTGTCAAGCTCGTGGATGCCGTCCTCGACGTTGACCATGAAGATAATCACGTCGGCCTCGCTGATGGCGAGCTTCACCTGCCGGTTGATTTCGCTCTCAAACATATCGGCAGAGTTCTCCACGAAACCGCCGGTGTCAATGACCGAGAACTCCACCCCGTTCCATGTGACCTTTCCGTAGTGCCTGTCGCGCGTCACCCCGCTCACCTCGTTGACAATGGCGTCACGGCTCTCGGTGAGACGGTTGAAAAGGGTTGATTTGCCCACGTTGGGGCGGCCTACAATTGCTGCTATCTTACTCATTGTCAGTCCCTGAAAACTACATATAACCAAATTTCCTGAGCATGCGGGGGTTGTCGCGCCATTCGGGTGACACCTTGACATGCATCTCGAGGAAAACCTTCTTGCCCAAAAAATCCTCCATCTCCTTTCTCGCTTCTGTTCCCACGCGCTTGAGCCTGGAACCCTTATGGCCGATGATGATCCCCTTCTGACTCTCCCGCGCCACATAGATCACTGCCCCAATCCTGTTCAGGGCAGGCTCTTCGGAATAGCTTTCGATCTCCACTTCTACCGAGTAGGGTATCTCCTTCTGGTACTGTTCGAAGATCTTTCCCCTGATTATTTCCGTCACAAAAAACCGTTCGTAGCGGTCGGTGAGCTGATCTTCAGGGAAGTAAGGCGGTCCTGCCGGCAGGCGCGCAATGATCTCCCTGAGCAGATTGTCAGTGTTGAATCTGTTGACGGCAGAGACGGGGAAGAGGGGCACTCCCGGTGCCAGGGTGTTCCAGTTTGTTACAAGTTGCTCGAGCCCGGGCTGGTCGGTGAGATCTATCTTATTGATTACTATTATCTTATCGACAGGAGAGGAGAGGATGCGGTTCAGCCAGGCTTCGTTCTTCGAAATCGTCTCAACCACGTCGGTGACATAGAGTATCAGGTCGGCATCCTCCAGTGCCGATTCCACGGAGCGCATCATGGCCGACTGCAGCCTGTACTTCGGGTTGAGGATGCCGGGCGTATCGGAGTATACGATCTGGTAGCCGTCGCCGGAGAGTATGCCCATGATCCTGTGCCTGGTGGTCTGTGCCTTAGGTGTGGAGACGGAGAGGCGCTGGCCGACGAGCACGTTCATCAGCGTTGACTTGCCCACGTTGGGGTTGCCAAGTATATTCACAAATCCGGACCTGTGCTCTATTGCTTTTTCCATCTACTTGTAAATGCCTCTCTTGAGCATGCTGACCTCTTTGACGGTGAGGAATCTCCATTTGCCGCGCTGCAGGTTCTTCTTTGTCAGTCCGGCGAAGCTAACGCGGTCCAGTTTCCTGACGTTGTAGCCCAGCTTCTCAAATATGCGCCTCACCACCCTGTTCTGTCCGGAGTGTATCTCGAGTCCCACCTGTGTGTGATCATCAGGTTCGGGATATGATATTGCGTCGGCGCTCACTTTCCCGTCTTCAAGCTCCACGCCTTCAACGATCTTCTCCATATCATGCCTTGTTACCTCTTTGTCGGCAAAAACATGATAGACCTTCTTCACATTGTACTTAGGGTGTGTAAGTCTGCCGGCCAGGTCGCCGTCGTTGGTGAGCAGCAGCAATCCTGTCGTTGATTTGTCAAGTCTGCCCACGGGGTAAATCCGTTCCCCCGTGGCATCCCTGACAAGGTCGAGGACCGTATCGGTGGCGTGTGGGTCTTTGACGGTGGTGACGTAGCCTTTGGGTTTGTTGAGGAGGATATAGACCTTTTTTTCGGGAGTTATCTTCCTGCCTCTGTATTCAACTGTGTCGGAGGGTTTCACCTTTACGCCCATGTCAGTGACTTTCACGCCGTTGACGGTGATGTAGCCGTTTTTTATCAGCTCGTCGGCTTCACGCCTCGCGCAGAGGCCGCTGTTGGCTATGAATTTGTTAAGTCGCACAGGCACGGCGGCTGCTGCCGGCGGCGCGGATGTCCTCTTCCTGTCCGCTCCCGTGGCCGCCGCCCGCGGCGTGGCTGTCCTCCTCCTGTCCGCCCCCGTGGCCGCCGTGCCTCTCCTGCCGGTTTCTGCCGTGGTTCTCCTGCCGGGTGCTGCTGTGCCTCTCCTTGCCGGAGATGCTGTATCTCTGGTGGCCGGACCTGTTGTTCTTCTGTCACCTGGAGCCCTGCCGGCTCTCCTTTGCGACGGTCCGGCAGCCCCGGAACTCTTTCGGGTCGGCACTCTTCCGGGAGTTGTCTCCGCCTTACGCCCGGTGCCTGCCGCTGATCTGCCCTGTGACGGTCCGGCAGCCCCGGAACTCTTTCGGGCCGGCACTCTTCCGGGAGATGCCTTCGCCTTGCGCCCGGTGCCTGCCGCTGATCTGCCCTGTGACGGTGCGGCAGTTTTCCTCCCGGCTGATCCGCTTCCGCGAGTTGTCTCCGCCTTACGCCCGGTGCCTGCCACTGATCTGCCCTGTGACGGTGCGGCAGTTTTCCTCCCGGCTGATCCGCTTCCGGGAGTTGTCTCCGCCTTGCGTCCGGTACCTGCCGCTGACCTGCCCTGTGACGGTTTTCCCGACATCTTACTCATGCTTTCTCTTTTTTCAG
>CAYPKP010000024.1:34491-44922 GCA_964411345.1 uncultured Rikenella sp. | reverse complement strand
GTGATTATCGTTCTTGCCTTCACGGCCTCCTGCGAGGATTTCCTGAAGGAAGATCCGAAATCATTACTTACGGCCCAGTACCTTGAAACGGAGGCGGGTGTCAACTCTGCCCTCTATTCAGCGTACTCTGATCTGAGATATATCTATGGCGGAGAAAGTGCAATGAATGCCACCTGCTCGGGTACTGACGAGTGGCAGAAAGGTCCTGACGGAAACGCCAACTTCAACCTGTACCAGACAGGCATGGCTGCCGATGGCGCCATCTCCGGACTCTGGAACTGGGGTTTCACTGCAATCAACACTTCCAACGCGGTGATTAAATATGCACCTCTTTGCGGAATGAGTGAAGAGAATGTCAAGAAGGTTATTGCTGAAGCAAAATACCTGAGGGCAACATGGTATTTTCTGATCGTTCAGACATTCGGTGAATGCCCGGTCAACCTTGATTTCATCCAGGAGCCTTCAACAGAGGCTTACAGGGATCCTGTTTCCGAGGTCTATGATGCCATTGTGGCTGATCTCACCGAGGCTACGCAGGTCCTGCCCCCGCAGGCTGATGAGCCCGGACGGGTTGATGCTGCTGCTGCACATCACCTCCTGGCAAAGGTTTATCTCACCAGGGCAACAACCACTGGTGCCAATGCTGCAAGCGACTATCAGCAGGCTTACAACCATGCCATGGAGCTGATCAACAACAAAGGCATGTATGGCCTTGAGCTCGAGCAGGACTTTGCAAAGGTCTTCGAGCCGCGTAACGAGTACGGTCCGGAAGTGATCTTTACGGTTGAGAGGAATACTGACATTCTGTACAATGATGCCGGTAACCCTTCAGGTGCAGGCTCAAGCTCGAAGAACAGCATAACCTTCATGTTCTTCAGACCGAACTATTCAGCATGGGGCATTGGCGGACTCGTCCGTGACATTCCTTACGGAAGGCCCTGGCACCGTGTCAGGCCTACCAACTATGTGCTTGATGTCACCTTCGCAGAGAGGAGTGATGATACCCGTTATCTGAAGACATTCCAGACTGTATGGCTGTTGAATGAAGCTGCCGGTATTACTGCACCCGGATTTGCACTTGGCGATACTGCAGCATGGTTGCCCGGAGTGGAAAATCCGCGTGCTGCAAAGGCTGTGAAGATCTTCCCGCCCTCACAGTACTATAACAACAACGGTCAGACCATGTCTATTTATCCTGCCCTGAGCAAGTTCAATGATATTGACAGGCCTGAAGTGGCAGAGTCATCAGTGCGCCCGTTCATAGTACACCGGTTTGCAGAGACCTATCTTATAGCTGCTGAGGCAGCCATGTACCTCGACAAGCCGTCGGATGCCACGGCAATGCTCAATGTGGTTCGCGATCGCGCAGCCTATGACGCCAACCGCTCTTCAGCGGAGAATGTGCTTGCGGTTCAGAGAATGCGGAACAAGGTACCTGACATGACCGATCATGGAGTGGGCATTGACTTCATCCTTGAAGAGCGTTCGCGCGAGCTTTGCGGCGAATACATGCGCTGGTGGGATCTTGTCCGTACCAGAACCGGATCGGGGGAGATACAGCTTCTCTACAGGGTGCGTAACCTTGTTTCACCTACAGCCTATTCTGATGATGGCCATATTCCCGCTTATGCAAATATCCGGGATTACCACGTGCTGCGTCCGATCCCGCAGGGACAGATAGACCTTACGTCAAACGAGTTCCCACAAAACCTCGGCTATTAACAGCACCGGCGAATGAACATATTCAAAATGAGATATACGATGAAACATATTAATATCAAAACAGGACTAATTCTGGTTTCTTTTCTTGTCCTCTTGCTGGCAGCAGGATGTACTGAGAAGGAAACCTATATGGATGCCGGTGTCATTGACATGAATGACCGGATCACATCTGTTGACAAGCAGGTTACTCAGCCCGGTGATGTGGTGACAATTAAGGGAACGGATCTGGATAAGGTATACAAGGTTATGCTAAATACCGACAATGTTCCCGTACCCTTCACCGCAACCGCATCAGAACTGAAAATAACAATTCCGGCGACATCTCCGCTTGGGGATGTTATCACCGTGAGTCTGCTGTTTTCAGGCAAGGGGCTGGCCCAGATACCTCTAAGGATCATCTCACCGCCGGTGATATTTGCTATTGTGCCGGAGGCAGCTCACCCGGGAGACGTTGTCAGTCTCTACGGAAAAGAACTACATCTCTCACAGGTGGTCAAAATAAATGATGTTGATGTGACAGCATCAATGGTCATTGAGTCTGACAAGATACTATCAGTGGTGGCGCCGGCTGGCTTTACCGGAGGAAATGTCACCATAACCACAGAGAGCGGTGGCATTTCTACCAGTCCCTACCCGATGATCCTCGGCAAGGAGATCATGATCAACAATTTTGACGGGATAAGCAACTATGCAGCAGCCAGCTTCATAAGCAGCAACGGTAACCTTGACAATGATACTGAAGAGACCGGCGAGTTTCCCCGGAGCAAGTTCTGGACTTTCACCATCAAGGATAACAGTACCAGCTGGGGAGGTAACCTTGACCTCTATACCACAGGCATGCCTGACACCTATACGGATCTGACGAAGATCAGGCTGTGTGTTGACATCCAGCTTACCAAGGCTATGAGCGTCAACGTCATGATAGCCAGGGGATCGGATGTGTGGGGCAAGACAATCTCACTTTCTCAGGGATGGAACTCTGTCGTTCTCCCATTCAATGACATGGGATCAGGCTACGGAAGTACCTTTCCTCCGGAGATGGCATTGCCTCTCTTCAAGGATATCTCAGGGGTTAAGATTCAGCCTCCGGCTCAGACAGCGAGCGGAAACTTCGGAGAGAAGCTCTCCGTTGACAACATCAAGTTTATAATTGTTGACTAGAACCGAACGAAAATGAAAAAAACAGATATTCTCTTAAAACTATCCTTCGCGATACTGCTGCTCATTTTCGCTGCTACAGGTTGCAAGGAGACCGGTGACCTTTTCATTGATCCGGTTGATTACGAAAATCCGTTTACATTCACTCCGTCACACGGAGCTCCCGGATCCACAGTTGCCATCCAGGGAGACGACCTTTCCGGGGTGACAAAGGTGTCATTCGGAAGTATTGAGGGCGAGATATTGTCACAGTCAGGGTCATCAATCAGCGCTGTGGTACCGGTGGGAGCCCTTACCTCAAAAATCAAGGTGGTCAAGGGAGGAATAGTACTTACATCACGCGAAAGCTTTGTGGTTGATCCTTCTCCGATACCTTCAGTGATAGGATTTGATCCGGCAATAGCCGGCAGCGGCGATGAGATCACGATCACCGGCAGCCTGCTTGACCAGGTAGACTCCGTATTCATTGGCGACCTCAAAGCCGAGATACAGGGTACCCCTGCTGCTACCGAGATGCAGATCGTTGCCCCTGTAGGTTTGCAGACAGGGAAGATAAGGCTCTTCTACACCTACCTGACGCATTATGGCATGTATAAGCCAGCAGAGGCTGCAAGCGAGGCTGTGCTGACACTGGCACTACCCATAATAACGGGTATTGAACCGGATATTACTGCCCTGAACATCGGCGATGAGATTGTTATCTCGGGATCACTTCTTGACAAAGTGACCAAAGTTGAGTTCGGAACAATTGATGCAGGTACCTTTACCTATGATAACGGCACCATAACATGCAACGTCCCGGAAGGCGCAACAACGGGCACCATTAAACTGACGTGCACTGACGGCGCAACGGAGAGTGCGACATTCATGGTCAACCTGCCCTCCATTGACCTGTTCCTTCCCCAGAAAGGAGCGGAAGGAGTGGCCACCGATTCGCGCTCCTTTGTAGTTGACGGGACAAATCTCAGCCTTGTGACCCAGGTACTGGTCGGAACTACTGAAGCTACAATTCACACTCACACAGACGCCAAGATAATCTTTACAGTGCCGGCAAACACGGCCGGATTTATCTCCCTGGTAGCTGATAATGGAACGGTAGTAAGCAGTATTCCTTTCATCTTTACCGGGGAATTCTGGGTCAATGACTGGAGTACAGTGTTCCCGGTTGACCGTTACAGCCATATTCAGAACAACGGGTTTGGCGGATTTGCCCTCGATGAGTCCACAAATCCCTATGCCAGGATAACAGCTGATGGGGATATTAACAACAAGAGCATCTATATCTGGGGACCCAATGACGGATATGATAAGTTCCTGCTGTTTACCCCCAATCCGGATGGCGTTTACCTTGAGTTTGACCTGAATGTGATGGCACTGCCTGATTCTCTGAAACAGACCGACGGCACACTCAAATTCAAGATTTTTGCAATGGATGCCCGTGGCTGGGGCGCAAGCGGTGAGTATTCGTACGGGTACAACAGCCCTACCTCCTATGTGCCTGCTGACGGAGAATGGCATCATATAACCATGCATCTGAAAAACTTCAGGGCTTCCAATAACAGCGGATTGTATACGGCTGACCAGGTGACCGCAATCGCTGGCGCCTTCTGTCATCCCAACAGCCTGCGTATCCTTGCCTTTGTTGTTGGTACTCCCAACCCGTCAGGCAAGGGGACAATTACATATGCCCTGGATAACATAAAATTTGTCATTAATTAGGGTTGGTTCAGGTTAAAGTGTCCGTGGCTTCGTCCACGGGCACTTTTTTCCTATTTTTGCCGAGAATTTCCCGGAACGTAAAGATTCTGCAGTGAGAGATATTATCTATACCATAGCCCTGGTCCTGCTGGCGTCATTGGCCGCATGTGACAACAGTGAGCCGGAACCTGAAGTGATCACAAGGCCGCAGACTGTGGCAGAGTACAATCAGGTGACCGAAGGGCTGAAGGATTATTATGACAGTGAAGAGTACTTTGCCATTGGAGCTGCCACTGAGCCGGCATCACTGGATAACCAGGACGAGGTAGCCCTGCTGAGAAGGCATTTTGCCGGCATCACGGCAGAAAATGTGATGAAGTGGTCAACACTTCAGCCAACAGAAGGGAACTTCAATTTCGGTCCGGCAGACAGGTTGGTGGCATTTGCTCAGGCTAACGGAATGCAGGTGTTCGGGCATACGCTCTGCTGGCATAACCAGGTCCCCGCATGGGTATTCACCGATGGTGACGCCCCGGCATCGAAGGAACTGGTACTTCAGAGACTCCGAACCCATATATCTGCTGTGATGAGCCACTTTCAAGGGAAGGTCTACGGTTGGGATGTGGTTAACGAGGCAATTGATGACGGGTCAGCTACCTACAAGAATAATAACTGGTACCAGGCATGCGGGTCAGACTATATCTTTGAGGCTTTTGAGGCTGCCAGGTCAGCTGACCCTGCTGCAAAGCTCTTCTACAACGACTACTCGGCTACAAACGCCACCAAGAGAGAGAAGATCTACGGGCTGCTTGCCGCACTTAAGGCACAGGGCCTGGTTGACGGCATGGGACTGCAGGGGCACTGGAACATTGAGGGTCCCTCTGATGATCAGATAACAGCTGCCCTCAACCGATACAGGGAGGCAAGCGTAGAGCTGCGGATCAGTGAACTGGATGTCTCAATCTACACTTCAAACAGCGACCCGGAAAGTGACTATACATCTGACATCTCTCTTCAGCAGGCTATTGCCTACGGCAGATTCTTCAGAATCTTCAGGGCATTCAAGGATGATATTTCAGGTGTCACCTTGTGGGGCATGGCTGACAATCACACCTGGCTGGACAACTTCCCTGTTCAGGGAAGAAAGAACTATCCACTGCTCTTTGATCTCAATCTGGTACCGAAACAGGCATATTTTACTATAATAAATTTCTGAAATGCATCAGCTTCTCGAGAAACTCTCTGCCTGCGTTGAATTTGGCAAGATTGACATAAAATCACCTTATCCTCCTTCCATGAAGGACCAGGAAGGGGCTTTTGAGCTCACACGCAGCGCACTTGACGCCGGTATCAGTCCGGGTGAAATACTGGAGGAGGCCCTCATCCCGGCGATGTCACGCGTAGGCCAGAAGTTCAGCAGGAACGAGATCTTCGTGCCACAGATGCTCATGGCCGCAAAGGCAATGAGCAGCTCAATGACACATATCAGACCCTATTACCTCTCAGGTGAGACAAGGAGAAAGGGAACCTTTATCATCGGAACGGTGACTGGAGATCTGCATGACATAGGCAAGAACCTGGTAGCTATGATGATAGAGGGTGCGGGATGGGAAATTATCGACCTGGGAGTCGATGTCAGCATAGAGAAATTCATTGATGCTGCCGGGAAACACCCCGGGGCTGTAGTGGGACTTTCAGCACTGCTCACCACTACCATGGAGAACATGCGCAAGACAGTAACCTCCCTTAAGGAGAATTATCCCCATCTGCAGGTTCTTGTTGGCGGAGCGCCGGTAACAGCTGAGTTCTGCGAAAAGATAGGAGCCGATTTCTACTCTCCCGATCCTCAGGGTGCAGTTGACTATCTGAACACACTTGCCCGGTAATACAAGGCCGCCCCGGTAATGACAAAGCCGGGACCCATTTACTGTATGCAGGGACTGTTGATTCAGGAAGTATTTAACCTTATATTTGCTGCTGAATGGTCATCTCCTTTAACCTCCAGGACCATAAATTATTAATCGAAATCCGTAAAAAGACAGAGAGTGATTCACCGTAATCCGGTCTGTCTGACAGATAGCCTTGGCCTATGAAAACAGTACTGTCGGGAAAAACAAAAGAGGTAGTGATTGATACCGAAGGACCGGTGGTGATCATCGGCGAGTCAATCAATCCTACCAGACGCAAAAAGCTGGTCTCCACCCTCCAGGAGGGCAACTTTGAATACATGCTCTCTATTGCAAGGTCACAGGTAGAAGCCATGGCCGATGTGCTGGACGTCAATGTCGGGTTTCCCGGGGTGGTGGATGAAGAGCTTCTGCCGCAGGCTGTTATGGCACTGCAGGACAACTTCGACATACCGCTCTGCCTTGACTCTCCAAACCCGGCCGCGATAGAGGCCGCCCTGAAGGTTGCAGTCGGGAAGTGCCTGATCAACTCGGTGAACGGAGAGGAGAGGTCGCTGGAGAGACTCCTTCCCATAGCAAAAGAGTACGGTGCAGCAATAATAGGGCTGGTACTTGATGACGGCGGCATCACCCATGACCCTGAAAAACGGCTGAGGATAGCCGAAAAGATCATCGAACGTGCAGTCCGCATAGGTATCAGGGAGGAGGATGTGATCATTGATCCGATGGCCATGGCCGTCAGCGCCGATCCCAATGCATGCCGGGTAACGCTTGAGACCATCAGGCTGGTGCATGACCGGCTGGGGCATAACATCACCCAGGGCGCCAGCAACATATCGTTCGGCCTGCCCAACCGTGAGAACATCAACAATGCCTACATGGCAATGTCGATCATGCTCGGACTTACATGCCCCATCGCTAATCCCGAAAAGATAACAGGGCTGGTGCGCGCGGCAGATATAGTACTGGGGAGGGATGACTACGCCATCAGGTTTATTGAACATTACCAGGCAACGCTTCAATCCTGACAGCTTTCAGTTATACATTCAGGGAACTGCTTCCCTCCGTCAGGGCACTGGAGAGGGCAATGGGCTATAGCGCAGGCAAAGCCCCGGATCATCTTGCAGCCCTCATCGGCGGGGTGTATGACGAGCTTGCACCGCTTGAGGAGATCAGGGCAGAGTACAGAATATTTGATGATATCGCAGTTGACCACGGCGCCGGCACACTCACACTTCAGGAGGTGATCTTCAACCCCGGACGCATTGTCTCCGGGCAGATCCGGGAGGCGGAAAAGGTCGCCCTCTTTGTCTGTACGGCGGGCGAAACCGTCAGCAACCTCAGCAGATGCCGCACACCGGATGACGACCTGCTGAGAGCGTATATCCATGACGTGACCGGAACCATGGTAGTCGAAAAAGCGGCTGACATGATGCTACGTGAACTCAGCCGGACAATGGAAGCCGTCGGATGCAACATTACCAACAGGTTCAGTCCGGGTTACTGCGGATGGGACCTGGCCGACCAGCACAAACTGTTCAGCTTTTTAAGGGATAATTGCTGCCGCGTCACTCTCACAGAATCGGCTTTGATGACACCCGTCAAGTCAGTCAGCGGGCTTACCGGAATTGGCAGGGAGGTTAAATTTGCTCCCTACAGTTGCAGTCAGTGCGACGACAGGAACTGCCTCTACAGGGGAAGAAAGAGATAGGTATTTGAGAATTGCGATTTCCGATTTCTGATTGCCGAATAAATCGGGGTCAATGCCTGATTCCAAACTGCAATCTCCAATCGAAATTGGCATACCGCAAATCCCAAACCCCAAACCACAAATCGCAAGTCGCAAGTCGCAAATTTTTTACTATTGCCTGCTGTCTGCTGCCCGGTCAGTCCGAAACGGGGCCGCAGGCAAACCCTCCCTGTTATAGAGATTGGCTCCAACAGGGTTATCAGCCCAAGCGTACCTTACAGCTGCCGGTCTTCTTATCTTCCGGTTTTTGACAATCACCCTGTCGCCCCTGATTCTGGCCCTGGCCCAGACGAACTTCATATCCTCACCGGCGATGGCGAAGTGGCCGGGTCGTCTGCTGCCCCTGGCAATCAGGCCTGATCCCGTGTTGTCAAATGAGATGATGATCTTCCGTCTCTTTATGGTCATTGATCTGTATGTGGGTCCCGAAAAGACGGTCTCGTCGTCTCCGTAGGCCACCTTTCCGGCAGCCAGTGCCAGTCGTATTCCCACATCTTTCTTGTTGAGAGGATGGATGTCGTTCCATTCTCCGATGTCATAAGTCACCGCCATTCCGGTGGCAGGCAGCTTCAGTGCTTCCGTCTGTGCTTCCCTGAACATGGCCCAGCCGCTTTCCGACGGATCTTCCTTTGCCTCCATGAAGTTCGGCAGCTGGACCACGAGGAAGGGCAGATCACCCTGGCCGAAGCTCTCCCTCCAGTCTCTTATCAGGGCAGGCAGAAGACTCCTGTACTCATCCGGCCTTCCGGCGTTTGATTCTCCCTGGTACCAGAGAATGCCCTTAATACTGTAGTTCAGCAGGGGCGCCAGCATGGCGTTATACAAACCTCCCGGCTTATATCCGAAGAAGGTCTGTCCCCGGAGGGGAGGCATGACCGCCCCGGTTTTGTATTTCCATTCACCTTCCAGGTTAACTGTAAAGTCGCCTGCCGTGAGTTCATAGGTCCTGTCAGGCACGAAGCCACCAACCCCTGTGTTGCTTATCACCCTTACTGTCAATACATTCCTGCCTGCCTGAAGCACACCTGCCGGGATCTCATACCATCTCGGGGGATACTGGTAGGAGACTGTGCCGACGAATGTACCGTTCAGAAAGGCAGAATCGGCGTCGACGATGCGTCCAAGGTTCAGGTGGCCCGGCTCTCCGGCTGCTGATGCAGGGAGGGTGATCTCCCTCCTGAACCAGACGGAGCCGTTGAGGCCCTTAAGCTCCGTTGCCGACCAGTATCCGGGTACCGTTATGCTCTTCCAGTCGTCAGTAATGAGATCCGGATCATGCCACTTCACTCCGGGAGTCTTATAGGCTGCATCAGACTGTGCCAGCTGCATGTACCATTCCCGTATACGCTTCTGGTCGGCCTCAGCGATGGCGGCAAGGAGCGAGTCCGACTTGCATCTCTGCAGCTCGCCGTAATGCATCGGGAATTCCCTGAGACTCTCCTCGCTTATCCATGCCTCAGCCGGCGAGCCGCCGAAGGCTGATGTGAGAAGCCCAACCGTAATGCCTTGTTTCTCACGTATCTCCCTCGCGAAGAACCAGCCAGTGGCCGAGAAGTCAAGAACAGTCTCCGGGTTTGCTGCCGTCCATCTGCCTCCTGAAAGGTTGCTCTGCGGCTCTTTGAATACAAACACCTTTGGTACGGTAAACGACCTGATATTATTATTTTCTGCAGCAGCGATCTCGGCTATATAGAGGGGCCGCACCCTTCTCACGGGAAGTTCCATGTTCGACTGTCCGGAGCAGAGCCACACATCGCCTATCATTATATCACTGACAGTTAGTCTGTTGCTTGCTTCAATTATCATTGTGTGGGGTCCGCCGGCCTTCATGGGGGGAAAAGTGACCATCCACCTGCCACTGTCATCGGCACTGGCAGTCAGCTCTGTTCCGGCTAAAGTGACGGTGAGGTTTTCGCCCGGCGAGGCCCAGCCCCATATTTTCAGCTCCGCATCGCGCTGCAGCACCATGCCGTCGCTGATCAGCCGGGGAAGTTTCACCTGGCCGCGGAGCGGGAGGGATATCAGGAGTGTCAGGATAGTCGTTGTGATAAGGATAATCCGCTTTTTCATGATCTGTGTCTTAAGGTCTGATCTCTGAAGGTCAATTTTCTGAATGCAGCACGCTCTTTTCCGACCCGTTGATGACTCCCGACTGAGTCATTTCGCCGGAGCCCTGGCCCAGGCGACCGACTGCCG
>CAYPKP010000024.1:1356-34391 GCA_964411345.1 uncultured Rikenella sp. | reverse complement strand
CACCGGTGTTCAGAACTATTTTTTCAAGTACCATTCCCGGATCAATCATCCATATTCTGAGGGTATGGCATCCGGGCTCGGAAACAGTGATCCTGCCCTTGACGTATCTGGTGCTGTTGCGAACGGTCTCTTCCCATTCTCTGTTGAAGTTCTCGGCGTTGAAACCTGCCGGAACAACGGTGATGAGCTGAGGATCACCGTCGTCTACGGATAGCCCTATCTTAAAGTCCCTGTCAGGCAGAAAGTTAAGAGAGGGAGCCATATGCAGAACCGTTTCAAACTCACCCGTCGAAAATAGGTACATTTTGTACTCAAGCACCGGGGAGTCTTTCCCGGGCACTGCAGGTGGAGCATCGGTCACCGCGGTGGCGCGCATGCCGGAGCGGGTTCTTCCATAATCCTCTATCCACACCCATTGCCGGTTCTCACCATCATGCCTTGCAGAATAACTTGCGGCTTCCATTGAGACATAGCCGTCTGCTTCCACAAATCCTTCAACGGTATCAGGCGCCGGTTCTGCGGGGCAGAAGGCCGGGATCCCGATTTTAATCTCACTGCCGGCAGCGCTGACAGTAACAGTTCCCTGACGGAGCCCGCCGGTGAAGCCTGACGTTTCAACCGGGGAGGTTGTCTCCTTTGGCATACCGGTCAGCATGTGCCAGTCGATGGTTACCGTTACTCTCTGTTGGTCAGTCACTGTGCCGGAGGTGTGGCTCACGGTGATCCAGGGGTTGTCAGCTGTGACTCTGAAATCGAATGGTTCGCTACCCCTGTTGAATATCTCGAAGTATCTTGTCTGTCTGTTATATACATCGGATTGCGGCAGGAGGGGAGTTGCCCCCGTCGTACTTCCTGAAGGTACCAACGGCCACGCTGCCTGCGATCCCTCTACCGCCACCGCAGGGGAGGCGGTGTCCGGAACGGCAGGTCTCTCGAGTCGGATATGCCTCAGGCTGTTCTCCGGCGGGTCATTCCAGGCAATATACCCAAGGTGGGCCTGGTCCATGAAGTGCTTCCATCGTCCGTCGGCATACACCCGGTTATAGTATCCCATGAGTGCTGTGTCTGCCCTGAATAGCTCTTCTGTGCGGTCAGCCATTGCCACTGTCGTTGCCCTTCCCTGCGATGCATAGAGAGCGTTTTTCCCGGCGGTGACATAGAGCTCATTTACCAGGGCGCATGCCTTCACCGGGAAGAGGACCAGGTGGAAGTATGCATTGCACATCTCTTCCGGCATCTGCTTGCCGACGGCTTCTGCCCTGGCAACAAGGCTGTTGTATTCTTCCACAATCCTCTCCGCCTCATTGTAGTTCACCAGGCTGTAGGTGTCAGGCCGGAGCAATTCGGGTTTCCGGCGCCCGTTGTACCTGGTATACAGAGAGATGATGTCAGCGATCTCCGGGGCATGGTCAGGACCGAAGACAGAGGCGGCCCACTTCGATGTCCATTCTGACATCGCATCGCTCCTGAAGGCCTCTGTATCCCATGCCAGGGAGAGGAAATATTCCATTGGCACCTCATAGCCCCGGAAGTGTCCGACATTCACTATCCATATTCTGTCGGCACCGTATTGTCTGGCCAGCGACATCTGGTCCCATATTTTCGGTATCGGGCTGGTGTTGATCCACTGGTAGCTGCGCGGACCACCGTGATAGTCAAAGTGGTAATAGACTCCTGCGCCGCCGCTGCGCCGTCGCTCATCGGCTGTCGGCAGCCTCCTCACATTACCCCAGTTGTCCTCCGCCCAGAGCAGGGTGACGTCGTCAGGGACCCTCATGCCTTCGTGATAGTAATCCTGTACCTCCTTGTAAAGGCACCACATCTGGGGTACCTGAGTGACGTCAGGAGTAATCTCTTCAGCGATGATGCTTCGCTGAAAGTCCACTATCTTTTCCAGCCGGTCTTTATTTGCCGCCGGTCCTCCCGGTCCCATCTCCGTATCGTCAGCACCGCGCAGTCCTATGGTGACGATACTTTCAAAATCCCTGTTGCGCCGGATACCGTCGCGCCAGAATTTCAACAGCGTATCGGCGTGGTCAGTCCAGCTCCAGTAGCCCAGGCTGTTTTTATATCTTCTGTCCCACTCTTTCTGTGCCCTGATCATCGGTTCCTGGTGGCTGGTGCCCATGACGATGCCATACTCATCGGCCAGCGAAGCATTGCGGGGGTCATCCTCGTTGAAGGCGTTGTTCCACATTGCCGGCCAGAGGTAGTTGGCCTTCAGCCGCAGCAGCAGCTCGAATATCCTTGAGTAGAATTCGCTTCCGTAGTTTGCCACGCCGGGGGGTATGGGAGGATCGTCAGAGGGTGTGACATCACCGTATCTGAATGAGACCCATCTTGTCAGGGCAGGGTACTCGTCATTGAGGAAGATGCCCCGGTATTTTACCGAGGGTTCACCTGCAGCATAGCGGCCCGGGTTGATGTAAAGCCGTTCACTTTTACGGACCGGCACGTCAGCCCACCAATGCCAGGGAGAGACCCCGATCTGCCTTGATATCTCATAGATGCCGTAGATCGTACCCCGCTTGTCGCTGCCTGCAATGACCAGGGCATTCTTCACACCAGGGAACGGCCTCTCGACCGTCTCGATGAGATACGACTCCCATTTCCCTTCGATTGCCCGGATATCAATCACTCTTTTCCTGACAAGCCGGTCAATCAAAGGGCTCCTGCCGATTGTCCCGGCTATAATGATCATTTCAGACCGTGGAGCCTTGTTGCCTTTCGCTATTTCCGGCATGCTGCCCGTCACCCGGAACAGGTCGTTCTGAAGGTCAGTCAGCGCCCGTATTACACCGGGCCAGTCGCCGGGGCTGACAAACAGCGGCGCACACCATCCCGGGCGGGCAAAGTCCAGGGAAGCCTCGCTCCCGGACCCGGAAACGAGTGACGGCAGGCCGGCTTCCTGACCCCTGGCCGGCAGAAGGCAAATGGTAATGCTCAGAAGTAATGCTGTAATTATTTTGTTCATCTCCGGTCAATTGATTGCAGATTTCAGATCTCAAGCACAACGGTTGTCACCGATTTGGGTTTCAGGATCAAATAGTGATCAGAAGTGACGGGAGCGATATCCTTGTAATTAGAGACTGCATCTGTCTGTACGGCGCGGATGGATTTGACGCTCCTGCCGGTAACCTCGAAATTGTAGTTGGCTGCCTCATCTGTGGGATTAACTGCAACAACGGTGATCTTTTTGCCTGAAGGATCGATGAATGCAGATGCCGGGATGAAAGGTGACAGAACATTTACCCGTACATACCCCCTGTCAATTTCCCTGGAAAAGTGCTTCATCACATAATAGAAGGGAGTAAGGGTGTAGCTGCCTGAGCTGGTCAGCCTGATCATGGAATCAGAATTGGTGTCGCTCCACGCCATCAGCCAGTAAAGGTAACCCGAGGCATTAGCCTCATTGAGATTCTGGATGATGAACCAGGCAGTATTGAGCCATGTGAAGTTTGAGTATTCGGTCATGATGCAGGGCTTGTTGCCGTAACTGTCGCGGATCATATTCAGATCTGCCTTTGTCTGGGCAATGAGCGTTGACGCCGAATAATTATAGGTATGATAGGCATAGGCAGCCAGGTGAGGCTTGTCTTTGAGCGGTGTTGAAAAGAGTCCGAAGGTGTTGCCGCCAAGCTTGGGGCTGTGACCTATGTTTTCAGCTTCCGGTCCGAGCATCTTCGGCGGGTTGGCACGGTTGCCGATCTTATTCCAGACTGCGTCGAAGGCATCGACAAATCCCGGAAAGTCAGTGGTCTCCGTGGGGCGCCACTCACAGGTCTCCCAGTCGGGTGTGATCCAGCCGGGTTCATTCTGGATGCTTATATAGTCCGGGTTGAACGGGAGGTTGTCAAGAACGTCATTCCAGTAGTCGGCGAAAGCCTCGTACATGAAAACCCCGTTCTCCTTCTTCAGGGTCCCTTCCCGCAGGTTGTCATTGCTTTTCAGTGCTGACGGCGGGGTCCATGAGCTTACCATGAACTGCATGCCGGGGTTATACTGTCTGGCAATGGTGCTGAGGTCATTGGTGATGGTGTAGAGGTTCTTGATTGAGGTATTCTCCATGACATCGGTACTCTTGACGGCAGGATAGCCCATGGGGTAATAGTTGTTCTTGAACCTGATGATGTCAGTCCCAAGATCTTCGAAAAGAAGCTGGCATATCTGGGTTTTCTGCGGGCTTGTTATGATCCTGTCGGCATACCATGTAAGTGATCCTCCAAAGCCGATCATCTCCTGGTAGGTCACTGAGGGATCGATAATCATCTTTGAGATGACCGGGTTGATTTCCGGATCATCCTGTCCGTTGTTCCGGCACGACTGACACTGCACCAGAAGCAGGACCGTCATGGCCATGGCTGCGTATCTTCTCATAGAGCAAAATCTTAACCGTCGGAAGGTCCTCGTATTCTTTTATACAGAAGCACCGGGGCCCTTCTTTCTGTTTTAAAAAACTGTAAGTATAGTTTTCTGCAGATCCTCGTCGCGTGAGGAGGATCCGGTCATGATCTCAAAATCGCCCGGCTCCACCACAAATTTCATGTCAATGTTATGGAATGCCAGCCTGTCAGGGGTGATGTCGAACGAAACCTTCTTCGTCTCCCCGGGTTTCAGTGTGATGCGTGCGAAGCCCTTCAGCTCCCTGACCGGGCGGGTGACGATGCTAACCACGTCACGGATGTAAAGCTGCACAATCTCGTCACCGGCCACCTTGCCGGCGTTGGTGACATCAACGGTGACCTTCGTGGACTCACCCTTCTTTATCGTCGTCTTCTTAAGTACAGGCTTGCCATACTTGAATTTGGTGTAGCTCAGCCCGTACCCGAAATGGAACAGGGGTTTGACATCCTGTGAAAGGTAGTCCTGCCACTGGGCGCTGGGCTTATGGTTGTAATACATCGGCAGCTGGCCGGCCGACTTTGGAAAGGTTATTGTCAGCTTCCCCGATGGATTGACCTCACCGAAGATGATGTCGGCAGCAGCAGTGCCGGTCTCCTGTCCCATGTACCACCCTTCAATGATTGCAGGCACCTTCTTCGCAAGGGTATTTATTGAGAGCGGACGGCCATTCATCAGGTAGAGTACCAGGGGCTTGCCGAGGGCGGTGATGGCATCTGCCAGTTCTCCCTGCTCGCCGAACAGATCCAGTGTCATGTTATCCCCGATATGGTTTTGTGCCCATGCCTCGCGGCAGAGATGCTCGTTCTCGCCGAGTGCGAGGATGACCAGGTCAGCGCCGGAGGCCACTCTTACAGCTTCCCTGATGAGCTTCAGGTTCTCATCGCGTGAGGCGAACTTGATCTCATCATATTTCCAGTTGAAGTAGCTGATGGTGGTGTTGATGGTCAGTCGGCAGCCCTGTGCAAAGAGCACCTCGGTGCCGTTACCGGCCCTGGCCCTGATGCCGTCAAGGAGGCTCACCTTCTCATAGGGCTCACCCGAGTATCCGCCGAACCAGAGATCACTTGCGCACGGCCCTATTACTGCTATCCTTTTGTATTTGCCCTTTTTCAGCGGCAGCAGTCCGTCATTCTTCAGCATAACAATTGACTCATGAGCTGCCTTGAGTGCACTCTTCTTGTGAGCCAGCGACTTGCTTACGCGGATTGCCTGTTTTTCATCCACGTAGGGATTTTCGAAGAGTCCCAGGCTGAACTTGAAAGCCAGCACCTGTTCTACGGCTTTGTCGATATCTTCTCTTTTGATCTTCTTCTTTTTGAGCAGCTCCGGCAGCACCCTGTACATATTGGCCTGAGGGAATTCATACTGTATTCCGCAGTTGAAGGCCGTCATTGCAGCCTCGGTGGCATCATGACATACGAAGTGCTTGTTGAACAGATGGTCCACGCCGTAGTAGTCAGATACCACCATTCCCCTGTATCCCCACTCGCCGCGAAGGAGATCCTGCAGGAGCCACCTGCTGGCATGCGAGGGTACACCGTCAACCTCGTTGTATGAGGGCATTACCGACACCGGCTTTGCATGGTCTATGCACATCCTGAAAGGCGGCATGTGATAATCGCGCAGCACCCTCATGGAGTAGTTGGCCGGAGCCTGGTTCAGTCCGCCCTCTGACTCGCCGTGCCCGACAAGATGTTTCAGGGTGGCGGCAACGTTTTCCCTGCCTACCTTGCCCGTGTCTCCTCCCTGCAGCCCCTTCACTGCGGCAATTGAGAGCATGCCGTTGAGGTACGGGTCTTCACCGTAGGTCTCCTCAGTGCGTCCCCACCTGGGGTCACGGCACACGTCTATCACCGGGGTCAGCGCATGATGGGTGCCCCTGGAGCGCATCTCGCGTGCCACAATGCCGTATACCTTCTCAAACAGGGCGGTGTCCCATGAGCAGGCAAGCCCGATGGCCTGGGGGAAGACCGTGGCCTCAGGCCTCATCATGCCGTGCTGTCCCTCGTCAACAAAGATGGCAGGTATGCCGAGGCGGGTCTCCTCAACAAGGTATTTCTGTATGGCGTTGCGCATCTTCACGGTCTCCCTGATGCCAAAGGGAGCCGGATGGACCGAATGGCATCCCTTGCCAAATATCTCCTTCATCTTTTCGGGATCATCGAAGATCTCAGGCTTGAAATCCTCCACGCCTCCGTTCCACAGCCCCATTAGCTGGGCACACTTCTCCTCAACGGTCATGCGTCCCATGAGGTCTTCCACTCTTTTCCCCACTGACAGGGAGGCATCCTTATACGGCAGTTTCGCTGATAGTCTCATTAGTGATTGTTTATGATTTTTGAATCTGTTAATTAATTTCTGGTTTTACCGGTCTCTTGGAACTTTCGTGAAATTCTGCGGTGATATCCTGCTCCCGGAAGTTTCATCTGGCTTTTTCTGCTTCCCTGATGACTGCATGGTAAGCAGGCTTGGGCTGATAGTTACGGTCAAACAGCAGGGGATAGTTTGTGCGTCCGGGCATCGGCCAGTTGTTCTTCCACGAATAGCCGTCGTGCACTCCCCAGAAGGTTACCCTGGAGACACTCTCGCCGTGTTTCATCAACAGCGCGAAGAGCTCTGCATAGCGATTGGTCAGTTGTGCCTCAACGGTATCAGGAAGCCCTGCGACGTAAGGATTGAGTGAGTCACGGTATTCCGCCGTTCTTGATATCTCTGCACCGTAGAGCCATACAGGTGTTGGCAGAACGTTGATCTCCATCTCGGTGATCATCACCTTCACGCCCAGGGCTGCATACTCGCTGATGCTCTCATCAACAATCTCAAAATCGGGTGAGTCGAGGTGCCAGTGTCCCTGGATGCCGACACCGTCAATGCGGATGCCTTTCTCCTGAAGATTCTTCACAATCGGGATCACACCCGCCCGTTTGGCCCTCTCTTCATTATTATAGTCATTGTAGTAAAGTTCTGCCTCCGGATCGGCTTCATGGGCATACTGAAAAGCCTTTTCGATATAGTCGTCGCCGATTATCTCCAGCCATTTTGACCGGCGCATGCTGCCGTCTTCCTCAACCGCCTCATTCACCACGTCCCATCCCAGTATCTGGCCCCTGTAGCGGCCCACGACAGTGTGGATGTGATCTCTCATTCTCTCCAGCAAAGCGTCACGTGTCAGCGGGTTGCCAAGAGAGTCCTGGAAAACCCATCTGGGGGTCTGTGAGTGCCAGACGAGCACGTGTCCGATGACCGCCATGCCGTTTCTGCGTGCGAAGGCCACCATGCTGTCTGCCATGGCGAACTCATACCTTCCGGGTTCCGGATGAATCCTCTCCCACTTCATGGCATTCTCAGGGGTGACTGAACTGAAGTGTTTTGCAATAAAAGGTTTTGCAAGGGAGTCAGTGCCATCAACCTGGATCCGGTTTATGGCTGTTCCGATCAGCATCCGGTCTCCGAAGGCATCCTTCAGCCCCGGCTCATCACTGCTGCATCCCGTAACGGCAAGCGTCAATATTATCAGCGGAATGAAAACATCTTTGTGCATATCTGTAATTTTATGGGTTATTATTCATATACCTTGCGCCTGGCTGCCAGTTCATCCTGCATCTGGTACTCCGCCTTCTTCCCGATGCTGTAAATAAAGAGTGCTATCACGCACAGCGCCAGGGCGATGACCGGGAAGATGCTTACCGAGAGCCTGATGCCCTGAACGGCTGTGGGAGTCTGTACCACATTGGCAACGTATCCGTATCCGTTGAGGAGCCATCCGGCCACTGCGCCGCCTACTGCGAGGCCCACCTTGAGGCCTACGACAATGCCGGCGAAGACGATACCTGTAGCACGACGGTTGAACTTCCATTCGGAGTAGTCGGCCACGTCAGCCATCATTGCCCAGGGCAGGGGCATGGTCACGCCCCATGAGAAGTTGAAGAGTATTGAGAGAATGAGTATGGCCCAGACGCCTGACGGGGGCACCACAAAGAAGAGGGCTGCCATTATGCCTGCAATGATGAGCCATGTCCTGAAGACATCTCTCTTGCCGAATCTTTTGGCCAGTGCGTTGCCGACGGCTATGCCGGGAATCGCGCAGAGCTGACCTATAATATTTATCACGCTGAAACTGTTGTCGGCATAATTGGCCCCGGCAGCGGTCAGCTTCAGTCCCTCAAGAAGCCCGAAGAGACCTTTGTCAATATTGACCAGGAATTCCCTCATGCTCTCAGGATCAAGATAATACTTGAAGTAGTAGAGAAGGATGCTGTTGCGCATGGCCAGGAAGATGAACATGAAGAGGAAGACGATAAACATCAGCACCCATTGCCTGTTGTTGATGAGGTCTGCAAGGTCCTGCTTCAATGACGACTTCTGCTGTGGGGGAGGAGCTATCCTCTCTTTTGTAGTGAAGAAGGTAATGAAGAAAAAGACTATGGCAAGGATACTGAAAATCCCCATGGTTATCTGGTATCCTTTTGCGCTGTCACCGGCACCGAAGTGATTGACCATGGGCAGCGTGAATCCCATAATGGCTATTGTAGCCAGGGTGACAACCACAAACCTTACCGAGGAGAGGCTCGTGCGTTCCTTCATATTGCCTGTGATCACACCGCTGAGTGCGGAGTAGGGGTTGTTGTTTGCCGAATAGACAGTCAGCAGCAGCAGATAGGTAATATATGCATATATCAGTTTTCCCGTCTGACTGAAATCAGGTGTTTTAAAGGCGAGATATCCCAGTACGCCGAACGGTATTGCCGTCCACAGTATCCAGGGCCTGAATTTGCCCCACCGGGTGTTGGTGCGGTCAGCCAGGGCCCCGAAGATGGGGTCACAGACAGCTCCCCAGAGGCGGGCTACAAGGAATAGTGTTGCGGCCGCTCCTGCTGACAGTCCGAACGTGTCTGTGTAGAAACTGAGCTGAAGCAGCATCATTGTCTGGAAGATGAAGTTGGCTGCACCGTCACCGAGACTGTAGCCTACCTTCTCCCTGGCTGAGAGTTTTTCAATTGCCTTTTGCATGGTCTTTTAACATAAGAATTTTGACAAGATGTACAAAGAAAATTAATTCTGTTGCAGGGTGCCTCCCCGAACGGAATTAAGCGTAAATAAAAGTATGCAATATGAATTTATTGTGCAACCGATTGCAAAAAATATTTCAAAATATTTCAATCGTACAGGTTTTATTACTTATTTTGAATAATTATGACCGGAATGAAGAAAAAGGCGGAGGTCACCATCTATGACATTTCAAAGGCGCTGAACATCTCCGCATCGACAGTCTCCCGAGGCCTCAACAACAGCCCGCAGGTAAGAAAGGAGCTTCGCAGGAAGATAATGCAGACAGCCAGGGAGATGGGCTATCAGCATAACAAGTTCGCCGCCAACCTGAGGCAGAAGAGAACACGGACCCTGGGAGTCATCATCCCCCGCATAGACAGCCATTTCATGTCTACCGTCATCTCGGGCATGGAGAAGGTGGCCAACAATGCCGGCTACCAGCTGCTGATAAGCCAGAGCGAGGAGTCCGCCGTGCTGGAGGAGGCTAACATCCAGGCGCTGTTCAACAGCCGGGTCGACGGGTTCCTGGTGTCGCTCTCATTTGAGACGAAGAACAGCGATCCTTTCAATGAGATCTTCAGAAAAGAGATACCGCTGGTCTTCTTCGACAGGGTAATTGAGTGCGGCAACTGCGTCAGCGTGATAATAGACAACTTCAGGGCCGGTTATGAAGCCACCAGGCATCTGATAGATGAGGGATGCAAAAAGATAGTCCACATAGGGGGAAGCATGAACCGGAACGTATATCTCGACAGGTACCGAGGATACAGGCAGGCACTCTCTGACGCCTCCCTTCCCTTTGATGAGAGACAGCTTATTATCACCAACCTGAGTGACAGCTCGGGTGTGGATATAATCAACCGCCTGCTCTCCAACGGCTCCATGCCTGACGGCATCTTCGCGGCAAATGACACCTCGGCAGTATCTCTCATCTGTGAACTGAAAAACAAGGGTTACAGGGTGCCTGATGATGTTGCGGTGGCAGGATTCAATGATGACCCCGTATCACGTATCGTGGAACCCAACCTCACCACGGTGCACTATCCCGGCAGGGCGATGGGAGAGGTGGCCGCATCAACCATTATCAGAATACTTGAAGGAACACAGTATGAAAGGGTCAACTCCATAATACTGACACACGAACTCATAATCAGGGAGTCCTCACGCAAGGCGGGACATGTTGAAGCACAATGAGACGGAGAACAGCTGCCATACTGATATTGATTTTGTCAATCCCCCTCACAACCGCGCGGGCCGACGACGGATACCGCCTCTGGCTCAGGTATGACAAGATCACTGACAGGCCGTATCTGAAACAGTGTACCAGAAGCTTCAGAAGTATCATGCTCACGGGCGACAGCCAGGTGCTCAGCGCTGCAGCAGAAGAGCTGGCAAAAGGACTCGGCGGCATGACCGGCAAAAGCATAGAGATGGTCAGCGCACCTGGCCGCAGGGGAACAGTCGTTGCCGGAACATTCGGATCTTCACCCCTGATTGATGCCCTGCTGCCTGACGTAAGCCCGGGGACCACGGGAGAGGAGGGGTATCTCATCAGGAGTGTCAGGCACAGGGGCAGGAGGCTCACTGTCATTGCCTCCGATGGAGAGAGAGGCGTGCTCTACGGCGCTTTTCACCTGCTGAGGATGGCTGCCACACGGTCTCCGCTCAGCAACATCTCACTCTCCGGGAAGCCGGACACAAGACTGCGGTTGCTGAATCACTGGGATAACCTCGACGGGAGTGTTGAGAGAGGATATGCCGGCAGCTCAATATGGAACTGGCATCTTCTGCCGGGATACATCTCCCCGCGTTATAAAGACTATGCCAGGGCCAACGCCTCCGTAGGCATCAACGGCACTGTCATCACAAATGTCAATGCCAATGCCCTTGTCCTCACACCTCAGTATCTCGTTAAGGTGGCAGCACTTGCCGATGTGATGCGGCCCTACGGGATCAGGGTCTATCTCACTGCCCGATTCAGTGCTCCTTCCGAGACTGGCGGCCTGGCCACCTCCGATCCTCTCGACCCGCAGGTGGCACAGTGGTGGCGCGACAAGGCTTCGGAGATATATGCACTTATACCTGACTTTGGCGGTTTCCTCGTCAAGGCCAATTCAGAGGGGCAGCCCGGGCCTCAGAATTACGGCCGGTCGCATGCCGACGGTGCCAACATGCTGGCAGATGCGGTGGCCCCGTATGGTGGTGTGGTCATGTGGCGGGCGTTCGTATATGACAACAATGTGCCTGTCGACAGGGCAAAGCAGGCGTACAACGAGTTTGTACCCCTTGACGGCAGCTTCAGGGACAATGTACTGGTACAGGTTAAGAACGGACCCATCGACTTTCAGCCCCGTGAACCCTTTCACCCCCTTTTCGGGGCCATGCCCTCCACCCCGCTTATGATGGAGTTCCAGATAACGCAGGAGTATCTGGGGTGTGCCACACACCTGGTATTCCTGGCACCCCTGTATGAGGAGTGCCTTCAGAGTGATACATATGCCCATGGTGCCGGCTCGGAGGTGGCAGATGTGATTGACGGCTCCCTGCACGGCCACAGCCTGACGGGCATGGCCGGAGTGGCAAACACCGGCAGTGAGCGAAACTGGACCGGCCATCTGTTCGGACAGGCCAACTGGTATGCCTTCGGAAGGCTGGCGTGGCAGCCCTCGCTCACCAGCGCAGAAATAGCCGATGAATGGATAAGGCAGACCATCAGTCATGACAGCAGGATAGTGGAGGGTATCAGCAACATGATGCTCTCATCGCGCGATGCGGCTGTGAACTATATGACACCGCTGGGCCTGCACCATATTATGGCCGAGGGTCATCACTGGGGACCCGGTCCCTGGGTTGACCGCGGCCGCCCTGACTGGACATCGGTATACTATCACCGTGCCGATACGGCGGGAATAGGCTTTGACAGGACCACGACGGGAAGCAACGCCGTGAGTCAGTACTTCCCGCCCCTGGATGATATCTTCAATGACCCCCGGCAATGCCCTGAAGAACTGCTGCTTTGGTTTCATCACCTGCCATGGGATTACCCTGTGAAGTCGGGAAGAACCCTGTGGGATGAACTCTGTCTCAGATATGAGAGAGGTGTGCAGCAGGTTGAAGAATACCGCAGCTACTGGATGACGCTCAGGGGAGAAATTGATGCGGAGCAGCATGATCATGTCAGTCAGCGGCTGGCAATACAGGCCGATGAAGCAAAATGGTGGAGAGATGCCTGCCTGGCATATTTCCGGACTTTCTCACGGAGAGACCTCCCGGAAGGTTTGAAGGAGCCGGAGCATGATGCCGCATATTACAGGAACCTGAAATTTTATTATGTTCCGGGTATCTGACCTCGGATTATATGACACTATTCAAATAAGAGAACATGAATGAGCGACACTGGGAGACCCTGCTAAGAGTTATCCGCGGGGAAGAGATGAAGGAGAATCCCGTAGGCTTTATCATTGACAGCCCGTGGCTCCCGGGCTGGCACGGCTCAACCATCCTTGAGTATTTCACTGATCCGGAAACATGGTTTGATGCAAACATAAAAGCGATGCAGACCTTCCCTGAGGTGATCTTCCTGCCAGGATTCTGGGCTGAATACGGTATGTGTACGGAACCGTCGGCCTTCGGCACCAAACTGGTATGGACCGAAAATGACTTCCCGCATCCCGTGAAACTGACATGTACCGTCGGGTCAATCTCGTCGCTGGCCAGGCCCAACGTTAAGACTGACGGTCTTTTGCCCTTTGTCATAAGCAGAATGAAGAGATATGATGAAAGACTGAAGCAGAATGACTGCCGGTACCGGTTTGCCTCAAGCCGCGGCCCTCTGAATATCGCCTCATTTCTTTTCGGCACTACCGATTTCATGCTGGCGCTGGCCATCACACCCGACGAGGCTCAGAAGGCGCTGACGGTCATAACCGACTTTGTCATCGACTGGCTGACCCTTCAGTTTGAAAAGTTTCCCGACATTGCGGGCGTCTTCCTTCTTGATGACATCGTCGGATTCCTGGGCCAGCCTGATTTCGAGACATTTGTCCTGCCCCATATGAAAAGGATCTACGGCACATTTGACACGAAGGTCAGCTTCTTCCACAATGATGCCTCGGGAATCATCACGGCAGGTTACCTTGAGGAGATGGGGGTCAATCTCTTTAACTACAGCTTTAACCATTCGGTGACCGAGATGAGGAAGCTTGCAGGAGAGAGCGTTACACTGCTGGGCAATCTTCCGCCCCGTGATGTGCTCGCCCTCGGCTCTCCGGCCGATGTGGAAGCCGGCGTGAAGGAGATGATGAACTCAGTGCCGGACACCAGGCGGGTGATATGGTCCTGCGGCGGAGGTATGCCCCCTGATGCTTCAACGGAAAATATCCGTACATTTATCAACACTGTGAGATCGTTCTCATGAAAACTGCCGGGGAACGATACTCGTCATTAAATCAGTATTCTTTCCATGCAGGCAATGTCCGGTCAATGATACTTGCTGAGGAAAAAACCGGGGGAAGGATATTGTTAAGAGGGCATGCAGGTTCGATTCAACCAATAAATTGGATACATTATATACAAATGAAAATAGAGTATTATGTTATTACTGGGCATTGACCTTGGAAGCTCATCGGTAAAGGTATCGGTCATTGACGGTGCCACCGGCAGGGCAGTCTCTACCGCATCATATCCCTCAACCGAGATGGCCATCTCTGCTCCCAGGCCCGGATGGGCAGAGCAAGACCCCGAAGTATGGTGGAAGAATTTCACCATTGCACTGGCAGCCTGCCTCAAGCCCCTGGCATCACAGGGGAGGGATATTGGCGCCATAGGGATTTCATACCAGATGCATGGACTGGTGACCGTTGATGTCAACAGAAAAGTGCTCAGGCCATCGATAATATGGTGTGACAGCAGGGCGGTTGAGACCGGTGATCTGGCATTCGAAAAGCTGGGAAAGGATTTCTGCCTGCACCACCTCCTCAACTCGCCCGGCAACTTTACAGCATCCAAGCTGGCGTGGGTCAGGGAGAATGAACCGGCACTGTACAAAAAGATAGACCGGATCATGCTGCCGGGCGACTATCTGGCGATGAGGCTGACCGATGAGATAAGGACATCATATACCGGGCTGTCTGAAGGCATCTTCTGGGACTTCATGAGAAATGAGGTCTCCGAAGAGTTGCTGGCCTATTATGAAATAGACCCGCAGCTGCTGCCTGAGCCTGCAGAGTCCTTCTCGGTGCAGGGGCGTCTGACCTCGGCAGCAGCCGGGGAACTTGGTCTCCGCGCCGGCATACCTGTCTCCTACAGGGCCGGGGATCAGCCCAACAACGCCCTGTCGCTCAATGTGCTGCAGCCCGGAGAGGTGGCAGCCACAGCCGGTACGTCAGGAGTAATTTACGGTGTGACCGACAGGGCGCAGTTCGATCCGATGTCACGTATCAACACCTTCCTTCATGTGAACCACACGGAGCGACTGAACCGCCTTGGCGTGCTGCTATGTATCAACGGCACGGGCATACTCAACTCATGGCTGAAGAAGAATGCCGGGGCAGGACTCACCTACCCTGAGATGAATGACCTTGCAGCTGCCGTAGAGCCGGGCAGTGAAGGTCTGGTGATGCTGCCGTTCGGCAACGGCGCCGAACGGATGCTGCGCAACAGCTACGTCGGCGCATCTGTCCACGGTCTCGACTTCAACATTCACGGGCAGGCCCACCTCTACCGGTCCGCGCAGGAGGCCATAGCCTACTCATTTCGCTACGGGCTTGAGATCATGAAGGAGACCGGAATAAATCCGTCGGTCATCAGGGCCGGAGAATCGAACATGTTCCTGAGCAAGGTCTTCAGGGATGTCCTCTCCAGCCTGACATCCACCGTGATAACACTTTATAACACTGACGGCTCCGTAGGCGCTGCCCGCGGTGCAGGCATAGGATGCGGATACTACAGTACGGAACAGGATGCCTTCAGCGGACTGGAGGTGACCGGCACCAGCGAGCCCGACAGCGAGCTGTCGGCAATATACGATGCAAAATATATGGAATGGATTGATATACTTGAAGATCAGTTATATAATACAAATTGAATTACTATGGCAAAAAAGAGTACAGGTGAAATCTTCCCGGGCATAGGGAAGATAAAGTACGAGGGCAGGGACTCGAAAAATCCCCTGGCATTCAAATGGTATGATCCGGAAGCCAAAGTCGGTAACCGCAAGATGAAGGACCATCTGCGTTTTGCCATCGCCTACTGGCATTCATTCTGCGGCGACGGTACGGATACCTTCGGATCCAGGACAAGAGACTTTCCGTATGACGGGCTGGAGGGCGATGACCGCATCAGGGTCAAGCTCGACATGGCTTTTGAGTTCTTTGAGAAGATAGGCGCTCCGTACTATTGCTTTCATGACACCGACCTTGTCGGCGATGGCTCTGTCTTCGAGATAGAGAAGCGTCTTGAGAAGTGGGTGCCGGTAATAAAGGCAAGACAGAAGGAGACGGGTATGAAGCTTCTCTGGGGCACGGCAAACCTCTTCGGCAACCCGCGTTATATGAACGGTGCTGCCACCAATCCTGATTTTGCCGTTGTCACCAACGCTGCCGTGCAGCTGAAGAACGCCATTGATGCCACCATAGCCCTCGGGGGCCAGGGTTATGTCTTCTGGGGAGGACGCGAAGGCTATCTCTCACTGCACAATACTGATATGAAGAGAGAGCTTGACCACCTGGCCATGATGCTCTCCCTGGCGCGGGACTACGGCCGCAAGAACGGATTCAAGGGTACCTTCTATATTGAACCCAAACCCATGGAGCCGACGAAGCACCAGTACGACTATGATGCTGCCACAGTCATTGGCTTCCTGCGCCACTACGGTCTCGACAGGGATTTCAAACTGAATGTCGAGGTCAACCATGCCACCCTTGCCGGCCACTCATTCCAGCATGACCTGCAGACGGCAGCCGACGCTGACATGCTTGGCAGCATTGATGCCAACAGGGGCGACTACCAGAACGGATGGGATACCGATGAGTTCCCGACAAACATCAATGAGATCACCGAGGCCATGCTCGTCATCCTGCAGGCAGGAGGATTCAGGACCGGCGGCATAAATTTTGACGCTCACGTGAGACGCAACTCCACTGACGCCGAAGACCTCTTCATAGCCCACATCAACGGTATGGACACCTTTGCCAGGGGCCTGGTCATTGCTGACCGCATTCTCAAAGACTCTGATTACCTCAGGATGCGCAAGGCGAGGTATTCATCCTTTGACAGGGGCAACGGCGCACTCTATGAGAAGGGCAAGCTCACACTTGAGGATCTTCGCGACCTGGCACTTAAAGCCGGTGAGCCGAAGAAGATCAGCGGAAGGCAGGAGCTGTATGAGCAGCTGATAAATATGTATATCATCTGATCCTTCCATGGCCATCTTCACTCCGCTCCGCCGGTGGCAGCCTGCCTTCAGGCCTTTCGGAAAGCTGCCTGCCGGGGAGCGCATGCTGGCTCTCCTGGAGAGGGCGGTAAAGGGACCGCTCTTCGGATGCCGGATGTGCGGCAACTGTCTTCTCCAGGAGACCGCCTTCATCTGTCACATGGCATGCCCCAAGGGAATAAGAAACGGACCCTGTGGCGGAGTGAACAATGGCTACTGTTACGTTGACCCCACGCGCAAGTGTGCATGGTACCTGATATATGAACGGTCGGAAAGGATGCACCGCGGGAAGAAGCTTCTTGAGGTGCTGCCTCCCGTCGACTGGGACAGGGCTGGCGGAGAGACGTGGGGTGAGGTTGTCCGTAAGATAAGAGAGGCAGGCCCGGCAAACATAATTCTGCCTTCCAGGCGGAAGGGCAAGAGCATCGGGGCAGTGCTGGAGGAGAAGGTCTTCCGACCCATAAGGCAGCCGGAGTGGTGGAGGGGGGATGCCGATTATCATCCCCCGGCCGTTGACGGGCCTCAGTCTGAACTGGAGAGAGAGCTGCGCAGCGGCAGGTTTGCAATAACCACGGAGGTGATGCCCCCGCTTAGCGCTGCCACTGACAGGCTTGAGGAGAAGATAAACCTCGTAAAACCCTATGTCACGGCCATAAACTTCACTGACGGCTCCTCGGCGATACCCAGGATGTCCAGTGCTGCATGCTCCGCAGTGGCAGTATCACTGGGGGCCGACCCGGTAATGCAGATATCGGCACGCGACAACAACCGCAACAGCCTGCAGTCACAGGCCATAGGCGCCAACGCCCTTGGAGTGCACAATATCCTCTGCCTCTCAGGCGACAGTCCACGCGTGGGACCGAAGCCGAGAGGCAATCTGAATATTATAGATGTCGACTCGGTACAGATGCTCTGGATACTAAGACGGATGCGAGACGAGGGGATCTATCTCGACGGGCGTGAGATAAAAAACAGACCCCGGCTCTTCCTCGGAGCCGCTGCTGCCCCGCTGCTCCAGAAGCCGGAGCTGCAGGTGCTGCGCGATATGAAGAAGGTCAATGCGGGGGCGCAGTTTCTGCAGACCAACCTCGTCTTCGATCCTGACAGCCTCGATCCGTGGCTGGAAAGCCTCAGGCGGGAGGGACTGCCTGAAAGGGCCTTCGTGCTGATAGGCGTAAGCCCGCTGAAGTCACTCAGGCTGGCACAGTATCTTCACGATAACATACCGGGTGTTACGATCCCTGACACGATCATGAAAAGACTTGCCGATGCCGGCGACGGATTTGCCGCGGAGAGCATAAGGATCACCGTGGAAAACATCCGGCGTCTCAGAGAAAAGAGCGGAGTGCACGGGGTGCATATCATGCCCCTCGGATGGGAGAGCGTCGTGCCTCAGATTATTGAGCAGGCGATGGCCTGAACAGGTAAGCCCCCATGACTACAGAGCAGGCGATGGCCCGAGAAAGCCAGCCGCCGGAATTATCCAACGGACAGTGGCATGAGCAATCCAATACTTTCAGATCAGGGATCAGGCACCGGCCTGATCAAGCCGGTGACTCGGATCAAACAACAGGTGTCCGGATCAGATCCGGGCATCAGATTGAAGGGCAGACCCTCTGCTAGTAGAACTTGTACCTCAGATCCTCGACCTCCTTCTTGTCACGGATAGCCTGGAAGGCCTCATAGGAGGCACGCATCCGGTAGCCGGAGCTCAGTCGCTCGCGTACCATCTGACTCTCTTCCGTCACTGAAGGAACGGTATTGTTGACCGTGAAAATGTAGACGCCGTTGTTGCCTTCAACAGGCTTTGAGAGCACTCCTGCCTCAGAAGCTGAGGCGGCAGCTATCAGACCGGGTTCAATGCCGGCTCCGGGAACGGAATATGACCTGAAATTAATGCCTGTGGCATCCTGAAGGACAGTGTTGTAGTGCGATGCAATCTCCTCAAGGCTCTTGCCTTCAGCTACGTGACGGCTCAGCTCCTCAGAGATAATATCAGCCTTTTTCTGTTTCGCCAGGATAAAACGGATGTCCGAGGTTACATCTTCAACCGGAGCGGGTCCCTTTTCCTGGACCCTGGTGCAATAGGCCACAACATACATGTCGGGAAGCTCAAAGACAGCCTGGCTGCTGTTGTCAAGCACGATGCCGCCCTCCTTGCTGTTCTGGAAGAGAGCCATCACCAGTGCCCTGGCCTGCGTCAGTCCTGGAAGTTCCTTCTGGTCAGGGGTGACATTCATGGCTAGCTTCTTGTCGAGGTTGCCCTCTGCAACAGCCTTGTTGAACTTCTCATAGTTGTCATTGGTGCCGGCGAATTTTGAGGCTTCGGCATAGATGCTCTGTGTGGTGGCATTGCTGGGGACCACCAGGCGGTCAACTATCCCTATGTCATATTTTCTTACCCTGCGGCTCTGGTCGAGTATCCTGATGATATGAAGTCCGAAGGAGGTCTCAACAGTCACCAGGTCACCCTTCTTTCCGCTGAAGCAGGCATTGTTGAAAGGTGTGATCATCATCCCTTCGCTGAACCATCCGAGGTCGCCGCCTACCTGGGCCGAGCCCTGATCGTCAGAGGTGGTCATGGCCAGCATGCTGAAGTCAACACCTCCCCTGACGAGCCTGATGAGACTGTCAGCTTCTGCCTTGGCCTGGGCCATGGTCCTGGAGGCATTGGGTGAAAGGAGTATGTGGGCCGCCCTTACAGAATCGGGACGGTCGGCTATGTCAACTATGCGTGCGAGCCTGTAGGCGCCCTCTTCAAACCAGGGTCCGATGACTTCTGCCCTGTCGCCGCTGCGTGCAAGCTCCCTCAGGCTTTCGGGCAGCTCATCCATGGTGCGGTAGAAACTGTTATGACGGGTGTCGGCAGTGAGATTGATATACTGTACAAGCTCCGTGGCAGCGGCAAAGTTATCCTTCTCCTGCATTGCCCATCTCTCGGCCTCCTTCATGTCTGACTCCGAAGGGGCTATCCCGAATACCATGTACTCCATATCCCTCTGTGCCGTACGCATGTAGTTGTCCTTATGGCTTTTGTAATAGTCACTGATCTCGTCAGAGGTGACCCTGACGGCACTGTCAGGAACGGTGGCATAGTTCCTTGCCATGAAGCTGAAGTTAACAGTGTTGCCCGTGAGTGCAGCTTCGTAGTCCGACTGTTGTTTGGTGACGTACAGTCCCTGTGAGATAAGGTTTACAAGCTTGCTGTTCAACCTGTCATTTATTATCTGATCCTCGAAGAAGAGCCAGTAGTTCTTGGTGGCTTCGTCAGTCTCGGTAGCCTTGAGGAAGTTCACAAGGAACGATGAATTGAATATGCCCGTCTCAGGATCGGTGAAGAGCTGGCGCACGATTGGGTGAGGGTCATCACCAAAGACGAGCATCTCCACTTCATCAGGACTTACTCCAAGGCCGGTCTTCCTGTAAGTCTCGTTCATGAGCCTCTCTGAGAGCAACTGCTGCCATACCTGCTCACGAAGACTCTGCATCATCTCTTCGTTCATGTCTCCGGTGCCTGACATCTTATATATATTGACCAGGTCCTGTACCCTCATCTCAAAGTCCTGATAGGAGACCGTCTCTCCGTCAATGCGGGCAAGCTCATAATACTTTTGCGCCCTGCGGCGCTGGGTATTGTTGTTGCCAAAGAAATCACTCACAACGAAAAGCAGGAGGGAGACCCCGATTACAATAGCCACAAGCGGTCCGGCCTTCTCTCTCAAATCCTGAAGTATTGCCATCTGAAAACTAGTTAATTGAATGAATATGCCTGATTAAAAATACAGGCGACAAATATAACAAAATTCACCAAAACAAAAGGACAGGCAGAGTTCTCATTTTCACTCCCTTCAAAATATGATAATTCTCACCTTTGAAACAGATCATTCAGTAACATAATATCTTGTAACTTTAAAAAAAACCATACTATGTCAAGGAACCTGAGAGGACTCTCCGAAAGAAAAGGGCTGGAGGGTGGTCTGTATGAGGAGATCAGCAGTTCGGCCAGTGAGAATCATGATGCCATTGCAGACAATTTTTTGACTGGCCGGTCATCTGTGCTGGGGGTGAGTTCATTCTATGATTTTCTGGGGAATGATCATCTGGGCAGGAAGGTGTTTGTCTGTGACGGTACCGCCTGTATCGTCTCCGGGGGGCAGGAAAAGGTCATGGAGAAGCTCTCTGCCCGGTACTCCGCGGATGAGATAGGCAGGGTGACCTGCCTGGGTCACTGCCATTCCAACGATGCTTTCATGGTCAACGGTGAGATACGTGTTGCCGGTGACGGCAAGCCGGAAGAGCCATTAAGGGTGGCGACGAATGCGGAAAAGCCTGCCCTCCTGCCTGAGGAGGGTGAGACCGGAGCCTACTGGGACCTGGCACGGAAATATCTTTCAGACAGCTCTGCCGCCCTTGCCGAGCTTGAGCGTTCAGGGCTGCGCGGCAGGGGCGGGGCAGGATTTCCCTTCCATGTCAAGGTGAGATCATCGCGTGATGCCGTCGCTGACAGGAAATATGTCGTATGCAATGCAGATGAGGGTGACCCCGGAGCTTTCTCTGACAAGTGGCTTCTTGAGGAACGGCCCCATTCCATACTCTTCGGGATGCTGATGACAGGTCTCATCACCGGAGCTGACACAGGGGTGGTATATATCAGAGGTGAATACCCCGTGGCAGTGAGTGCGGTACGAAAGGCTGTAGCACTGCTGGAGGAGAAGGGGATAACGGCCGGAGGCACCGGAGCTTCACTTTTCCCCTTCCGGTTTCATGTCACAGAGGGGTCAGGAGCATATATTTGCGGAGAGGAGACTTCGCTTCTCAACTCCCTCGAGGGACTGCGTCCCGAGGTGCGGACCAGACCTCCCTTCCCTGCAGTCTATGGGCTCTTCGGCAAGCCAACCGTGCTGAGCAACGTGGAGACGTTTGCCAATGTTCACTATATCCTCCGTGAGGGTGGCTCTGCCTATGCGGCCCTCGGTACCGAGAAGTCGCCCGGCACGAAGCTGGTCTCCCTCGACGGGGCATTCAAAAGGCCGGGACTGCTGGAGGTGCGCATGGGAACACCCATGAGAACGGTCATTGAGGATATGGGAGGAGGCATGCGGTATCCCGTCAAGGCATACCAGGTTGGCGGACCGCTGGGCGGACTGGTGCCGGCATCGCGTATCGACGACCTTACCCTCGATTTTGAATCATTCAGCAGGGAGGGGTTCCTGCTGGGTCATGCCGGTATTGTCTCGATACCCTCCGGCTTCCCGATGATAAAACTGCTGGAGCACCTCTTTGAGTTCACCAGGAAGGAGTCGTGCGGCAAATGCTTCCCGTGCAGGCTGGGATCGGTGCGGGGACAGGAGCTGCTCGCCGGTGCGGCAGCGAAGGAGAGCAGGATAGAGAGGCAGCTCTTTGACGATCTGCTGGAGACGATGCAGGTGGGGTCGCTGTGCGCCCTGGGCGGGGGACTTCCCCTGCCGGTGCGAAACGCACTTCAATATTTCAGCGATGAGCTGGATGAGTATTTCATATCAAAATGAACAGTATGATGGAAAAGACGGCATACATTGATAATGTACCCTACCAGGTCATCCCCGGAGAGACGATACTTGAGTTCGTCCGCAGGAACAGGGACCGCGAACTGATACCCACGCTTTGCCAGGCAGACAACCTTGAGAACTACGGCTCATGCCGTATCTGCTCTGTGGAGGTGGCACTGAAGGAGAACGGCCCGGCGAGGGTAATGGCTTCGTGCCATACTCCTGTGGCAGCGGGGTACTATATATATCCTTCCTCGGAACGTATTAAGAGACTGCGGAAGAATATCCTGGAGCTTGTACTGTCAGAGTACCCTCAGGACAGGGAACGGCCGGAGCCGGGGATGCTTCCCACGGAGTTTCAGAGGGTCGTGGCTGATGCCGGTTATCCCGAGGTGCGGTATCCCCGGTCAGTGAAGACCTTTGAGCGGGACAGAAGCCATCCGTATATATGGGCGGATCTTGCGGAATGCATCAAGTGCTATCGCTGCGTCAGAGCCTGTGACGAGTTGCAGGCCGAGCACGTGCTGGCTGTCCATGGCCGCGGTGACGAAAGCCGCATAATAATGGGGTATGATCAGAATTTCATTGACTCGCCGTGTGTCTCATGCGGGGCGTGTGTTCAGACATGCCCCACAAACGCACTGTCAGACAGGTATTCGACCAAAACGGTGAAGGCAGACAGGATTGTACGGACCACCTGCACATACTGCGGCGTTGGCTGTGCCCTTGAGGTAAAGGTCAGGGAGGGAACGGTGAGGGGCATACAGTCACCGGTTGACGGTGCCACCAACAGGGGGCATACCTGCCTTAAGGGCAGATTTGCATTTGAGTTTTACAATCATCCCGACAGGCTTCGTTCACCGCTGATAAGGAAGAACGGCACTCTCACGGAGGCGTCGTGGGATGAGGCCTATGATTATACTGCCGCCAGGTTCAGGGAGATAAGGGAGAAATATGGCCCCGATGCCCTGGCAGGCATCTCTTCAGCCCGCTGCACCAATGAAGAGAACTACCTGATGCAGAAGTTCTTCAGGATTGTCATTGGCACCAACAACATAGACGGTTGCGCACGGGTATGCCATGCGCCCACAGCCATGGGCATGCAGTGGGCCTACGGCACGGGAGCCGCCACCAACTCGATAGATGAGCTCTACAAGACCGGATGCATACTGATTATAGGGGCCAACCCATCTGCAGCCCATCCCGTAACGGGAGCCCGTATTAAGGCGGTGGTGGAGTCGGGCACCCCGCTGATTGTCATCGATCCGCTGAAGATTGAGCTGGCACGTCTGGCGAAATATCACCTTCAGATCAACCCCGGAACAAACGTGGCCGTACTCAATATGTTTGCATACTATCTGCTCTCCGATGGACTGACCGACATGGATTTTATCAGCAGGAGAACGGAAGGATGGGAGGAGTTCCGGAGCTATCTGACGGCGATGGATCTTGATGAGATGGAGAGGGTGTGCGGAGTGGACCGTGAGCTGGTCCGGGCTGCTGCTGCAGAGTACGGCAGGGCTGCCGCGGCCATGGAGTTTCACGGGCTGGGTGTTACGGAGCACTGGCAGGCCACCAAGGCGATAACGCTCATTTCCAATATCGCCATGATGACCGGCAACATAGGCAAGGAGGGGGCTGGCGTCAACCCGCTGAGGGGTCAGAATAACGTACAGGGCGCTGCCGACATGGGGGTACAGCCACATCAGGGTGCAGGCTATCTCGATGTGACAAACCCGGCTAACATTGCTCTCTATAATGAATATTACGGCGTGGAGCACCCCTCCGTGCCGGGCTACCGCATCCCCGAGATGTTTGCCGCCGCAGGCCGTGGCGACCTCAGGGCACTCTGGATCATGGGCGAGGATATACTGCAGACAGATCCCAATACCTGCCATGTCAGGAGCTCGCTGCAGGGACTCGATTTCCTGGTGGTGCAGGAGCTGTTCATGACCGAGACAGCCAGAATGGCCGACGTCATATTCCCAGCCTCTTCCTTCTTTGAGAAGGAGGGTACCTTCACCAACGGCGAGAGAAGGATCCAGAAGGTGCAGAAGGTGGTTGAACCTCTTGAGGGGACAAAACCCGACGGCCAGATTGTGGTTGACATGATGAACCGTATGGGTTACCCGCAGGAGGGATATACGGCCGACGTGATGCTCAGGGAGATCGCAGGCATAGTTCCCTTCTTTAAGGGTGTTAAGTGGAACGAGCTGGGTAACAGCGGGAAACAGTGGCCGGTGAAGGAGGATGGCACGGATACGCAGATACTGCATACCGAGACCTTTAAGCGCGGCAAGGGCAGGTTCCACTCATGGGACTATGACGTATCGCCGGAGCTCGACGAGCATGCCGGGCGCTTTCCTTTCATACTTACCACGGGACGGCTGCTGGAGCATTACAACAGCGGCACCATGACCCGTCGCACCCCGAACAGGGAGATCGTCACCGAAGACCTTCTCTATGTTCACCCCGATGATGCAAAGGCAAAGGGGCTGGCCACCGGCGACCATGCCAGGATATTCTCCCCGCGCGGCGTGACAACCATGAAGGTAAAAGTGACCGACACGGTCAAGCCTGGAGTGCTATATACAACATTCCATTTCCCGGAGGCTGCCATCAACTTCCTTACCAGCGGCATAGGTGATGAGTTCACCCTGACCCCAGAATACAAGGTGGTGGCTGTCGATTTTGAAAAATCACTCTACGGAATCTTCACCCGGGCAGAATGCCTCTCTGACATAAAAAACGAATAAAAAAATAAATATACCCCCAAAAAAGAGGGGGTTGTCAATAAAAAATACACAAATAATCAAAAAATACCCCGAAAAATAGGGGGTATATTCTGAAATGATCTATTTTTGACAAAAAAACAGATCATGGCAGAATTACGTTTCAGTGCATTGAAGGAGCTTTTCAACAGGGAGCCTGTTGATGTTGACGTGCCGGCTGAGCCGGTCTCCGCCTATTTTTCCCGCAACGTTTTTGACAAGCAGAAGATGGAGCGCTTCCTTAGCCGCGAGGCCTACCGGGCAGTTATGACGGCCATTGACGAAGGGACACCCATCAACAGGCAGATTGCCGACCAGGTGGCCACAGGGATGCAGGCATGGGCCATGGAGCACGGTGTGACGCACTTCACTCACTGGTTCCATCCTCTCACCGACACCACGGCAGAGAAGCATGATGCCTTCGTGGGCAGGGGCGAAATGGGCTCCATCATTGAGATCTTCTCGGGTGAGGTGCTGGTGCAGCAGGAGCCTGACGCATCAAGCTTCCCCAGCGGCGGCATAAGGAATACATTCGAAGCCAGGGGCTACACTGCCTGGGATGTCTCCTCGCCGGCATTCATAGTGGGCAACACACTTTGTATTCCTACCGTCTTCGTATCATATACGGGCGAGGCACTTGACTACAAGACCCCGCTGCTGCGGTCGCTGGCAGCACTCGACAGGGCTGCCGTGGAGGTGTGCCACCTGTTCGACAAGGATGTCAGGAAGGTGATAGCCACCCTGGGCTGGGAGCAGGAGTACTTCCTGATTGATGAGGCACTCTATTATGCACGTCCCGATCTCATGCTCGCCGACCGCACCCTTATGGGCCACCCCTCCTCCAAGGATCAGCAGCTCTCCGACCACTATTTCGGGGCCATACCCGACAGGGTCAAGGCTTTCATGAAGGAGTTTGAATTTGAAGCCTACAAGCTCGGAATACCTGTAAAGACGCGTCATAATGAGGTGGCCCCGAACCAGTTTGAGTGCGCCCCCGTATACGAGGAGGCCAACCTGGCTGTCGACCATAACCAGCTGATAATGGATGTAATGCGAAGAGTGGCCAGGAAGCACAAGTTCAGGGTGCTCTTCCATGAGAAGCCCTTTGCCGAGGTGAACGGCTCCGGCAAGCACAGCAACTGGTCGATGATGACCGACACAGGCGTAAACCTGCTCTCGCCGGGCAAGAACCCGAAGACGAACATGCAGTTCCTGACCTTCCTCGTCAATGTGGTCAAGGCTGTAAATGACAACCAGGATCTCATCCGCGCCAGCGTCACCAACGAGAACAACTCATACAGGCTGGGAGGCCACGAGGCACCACCCTCAATCATATCGGTATTCCTGGGAAGCTACCTCTCTGACATTCTTGACGGCATTGCCAGCAAGGTGAAGGACAAGAAGATGACACCCCAGGAGAAGACCGAGATCAAGCTTGGGCTGGGCAAGATACCCGGTATTTTTCTTGACAACACCGACCGCAACCGAACCTCTCCCTTTGCCTTCACCGGAAACAGGTTTGAGTTCAGGGCGGTGGGCTCCTCGGCAAACTGCAGCTCGGCAATGATAGTACTCAATGCGGCGGTAGCAAGGCAGCTTAAGGCTTTTGCCGATGAGGTGAACAGCATGGTTGACAGGGGCAGAAAGAGGGATGAGGCCATCTTCCAGGTGCTTAAGAAGTGCATCATCGATTCCAGGAGGATCCGCTTTGAGGGCGACGGGTACAGTGAAGAGTGGCACAGGGAAGCTCTTCGCAGGGGTCTCTCCGCGGAGCCGGGTGTTCCCAAAACCCTCAGGGCATATGTCACCCCCTCTTCACGCGAAACACTCGTCGGCACCGGCGTGCTCACCGACCGTGAGCTGGAAAGCCGGGTGGAGGTGGAGCTCGAGAAGTTCACCAAGAAACTGCAGATCGAAGCCCGGGTGCTGGGCGACCTGGCAATAAACCACATAGTACCCACGGCAGTAAACTACATGACCTCGCTCGTGGAGAATGTCAGGGGATTGCGCGAGATCTTTGACGATAATGAGTACCTGAGACTGGCCGGTGCCCGCAAGGATCTCATAATCAAGATATCAGATCATATAACCATGATCAAGAAACTGGTGGCAGAGATGATCGAGGAGAGAAGAAAGGCAAATGTCATCACCGATCTCTACAGCAAGGCAACAGCCTACGAGAGCAAGGTCAAACCCTATCTTGATGAGATAAGAACCCACATCGACAAGCTTGAGCTGGTGGTTGACAACGAGCTCTGGCCTCTGCCCAAATACCGCGAGCTGCTTTTTACCCGGTAGGATACCGAAACATCGGTTACATTCGTTATTTTTGCAGGATAACGAATGCATTCCCTATGGATAAGATAATCTTCCGGCTTATGGTACTGCTGCTGCTGTTGCCCGCGGCACTGAACGCACAGAAGCAAAAGACGGAACGCGCATATGCCGCCTTTGAGGCGGGCAGCTACTATGATGCCATCGATTTCTTCAAGGATGTCTATTCAAAGACACGGGAGAAACAGCTTAAGGCTGAGATGGTCTTCATGGTATCAGAGTGCTACCGTCTGATAAATGATCCGAAGAACGCCGAGCTGTGGTACAAGAGATCCGTCAGGTCACCTTTCCCTAAACCTGAGGCACAGTACCGTCTGGCAGAGGTAACCAAGAAGCTGGGTAGGTATCCCCAGGCTATCGAAGAGTTTCGCAAATACCGGCAGCTGGTGCCGGGGGACCCCCGTACCGAGCAGCAGATCAGGGCCTGCGAGCTGGCCATGGAGTGGCAGGACTCGCCAGAGTCATATATAATAGAGGAGCTGAAGGATGCCAACTCGAGGGACTCCGACTTCGGACCGGCATTTGCCCGTGACGACTACGGACTGTTATGGTTCACATCATCGCGCGACGATGCACGCGGCAACAAGGAGCACGGGGCCACCGGACAGAGCTTCACCGATATCTTCGAGACCCGGCTCGATAAAAAGGGCAAGTGGAGCACTCCCGTGCCCGTTGATTTCCTGAACAGTGAGTTCGAAGATGGCACACCCTCCTTCTCGTCTGACTATACCGAGGTATGGTTCACACGCTGTGAGGCAGGCAAACGTGAGAAAAAAGGCTGCGTGATCATGTATTCCACGCGCGAGGGCACCCGCTGGACCGACCCCGTGAAGCAGGAGATCCTGGCAGACTCGCTGGTCGCTGCTCACCCGGCTATATCACCTGACGGACAGACTCTCTACTTTGTCTCTGACATACCCGGCGGAATGGGCGGAAAGGACATTTACCGCGTCACACGCACCTCCCCGGGCAGCCCATGGTCGCGGCCCGAGAACCTGGGTGCCGACATCAACACACGGGGTGATGAACTCTTCCCATTCATGCGCGAAAACGGCTGGCTCTATTTTGCATCTGACGGTCACATAGGCATGGGAGGCCTCGATATCTTCCGTGCCGTGCCCCAGGGCGGCGACGGCTGGATGGTGGAGAACATGCGGTCGCCACTGAACACCTATGCCGATGACTTCGGAATTACCTTTGAGAAGGAGGCCGAGAAGGGTGTATTCAGCTCCTCACGCAAAGGGAGGGCCGTAGATGACCTCTATACTTTTATCATGCCTCCCCTGGTCTTCAGCATCACGGGGCTTGTAAAGGATGAAAAGACGGGACAGCCTGTCGATGGCGCCACCGTACAGCTTATCGCCAGCGACGGCGCCAATATGCAGACCGAGACGGGCGCTGCCGGCGATTTCAAATTCACCCTCAGGCCGGAGGTCGATTATATCTTCCTGGCTTCAAAACAGGGGTTCCTTAACGGAAAGGAGAAGGAGACTACCAGGGGGCAGGACAAGAGCCGCGATTTCATGGCCACCATTCTCCTGACACCCATTGACAAACCCATTGAGCTTCCCAATATCTTCTACGACTTCGGCAAGTGGGACCTCCGGCCGGAATCGATGGTCTCACTTGACAAGCTGGTGGAGACCCTCAATGATAACCCGAACGTAACCATCGAGCTCATGTCACATACCGACTCACGCGATACCGAGGAGTATAATATGGATCTGTCGCAGAAGAGGGCACAGTCGGTGGTCGATTATCTCATTGGCAAAGGCATAGAAGCCGAAAGGCTGACTGCCAGGGGCTACGGTGAGACCAGTCCCAAGGTTGTTGATGAAACCATACTCGCTGACTCCCCCTTCCTTCGCGACGGTGTGACACTCACCGAACAGTATATCAACTCCCTGGCAACTGAAGAGCAGAAGGAGATAGCTCACCAGATCAACCGGCGCACTGAGTTCAGGGTCCTGAGAACCGATTATGAGCCTGTCGATTAGAAAGAGGCCCGGGCAGGAGTGATGAGTGACAGGTCGCGATACGCAAAGCGAGGAGTATCCTCTGGGAAAGAGGAGATTCATGCTGCCATCTCGGGGAGTGACAGGGGACTCTTCCCCAGGGCCTTCTGCAAGATCGTCCCGGACATGCTGGGCAGCGACCCTGCCTGGTGCAATATAATGCATGCCGACGGTGCCGGAACAAAATCGTCACTGGCTTATGTCTACTGGAAGGAGACGGGCGACCTCTCCGTGTGGAAGGGCATAGCGCAGGACGCCGTGGTGATGAACCTTGACGATCTTCTCTGTGTCGGCGTCACTGACAATATACTACTCTCCTCGACCATAGGCAGGAATAAGAACCTCATTCCCGGAGAGGTGATAAAGGCCCTCATTGAGGGCACGGAGGAGTTCCTTGCACAGATGCGTGCCGCAGGCATCGGGATATGGTCTACAGGAGGGGAGACAGCCGACGTGGGAGACCTGGTAAGAACGGTCATCGTTGATTCCACCGTTACGGCCCGCATGCCCCGCGCCGAGGTCATTGACAACGCAAACATACGCAGCGGCGACGTGATTGTGGGACTGGCCTCATCAGGACAGACTACTTACGAGACGGTCTGCAACGGGGGCATGGGCAGCAACGGCCTCACCTCGGCGCGGCACGATGTTTTCGGCAGATACCTTGCGAACCTGTACCCCGAGAGCTACGACGGCAACCTTCCCCCTGGGCTGGTTTATGCAGGCCGTTACCGGCTCACCGATCCTGTTGAGGTGCCGGGGCTTGACGCCGGCAGGCTGGTGCTCTCTCCCACACGTACATACGCCCCGGTCATCAGAAAGGTGCTCGGGGTAATGCGCCCTGCCATCCACGGTATGGTACACTGCTCCGGCGGAGGACAGACCAAGATCCTGCATTTCATTGACAGAATGCATGTTGTCAAGGATAACCTCTTTCCGCTGCCGCCACTCTTCAGAATGATACAGGAGAGTTCCGGCACGCCATGGGATGAGATGTACCGTGTGTTCAACATGGGGCACCGGATGGAGCTGTACGTTGATGAAAAAGACGCCGCCGCAATAATTGAGATCGCTGCCTCCTTCAATCTTGAGGGACGGATAATCGGACGGTGCGAAGCTGCCCCGTCACCCAGGCTCACTGTATCAAGTGAATTCGGAGAATTCATATATTAATCTGACCGCGACTGTTGAGTGTGGACTGTGTACTGCCGTCCCGATTCGCCAGCTGGCGGATCGGGATTGATCCTCCTCCTGCGTCGGCGGCTCAAACTGCCGACTGCCGACTGAAGTCTGGCCTCCCCTGTAGTCTGGCAGCTCGCTCAAATGACCCGCCGGGTCATTTATTAACGCTCGCTCCTCTTTTCACTGAATATAATTACCTTTGCACCCTGAAAATCCGGATTTGAAATGGCAAACAAACTTATTCTTGATAAGCTTGAAGGGGTGAAGAAACGTTTCATCGAGGTGGGGGAGCTGCTCAATTCACCCGATGTGATGGCCGATATGAAGCGCTATATCAAGCTGAACAGGGAGTACAAGGAACTTAAGCCTGTGGTCGAGGCGTATGACAGGTACAAGAGGGCCACGGACAATCTTGAAAGTTCAAGGGCTCTGCTGGCGGCAGAGAAGGATGAGGAAATGCGCGAGATGGCCAAGGCGGAGATAGATGAACTCCTTGACACTATCCCCGGAATGGAGGAGGAGATCAGGTACCTGCTGCTTCCTGCCGACCCGGAGGATGACAAGAACGCGGTCATGGAGATACGCGCAGGCACGGGAGGTGATGAGGCAAGCATCTTTGCCGGCGACCTCTTCAGAATGTACTCCAAATACATTGAATCGCAGGGCTGGAAGCTGGATCTCAACTATTATACCGAAGGCACTGCAGGAGGATACAAGGAGGTGGTCTTTAATGTGATAGGCGAGGGTGTCTACGGAATACTGAAGTATGAGTCGGGTGTCCACCGCGTGCAGCGTGTGCCCCAGACTGAAACGCAGGGACGCATACACACCTCTGCAGCCACCGTGGCAGTGCTGCCCGAGGCAAGCGAGTTTGATGTCGAGATACGCAGTGAAGATGTCCGCAAGGACACCTACTGCTCGTCAGGCCCCGGGGGCCAGAGCGTCAACACGACATACTCGGCCATCAGGCTGACACACATACCGACAGGACTGGTGGTCACCTGCCAGGATGAGAAGTCGCAGATAAAGAACCTGGAGAAGGCAATGCGGGAGCTGCGTACCAGGCTCTACAACCTCGAATACCAGAAGTACCTGGATGAGATATCCCACAAGCGCAAGACCATGGTCTCCACCGGCGACAGGTCGGCCAAGATACGCACCTACAACTACCCTCAGGGAAGGGTCACAGACCACCGCATCAATCTGACACTCTACAACCTGCCCGTGGTGCTCGACGGCAACATACAGGAGCTCCTTGACAAGCTGCAGATGGCTGAGAATGCCGAGCGGCTGAAGGAGAGCGCATACTAAACAAATAATAATGAACTCAAAGGATCTTTACAACCATATTGTCGAAAAAAAATCGTTTCTCTGCATCGGGCTCGACCCTGAGATCACCAGGATGCCCGACTGCGTGGCAGATGCTGATGACCCTATCTTTGAATTCAACAGGCAGATAGTCGATGCAACGCACCGGTATGCAGTTGCCTACAAGCCCAATTTTGCCTTCTATGAATCCTACGGTGCCAGGGGCATGGCTGCCCTTGACAAAACCGTCAGGTACATCCATAAGCTTGATCCGACACTTTTCCTCATAGCCGACGCCAAGCGGGGTGACATCGGAAACACCTCGAAGATGTACGCCAGGGCTGTATTCAGTGAGATGCCCTTTCATGCCGTTACCGTGGCTCCCTACATGGGAGAGGACTCAGTCACACCCTTTCTCTCTTACCCCGGCAAGTGGGCGATAATACTCGCGCTGACCTCCAACAGGGGGGCGGATGACTTCCAGTATCATACCGACAGGGGCGAGCGACTTTTCGAGAGAGTTCTTAACCTCTCCAAAAGGTGGGGCAGTACAGACAACCTTATGTATGTCGTTGGTGCCACGCGGGCTGAGATGCTGGCCGACATACGGAAGATCGTGCCTTCGCACTTCCTGCTCGTGCCGGGCATAGGCGCCCAGGGAGGCAGCCTGGAGGAGGTGGTCCGTTACGGCATGAACGACCGGTGCGGACTGCTGGTCAACTCATCCAGGGGTATCATCTATGCCGACAGCAGCGAGAGCTTCGCCGAGGTGGCCGGTGATAAAGCGCGTGAACTGCAGCAGGAGATGGCCGTACATCTCGCAGGGAAATTCGGAGTCTGAAAGCCGGCTGGTTTCAGTCTTCAGTCCTCAGTCCTCAGTCTGCAGTCTTCAGTCCTCAGTCTACAGTCCTCGGTTCTCAATCATCAGATAATCAGTGGTTTACTACTGACTGCCAACTGCCGACTGCCGACTGGTTACTGCCGACTGCCAACTGCCAACTGCCGACTGGTT
>CAYPKP010000024.1:0-1256 GCA_964411345.1 uncultured Rikenella sp. | reverse complement strand
ACTGCCGACTGGTTACTGCCGACTGCCAACTGCCAACTGCCGACTGGTTATTGCCGACTGCCAACTGCCGACTGCCGACTGATCTCATTCCTCACCATTTCCCTGATCGGCTGAATAAAGAGGAATGCTGCGATGCCCAGTGAAGCAATGCCAATGCCGGAGATGATGAAAGCGTTCCCTATCCCTATGGTGTCAGCAATGTACCCTGTCGCCAGCAGGCCTATCATTGAGGGGAGCAGGGTTATGCTTGAGTATAGGGAGAAAACCCTTCCCAGGGCTGTCGGTTCAACCATGGTCTGCATCACAACGGTGAATGACCCTGAATAGAGTGTCATGGTGATGCCGCCCACGACGGTTATGGTGGCAAAGATGGCGAAACCTGACGGCGGCAGTATCCCGGAAAAGATGAAGGTGAGGCCCAGCACCAGGTAGGTCAGGTTGATGAGAACCACCTTGTAGTTGTTGAGGCGCCTGTGACCGATGATAGCTCCGCCTGTCAGCATGCCTATACCCCAGGCTATCTCAACGATGCTCATCATGTAGGTTGTGCCGCTGAAGTGCTCAAGTGTCATCAGGGGGAACAGTGCCGCAACAGGCATTATGAAAAACATGGCTGAAAGTGCCAGAATGAACAGCCATAGCAGTCCGGGTTTGCCGTAGATCTCCCGCAGCCCTTCCATCAGTTCCCTGAAAAGATGAGGTTTGGCTGTTTCGGACCTGTCCGGATCGGGGATATGTACCATGAGCAGTGTTGACACGGCTATGAGTGCACCTGCCACGTCAATCAGCAGTATCCACTGCAGCTGAAAAAGGCTTATAAGCAGGGCTGCCAGGGCAGGACTGGCTATGGTGCTGACGGAGTGAATCATATTATTTATCCCGGCAATCTTCATCAGCTTGTCCTGCGGTGCAAGCAATGGCACCGAGGCCTGCATGGCAGGGACGTGGAAGGCCATTCCTGCTGAGCGCATCATCAGCAGGAGATAGACATACAGGATCCTGGGCTCGGTAATCCAGAAGAGCGACGCCAGCAGCAGGGTGCAGACCGCAATGAAGAGATCGGCAAGGATCATCGTCCGTTTGCGGTTCCACCGGTCAACAAAAACGCCTGTGAAAAGCCCCAGCACCATCTGGGGCAGGAGGGAGGCAATGGTGGCGTAGGCCAGCACCTCCGCCGATCTGGTCTCAACGCTGAGCCAGAAGATGACGGCATAGGCCACCACGTAGCTGCTCAGGGTCGAGAAAAACTGCCCGGT
>CAYPKP010000023.1:43661-46522 GCA_964411345.1 uncultured Rikenella sp. | reverse complement strand
GGAAGGAATTTTATCTCATTGTCAAGCAGTTCAGACATCAGGCCAGGAAAAAATGATACTCACCGAAAATAGTTAAATTTGGGCTGCCATCAAATTTTCTTCTCTGTCGAAATGAACTTATACCCGGTACCGGCAACCATAAGACATCTTCTTAAGTCACGAAGCACCGCCGGATACGGAGTACACAGCCCGTTCATCTATGACTTCCTGACAACGGTTATGAGGGGCAGAACAGAGCCCCGCATCCTTGAGGAGGTTGAAAGACTCAGAAGAGAGATGCTCGCCAGCAGCAAAACGGTCAGGGTCACTGACCTGGGGAGAGGATCAGTAGTGAGCCGCGGGGCGGAGCGAAAGATTTCAGATATAGCCTCGGCAGCATCGCTGCCACCTCGACAGGCAGCACTGCTGGCCAGAATGGCCAGAGGGGCGGTGAGCAGAATGGAGGACTCCATACCGCAACCCCTGAACACGGGCGGTAAAAAGGAAATAATACTCGAACTGGGCACATCACTCGGTATAAGTACACTGGCCCTTGCACTGGCACTGCCTGAACATAAGATAGTCACAGTTGAAGGATGCCCCTCCCTGGCCGCGATGGCACGGGAAAACCTGCAGAGACACGGCGCCGGAAACGTCGAGGTCGTCAATGCGGAGTTCAGCACAGCCCTGAGTCAGCTGAGACAGGTGGATGCCAGGGTTCCGTTCGCTTTTGTCGACGGAAATCACAGAGGCGAAGCACTGCTGAAATATCTTTCTGAAATTGAACAAATGGGAGAGGAGATGATCATAGTGGCCGATGATATTCACCTGAGCCGTGATATGTACAGCGCCTGGCGCTCTCACCTGACTGCAGTCGGGAGCTCCGCTGCCATGGAGACATTTCGCTTCGGCATCCTTTTACGGCTGAGAAGCATCACGCCCGGCTGCTATCGTATAAGGTGTTAACAAAAAATAACAGGATCATAACATTATTATAGAGTAATTTCGACTAATTTCGGAACTTCAATAAAAAAGGCATGGACAAGGTAATTGAAATACATGACATAGTAAAAAACTACCAGGTGGGTTCGGTGATTGTCAGGGCCCTCCGTTCGGTATCACTGGAAATCAAAAGAAATGAGTACGTGGCTATCATGGGACCTTCAGGTTCGGGCAAATCAACCCTTATGAATATCCTCGGATGCCTCGATACTCCAACCAAAGGACAATATATCCTGAACGGTACCGACGTCAGCAAAATGGAGGATGACCGCCTGGCAGAAATACGAAACAAGGAGATAGGCTTCGTCTTTCAGACCTTCAACCTGCTCCCCAGGTACACTGCCCTGGAGAACGTAACCCTCCCTCTTATCTATGCCGGCATACCGCGCCATGAACGGGAGGAACATGCAAAAAAAACTCTTGACCTCGTAGGTCTGGCCGACAGGATGACCCATAAGCCAAATGAACTCTCAGGAGGCCAGCGCCAGAGAGTGGCCATCGCCAGGGCCATGGTCAATGATCCCTCGATAATACTGGCTGATGAACCCACAGGTAACCTCGACAGCAAAACATCCTATGACATTATGGGCCTTCTCGATAAGATCCACGATGATGGAAATACTGTCATTGTGGTTACCCACGAAGAGGATATCGCAAGACACGCTCACCGTATCATCAAACTGATGGACGGTGAGGTCTCTGCAGACTATATCAACGAGAACCGTATTGAGGTCCGCAAGAAATAGATACTCTTCATAACCTTTGATGAAGATATATACCAAAACAGGCGACAGGGGAGAGACCTCCGTCATTGGCGGCATGAGACTCCCGAAACATCATCCCCGCATTGAGGCCTACGGCTCGGTCGATGAGCTCATCGCATGGATAGGAGTGCTTCGCGCCACGGATCAGAACTGCCTTCCTGTTTCTGAACTGGTAACCATCCAGTCCGTCCTGATGTCATGCTGTGCCGTGATAGCGACACACCCGTCCGCAAAGGTGCCGGAGAATATATCCGTTGATGATACCTCGGCACTTGAAAAGTCAATCGACTCCATGGAATCCGGATTGCCTCCGCTGAACTCCTTCATCCTCCCCGGCGCAAACCCGCTGTCGGCAAACTGTAACGTGGCACGCTGCGTCTGCAGACGTGCCGAACGGGCAATACTTCGCCTCGATGAGGAGGAAAAAGTCGACCCCGATGTGATCAAATATATTAACCGCCTCTCCGATTACCTCTTCGTACTCTCAAGGTGTCTTAGCTATAAGCTTGGCAATGAGGAAGTTAAATGGATTCCGCAAAAAGTCGGTAAATAATCATTAAAAAAATCGGCATACTCTTTTTTTATTCTAAATAATTTTATATTTGCGGACTTTAAGAAGGGTAATTAAATAACTGCCTATATAATGTATTGGACACTTGAATTAGCATCAAAACTTGAAGATGCACCATGGCCAGCAACAAAGGATGAGCTCATCGATTATGCCATACGCTCAGGTGCCCCTATGGAAGTCATAGAAAACCTGCAGGAGATCGAGGATGAGGGAGATATCTACGAAAGTATTGAAGATATATGGCCTGACTATCCTTCAAAGGACGACTTTTTCTTCAACGAAGACGAATATTAGCAGCTTCCGCCTGACCCACTTTCCACGGCTGAACTAAAGACTTTACCGGACTGACAGTCACTGTGAACTAAATGTTCCGTTATGCTGACGGCGTCAGATCACTACCTGTGATCGCCTTCCGGCTGCTCCATGCCGCTACCTCATGATACTCCTGAGGGCTTTCCCTCCGGCGGCTGCGGATCACTCTGTTAGGATGCACTCCCTTGCCTTCCTTCGGGCTGCTGCATACTCCTCTCTTCGGATGTTCTCCC
>CAYPKP010000023.1:12921-43561 GCA_964411345.1 uncultured Rikenella sp. | reverse complement strand
CACTCCCTTGCCTTCCTTCGGGCTGCTGCATACTCCTCTCTTCGGATGTTCTCCCTTGCCTTCCTTCGGGCTGCTGCATACTCCTCTCTTCGGATGTTCTCCCGCGCCTGCCTTCCGGCTTCTTAAGGTCCTTTCCTTCCGGCTCCTTCCCGGGTTCGCCGGAAGAGACCTGCTGCTCAATGTCGTCATTCTCCTCCACGATAACCGCATCCGGCTCCTTATGCCTTTGATGATCAGCATTTTCCGTGCCGGGTTTGCCGTGATGCTTCTCCCTTGAGGGCCGCAGGTCAGGATGCCACCTGAAGCCGTCAAGCCGCATCTCAGCATCACTTTTCTTCAACGGGGGATCAAGGGTGCCGTCAGGACTCTGGTTCTGGTATATCTCCGCAATCTTGCCATCCTCGATGAAGATCTCAATGGTTGCGCTGCGCGCCCTGTTGACACCTACAAGTTCATTGCCGTCAACAACGTAATAGACAGCCTCCCCGTTGCCTGTGACCTGTATACGGTGAAGCTTGTTTTCAATGAAATACCCGGAAAGATTCTTGCCGCTTATCTGGTCATAACGGGTGGAGTCTACCTCACTCACTACGAATGCCTTGTTATAAAGCTCCATATGATCGGCCTTGCTCTCCTTTGTGAAAAGGAAGATTGAGTCGGCCGTCAGCTGATTCTCCCGTGACCATACAATAGGATCCCGGTAAAGCCTGATGACTGAATCCATGAAGGAATAGGAGAGGGAATCACACCTTCCCTGCATCTCGCGACTGAACATGGTACAGCCGTAGTAGGACTTGAGAAGCCGGTGAGTGATGCCGGCAGTGTCAGCCTGGGGTATGGCCCTGAGTGTATCGGACCGCAGTGTGAGGGTGTCATCATCGGAAAAAAGGGTAAACCACGGTGATCCGGTAAGCAGGAAACGCTCGGGCCTCTTGACGTACCAGGCATAACTGCCTCCTGCCATGATATTGTCAGTAGTGTCTTCAATTACCACATTCCCGAAACCTTCACCTTCCCCCGACCGCTCATCATACCACAGAGTGTCACCGGTGATGCGCTGTTCGCGGTTGTCAAGCACCGCGTTGATCATCAGCTGGGAGACGTCATTGCGGGTATCACTCCATCCCTTTTCGCAGTATAGATAGATGCTGTCTCCTGTTACCTCCGTCGGACCCGCAAACCAGGCAATCTCATTGTGAGTGTCATAACGCATGGTGTCAGCAAGCATCACATAATCAGGGTTGACAATCCTCACGCTGTCACGGAAGTGCATCATCTTGAGATCAGAATAGTAGATGCCTGTCCTGCTGGTCAGGGTGTTGTCACCGTTGAGAATACGTCCGCCGTCATCATATACCGCCACCTGGGTATTGACATCATAGTCTATCTCCCGGGTGAACAGCCTCATCTCCTTGTCTGCCAGCTCTACGCTGTCAGTCATCACAGCCTTGCCGGTATTACCGTCATAAGACAGATACTGACCCCAGATGTGAATGGTGTCTCCCTGCCAGATGTGGATGTTGCTGAATGCAAACACCTGGTTTGTCTCATCATAGTACCAGGCACTGTCACAACTCATGAAAAGATCATCATGCTTCAGCCTGACATTGCCGTTCAGCTTGTTTCTCGAACGGTCAGCCAGACGGTCATACTGCATCTCGTCAGAATGGAGGATCTCAACCTTGCGCTTGGCAGGAGCGTCCTGAGAATAGGCCTCCCGTGTGACCAGTAAGGCCCACAGCGCAATGATCAGAGAGGCCGTGAAGCGTAGACTGAAACCGTGAATCCTTATCCTTTCTATTCGAACCATCCGGAATAGTGAAACCTGCAATCCCTGAAATCATCACTGATGCGGATGTAGGTCCTCTTTATCTTCTCTGCGATCCACTCATTGTAGATCTTGCCCTGCTTGTCATTGAGGGCCGCATCGGAGAGATAGTTGTAATCGTCCTTCATGTTCACCCTGTGAGGAGCGATCTCCTCATCAAGCCTGACAATGCAATAGATGTAGTTCCCCCTGGGATCAGTGGTACGGAAGGGTTCGGAGATCTCACCCAGCTTCATGCCTCTTACTACCAGGTTTATCTCACGGGGCAGCTCGTCAAGGGTAAGCCAGTTGACTCGCTCAGACGGATTCTCACTGACCATCTTGCCTCCGTTGGCCCTGGTGGCCTTGTCTGAAGAATATCTTAATGCGGCTCTTTCAAAAGTGAGACTGTCTGAACGTATGATGTCTGCTATTGTGTCAAGCTTCAGGATTGCCCATTCTGTCTGCTCCACCGATAGTTTTGGCTTCATGAGTATGTGACGCGAGTTAACCATCTCTCCCTTTCTCTCAATCAGCTGTATGATGTGAAAACCGAACTCCGTCTCCACAATCTTGGAGACCACATCCTGCTTCAGGCTCCATGCCGCCTCAGCATAAGGCTTTGCAAGCTCACCCCTGGTCATGAATCCCAGCTCACCGCCCTTGGGCGCCGTTCCCGGATCTTCCGAATAGAGCACTGCAAGTGTGCTGAAGCTCTCCCCGTTGATGATCCGGCTCCGCAGATCGAGAAGCCTCTGACGTACCTCAGCCTTGCTCGATTCCATGTCCGGTGGCTCAACGCTGATGATGCTCAGCTGTACCTTTCTGGGAACAAGCGGCAAGGAGTCTTTCGGTATGCTGTTGTAATACTTCCGGATCTCTTCAGGAGTGACAGTGATGCCCTGCGCTATCGTCGCCTGCGTCTCCTGCACAATATACTGGTTTGTAAGCATCTCACGGAGATCCTTCCTGATCTCTGCCATACTCTTGTTGAAGTAGGTCTCCAGCGCCTGCTCCGATCCGGCACGCCTGACATATTCAGTCAGCCTGCTGTTAAGATCGGACTCAACATTCTCGGGTGACACCTCTATGGAGTCAATCCTTGCCTGATCAAGAAAAAGCTTCTGTATCAACTGGTCCTCAAAGACCCGGCATCGCAGCTCATTGACAGGAGTAGGGTCCCTCTCGGCCTTGAGCTGCACAACCTGGCCCTCCACCTCAGAGAGGTATACAACCTCATTTCCTACCACCGCAGCTATTGATTCAACTATCTGCTGACCGGCAGCCGCAGAGACTGCAATCAACAGAAGCATGCCCGTAATAACTCTCCTTTTTCTCATTCTCTCTCTTCTAATAGACCTTCAGTGTGTTGTTCCTGACTGCCTCATTGTATATACCGTCTTCAAGTTTTTGCAGGAAGTCGTTCCTGCGGTTGTTGATGATTATGGTTTTGACCTGCCCGCTGATGTAATCAAACGGGGCTACGGTGTTCCTTGCTTTGAAATCCCTTATCGAAATGAAATAGACAAATTTGTCATCCCTGAGCTCAACAGCCTTGTTGCGCGCCAGCCACTGATCCTGGTTGTCTGACTCAAAAGGCACCTCCATGAGCAACTGATTGAACGGAATCCACTCATCATCATAATCCTCAAACCGTAACGCATACTGGTAGCATAGCTCCTCCAGCGCCTTGATCTCATCAGGATCCGACGACCTGTACAGCCGCCTGATTTCTTCCAGGTCGGGTACTTCTGCCGGCAGCTTTATGAAGAGGGCCTTCACAATATTGACGGTAAGGGTAAATGTACTCAGGTTGCCGATATAGTGGTTCTGCAACTCTTCTTCAGTTACAGTGGTGTCCATGTTGCGGATGAGCATCTGCTGCTGATACTGATAGATGAGAAGGTTATTGCGCATCTCGTTGAGCTGCCTGTTTACTTCATCCTTGTATTCCGGCGTCAGGTTCTCTTCCGCCTTGATGGCCATGAGCTCCTTGCGCGCCCAGCGCCGTATGTAACTCTGTACTGCCGAGATGCTGTCAGCCGGACTCATTCCCTGTATCACAAGACCTGACGGTATCTCATCAAGATAGAGTACCCTCTCTCCGGCCCTGGCCACCACTGTACGCTCAGGCTCCTGTCCGGTGTTGCTGCAGGCGGCAGTGATTATTATCAGTGATGCTGTTATTATCTTACGTATCATCAATACTCGTTGACCTTGCGACTGTAATTGGGTGCCTCACGGGTTATCGTCACATCGTGCGGATGGCTCTCGATGACACCGGCACTGGTGACCCTCACAAAGCGGCCTTCCTTCTTAAGTGTCGGTATGTCGGGTGCACCGCAGTAACCCATGCCCGACCTCAGCCCTCCGAGAAACTGGTATACCACCTCGTGAAGCGTGCCCTTATATGGCACCCGTGCGGTAATCCCCTCAGGAACAAGCTTGTGGATATCATCCTCCATATCCTGGAAATATCTGTCCTTTGAACCCAGCTGCATCGCCTCCACGGAGCCCATGCCCCTGTAAGTCTTGAACTTGCGACCGTTGTATATGATAGTCTCCCCTGGTGATTCCTCGACACCGGCAAAGAGAGAACCGGCCATCACACTGTCAGCACCTGCCGCCAGCGCCTTGACAATGTCACCCGAATATCTTATGCCACCGTCAGCAATGACAGGCACCCCGCTGCCCTCTATGGCACGCGAGACATTGTATATCGCCGAAAGCTGAGGCACTCCGACACCGGCAACGACACGTGTCGTACAGATGGAACCGGGCCCTATGCCCACCTTGACGGCATCTGCACCCTCATCCGCCAGCTTTCGGGCAGCTTCCGCCGTACCGATGTTTCCTACAACCACCTCCGTGCCGGGAAATATCTTCTTTATCTCCCTCAGTATCCCGGTGACACTTTTGGTGTGAGCATGCGCAGTATCAATGGCAATGGCATCAACACCCGCACCAACCAGCGCTTCAACACGCGACAGCGTATTGGGTGCTATACCGACCGCCGCGGCCACCCTGAGACGCCCCTTCTCATCCTTGCATGCGTTCGGCCTGTCCTTCGCCTTGGTGATATCCTTGTAGGTGACAAGCCCCTTCAGCCTCCCCTTGTCATCAACTATGGGAAGCTTCTCTATCTTGTGCTTCTGAAGAATCTCCGCAGCAGCAGCAAGGTCTGTCTGATGACTGAGCGTTATGAGCCTCGACATCGGCGTCATGATCTCACTTATGCGATGCGAATAATCAGTCTCAAACCGCAAATCCCTGTTGGTTACAATTCCCACAAGGGCACCCTCCTCATTTATTACCGGAATTCCCCCAATCTTGAACTCCTTCATCAGGGCAAGGGCATCCGCTACAGTCGCACTGTCTCCTATGGTCACCGGATCAAAGATCATGACACTCTCAGCACGCTTCACCTTTCTCACCTGGGCCGCCTGCTGACCAACCGACATGTTCTTGTGAATCACACCTATGCCGCCCTCCCTGGCGATCGCTATAGCCAGCTCGGCATCAGTGACGGTATCCATCGCCGCTGACACTATAGGGGTGTTTATTACTATGTTGCGTGTGAACATCGATCGCAGATCAACATCACGGGGCATCACTTCCGAATAGGCCGGAAGCAGCAGAACATCATCGAAGGTCAGACCTTCAAAAAGCAACTTATCTTCAGAGAATGACATCGGGCACCGTTTTTCTGGCCCGAAAATTACAAAAAATTGATACGCACCGGCATATCTTAAATGTCAATAAAAGGTTAAAAATGAGATTGAGTTATTAAATTTGTATGAAACAGCCTGATGACAATGTTGCCGGATGCATACAGGGAGACACTCGCCCGCTATTGGGGATTCACTGCCTTCAGGCCTCTGCAGGAGGAGATTATCGTCGCCGTGGCTGCCGGAAATGACGCGGTGGCACTGCTGCCTACCGGAGGCGGTAAATCCGTTACATACCAGGTGCCGCCTGTGGCAACCGGCGGACTCTGCCTCGTCATAACTCCGCTGATAGCCCTGATGAAAGACCAGGTGGAACGACTTAAGTCGTTAAAGATAAAGGCGATGGCTATCCATAGCGGAATGACCCGCGAAGAGGTGGAAATATCATTGGATAACTGCCTCTACGGCGATTACAGACTCCTCTATGTCAGTCCTGAACGACTTCAGACACCGCTCTTCAGGGCCCGCCTGCCAAGATTCAACTTTACACTGGTGGCTGTCGATGAGGCCCATTGCATTTCACAGTGGGGCTATGACTTCAGACCCTCTTACCTCCATATTGCCGAAATACGAGACCTGATAGGTGAGGATGTGCCGTTCCTTGCCCTCACTGCAACGGCAACACCGCGGGTGGTAAAGGATATCATCGCCAGACTGAAGCTTAAGAATCCGCAACTGCTGCAGGCCAGCTTCAAAAGAGCCAATATCACCTATTTCGTCAGGGAGACCGAGGACAAGGCATCCTACCTGATTAAAAGCCTCAAAAAGGAACAGGGCAGCGGAATAATATACGTCAGCAGCAGGAAAAAATCAAAAGAGGTAGCTAAGTTATTGGTTACTAACGGAATAAGGGCTGATTTCTATCATGCCGGACTGCCACAGGATCTGCGCGACAGAAAACAGCAGGCCTGGACTTCCGGTGAGGCGCGCGTTATTGTCGCTACCAATGCCTTCGGCATGGGCATCGATAAGGCTGATGTGAGATTCGTAATACACTGGGATTGCCCCGACTCAATTGAGGCGTACTACCAGGAGTCGGGCAGGGCAGGACGCGACGGTAAACCCGCCTTCGCAGTTCTTCTGTGGTCACTCGATGAGAAAAAGAGGCTGGAAGACTCGGTCAGGATAAAATTTCCTCCTGTAGAAAAGATTAAGGATGTTTATGAGGCTATCGGCAACTACTACCAGCTGCCCGTCGGTTCAGGGAAAAACAACGTTTTCGATTTCGACCTCTGGAAATTTGTGACCGCTTTCAGATTTTCAGTCACGGAAACCTACAACAGCCTTAACTTCCTACAGAAAGAGGGCTATCTTGAATTTACGGACGAGATAAACAACCCCTCAAGGGTCCATTTCGTGGTAAGTCGCGATGATCTCTACAAATTCCAGGTGGCCAACGAGGAGTATGACAGGTTTATCAAGCTGCTGCTCAGAACCTACAGCGGCATGTTCTCAGAATTCGTGCCTGTAAACGAAGAGGCCCTGGCTAACAGGTCGGGCCTGACCCGGGAGGCTATCTACCAGTACCTGCTCAGACTCTCTTCACAGGGCATAATACATTTCATCCCGGGAAAGAAAAGCCCTCTGGTGATCTTTACCGAGGAGAGGCTTGACAGGAGACATCTGCACATCTCGCCCGACCTCTACCTCAAAGTGAAGGAGAACTATATTGAGAGGGTGGCCATGATCATCGAATACGCGGAAAACAAAACACGATGCCGCTCCGCATTCCTGACAGGTTATTTCGGGGAGGAGATCGGCCGCTGCGGACTCTGCGATACCTGTCAGGAGAGAAACGAACTTGAGCTGAGCAAGTACGAATTCGATCTTATAATCGATAAGATCAAAGAGCTGCTTGCGGAAGATCCCCTGAGACCCGACGAACTCGCCGCCGCGATGGAATTCCCGGCGGAAAAGAGTACCAGGGTTATCCGGTGGCTGCTCGATCATGAGAAGCTTCTCTATGACAACCACCATAAACTCCTCTGGAGACACTGAGAAACCCATTTTTTCAACACCGGCCTGTTTTTAAAACTGAAATGAATACTTTTGTCATTTGTTTATTCCCATGGAAGAAGAACAGAAATTAATCTACTCGCGAAAAATCATCGAATTCGCCGCGTCGGCAAACGAATACTGCAAATACCTCGAGGGAAGCCGTGAGATCAGCGGGATTGAAATACTCAAGGTCATGCAGCGCCTGCTGCCCTTCATCTACCTCAGGGCATCATTGCTGCCTATGCTGGAACCACTGCTCGAGGATGGAAATGAAAAATCGGTGACCGAGTTTGACTGGACCAGGATGAATGAAAACCTCCTGTCCAAAATGGGAAACAATGATCCCTTCCCCGTCGTAGTTGCAGATGGCGACCCTGCTGACGGACTCTATACGGGCAGCATAGCCGAAAACCTGTCGGATATATACCAGGATCTGAAAAACTTCATCGTCAGCTATAAGAGCGGTAATGAGGAGGTGATGAATGATGCAGTATGGGAGGTGCTGATGAATTTCGAGGAGTTCTGGGGAAAAAAACTGCTGACAGTGCTCTCTGCAATTCATGATGTTCTCTACTCCGAAGCCGACGGGGATAACGAAACTGAAAAACCCGGGGATGACAAGACAGTATAACGGGACCATAAATGACGATGAACTGAAAAAACTGCCCCTGCTGCAGTTTGAGGGAGAGGTTACGCTGGTCGATGACATCCCGAAGTTCAGAAAGGCTGTTGAAGAGATCAGCAGATGCAGGATTCTCGGGTTTGATACCGAGACAAAACCTTCATTCAAAAAGGGAAGGAGACATAAGGTATCCCTTCTTCAGCTTGCTGATGACCGCCAGGCATGGCTCTTCAGACTCAACATAATCGGATTGCCGGAAGAACTGGCGCGGCTGCTTGCAGATGAACACATCATAAAGGTGGGCGTGGCAATCCATGATGATATCAAAGCCCTGAAATCACTCGAGCCCTTTGAACCCGGCGGATTCCTTGACCTGCAGAACGTGGTGCGGGATCACGGCATAACACAGCTGGGACTCAAGAGACTTTCAGCCCTCATCCTCGGTTACAGAATCTCCAAGTCGCAACAGGTATCAAACTGGGAAGCCCCCGCCCTGACTGAGCCACAGCAAATCTACGCTGCTACCGACGCGTGGGTGTGCAGGCAGATTTACCTGGCTCTTAACGGTAAAGAAAACCGGCAGTAGTGATCACAGCGCATGTCACTCTGAAAAAAGGCAAGGAGCAGTCGGTAAGACGCCTCCATCCGTGGATTTTCTCAGGAGCCATTGCACGGATAGACGGCACCCCGGCCGAGGGAGATCCGGTGGAGGTACTGGCCTCTGACGGAACATACCTTGCAACAGGACACTGGTCTCCGGGATCGATTGCCGTGCGGATCTTTTCGTTTGAGAAATGCCTGCCAGACCGTCAGTTCTTCCGGAAGAAGCTCCTGGATGCTTTAAGTTGTCGCCAGAGGACAGGCATCGCCGGAACCAGCGATACAACCGTGTGGCGACTTGTACACGGCGAGGGCGACGGACTGCCGGGACTGGTGGTTGACATCTACGGCACCACTGCCGTCATGCAGTCACATACTGCAGGATTCTGGCATATCCGCAAAATGATAGCAGGCCTCCTGCCGGAGGTGACCGGCGAACTGGTGAAATCCGTTTATGATAAGAGCGAAGGCACGCTTCCCTTCATGGCCAGACTCAACCCCGCCAACGGATACCTTTTGGGCGCCAATGCTGTTCCCGATGCCACGGTGACTGAAAACGGGTTCAGGTTCAAAGTTGACTGGGAGAAGGGACAGAAGACTGGCTTCTTCATAGACCAGCGCGACAATCGCAACCTGCTGCGTCATTACAGCAACGGAAGGAGTGTGCTTAACCTGTTTGGCTATACCGGAGGTTTCTCCGTCTATGCCATGAGCAACGCCGCACTGGTGCATACCGTTGACAGCTCGGCCCCGGCAACCGCCATGGCTGACGAGAATGTCAGGCTCAACTTCGGGGACGACTCACGCCACAGCTCATACGCCACCGACGCCTTCAGCTTCCTGGCAGAGATGAAACAGCCGTATGACCTGATGGTACTCGATCCTCCGGCATTCGCCAAGCACCAGACAGCCCTGAACCAGGCCCTGCAGGGCTACAGGAGACTGAATGCCATCGCCCTGCAGAAGATCGCACCGGGAGGTATAATCTTTACCTTCTCATGCTCACAGGTGGTGAGCCGCGACGACTTCCGGCGCTCACTCTTCGTGGCCGCAGCCAATACCGGCAGAAACGTGCGGATACTTCACCAGCTGGGCCAGCCCCCTGACCACCCTGTCAATATCTACCACCCTGAAAGCGAATACCTCAAAGGCCTGGTACTATACGTTGAATAAACACCATGGACCCTGCAGTACACATAAAGACAATAGCCGCGAAGCTGCATCTGCACGACTGGCAGGTTGAGAACACCCTCAGGCTTCTTGACGACGGAGCTACAATTCCCTTCATAAGCCGCTACCGCAAGGAGGTGACGGGCAGCCTCAACGAGGTGCAGCTTGCAGAGATTCGCGATGAATATGAAAGGCTGAAGGAGCTGGAAAAGAGAAGGGAAGCAGTCATTAAATCTGTCGGGGAACAGGATAAGATGACCCCGGAGCTGCTTGCAAAGATCAACGCCGCTCTGACAATGTCACAGCTCGAAGACCTCTACCTGCCCTACAGGCCAAAAAGGAAGACACGAGCCTCCGTGGCCCGGGAGAAAGGACTGGAACCGCTTGCACACTGGCTCCTGGCACAGAAACCCGGAGACCCTGAAACAGAGGCTGAAAAATACCTTGCTGACATGGTCGGGAGCACCGGGGAAGCCCTGGCCGGTGCCCGTGACATCATCGCCGAGATGGTCAGCGAAGATGAGCTGGTGAGGGGAGCAATGCGAAGGCTGTACGAACGCGATGCGGTGATAACCTCAAAGGTTGTTAAGGGTAAAGAACAGGAGGGAGCCAAGTTCAGCGACTACTTCGAATGGTCCGAACCGCTGCGCCGCTGTCCTTCCCACAGGCTGCTGGCTATGCGCCGGGGTGAGGAGGAGGGATTCCTTAAAATCACTGTCATGCCCCCGGAGGATGAGGCACTGAAAATCATCGAAAGAGAGTACGTGCGTGCCGGCAACGACGCTGCACGGCAGGTCCGTGAGGCAACCGCCGACAGCTGGAGCCGCCTGCTGGCACCCTCCATGGAGACGGAGTTCAGAAAGAGCTCCAAGGAGAAAGCCGATGAGGAGGCAATACGCGTCTTCGCTGAGAACCTTCGTCAGCTGCTCCTCTCCCCACCGCTGGGAGAGAAGAGCGTTCTGGCAATAGACCCCGGATATCGTACCGGCTGCAAGGTGGTATGCCTTGACAGACAGGGAGCACTGCTGCACCATGACGTGATCTACCCCCACCCGCCGCAAAACGAGACGGCACGCTCTGTAAGTAAATTGCTGTCACTGATTGATGAATACGGCATCGAAGCCGTTGCCGTCGGCAACGGAACAGCCAGCCGCGAGACCGAAGCTATGGTGAAACAGTACCTGCCCTCTGACTCCGGCATCAGGATCTTTGTGGTCAGCGAAGCAGGAGCATCGGTATATTCGGCATCAAAGACCGCCCGGGAGGAGTTTCCTGACCATGACGTGACGGTACGCGGTGCTGTCTCAATAGGCCGCAGGCTCATGGACCCGCTGGCCGAACTGGTGAAGATAGACCCGAAATCGATTGGCGTCGGACAGTACCAGCACGACGTGGACCAGGTACGGCTGCAGGCCAGCCTCGACGAGGTGGTGATGTCATGCGTCAACGCCGTGGGAGTGGAGGTCAACACCGCCAGCCCCCATTTGCTTACCTACGTATCGGGACTAGGACCCAAACTGGCACAGAACATCGTTGACCACCGTACGGAAAACGGTCCCTTCAGGTCACGTGCCGAACTGATGAAAGTCAAAAGAATGGGCGACAAGGCTTATGAACAGGCTGCCGGATTCCTCAGAATAAGAAACGCCTCCAACCCGCTCGACGCCTCGGCAGTGCACCCCGAAAGCTACCACATCGTGGAGAAAATGGCCCGGGATGCAGGCTGCACAGTCGCCGACCTGATACGCGACGAGACAAGACGCAAAACCATAAATATTGATAAGTATGTTACTGCCGGAGCAGGCCTGCCCACACTGAAGGATATCATGCAGGAGCTGGCAAAGCCGGGACGCGATCCGAGGTCGGCAATACAGGAGTTCAGCTTCGCCGATATTCACTCACTGGAGGATGTGAAGGAGGGTATGATAGTGCCCGGTATAGTTACAAATATTACTAAATTTGGAGCGTTCGTTGACATCGGCGTGAAGCAGGACGGACTGGTACACGTCTCTCAGATGGCTGACCGCTATGTTGACGACCCGTCAAAGGTGGTCAAACTCCACCAGCAACTTATGGTGCGGGTGGTGGGTGTTGACCTGGACCGTAAACGCATTCAACTGTCGCTGAAGGAAGTTTCCGGACCGCAGTCAGCAGCCGGCAATCGGCAGTCACCAACTAAAAACAGGTAACCGTATAACAGTCTACAGGCTATAAACTGCTGATTATCTGAATACTGAATATTGAAGATTGAAAACTGAGAACTGAGAACTGCAGACTGGAGACTGCAGACTGGAGACTGAAGACTGCTGACTGAAGACTGCAGACTGGAAACTGCAGCCTGAGGACTGGAAACTGCAGCCTGAGAACAACGATTGCTGGAATTGTAACCAACAACTCAACAACAATAAATTTTATATGAAAAGAACAATCCTATTCCTCTCCGCCGCTCTGGTGATCCTCCTCGTGGCATCATGCGGCAAAACCCCTCAGCCCCCCGTGGCTGAGAAGATCCCCTATGTCGTTGAAAGCAACGGCAACGAACGCGTTGACAACTACTTCTGGATGCGCCTCAGCGACGAACAGAAGAATGCGGAAACGCCAGATTCCCAGACGGTAAAAGTACTGGCGTACCTTAACGCCGAGAACGACTTCGCCAAGGCTGCGATGAAACACACAGTCAAATTTCAGCAGCAGCTTTTCGAAGAGATCAAGGGCCGCATCAAGGAAGATGATGAAACCGTCCCCTATCTTGACAATGGCTATTTCTACCATACCAAATACTTTGAGGGCAAGGAGTACCCTGTCCTCTACCGTAGAAAGGATGGCACGGAAACAGCAGAGGTGATGCTTGATGTCAACCTCCTCGCTGAAGGGCATGACTATACCGGCGTCGGTGGGGCATCTGTCTCACCTGACAATAACCTTCTGGCCTATGGTGTCGACCATGTGAGCCGCCGGCAGTATACCATCCTGGTTAAGGACCTCAACACAGGCGTACTTCTTTCCGACACTATTGTGAATACATCGGGTCAGAGTGTCTGGACTGATGACAACGAGACGCTGTTTTATGTAAAGAAAGATCCCGAGACACTCCGTGAGGCTGTGGTCATGAAACATAAACTGGGTACTCCTGCCTCCGAAGATCAGGTGGTGTTCGATGAGACCGACGAAACCTTCGCCGTCTGGCTTGGCAAAACCAAGAGCAAGAAATATATTATGATCATGTCGAGCCAGACACTTACAACCGAGGTGCGCCTCATCGAAGCAGCCAACCCCGATGGCGACGTGATGATATTCGCACCACGAATGGTTGGCCACGAATATTCACTGGATCATCTTAACGGCATATTCTACATCAGGACCAATGCCAACGGAGCAAAGAACTTCAAACTGATGTCATGCCCCGAAGAGAAGACAGGCATGGCAGCCTGGAAGGAAGTCATACCTCACCGTGATGATGTCCTGTTTGAGAATTTTGAGATTTTCGACAGTTACCTGGTTGCGGATGAGCGTATCAAGGGTCTTACCAACCTCCGCATCATCAACCTGGGCGACGGAACCGAACACTTCCTCGATTTCGGTGAGGAGACCTATACCGCAGGCATCAATGTCAATCCCAACGGTAACACCACACTCCTCAGGTACAGCTACTCGTCGCTGACAACCCCAAACTCAACCTACGATTATGATATGGCTGCCCGCACCAGGACGCTGTTGAAGCAGGACAGCGTCCTGGGAGGGTTTGACAGGAACAACTACGAGTCGAAGCGCCTCTGGGCTACCGCCACGGACGGAACCCAGGTTCCTGTCTCCCTTGTATACCGCAAGGGATTCACACAGGACGGCACGGCACCGCTGCTGCTCTATGCCTACGGCTCCTACGGCTCCTCAACCGATCCCTACTTCCGGTCATCCATCCTGAGCCTGCTTGACAGGGGATTTGCATATGCAATAGCTCATATCAGGGGAGGCAGCGAGATGGGCCGCCAGTGGTACGAGGACGGCAAGCTGCTGAAGAAGATAAACACCTTTACCGACTTCAACGACTGTGCCCGGTTCCTCATAAATGAGAAATATACCTCTGCCGAACACCTCTATGCCATGGGTGGCAGCGCCGGTGGCCTGCTGATGGGCGCCATCGTCAATATGGAGCCTGAACTGTACCACGGCATCATAGCCGCCGTACCGTTCGTTGACGTTGTAAGCACCATGCTTGATGCTTCAATACCCCTTACCACCTTCGAATGGGACGAGTGGGGCGATCCGCGCAAGCAGGAGTACTACGACTATATGCTTTCTTACTCACCCTATGACCAGGTTAAGGAGCAGGAGTATCCCAACATGCTGGTGACAACAGGTTACTGGGATTCACAGGTACAGTACTGGGAACCGGCCAAGTGGGTTGCCAAACTGCGCGACATGAAGACCGATGACAACATCCTCATTATGGATGTCAACATGACTGCAGGTCACGGCGGCGCCTCAGGTCGCTTCGAGCGCCTGAAGACCGTGGCACTGGAATATGCATTCATCCTTGACCTGGAAGGAATGAAGGAGTAAGAGGCTTCCTGCCAGGCACCCCTCTGCCGGAGAAACATGTTACTGCACAGGGTAGATGCCGGTGATAAACAAAAAAAGAGGCTGACCCGAATAAGGTCAGCCTCTTTACATTAACAGAATTAAAAACAGAAGAAGTTGTGTGATCACTGAGGATCAGTCACCGGCAGTCACCTTCCTGATTCGGGTAGAGCGGGAGCGCCTATGTTTCCGGATCAGTCAGGTGCATCTTCCGGAGATCAGAACCCAAATGGCGATCTCTGTTCCGTTGATTTCATCTCCGGCTTGCGCGGCATGAGGTCATCCGCCATGGCTGCATTCCAGGCCAGCCAGGCTGTTATTATTGCGTTGTGCCTCAGATCGGGCATGAGGAGTCGCTCATATGTGTCCGCCAGGGTGTGGTAACCGCGTCCGTACTCGATCTCATCCTGGATGAACTGGAAGCCTGGCAGTCCCGCACCGTCAAAGCTCTGATGGTCCGTGCCTCCGGTATTGCGTATGGCAATGGTGTTGAAACCCATATCCTCCATCGGCTCCATCCACTCTTCAAACAACGGACGGACAAGGTTGTTCTCCTGGAGATAGATGCCGCGGTAACGACCAGTGCCGTTGTCCATGTTGAAATAGACGGAGAACTTGTCATACCCCGGCTTCTTTTCATTCTTCTCCCTGTCAAACAGGTATTTGGAAACATACCCTCGCGAGCCGTACAGTCCCTGCTCCTCACCCCCCCAGAGGGCTATGCGTATCGTGCGGCGCGGCCTGGCATCCAGCGACTTCAATATCCTCATGGCCTCCATCATCACAATGCACCCCGAGGCGTTGTCGGCACCGCCGGTGCCGCCGTGCCATGAGTCGATGTGCCCGCCCAGCAGAACCACCTGGTCCTTCAGCTTGGGATCGGTGCCGGGTATCTCGGCAATGACATTGTAAACACTCCTGTCGGGTGTGAACTCAGCTATTATTTCAGCCTCAACCTCAACCTTCACGCCCTTTTTCAGCAGGCGCTCCATCCTTCCGTAAGGCTCCATCGGAATATTGATCTCCGCAACCGGCGGCTGACCCTGGCCATCATATGATGCTCCGGAGGAACGGGGTATGTTGAAGGCGTTGCCGCGGCTTATTATCATTGCTACATCCTCGCTCCTGAGAAACTCGTTAATCTTGTTCCTCAGCTCCCTCATGGCCATCCAGTCGCCCATCATCCTGCGCGAAGGAGTGCCCCCGGCAGAAACAGTGGATATCCTCTCCAGATCCTCTTCACCAAGCCTCCTGGCCAGAGGCTCAAAACTGACTTCGTACTGCGATGTGGAAGGAGTCATTATGATCTTGCCCTTAAGCTTGCCACGGTACTGCTCTATGTCCTCAACCTTGCTGATATCAACAAGTATGACCTCGCCCTTCAGCAATCCCTTCGTACCGGAAGTCCAGGCTACAGGGGTCAGGGAGAAGTTGTTGTAGTAGGGAGCAGTCATGGCAGCATAAGCCTTTGAATAATCCCACCCGCCGCGACTGAAGTCGCTTACCTTCTCAATGCGCACATTGGAGAGACCGTACTCGGCAAGTTTTGCCCTGGCTATCTCATTGGCACGGTCCAGTCCCGGTGAACCTGTCAGACGCGGACCGGCAAGATCTGTCATGATATATGATAAGGTCTCAATGTCCGAATTGCGCTGACCCTCCTGCCTGATCTTGTAGACCATCTCAAGGTCAAGGGCAACCTCCTGCGATGCGAGAGGCAAGAACATTGCAAGGAGCAGGATGGTTATCATCGCTCTTGCCGGAGTAACTGAAGCTGTTTTCATTAGTTTGTTCAATTATTAATTTATTGGTTTGACGGAAATTACATGTGGAAAACAATCATTCCCGTTTGTGAGTTGCTGTTCATGCAAGTTTCATTCGTTTATGATATGCTTGTTTGATTAATCAGCAGGACCTGCCTGAAGCATCCACAAAATAAGCTTTACCGGGTCATTGCCATGCAAATATGGTCTCGCCGGTTTATAAGCGGACTAAATATAGGGTCATAAATTTTACGCCGGCGATGCATTAACATTAATTAACTTTACTTTTGTGCTGAAAGGTACATCTGATGATATATCCCGACACATACGAGCTTAAAATAGGTTTTGACCGCATCAGGGAGCAGATCAGCAACGGATGCCTCAGCCCTGCCGGCGTTCGCAGGGTGGAGGAGATGCATATTTCATTCTCGCCTGAAGAGGTGCGGCACAGGCTTAAGCTGACGGAGGAATTCCAGCAGATTCTCTCTCACGGGGAGCAGTTTCCATCCGATAACTACAATGATCCCCATGCCACTCTTGAGAGGCTACGTATCGAAGGCACCTTTCCCGAGCTTGAAGAGGTGGTTGCACTGAGGGGCTCACTGGAGACCGTAAGACGCATTACCGGTTTCTTCAGGAACAGGAAGGACGGACGATACCCGACCCTCACCGCCATGGCAGGGGAGGTGGTGCTCTATCCTTTCGTCCAGGAGGCTATTGACCGCATCATTGATAAGGAGGGCAAGATACGCGATAACGCCTCTCCGGCACTCAGGGAGATACGTGCTGACCTCGCCTCCAGATCACTGGCAGCTGTCAGAAAACTGCACTCCGTGCTCAGACAGGCACAGGCCGACGGAATCGTTGAACGTGATGTCACCGTGGCAGTGCGAAACGGCAGGGGTGTCATACCCGTCAGCGCTTCCGGCAAGAGGGGAATAAAGGGATTCATACATGATGAGTCGGCCACAGGCAAAACGGTATTCATCGAGCCGGCAGAGGTGGTGGAACTCAACAACCAGATCACGGAGCTGGAACACCGTGAGAAGCGCGAGATAGTCAGGATACTGACCGCACTGGCTGACACCGTAAGGCCATATATCGATGACCTGCAGGATAACCTCTCATTCCTGGCCGGGATAGACTTCATACGTGCCAAAGCCCTTTTCGGCATCAGGCTGAGCAGCATCAATCCTCCCGTGGCCGATACGCCGCATATCAGATGGATAAATGCCCGCCACCCGCTCCTCACCCTGGCATTTGCCCGCACCCCGGGCAGGGTGGTGGTGCCGCTGACAATCACCATCGACAGCAGGGAGCGCATCCTGGTGATATCCGGTCCCAACGCAGGCGGAAAGTCAGTATGCCTCAAAACGGTCGCATTGATACAGTATATGCTGCAGTGCGGACTGACGGTGCCCGTGGGCGAAGGGACCGAGACGGGCATCTTCGGCAGGTTCTTCATTGATATAGGGGATGAGCAGAGCATCGAGAACGACCTGAGCACCTACAGCTCCCACCTGATTAACATGAAGCAGATGTTGAAGCATGCCGACAGCAGCTCACTGGTGATGATCGATGAGTTCGGTACCGGTACGGAGCCGCTGCTGGGAGGCGCCCTCGCCGAGGCTATCCTTGCTGAACTCAATGCGCGACAGGCATACGGTGTCATCACCACCCACTATACTAACCTGAAACACTTCGCAACCTCACAGGATGGTATCAGCAACGGAGCCATGGCCTTCGACAACCAGCTGATGCAGCCGCTGTTCCGTCTCGATCAGGGTAAGCCGGGAAGCTCGTTCGCCTTCGAGATAGCAAGAAAGATCGGACTGCCAAATGAGATCCTTGCCGATGCTGCCGCCAGGGCAGGAGAGGGGAACGTCGATTTCGACCGTAACCTGCGAGAGATAGCTCGCGATAAAAGGTACTGGGAGAAGAAGCGCGAGACCGTCCGCCGCCATGAAAAACGGCTCGAGGAGCTGATAGCCTCATACGAAAGCCAGCTGGGAGACATAAAGAGCCAGAGGAAGGAGATCATCGGAGAGGCCAGAAACAAAGCTGAGGAGATGCTGCGCGATACCAACAGGATGATTGAGAACACTATCAGGTCAATCCGTGAGGCACAGGCAGAGAAGGAGAAGACCAGAGAGGTGCGCGAAGCGCTGGAGACCTTTCGTGATCAGATCGGGCAGGAAACCAAACCCCGGGAAAAACAGGTGGCTGTGCCGCCACAGCTCGATAAGCCTGCCGCAAGCATAGTCAAACGCATCTCATCGAAAAAAGTGCCTGTAGAGAAGGTCGCAAAACCTAAAAAGAGTGGTGTGCTCACGCCGGGTGACTATGTGAGAATCACAGGCACCGATACCGTGGGAGAGGTTACTGAAATAAAGGGAAAGAAGCTTAAGATAGTCTCCGGCAGCCTGAAGATGAGCGTTGATGTCAGCAGGATCGAACCCGTGGATGGCGACAACTACAGGAAAGCACAGGCAGGGAAGAGGCCTCAGCCTAATGTTGACTGGTCACTGACGGCACGCCGTAACCGTTTCAGCCCGGAGATCGACGTCAGGGGAATGCGCACGGAGGAAGCGCTGCAGGTGGTGCAGGATTTTGTTGACACGGCAATGATGATTCAGTACCGAAACCTCCGCATACTTCACGGAAAGGGCAATGGCATACTGCGGCAGATGATCCGTCAGTACCTCGAAACAACAGGAGCAGTAAAACATCTGTCCGACGAACATGTGGACCGCGGCGGCGCCGGCATCACACTGGTGGAACTCGATCTCTGAAGATTGCACTCCCGTCTCTCTGGCGGTATGCCCTGACTCCAGAAGCATATTGCCCTCCCGTCTCCCTGGCGGTATGCCCTGACTCCAGAAGCATATTGCCCTCCTGTCTCCCTGGCGGTATGCCCTGACTCCAGAAGCATATTGCCCTCCTGCCTCCGCGCCTGTAACTGCAACACGGACAGGCAGATTGTCCTGGCTGCTGCCGGATGCCATCTTCAGCTCATTGTTCATATTACCGCAGAAATGCCAATTATCATTAAATTTACCCGGCGAAATGAACAGACTTGCATAACGAAATTAACCCGATCGGCAACCCGCTGGGGAGATTGACTGTTTGCTGCATGTAAGTTCCATTCGGTCAATGCAACAATCATAACGAATGAAACATGCTTGAGCAGCAGCCGGCCGCGGGACAGAATTGATTTTTATGTAAGTTTTATTAAACCAATAAAATAATAAATTGATTATCTGATTAAATAACTGACCATGAAGAAAACTGCCCTTACATTGATTTTACTGCTGGCATTTGCGGTTGCCGGAGCCCAGACAAACGACTTCTATGATGATGACCCATCATACCTCCTGAAGGGGAGCAAGAAGATCCTTGTCACCGGAGAGGTGGAGAAGGATATTACCGTAGACATCTCCAGGCTGCCAAAGCACAGTATAACCGTCAAGGAGACCCTGCTGGCAGGTGACTCCGTCGGGTTTACGGGTGCATACCGGTACGACGGATACTCGCTGTATGACATTCTCAACAGGGTGGTTCTGAAAAAGAAGAATGAAGCTGAATTTCCTCCCATAATTGACCTGTACGTGGAGGTGGAAAATGACAGGGGGGAAATCGTGAAATTCTCGTGGGGTGAGATCTACTACCCTGTTAACCGTCACCGCCTCCTGATAGCTACCTCTGTGGCCCGGATAGTTCCGTCGAAGAGCAAAGACCTCTGGCCGCTGCCGCAGGAGACAAAAATCGTTGCAGGCAATGACCTTGTCACTGTAAGGAATATCAGCAACCCTGTGCGCATCACCGTGAAGTCGCTTGACAGCAAATATCCTATTGACAGGGAGGTGTCACCACTCTTCTCCGGGACTATGAGGATATGCGTCAACGGCCGCCAGAGAGAAATCCTGACAGAGCTGCCTGCCGGCATTCAGAATGAGACCTTCCAGACGGTCTTTTACGGCAGGGGCAAAGGCATTCACGGCACGACACCCTTTACCGGGGGGATGCTTTCAGAGGTGCTCCGTGATTATTACAGGATGTCACCCGAGTCACTGCGCCGGGGCATGGTTGTCATTGCCGGTCGTGACGGCTACCGTGCAGCCTTCACCCTCAGCGAGATTGTCAATCGCAATGACCAGCAGGAGGTGCTGCTCATCGACCGTGATAACTACGAAGGGGCAGGCAGGTTCTCGCTCTTTCCTGCCGGCGACTTCTTCTCCGACCGTGCCATCAAGGCAATCATGGAGATAGACCTCCTTCTGCCGAAGAGCGTGTCACCGTGGACCATCGCCGTCCACGGCGGCGCCGGTGTCATCACCCGTGAGCGCATGACCCCTGAGCGGGAGGCTGAGTACAGGGCTATGATGCAGGCAGTCATTGACACCGGCGCAGCCATCCTGGCGTCCGGCGGCTCGGCCCTCGACGCCGTGGAACGTACCATCAGGCTGATGGAAGACTCACCGCTTTTCAATGCCGGCAGAGGAGCCGTCTTCACCCACGAGGGACGCAATGAACTCGACGCCTCCGTCATGGACGGCAGCAACCTCGCCGCCGGCGCCGTGGCCGGCGTGACCGACATACGAAACCCGATCACCGCAGCGCGCGCCGTGATGGAAAAGTCACCACATGTCATGCTCACCGGCAAGGGAGCCTCTGAGTTTGCCGCAGAGAAGGGACTGGATATCGTTGATCCCTCTTACTTCCGTGATGAGAAGCGGTATAACGAGCTGCAGAGGTCACTCAATAACGACAAACACGGAACCGTGGGCTGTGTGGCCCTCGACATGAACGGAGACCTGGCCGCGGGAACATCCACCGGGGGCATGACCAACAAGCGGTATAACCGCGTGGGCGACGCCCCGGTCATAGGCGCCGGCACATACGCAAATAACTCTACCTGTGCTGTGTCAGCCACAGGCCACGGCGAGTTCTTCATACGCTATACCGTGGCCCACGATATCTCGGCACTGATGGAGTACAGGGAGATGTCACTTGATGAGGCAGCGAGGGAGGTGATCAAAAACAAGCTGGTGAAGGCAGGAGGTACAGGTGGAGTGGTCTCTATAGATGCCAGAGGCAATGTCAGTATGCCCTTCAATACCGAAGGAATGTACAGGGGATACAAAACCTCAGCGGGGAAACAGGGCGTGTTCATCTTCTCCGATGAGCCTGACAAACTGAGGCCCTGACACGACCGACTGACAGGCAATTACCCGCAGCCGCGCAGCAGCACGGTGTCTGCCCTGACACGGCCCTCCGGCAACGGCCCGCACTGTAACAGAAGCATCAGGCCTGCCGGACACAGCCCCCCCAGAGTCCTCCGCCCCGATAACTCAGGCAAGGCGGTACCGCAAACCCGCCACCTGTTGGAAAAGAACGCGGCGCCCTTTTCAATAAGGGGCGCCGCGATGCCTTGAGTAAAAATCCAATTTATCTAGTAGAGCCTTACAGACCCGTATGAGGTGTTGATCTTTACAGTTGCCGAAGGTTTGCTGCAGCTGCCTACCTTGCCGGCCAGCTCCGTGCTGGTGTTGCCGACAATCCTCCTGTCTGGCGAGAACCTGGCATCATCAATCTTCATGCTGCCGTATGAGCTGCTGGCATCCAGGATGTAACAGGCCGACGGATCAATTCCTAGCCTCACCCCGCAGTATCCTGCTTTCACCGTCACCGACTCAAAGCCTGCAGGGATCTTCTCTACGGCGAGATTGCCATATTTGGTCTCCACCTCCAGCTTCTTGGTTACCGTGCCGAACCTGAGATCAGTGTATCCTCCCATCACTACAATGTTGTTGGCAGCATCGATACTGTAACCGTCATACTTGCTGTCGGCTACGAGTGAGCTTACCTCATCAACTGAAACCTTAGAGTACTTGCTGTCTATCAGCAGCGCCACAGCCCTTTCAACACTGAACATGCCGCAGTAGCGGGCGTTGATCTCTGCCCATCCCAGCTCGTCAACAGTGGCCTTGCCATAGGCAACTATCAGCGTATTCAGAGGTTTGACATTACCTCTGGAAAGCTTGTGAACGGTGAGATCCCCGTATTTGCTGTTCAGCGTAACCTTGCCTGCCACCTCATCAACAACAGTATTTCCGTACTTGTTGCTGATGTCAAGATTGATATGGGCCGGCATCTTGATGTTGTAGTTGATGCTGAAGTTGTTGTTGCTCCCCTTCCATGTGGTCGATGAGAAGTTGTCGCTGAAGACTGTCTCCGCCGTAAGGTTCTCGCCCTCTTCGGTGAATTCGACGGTGATCATCTCCAGGAGCTTCCGTGCCTTCTCTTCAGAGGGGTGTTCAATCTTCACCGTCACATCGATGACGATGTTGTTCTGCTCCCAGGTTTCGGTTACCACCGCACCGAACTTGTTGTTCACCGTAAGCGTGGTGTTGTCGGTGGGCGTCTTCTCCCTGTGATATTCCTTTTTTACCTCTGTCGCGGAGAGTGTCAGAGTGACGGCACAGAGCAACAGTGCTAAGGTCGCAACTCTCCTGTTAAATAATAACTTTTTCATGGCTGACTGGATTTTCGGTTTCTGCTTTTATCTGTCTCAATTGGTCAAGTAAATAACTCATGACCTCTATTTTGGTCTGGTAATGAGTGATCATGGCATCAATGATCCGCTGGTCGTCGGGATTGGCCCTGAGCTCCTTCTGCAACTCAGTGTAAACTGAGTCCATGGCTGCAAGCTCACCCATCAGCATCTCCTTCTGCTCGGGAGTGGCAATGTCAAGCGTTGTGAACTCATTCTCCATCATGTTCACCTGTCTTACATAATAGCGCTCTGCTTCACGATACTCGGGTGAGACCTCACTAAGGGTCATCTGCTTCTTGAGGTTCGGCCTCACGAAGTGATCAAACGTCCAGAGCGAGGAGAGGGTCACAAGCAGCGTCACCACGGCAGCCTTGAGCAGATAGGGCATGATGCTCCTCTTTGCTTTCCCGGCATGCAGCCTGGTGGCAAGCTTAAAGCTGAATCTCTCGAAGTGGCCGTCCGACGGCTCCCGGTCGTCAAAAGCACCCCTTTCTCTTTTGATAATATCTTCAAGTCTGTTCATATCCTTAATCTTTTATTTTTCCGTTCTTCAGTTCACTCAACAATTTCTGCTTTGCCCTCGACAGCTGTGACCGCGAGGTGCTGCTGGAGATTTTGAGCATCTCAGCAATCTCATCATGGTCGTAACCCTCAATGAGATAGAGAGACAAAATTACGCGGTATCCCTCCGGAAGCCGCTCTATTGCCGCTTTGACCTCTTCGACCCTGGTCTCTGTCTCCTCCCTGTATTCAGCATCTTCAATGCTGTCGTCGCGGATACCGTTATGGCCGTCAAGCTCTTCAAAGATCGCTTTTCTTCTTCCCAGGACATCAAGTGACCTGTTTACCACTATTCTCTTCAGCCAGGCACCGAAACTGACTGTTCCCGAATAGGTGTTTATCTTTTCGAAGGCTGACAGGAACGCTTCCTGCATTACATCCTCAGCTTCCATGCTGTCGTTTACAATTCTCAGGCTGGTGTTGTACATAGCCTTGTAGTAGAGCTTGTAAACCTGGAACTGAGCCTTCTGATCACCATCCCGGCACCCGTCTATCAGGTCCTGGTGTATGTTCCTGAATGCTGCTTCAACATTTCCCATTCTTAATTCAAGATCTTGGTTTAGTATGTATGACGCTGCACCCATCATTTTGAACTCTTCAATTCAATGACGATGTGGATGCATGAATGCTGCATCCAAGGTAAAAAAAAGCATCAAGAGGATAAAAATTTTTTTTAACCCTGTGTTACCGTACCTGTAGCATAGTCGAGCTCCGATCCGAAAAGGCTGTGAGGTATGGAGTAGACCAGGAGCAGGATCACCGCCGCTGCGATGGTGTATCCGGGACGCTCTTTCCTGCGGTTCATGACAACCGCAATCACCCATGCCACGACAGCAATAAGCGTCTTGTTATCTGTCAGGTCCCACCCCAGCGGAACACCTGTCCACAACTCTCCGAAGGCATATTTCTGCACCAGGGGTCCCAGTACCATGCCCCCGGCAAGCAGCAGCCACAGGGCCCACCGGCCGTAGCTCCTCTGTTCACTGCGGCCGAAACCTGCGGTAAGGCCGGCCACGTTGGACAGGAGCATCGCAAAAAACATAATAAGTATATGGGGGATCATTATAAGTGCAGGAACATTGCCCTTGAACCTTATCACTACAGGATCCTCCTTCATGACGGCTGTCTCTTCACCAGAGGCGGATATCAGAACAATATAGTACTCAAGCTTGCCCGCGGCAGGCTGGGAGGGAAGCTCACCGGCCAGATGCACACCGTCATGCGTCATCTCAATACCCTTCCACTCCTCATTCATCCTGAGACGACGGTAAAATATCTCACCTGCCACCTCCTGCGGCACTTCAAGTCTTATGAAGCAGGGATGGGTGTTGGTCTGGCTCCGCTTAAGCGAAAAAGAGTACTCGGTACCGTCCAGGTTCGCTGTGGTCCTGTAAGGGTAGGTGGGTCCTGTTGTTCTCTGGTATATTGCGGCGGCGACGGTTATTATGACGGCAACGGTCCAGAACAGAAATTTTTTCATCTTACTTTACCTGATAAATTGTTATAACTGAATGATTAAAAGCTCCCTGACACCGTCGCGCATGACCTCGACAGGCACTGTCTGACCGGGCTTGAGCTGGCTGAGCCGGAACATGTAGTCCTCTATGTTGCCGACCGGCTTGCTGTCTATGGCCACGATGATATCACCCCTGACCATTCCTCCCAGTGCGGCAGGCTTGCCGGGAGTGACAAAATCTGCCCTCAGCCCGTTGGTGACATTCCCGGCAAAATCAGGCATGATGCCAAAGGTGATGCCTCTCCGCCGGCCCATTGGACTTGCCGGTTCCTTTGGTCCGGCTTCCGTGAAAACAAGCCTGGTGGAGCTGTTGGCCGCCCACGAGACAAGGTCTGTCAGCAGGTCTCCTATCTTTACCATACCTTCATAGTTGAGCTTGTCAGGGGTATCAAAGGGGGTGTGGTAATCAAGATGTCCTCCGGTGGTAAAGTAAAGTACAGGTATGTTTTTTCCGTAGAATGAGGAGTGGTCGGAAGGACCGTAACCCTCCGTGGTGAAGGAGAGGCTCAGCGCCGTGGTGTCATTGTAGGATATGACCGTGTCACGCATTCCCGCAGCTGTTCCCACACCGCCAACCTGCAGACCGTTCCCCTCTTTCATCCGTCCTACCATGTCAAGATTTATCATCAGGTTGACAGAAGAGGGATTAAAACCCATGTTTTCTACAAATTGTTTGGATCCCAGGAGTCCCATCTCCTCACCGCTGAAGGCAACGAAGATGATATTCCTTGCGTGCGGAACTTCAGGATCGGCAAGTCGCTCAGCCAGCTCGATCATGAGTGCCACCCCTGATGCATTGTCATCGGCACCGTAATGGATTGCCACGGTGTCGGGGACCCTGCTCGATGAGCCCGCACCACCCATGCCGAGATGATCATAATGCGCTCCAACAATTACATACTCTCCGGCATTCGAACTCCCTTCGAGCATCATGACCACATTGGAGGTGATGGCCTCCTTCTTCTTTATGTCTGCTTCGGCCTCAACCGTCGTCTGCGTTATCAGTCCTCCGGCGGATATTGCCTCTGATGCCTTCTCTTCAAGCTCCTTGATGGTTACACCGGAGTTTCTCAGTATCGAGTCAGCCACGCTTCTCCTGATCTGCAGTACCGGCACTCCGGCAGGTGCCTCACTGCGCGAGGGCTTATCAAAATTGTCCGCCACATCCCATTTTTCACCTGACACCAGCAAAACCCCTGCTGCGCCTTTTTCTCTGGCATTCAGCACTTTGATGCGGTCACTGCTGACAGATCCGTAGCCTGCCAGAGCAGGTACAGACTCAGGATAACCCCTGAGCACCATGGCCCATTTCCCGGTCACATCCAAACCTGCAAAATCATCTCTGGAGAGGGTGTCCCCGGACGGCAACAGGCCGTAACCGCAGAAGACCACCTGAGATGACAGGGAAGAGTTTGCAGAGAGTGCCAGGGGCATGAAGGCGGTGCCGGTCATAAACTCTTTTCCGTCGATGATCAGACGATTGTTCTGACCCGGCTCAACAGACACATTTACAGTGAAGGGCTGCAGCCCCGATGCCATGAAAGGCCCGGCTCCGGCTTTCTCAAACTCCCTGACTATGTAAAGCGCTGCGAGTGAATCGCCCCCGGTTCCCGTACCCCGTCCGAAAAACCTGTCAGATGCAAGCTTCCCGGTGATGAGGGTCAGCTCCTCAGCCGTGATGGATGGGTTTTTCCCGGTACCGGCACATGCAGTAAGGACAATGACAGCACATAATATGAAAACAACTCTCATAGTTCATTTATTGGTGCCGGTAAAAATAGCAATCTTTTGACATCCGGGCAGGATGATATTTGCAATAGGCCGCCCGGGCTTCGCGAAATCAGTTGAACTGCAGCAAAGCTTTCTTTATCAGTGATATGGCATCGCGAAGCTGCTCCTCGGTGATCACAAGCGGCGGTGCAAACCTGATGATGTGCCCGTGAGTCGGTTTTGCCAGAACCCCAAGCTCCATCATCGCCATGCAGACATCCCACGCCTCCTTGCCGTCTTTGGGCCTGATGACGATGGCATTGAGAAGTCCCTTGCCGCGCACCAGCTCTATCATGTCCGACTTGACAGCCTTCATCTCGTCACGAAATATCCTGCCGAGCCTCTCAGCTTTCTCTGCCAGCTTCTCCTCCCTGATCACCTCAAGCGCTGCTATGGCAACCTTCCCGGCCAGGGGGTTTCCTCCGAAGGTGGAACCGTGCTCTCCGGGTTTGATGGTAAGCATGATCCCATCATCTGCCAGCACTGCCGAGATAGGCATTGCTCCCCCGGAAAGCGCCTTGCCGAGGATGAGTATGTCAGGTCTGACACCCTCATGGTCGCATGCCAGCAGCTTGCCGGTACGGGCCAGCCCTGTCTGCACCTCGTCGGCAATGAAAAGTACATTCCTGCTCCTGCACAGATCATAGGCCTTCTTGATATAACCGTCATCCGGAACAAAAACACCTGCCTCACCCTGTATCGGCTCTACCAGGAAGCCGGCCACGTCAGGATCTTCCAGGGCCTTCTCCAGCGCCGGGATATCATTGTAGGGGATGGTGATGAAGCCGGGTGTGAAGGGACCGTAATCCTTGCGTGCGTCCGGGTCAGTTGACATGGAGACGATTGTGATGGTGCGCCCGTGGAAGTTGCCCTCGCAGACGATGATCTTTGCCCTGTCCTGGCTGATGCCCTTCTTCAGGTACGCCCACTTGCGGCACAGCTTGAGAGCTGTCTCGTCACCCTCGGCACCGCTGTTCATGGGCAGCACCTTGTCATAGCCGAAGTATTTTGTGATATACTCTTCATATTCACCCAGCACTGAGTTGAAAAATGCCCTGGATGTAAGGGTCAGCTTCTGTGCCTGCTCAACAAGAGCCGCCGTTATTTTGGGATGACAGTGTCCCTGGTTCACTGCTGAATAGGCCGAAAGAAAATCATAGTATCTCTTGCCTTCCACATCCCATACATATGCTCCCTGACCCCGGTCAAGGACAACCGGCAGCGGATGATAGTTGTGAGCTCCGTACTTCTCTTCTCTCTCAATGTAATCATGAGGTTTCATATCGTTGTATTTTAATTTGTTGTCAGCAGGGTGGCAATGTTACAAAGCTTTTTCGATAAAAAGAATAGCAACAATCATGTTTCTTCTCCCAGGAGTCCCGGCCGCTTTTCCCGGGTGAGACGGACCGACTCTTCAAAACGCCATTTCTCTATCTCACCCGTATTGCCGCCGAGAAGGATTTCAGGCACTTTCCATCCCCTGAACTCAGCCGGCCTGGTGTAGACGGGTGGCGCCAGCAGATTATCCTGGAACGAGTCGGAGAGCGCCGACCCGGCATCTGAGATGGAACCAGGCAGAAGCCTCACAATGGCATCAGTTATCACTGCTGCAGGCAACTCCCCGCCGGTAAGGACATAGTCGCCTATTGATATTTCACGGGTTATCAGCCGTTCCCTGATGCGCTGATCCACACCCTTGTAGTGACCCGCAAGGATAATTATATTCTCCTTCATCGACAGCTCGTTGGCAAGAGACTGACTGAAGGGTGTGCCATCGGGCGAAGTGTAAATGATATCCTCATAATGCCGCTGCGAGGTAAGATGAGTTATACAGTTGTAGACCGGCTCAATCATCATTACCATACCTGCTCCCCCTCCGAAGGGATAGTCGTCAACACTCCTGTGCCTGTCGGTGGAATAATCACGAAGGTTGATGATGTTGATCTCCACCACACCCCTCTCCTGTGCACGTTTTATGATCGAATCACCGAACGGACTGCGCAGCAGTTCGGGCAGCACGGTAATAATGTCTATTCGCATAAAAACTCCCTTTGGTAAATCTAATGTAGTTTTTTGTATCTTTGGATTTGATACGGCAAAGTTAACCTTTAAATAAATTTAGTAACCATGGGAAAATTTGTAATCTCGAAAAGAAAGAACGGTGAATTTCAGTTTAACCTTCTCGCCGGCAACGGTCAGGTTATCCTCGCCAGTGAGGGCTATGCATCAAAACCGTCATGCATGAACGGCGTCAAGTCTGTTATGAAGAATGCCGCCGACCCAAAGAGGTTCGACTCAAAAGTGGCCAAGAACGGGAAATTCTATTTCAACCTGAAAGCATCAAACGGCCAGGTCATCGGCAAGAGCGAAATGTATGAAGCTCAGGCCAGCTGTGACAACGGCATTGCATCTGTTGCCAAGAATGCTCCCGGAGCAACCATTGACGACCAGACGAAGTAGACTTTCTACCTTTTTCTTTCGAAGACTATCTTTCCGTCAACGATAGTATAGTCGGCTTTCACGGACATAATCATCTCCTCACTGATATTGAATATATCTTCTGAGAGGATGGTTATGTCTGCTAAATAGCCCTGCCTCAGCATGCCTTTTCTGTCATCCGTGAACTGGGCGTAAGCCGAGCCCAGCGTATAGTATTCAATGGCCTTGCCCATGGTTATCTTCTCCATCGGGAACCAGCCTTCGCCCTCTTCTCCCTTGCGGTCCTTCCTTGTCACCGCGGCATAAAGCCCCTCCATGGGGTTCAGGGGCTCCACCGAGTAATCGGTGCCGAATGCCAGCCGGGCGCCGCTGTCGGCCAGGCTCTTCCAGGCATAGGACCACCTGCTCCTGTCGGTGCCTATCCTCTTCTCTGCAAAGCGCTTGTCAGTGATGCAGTGTGTTGGCTGCATCGAGGCGATGACGCCAAGTTGTGCAAAGCGAGGCAGCTCTTCCTCAGTGAGTATCTGAGCATGCTCCGAGCGGTGACGGCTGTCACGGATGCCGTTTGCCTCGCGGGCTTTTTCATATGCATTGAGGATCCAGTTGTTGGCCTTCGGGCCTATGGCATGAATACCTATCTGAAAACCGCGGCTGTCCGCTGCCAGCACCCTGGCCTCCAGCTCCTCATAACTCATCTGCGGCAAGCCCGTTTTTCCGGGATCATCATTGAACGGTTCAAACATCATCGCCGTAGCTGATCCCAGGGTGCCGTCCATGAAATCCTTCAGGTAACCGAACCTGAGCCAGTTGCCTGACGACGGATATTTCTCCCTCAGCTCTTCATAACGGTCAAGTATGCCAGGATCAGCGGTGAGCTCAGCTCCTATGTCAATGCGGGATGTAAGCATTCCGGCCGTCATGATTGAGTCATACATCGCGAAGTCGGCGCTGCCTGGTATCTGAATGCTCGTGATGCCGTACTCCGCAGCCTGCTGCAGGGCCAGGAGATATCCCCTCCACTCTCTCTCCTTCTCCTCCTCTGCGCTTCTCTCAACCTTCACAGCCCCGGTCCTTATAAGCGACATGGCACTCTCCTTAAGTATGCCCGTTGGCTCGCCAGTTACCGGATCACGCATTATCTCTCCTCCGAACGGGTCAGGTGTCGCACCTGTTATTCCTGACTGCTTCAGTACATAACTGTTGACCAGGGCACTGTGGCCGTCAGTGCGGCGCAGCACCACCGGATTGTCCGGCGAGACGGCGTCTATCAACTCCTTCGCGGGCCACTCACGGGTCGTGAACATCTCATGCTCCCAGTGCCCGCCGTAGACAAGCTGTCCCTTTTCCAGCCGGGAGACCTGCTCCCTGACCTTTTCGGTAATTACTGACGGATCAGTAATATACCTCAGTTCAATGTAGTCAGGGTCTACCGGGCCGAAGTGTGCATGCGCGTCATTGAAGCCCGGAATGACACTGCTGCCGCCGGCATCTATCACCACGGTTGTGGAAGGATCAATATAGCGGCTGATATC
>CAYPKP010000023.1:3222-12911 GCA_964411345.1 uncultured Rikenella sp. | reverse complement strand
TATCCTTCCGGCTGCCGACGGCTATTATTATATTGCCTCTCACGGCAACGGCTTCAGCATCCGGCATCAGGGTGTCTGCCGTGAAAACCTTTCCGTTGACTATTGCAAGGTCGGCTCTCTCCGCCCTGCCACAGCCCGCTGAAAGCATAAGAATGAGCACAAATGGTGCAATAATGTATTTTTTCATGATTTTCGTCTGTAAAAACTGGTGCAAGTTAAAAAAATAGACATTACATTAGGTCCCTGTTTACCTGTGAACATAAACTCCAATATCTCACATGATGAAAAACAAGATCATTCCTCCGGGGTATCTCTACACGAAAGGATACACCAACTACGTGTTCGTGCTGCTGTTCCTGCTTTACATGTTCGATTACATCGACAGGATGGTGGTGACATCCATGTTTGTCCATATCGAGCAGGATCTCGGGATCACCCATACGCAGAGCGGACTGCTTGTGTCGGCAGTATACTGGGCCATAGTGCTGCTGACATTCCCCATCTCCATCCTTGTTGACCGCTGGAACCGTACCAAGACCATCGGCATCATGGCCGTCATCTGGAGCCTCGCAACAGCCCTGTGCGCACTCACGGGCAACTTTGTGCAGCTGGTTCTGGCAAGAGCCCTGATAGGAGTGGGCGAGGCAGGCTATGCCCCCGGAGGCAGCGCCGTGATATCCGGACTCTACCCCGAGGAGAAGAGATCGAAGATGATGGGACTCTGGAATGCATCCATACCCCTGGGTACTGCCATAGGGGTTCTGATGGGAGGATTTATTGCAGCACGGCTGGGGTGGAAGCATGCATTCGGAATAGTGGCACTTCCCGGACTCATCGTTGCTGTTCTCTTCTTCTTTGTCAAAGATTATAAGACCGTAGACCTCTCATTCACGGACAGCTTCAATACACGGGTGAAGATGAAAAAGATGGATATGGTCAGGGAGTTTCTCTCAAGACCGTCGCTTATCTTTACATACTTTGGCTTTGCTGCAGTAGTGTTCGTGACAACTTCACTCATTACATGGCTCTCAACCTATTTTCATGTCACCCGTGACCTTCCCATAGAAAAGGCAGGCTCAATGGCCAGTGCGGTTATGGTACTGGCAATAGTCGGGGCACCCGTCGGAGGCATAATCACTGACAGATGGCGAAAATCAAATATCAGGGCCCGTCTCCTGTTTCCGACGATAACAACGGTATCGTCGGCCATACTGCTCATGTTTGCACTCTGGATGACACAGGGAACAGTGCAGTATGTATTCTTCCTGCTGATGGGAGTGATGGTCACCGCCTTCCTTCCGGCAGCAGCTGCCGTGACACAGGATGTGATACACCCCGGAATGAGGGCCATGTCATATGCCGTGGCGGTTGTGGTGCAGAACCTCCTGGGAGCCTCTACCGCGCCGCTTGTCATCGGCAGGCTCTATGACATGTTCGACATCGAAAAAGCCATGGCACTGCTCCCCTTCATGCTCCTCGTAGGTGCCGGTCTATTTTATGCGGGCTCAAGGTTCTATGTCAGGGATCTTGAGAAAACTGCCAAAATACAGCTGGAGCCGGAAGCATAGAATGTGCCCGTCCGGCCTGACTGCGATCAGTCAGACCGGATATAAATTGGCTGCTCTCTATTCCGCGTGACTGCACCCGGCCGTCTGGCTTCCGGGTGACTTCATCCGGCTATGCGTGTACCATATGATTGTATGCGTTTCCGTGTCTCCATGTGACCGGATAAGTCTCTCCGCCTCCCGGGGAACTTCATCCGGCCCTCAACCGGCATGGTAATTGCTGTCTGCAGGAGTGGTTCTCCTTGCAATGGGTAACGTTTAAATTTATTATAGTAAATTTGCACACCGTAAATCGTACATGATGAAAGAGCTTCTGCATAACAGGTACTTTAAATTCGGCGTGGCAGGCATACTCTACCTGCTCTGGGTCATCTGGGTGGGTAACTACTGGCTGCTGCTCGGGTTGCCCATAGTTTTTGACATATATGTCAGCAAAAGGGTCAACTGGTCTTTCTGGAAAAAACGCAACGGAAAGAACAGCACCATTGTTGAATGGCTTGATGCATTGATCTTTGCGGTAATTGCCGTTACTCTTATCAATATCTTCCTTTTCCAGAACTACCGCATTCCAACTCCCTCGATGGAGAAGACCCTCCTTGTGGGTGATCATCTTGCCGTCAGCAAGGTGGCTTACGGTCCTCGCATGCCCAATACTCCGCTGGCCTTCCCGTTCACCCAGCATACACTGCCCTTTACCAGAGGCAAGGGCAAGTCCTGGTCCAACCTGGTACAGTGGGATTACAAGAGACTGAAGGGATTCGGCCATGTCAAAAACGATGACATTGTCGTATTCAACTTTCCTGCCGGTGATACTGTCTGTCTTGAGAACCAGGCTGTGAGCTACTATGAACTGGTCAGGGAGAGGGCTGAGATGCTCACTGCTGAAGATATCAGGGGAAACAGACCGCTACAGGAGAAGGAGCATTATAATGCCCTTGCCAGACAGCTGATATGGAATGAGTATACTGTGATCTACCGCCCTGTTGACCGCCGCGACAATTACGTCAAGCGCTGTGTTGGCATTCCCGGTGATACCGTTTTAATAAAGGGGGGGCAGCTTTTTGTAAACGGCGCCGCAGCCAAAGTACATGAGACACAGCAGACCTCCTACTATGTCCGCACCAACGGAACCCGTATCAACCCTAAGGCTTTTGAGCGGATGGATATCTCCCGGTCAGACCAGTCGATGATGCTCTCCGGCACTGTGTACCGGCTGCCCCTGACCACAAAAAACGCGGATCTGATTTCGGGCTTTGCAAATGTCACCGGTATCGAAGCCGACTACAGAAGGGCAGGGGAGTATGCCCCTTATATCTTTCCGCACGACCCGCAGTACAGGTGGAATGAGGATCACTTCGGGCCGCTCTGGATACCGAAGAAGGGAACCACCGTTAATCTTGACATGACCAACATCAGTCTCTATACCTCAGTAATTGACATCTACGAGGAGAACGACCTGGAGATACGCGATACGGTCATCTATATCAACGGTTCACCCGCAGACAGATATACATTCAAGATGGATTACTACTGGATGATGGGCGATAACAGGCATGACTCCGCCGATTCGCGCTTCTGGGGATTTGTCCCGGAAGACCATATTGTCGGACGCCCGGTGCTGGTATGGCTCTCCATAGACAAGGAGGCCCAGGGATTTAAGAAGATAAGGTTCAGAAGGTTCTTCAAGGGAGCCAGACGGTAATTTTCGATTTTCGATTTCAGATTGTCGATTTAATCGCAAATCGCAAATCGCAAATCGACAATAAAAAAAGCGGGCCGCAGCCCGCTTTTTCTATTCCTTGACTTTGTCCACTATCGCCTTGAAGGCTTCAGGATGGTTCATGGCCAGGTCGGCCAGCGTCTTGCGGTTAAGGGCTATACCCTTCTTCTCAAGTCCGCCGATGAACTGTGAATAACTCATTCCGTGCAGGCGAACCCCGGCGTTGATCCTCTGGATCCACAGCGCGCGGAACTGACCCTTCTTGGCACGGCGGTCACGGTAGGCGTAGGTCAGACCCTTTTCCAGTACGTTCTTGGCAACGGTGTAAACATTAGCGTTGTTGCCGAAGTACCCTTTGGTCTGCTTTAATACTTTCTTTCGCCTTGCCTTGGATGCTGGTGCATTTGTTGCTCTTGGCATTTTCTTTACTCTTTTTCGGATGTAAGCGCCTGTTAAGGTCTTTTATGCTTCACATCCCGGTTAATAATTCAATTGATTATCACACTCTCAGGTGACTAAAACTACTTTAGTCCAAGCAGAAGCTTGACATTCTTCTCGTCAGCCTTGTCTACCAGTCCGTCATACGTAAGATTTCTCTTGCGCTTGGTCGACTTCTTGGTAAGAATGTGGCTCTTGAAAGCATGCTTACGCTTGATCTTACCTGAACCGGTCAAAGAAAACCTCTTCTTTGCACCCGGATTTACTTTCATTTTTGGCATCTCTGATATATATGTGTATAAAAATTCTACTTCTTTTTCTTCGGTGAAAGAATGATAATCATCCTCTTCCCTTCAAGCCTGGGTGTCTGGTCAACCTTGGCATATTCTTCCAGGTCATTCACAAAACGCTCCAACAGCTTCTCTCCCTGCTCCTTGAAGAGTATCGACCGTCCCTTGAAGAACACATAGGCCCTCACCTTTGCTCCCTCTTCAAGGAAATTGATCGCGTGCTTCAGCTTGAAGTTGTAATCGTGATCGTCAGTATTGGGACCGAAACGGATCTCCTTTACCACAATCTTTGCCGCATTGGCTTTGATTTCTTTCTGTTTCTTTTTCTGGTGATAAAGAAACTTCTGATAATCAACTATTTTGCATACCGGCGGATCAGCGTTCGGAGAGATCTCCACAAGATCCAGTTCCATCTCGTCTGCCAGCTCAAGGGCATCTCCTATGCTCATCACCTTCGACTCAATGTTGTCACCAACAACCCTGACTGTTCTTGCCGTGATCCTGTTGTTGATCCTGTGTTCAGGTTCGGGCTTCCTGCCCGGTCTGGGCCTGTTATACGATCTGAAATAGGTCGGTCCTGCTATGGTCTTGTCCTCCAGTTAAATTAATAATATCTTTAAATTCAATTACTTAGTTTTTAAGTTCCTGTCTCATCTCCTCCTTTACCAGGCTGATGAACTCTTCGGTTTTCATCACCCCTTTGTCTCCTTCACCCTGACGTCTGACAGATACCGTTCCCGCCTCACTCTCTTTTTCACCTATGACGAGCAGGTAGGGAATCCTCTTTAACTCATTATCCCTTATCTTCTTACCTATCTTTTCGCTCCTGTCGTCAATCAGGGTGCGAATATCGGAATTATTAAGGAGATTTGAAACAGTTTTTGCATAATCATTGTATTTTTCACTGATTGGCAAAACCACAGCCTGATCAGGTGTGAGCCAGACCGGGAATTTTCCCGCCGTATTTTCTATCAGCACGGCCACGAATCTCTCCATGGAGCCGAATATGGCCCTGTGTATCATTACCGGCTGATGCTTCTGGTTGTCGCTACCGGTATAGGTGAGTTCAAACCTCTCCGGCAGGTTGTAGTCGACCTGTATGGTTCCCAGCTGCCACTTGCGGCCGATGGCATCCCTCACCATGAAGTCAAGCTTCGGGCCGTAAAATGCGGCCTCACCCACAGCTATGGTGGTCACCAGGTTCTTCTCACCCGAGGCCTCGATAATAGCCTTTTCCGCTTTCTCCCAGTTGTCGTCCGAGCCTATGTACTTCTCCCTGTTGGAGGGATCCCGGAGTGAGATCTGCGCGGCAAACTCGCTGAAACCGGCTATCCTGAAAATGTACTGCACCAGATCGATGATGCTCTTGAACTCCTCCTTAAGCTGGTCAGGACGGCAGAAATGGTGCGCATCATCCTGCGTGAAACTGCGCACACGCGTAAGCCCGTGAAGCTCTCCGCTCTGCTCGTAGCGGTAGACCGTTCCGAATTCGGCCATTCTGACCGGCAGATCACGGTATGAATGCGGTGTGGCATTGTAAATCTCACAGTGATGCGGACAGTTCATGGGCTTCAGCATGAAGACCTCACCCTCCTGAGGGGTGGTGATAGGCCTGAAAGAGTCGGCACCGTACTTTTCAAAGTGACCCGAGGTCTTGTAGAGATCCACATTGCCTATATGGGGTGTCGAGACCATTGCATAGCCCCTCTCCTTGAGAACAGCTGTCATGAAGTCTGTCAGCCGCTGTTTCATGTCAGCTCCCCGGGGCAGCCAGAGAGGCAGCCCCATGCCCACGCGCGGTGAGAAGGCGAAGAGCTCCAGCTCCTTTCCTATGCGCCGATGGTCTCGCTTGCGCGCCTCCTCAAGCATTATCATGTACTCATCAAGCATCTTCTGCTTCGGGAAGGTGATACCGTAAATACGGGTCATCATCCTGCGCTTCTCGTCGCCCCTCCAGTATGCCCCTGCAAGACTGAGCACCCTGATGGCTTTTATCGCTGATGTGTCAGGCAGATGAGGCCCGCGGCACAGATCGGTAAAATTACCGTGACTGTACAGAGTGATGCTCCCGTCTTCCAGCTCGGAGATGAGCTCCGTCTTGTACTCATCTCCCTTCCTTGTAAATAGATCCAATGCCTCCTGCTTGCTCACCTCCCTGCGTACTATAGGACTGTTCCTGGCAGCCAGCTCCCTCATCTTGTCCTCTATGAGAGGAAGATCGGCCTCGGTGATTGATTTTCCTTCCCCGGGATCAACATCGTAGTAGAAACCGCTCTCAATTGCCGGACCGATGCCAAACCTGATACCGGGCCACAGCGCTTCAAGAGCTTCGGCCATAAGATGAGCCGAGCTGTGCCAGAAGGCATGCTTCGCCTCGGGATCATCCCACTTGTGAAACCTGACGGTGGCATCACTGGTAAGAGGACGGGTGAGATCCCATAACTCGCCGTTGACAGTGGCTGCATAAATATCGGCCGCAAGCCCCCTGCTGATGGAACCTGCAATCTCAATGGCGGTGACTCCCTGCTCATACTCCCTCACCGAACCGTCGGGAAACGTTATCCTGATCATATTACCTTTTTAAATAGTGTGCAAAGATAATATTTTTTGCTCATACTCAGAGTGAGAGAGCAGCTGCGCTGATCCTTCCCGGAGACCATCGTTTGGTATAATAAATTCATGGCATGGATTTTGGATTTGACAAAACAGTACCAAAAACGGCAGTCATGAAAAGATTATTAATTTCAGCAGCAGCAGTGGCAATAATGCTCAGCTCATGCGAGGTCAGCCCGGATGCAGGATTCTTTACCGATAAGATCCGGGCAGAGATAGGAGAGGAGATATTCTTCTTCAACAACTCATTCAACGCTGTGGAATATGAATGGGATTTTGGCGACGGCACCTGGTCAGATGCCTATGAACCGGTTCATTCCTATCTGGGATCAGGAGTCTTTACCGTGATCCTCAATGCGTACTCCAAAACCGGAGATGTCGACAGGTCCTACCTCGACATTGAGGTGCTCTCACCAACAATGCTCGAGATCGAGGTCCTGGAATGGTATGACCAGTACCCTGTCGCAGGGGCAAGCGTGATACTCTACCCCACGGAGGACGACTGGGACAAGATGACCAATCCGATCATTGAAGGTTTCACCAATGCGTCAGGCAAGGTGGTCTTTACCAACCTGGGACCCTATGTCTACTACGTTGATGTATGGCATAAGGACCATAACAACTACACCCTGAGGGACGAGGATGTCGGCTTCATAAGGACGGATCAGCTCTACAAGAATGAACTCAACCAGTTCATCGCCTGGGTTGATTATACAGGAGCCAAGAGCAGTGCCGGTCGCGACAGGAATCAGCTGCTGCCGCTGAAGGACAGGAGCCCGGAGACAGCCGTGAAAAAGTGAAATAGCTGCAAACAAAAACAATAATGAAACCTGTCCATGTGATAAATTTCGCTAAGTTTGTGAGTTGACAAACCTAATCGAAGAAATCACATGGACACAACATTTGCGCTTCATGGAATAGACTACCTCATAATGGCGGTCTATTTCCTTTTTGTACTGGGTATCGGTTGGGCCCTGAAGAAATACATGAAGAATGCCACGGCATTCCTTGAGGCCGGACGTGCGATGCCGGCATGGGTTGCAGGTCTGGCATTCATCTCCACAAACCTGGGTGCCCTCGAGGTGATGGGAATGACAGGTTCAGGCCTCAAGTACGGGATGCTGACAACCCACTTCTACTGGATAGGAGCCATCCCCGCGATGATGTTCCTGGCCCTTTTCATGATGCGGTTCTACTACGGCTCCAAAGCCAGATCAGTACCCGAGTACCTTAAGCTTCGCTTCAACGAGAAGACACGGGCCCTCAATGCCTTCCTCTTTGCGCTCATGACTGTCCTTGCTTCAGGAATTTCAATGTACGCCCTGGCTATCCTTCTCGAGAATGTGCTCGGATGGAACTTCAATGTCTCCCTGCTGGCATCTGCAGCCATAGTCCTTGCCTATACCTACCTCGGCGGACTCTCTTCCGCCATCTACAACGAGGTGCTTCAGTTCTTCATCATCATCATCGGCCTGCTGCCCATGGCTGTCCTGGTAATGAGCGATGTAGGCGGATGGGGAGGTATGCAGGAGAGCCTGGCACCGATAGTTGATGGCAGGGGATTTGCCCCCGATACCTGGACTACCACCTGGAAATACACCGGAAGCTCCGGAACAAACCCGCTGGGTGTGGAGTGGTACGGGATACTGGCAGGACTGGGCTTCGTGCTCTCCTTCGGATACTGGTGTACCAACTTCCTGATTGTGCAGCGCGCCATGGCCGCCGAGTCGATGACGGCTGCCCGCAAGGTGCCCCTTATCGGTGCCATACCCAAAATGTTCATTCCTTTCCTCATTATAGTACCCGGCATCGCAGCCCTGGTGCTGCTCAATGACCCGTCAAAGAGCTTCGCCCTGCCACTGAATGCGGCAGGTGAACCCATATATGACTATACCATCATAATGCTGCTCAAACAATACCTGCCCGCAGGAGTACTCGGCCTGGGCGTGACGGCACTGCTGGCATCATTCATGTCTGGCATGGCCGGAAACGTGTCGGCATTCAATACCGTATGGACCTATGACATATACCAGAGTTACTTCAGGCCTGCAACAGGCGACCAGGATGCCGACGAGAAACACTACCTGAAAGTGGGCCGGATTACAACCGTAGTTGGTGTGCTGGTCAGCATTGCGGCAGCATATATCGCCAGTAAGTTCGGGAATATCATGGACTTCCTCCAGACGGTCTTCTCAATGATCAACGCCCCGCTCTTCGCCGTCATATTCCTGGGTATGTTCTGGAAACGGTCGACAGGCAACGCTGCATTCCTTGGCCTGCTGATGGGATTCCTGGTGGCTCTCGCACATCACGGCCTGACACAGCCTGAAGGAGCCACTACCCTGGTGAAGGGCGGATGGATAGGCGTTGTACATACCTACCCGGTTGAGATGGCTCAGAACTTCTGGACCGCCATCTTCGCCTTCTCGGCAGCAGCCCTGCTGACAGTGGTGATCTCAATACTGTCAAAACGTGACAAAACCGACTCCGACCTGAATGGCCTGGTATACTCAATGACACCCAAACTGGACGACAGCGGCGTGCTGTGGTACCAGAGACCCTGGTTCCTGGCCCTGATCGTCGGACTTATTATGGTAGTGCTCTCCATCTTGTTCTGGTAACCCTAAAAAAAAGAAATCATGCTTGATATAAGACTTCCAATCGGATTGATGTTCTCGGTGGTAGGACTGATAATAACCATCTATGGACTTGCCACCATTGGCCAGGTGGAAATATATGAAAAATCACTCAACGTCAATGTTAACCTGATATCAGGATTGGGCACTCTGGCCTTCGGACTTATAATGATTCTGCTGTCTGAACCGGTCAGAAAAAAACTGAGAAGGAAATAGTGATAACTAACTGAAAAAGAGGCTGTCCATTCCGGATCAGCCTCTTTTTTCTTGTCTGAAGGTCTTGCGCGACGCGGATGTTGATGTTCTCAGTCTTCAGTCTTCAGTCTTCAGTCCTCAGTCCTCAGTCTTCAGTCTTCAGTCCTCAGTCCTCAGTCCTCAATTATCAATCAGTCAGCTTGTTGCAAACTGCTGACTGCTGACTGCCGAC
>CAYPKP010000023.1:0-3122 GCA_964411345.1 uncultured Rikenella sp. | reverse complement strand
TCCTCAATTATCAATCAGTCAGCTTGTTGCAAACTGCTGACTGCTGACTGCCGACTGCCAACTGAAACCAAGTCATTTAGGATCCGAAAATACCGACGCCGGCAGCGACCGCATATTGTATCGCATCGCCATCACCTCACCATAGGCACCGGCAGAGCGTATGGCAATCAGATCACCGCGCCTCGTCTCCGGAAGTTCGATAAACTTGCCAAAAGTATCCGTGGTTTCACATATCGGACCCACAACAGTGTACTTCCTGAGGGGAAGCTCTGAGGTGAGGTTTTCTATGCGGTGCGATGCATGGTAGAGAGCCGGCCTCAGCAGGTCAGTCATTCCCGCATCAAGTATGACGAATGTCTCCCGTGCACCTGGCTTGACATACAGCACTTTCGATATCAGCGAGCCGCAACCGGCAGTAAGCGACCGCCCAAGCTCAAATGAAACGGTGCTCTGTATCCTGTTGTCAAGGTGCCTGCTGAAGAGCTCAAAGTAATCTGCAAAAGGAGGGAAGCGGTCAGGATGATCATAGCTGACGCCCAGTCCCCCGCCAACATTTATGTCGGCCGGTTCAAGGCCCCTGTCAGTAAGCCACTCCCACAACTCATTGATTCTCAGACATAGATTGCGGTAGACATGCAGGTCGGTGATCTGTGATCCTATATGAAAGTGAATGCCCCGGTACTTTATGTTCTCCATCTCCTCAAGCAAGGCAGTGACCCTTTCAAGTTCAGCGATCCTGATGCCGAATTTGTTTTCGTCAGTGCCGGTGGTTATGTGTTTGATGGTATGAGCTTCCACGTTGGGATTGATGCGCAGCGCGACATTTGCCTTTTTACCCATTCGTCCGGCTATCTCATCAATAACTTCAATCTCCTCCACAGACTCGGCATTGAAGCAGCCGATGCCCAGTTGCAGGGCGGCCTCAATCTCACGGTCACTCTTGCCCACACCCGCAAAAAGGGTCTCCGAGGGAGGAAATCCGCATTCCACGGCAAGCTTTGTCTCATTTCCGCTTACACAGTCTGCACCAAGGCCATAACCGGCAATGATCTTCATTATCACAGGATTGAAATTTGCCTTTACGGCATAATGCAGTTTGAATCCCCTGTTGGCAGCCTCCCCCGATGCTACTGCAAGGGTCTCGTGCAGATGGTCGAGATCATAATAGTAAAATGGCGTCTCAAGCTGCCGCAACCGTTCTGTTGTCTCTTTTGTGAACATCACTCCTCAGGAAATAGTTTTGAACTTAGCGACCTCAGTGCCACCACCTTGTCGCTTGTATTGATTAATATGGACATGCTGTTGTCACTTCCGCCGTAGGATATCATCTTTACGGGTATCTCATTCAGCGCTTCAAAGATCTCAGGGGCCGACCCCTCCCTGGAGGGTCTGAAGTCACCTACAATGCAGATTATTGTCTGATCCTTTTCAACCTCCACACTGCCTGTTGACTCAAGTGTTTTGACAATCTCGGTGAGAAATGTCGGATCGTCAATTGTCAGTGAGACAGATACCTCGGAGGTTGTGATCATATCAATGGGTGTCTTGTAGGCCTCGAAGGCTTCGAAGATCCTTCTCATGAAGCCGTAAGCCATCAGCATCCCGGCAGAGCGGATCCTCAGCGATATTACCCCGTCCTTTGCCGCAACGGCCTTGTAGTCTTCAGGTGTCGATCCGGAAATTATTACCGTCCCCTCGTCAGATGGATCCATGGTGTTCTTCAGCCTTACGGGGATCTTCTTGAGCCGGGCAGGGTTTATGCTTGAAGGATGCAGTATCTTCGCCCCGAAGTAGGCCAGCTCGGCAGCCTCGTCATAGGAGAGCTGCCTCACCACCCTGGTGTTGCCTACATACCTGGGGTCATTGTTGTGGAGTCCGCTGATGTCAGTCCAGATCTGTACCTCCTCAGCCCCGATTGCCGCTCCGATTATGGTTGCACTGTAGTCGCTGCCGCCCCTGCGCAGGTTATCGGTCTCACCGAAAGCGTTGCGGCAGATGTACCCCTGCGTTATGATGATCTTTTCGTCCCTTACAACGCCAAGCTCACGGTTAAGATTCTCCCTGATATAGAAATAGTCCGGCTCCCCGTCCTTGTCTATCCTCATGAAGTTGAGGGCAGGCACAAGCACGGAGGCAATACCCTCCTCGGAGAGGAGAAAATGGAGGAATGCACTCGATAAAAGCTCTCCCCTGGCAAGAATACGCTTCTCGTTATGCCTGCTGTACTCCCTTGAAAAAAGAGCTGTGATGTAGTTGAAATGCTCATCTGTCAGGTCATGCGCCTTCTCGGCCCACGTCAACGATGAGTACAACTCATCAGCCACGCGGTGGTAATCACTGCGCAGTCTCTCTGTCCCGGCCACCGCCTCCTCATATGCACCCGAGGCAAAGAGCCGGGAGATCTCCTCCAGGGCATTGGTGGTGCCAGCCATGGCCGAGAGTACCACTATCTTGGACTCCCCGTCACTGATCAGGTCTGTCAGTGACCTGAACCGTTCTGGACTCCCGACAGAGGTTCCTCCGAATTTGAATACCTTCATCTCTTCTTCGTTTTACGGGATGCCTGCAGCTCACACATTATTGCTGCATTCCGGCGATCAAACTTACATAAAATCATCCGATTCTTTGCTGACCCGTCAAATTCTGCAACTCTCCGCACCGTCTCGGATTTCGGTTTGCCGGCCATGGCCTTTCAGTGGAGATGGTATTTCAGTACGGCAACAGATCGCAAGATCAAATATTTTTTCTCTTTTCAATATTACTGTTCATTGAATTATTAAAAAAACATTTATTTTTGCACCCGCGTTACAGGTCAAAAGATAAGAGGCGCAATACAAAGTGGTTATTCACGACTGTGGAGTTTCGGCTTTGGACTTTTGACGGATAACAGCCCAGATGGCGAAATTGGTAGACGCGCTAGTTTCAGGGACTAGTGTCAGCAATGATGTGCAGGTTCGAGTCCTGTTCTGGGCACAAAAAGAGAGCAAGGAGTACAGTGAGCGGAGCACAGAGCATGAACAGTATGCCCTGGACTCTGAGCGGAGGGCTCTGAGCCGGAACTGCCCAGGTGGTGAAATTGGTAGACACGCCAGCTTGAGGGGCTGGTGCTCGCAAGGGTGTGC
>CAYPKP010000022.1:40863-46735 GCA_964411345.1 uncultured Rikenella sp. | reverse complement strand
TCTTCATAAGCCGATATTTTTTTGGTTCTTTGGTTGCGATCAAAGCTTAAAGTTACGAATTGTGCCCGAAAAGAATCTGCATAAAATGGCTCTTTTTTAAATCTCATAAGACTGAAAAATGAGATGCATACATGATGATAATCAAGGTATGGTGAGGATAAAAAATTTATCTTTGCACGCAATAAATTAATCACTAATAAAATAAATCCAGCAACGTGAAAAAACTTATCGTTATCATGATCTTAGCATCAGTCGCGGCTGTTTCATGCAACACCGCGAAGAAGGATCAGGGAAACCCGTTCTTTGCTGAATGGCAGACACCGTTTGGCGTTCCTCCCTTTGATCTGATTGAGAATGACCATTACATGCCTGCGATAGACTCAGGCATCGCGGCTGCCCGTACGGAGATCGACGCCATAGTGTCGTCATCGGAGCCTGCCACATTTGCAAATACCATTGTGCCCTATGACCGGGGCGGACAGCTTCTCAACAAGGTGGCGTACGTTTTCTATTCGCAGACCAGCGCCAACACCAACGATACGCTGGAGCAGCTTCAGATGGAGGTGGCTCCCAAGATATCAGCCTTCAGCGACGAGATGCTTCTCAACGCCGGGCTCTTCGCCCGCGTGAAGGCGGTCTATGAAAACAGGGAGGCTGAGCAGCTTGACGCTGAGGAGCTCTTCCTTCTTGAAAACCTCTACAAGAGCTTCGTACGCAACGGGGCGCTGCTTGACTCTGCCGACCAGGAGACACTGAAGAAACTGAATCAGGAGATATCCGTGCTGACGGTGAAGTTCAGCCAGAACGTCCTCGGAGAGACCAACGATTTCAAGCTGGTGATCGACAATGAGGCTGATCTTGCCGGTCTGCCCGACGGGGTGATTGCCAATGCCGCTGAGATGGCAAAGGCTGAAGGCATGGAGGGCAAGTGGGTCTTCACCACCCAGAAGCCGAGCATGATACCTTTCCTGCAGTATGCCGATAACCGCGAGCTTCGCAAGAAGCTGTATGACGCCTACCTGAACCGCGGCAACAACGGCAACGAGCGGGATAACAACAAGATACTTGCTGACCTGGTCAGACTGAGGGCTGAGAGGGCGAAATTGCTGGGTTATGATACCCATGCCGACCTGGTCCTTGAAACACGGATGGCCAAGACACCTGATAATGTTCTTAACCTTCTCACCGACCTGCTGGGCCGGGCACTGCCGGTGGCAAAGCGCGAGCGCGAGGAGATGCAGCAGATCATAGATGCTGAAGGCGGCAACTTCAGGCTTGCTGCGCACGACTGGTGGTACTATGCCGAGAAGCTGCGCAAGGCAAAGTATGACCTTGACGAGACAGAACTGAGACCTTACTTTACTCTGGACAATGCCCGTGACGGGGCCTTTGCTGTGGCCAACAAGCTGTACGGCATCACCTTCACCCGCATCAGTGACATTCCTCTGCCGCACCCCGATGCACAGGCCTTCGAGGTCAAAGAGGCTGACGGCAGCCACGTGGGAGTGCTCTATATGGACTTCTTCCCCCGGGAGAGCAAGCGCCAGGGTGCATGGTGCGGCGGATACCGTGAGCACAGGGTGATCGACGGCAAGGAGATAACACCTGTCGTGACCATTGTCGGCAACTTCACCCCGCCGGCAGAGGGCAAGCCGGCCCTTCTGAGCATGGATGACGTGCTGACTCTCTTCCATGAGTTCGGCCACGGACTGCAGGCGCTCTTCTCAGAGAACAGATACGGAAGCACAACAGTGGCGTGGGACATCGTGGAGCTGCCCTCACAGATCATGGAGCACTGGGCCACACAGCCAGAGGTGCTAAGCATGTACGCGAAGCACTATGAGACAGGTGAGGTGATTCCGCAGGAGCTCATCGACAAGATAAGGAACAGCAGCTACTTCAACACCGGTTTTGACAATGTGGAGATCATGGCGGCATCACTGCTTGACATGGCATACTATTCACTGGAGGCACCGGCAGTTGTTGACGTGCAGAAGTTTGAGAAGGAGGCAATGCAGAAGATAGGGCTCATCCCCGAGATAGAGCCTAGATACAGGAGCACCTATTTCCTGCATATCATCGACGGTTACGATGCCGGCTACTACGTCTACACCTGGGCGGCAGTGCTGGATCATGATGCCTTCGAAGCCTTCAAGGAGAATGGTATCTTCGACCAGGCCACTGCAACCTCATTCAGGAAGAATGTGCTTGCCCCGATGGGTACCATGGATGCCGAAGAGATGTACCTCAACTTCCGCGGTCGCGAACCGGACATCGAACCTCTCCTCAGAAACAGGGGCCTGAACTGATATTCCGGCATGATCCCGCTCCGGGGTCTGAACTGAGACTTCGGACCGGGCCGGCAAAGCAACCTGAACCTGAAGCAGGCCCTGCGAAGGAACAGGGCGAAATGCTGAAAAGAGGGGTCGCTGCAGAACCGGAACAGGGTAACCGTCCGGGTTCCTGAGCCGTTAGCAGAAGATCATAATAAAGGCTGTCATCCCCCCGTGGGTGACAGCCTCTTTTATGAATAAATGTCCCTCTCAGATTATCTCCTTCTGATTGTGGGAGTTGACGAAGAGGATCGTGCCGGTATCATCATAGCCGCTGAGGATTGACTCCCCGTTGTGCTTAAGACCTTCATGCCTGAAGCCCGTCATGACCAGCGCCGCCGTGGAGGAACGTATGTTGATCATTTTCTTTACCGAGTCTCCCTTTTCAAGCCTGATGATCTCGACGTTGCTCTCCGTGATAGGCAGCCTGCCTGACAGTACCAGCTCGGAGAGCTCGCTGCGGGTCTCGCTGTAATGTTCAGGCTTGCAGGTGCCGAATACCTTTATGGATGACCTGCGCCAGTCGGGATGACCTGAAATGATGAAGCTGAGCAGTATCAGCAGGCTGGCATTCTCCGGCTCATTGAAGTCGATCCACACATGTATGCCGTTTTTGTAGAGCATCTCCTTCCTTGCCGAGGCCAGCAGGCAGATGTCGAAGTTGCCGGCCTGGATGAGCCTTATGTTTTCAAGTATCTCACCCAGGTTTTCCGGATCCTCCTTGTCATACTCAAAGATGACCATGTTATTTTCCATGCCCGATATGCCGGGCACCTGTATTGCCTGAACAATGGCTGAGGTGTAGGAGGGAGAGATGATAGTGTCCACATAGACATGATTCTGCGTGGTGTCATAGATCTCAATAAGCTTGGCGAGTTCTTCCGCCGCCTGCTGGCTTGTAGCCCTGGAATAGTAACCTTCAATGCGGTGCAGATAGGTGCCGAAACCGTACCTGTAGGAGATCCAGTTGAGAAGCCTGAAGGCCTTGGCCCTTTTGAAAGAGTCCTTGGAGATGCATATCACACCCGGCCTCCACTCCTTGGCCTTCTTCTTGCTTCCCGTCTTCTGCAGGTAGACCTGCAGGTTGCGGTTGATCTGGAAGAGGGCATTGGCAAAAAGTGACTCCAGTCCGTGACGCTCACGGTGATAGTGATTGATGTAGGTATAGAGTGCAACCATCACTATGATGGAGGCAAGGGCATAGGGAGTGTTGATCCTGAACATCACGAACAGAGCGATGACAAAGCCTGCCAGTGAGATGTACCAGCGCGACTTGAACGAGGGTCTGTACGAGGGAGATGATCCGAAATGGTTCAGGAACGATATCAGACAGAGGGAGCCGTAGGTCACCATGAAGAACATCGAGATGATCTCTGCCACGGCGTTGACGCTTCCCAGGGCTACGAAGACAAAGGCTATGATGACCGTGACGAGGGATGCGTTGACAGGCTCCCCGTCAGTATTCCGTGAAGCCGCCAGCCATCTGTTCATCTTCATTGAGGGGAAGGAGGTGTCGCGTGCCAGTGCCTGCAGCGTTCTCGGGGCCACCATGATGGAACCCAGGGCTGAGGAGAGGGTGGAGGCCCCCAGTCCAAGCGGTATGATGACCGCTCCGCCGATAGCTATCTTCGACATTATCAGCTGGTTGCCGAGCATATCCTCCGGGCTTGCCGAGATGGCCAGCTTGTATATCACGAACAGGTAAACCACCATGCCCGTGATGGTCGCTGCAGTAGTCCCGAGAGGTATCGATTTCCCCGGATTGCGGAGGTCGCCGGAGAGGCCCACACCGGCAGTCATACCCGTGAATGCCGGAAAAACGATGGCAAAAACGACAAAGAACTCCTTCATGTTGCGCATCTCCAGGTTGCCGAGGCCCCCGGATACCGTTGCGGAGTAATCAGTCTTTCCCAGGAAGAACATGATTATGGCCAGGAAGAGGATGCCTACCACCACATAGAGTGTTTTGACACCGGTATTGGCACCCTTGCGCAGTATCACAATCCCCAGCACAGCCATGGCAGGTAGGCTGATGACCTGTCGTGGCAGGTTGAAGTTCAGTGAGTTGGCAAAGAAGTTAAAGACGAACTCAAAGGTCTCGGTAAATGCAATGATATAAAAAGCCACGCTGATAGCCTGGGAGAGGTAGAGAGCCATGCCGATTGTCGCGCCGATATTAAGCCCGAAGGAGCGGGAGATGACAAAATATTCACCACCACCCTCGACCCGCTTGTTGGTGGCCAGCTCGGAGAGCGCCAGTGCAGTCGGAATGGTGAGAGTATGGCCCAGGATGATCAGAAGGAGCACTCCCCAGAATCCCAGTGTCCCTACAGCGTACCCGAACCTGAGGAAGAGTATGGCTCCGAGGATGGTGGAGATGGCGGTGAAAAAGACCGGGGCTGTGCCAAACTTGTTTTTTGCAGGCTTTGCTTCCATATATTATCTGGTCAGCGATGCATACTTCAGATGCTATTGTAAAGATGGCAAAAAAAACCGAAAGAGGTTATTTGATATCTTTGGCATGAAAAAAAATGGAAGAGAGGAAGGTCATATGCGGGCTTGACCCTGAGATGCTGTCCGTGGATCTCTCTGCTGCAGGAATAGAGGAGAGATACGGCAGGAGGCTGTTGTACTGGGTTTACAGGCGGGGCATAAGGTCGTTCAGTGATCCTGACGACATACCGGTGAAGGTTAAGTCTGCCCTGGAGGAGCGGTTTGTGACAGGAGTAAATGCCCCCGTCTCCCGTGTCATGTCCGCTGACGGTTCGGTCAAGTACCTCTTTGAAACTGCCTCCGGCCTTCCTTTTGAGACTGTCTGGCTGCCGGAGGGCAGGAGGATGACGGTGTGCGTCTCGGTACAGTCGGGCTGCCGCATGGGCTGCAGTTTCTGTGCCACGGGGAGGAACGGATGGAGAGGCAACCTCACGGCAGGTGAGATCGTCAACCAGGTCGTTGGCCTTCCCGATCCTTTCACTCACATAGTAGTTATGGGCATGGGAGAGCCGGGTGACAATATTGAAGAGGTGATACGGGCGTGCAGGATTTTCACGGCAGAGTGGGGCCTGGCCGCGGGGAGGAGCAAGGTAACCGTCTCTACGGTGGGGGTGACACCCTCGGTGAGACGGCTGCTGGATGAGACGGAGGTCAATATCACTCTCAGCCTCCATTCACCTTTTGCGGACGAGAGGGCGGCGGTCATTCCTGCTGAGAAGAGATGGCCTTTCACGGAGACGCTGGAGCTTATGAAGGAGTATGACAACAGCCGTCGTCGCCGTTTTACGGTTGCCTATGTGATGATAAAGGGAAAGAATGACACCGTGAGGCACCTGGAAGAGCTCAGGAGGCTGTTGCACGGTACCGGAATACGGGTAAACCTGTTGCCGTATCATCCCCTGCCGGGTGACAGTGAGGAGAGTGCCGGAGAAGAGACCATGATGCAGTTCAGACACCTGCTGGTGACATCAGGAGTGGGAGCTTCGGTGCGAAGGTCGCGCGGAGCCGATATAGCCGCGGCATGCGGGATGCTGGCAGCGGGCGGC
>CAYPKP010000022.1:0-40763 GCA_964411345.1 uncultured Rikenella sp. | reverse complement strand
TCCGGAGCTATTTCCCGGGACTGATCAGCTGGAACATGTATTCCGTCACAAACCGTTCCCGTGTGCGCACCCACTCTCGTTTCGTGGCACAGAGCACGAAACCGTGATGCCTGAAGAGGTTCATGCTGTCACTGTTGCTTTCAAGGATATTGCACCATAGCTGATGCAATCCGATAGTATCAAAGGCATATGCAATTATGCATCCCAGTGCTGCCGAAGCATATCCTTTCCTGCGTTCAGCGGGATCGGCGATCAGGATGCCCACGCCGGCACGCATATGATAATGGTCAAAGTCAAACAGGTCAATGGTCCCCACGGTGAGACCGTCGGCCGCCCTGTCGATCATAAGTCGCAGCTGGCTTGTCTCATAAAGGCTTTTATGGGAGCTGGCGATATATCTTTTCAGGGTGTACCTCGAGTAGGGAACAAGAGTATTGCTCTGCTTCCAGTCGGATTCCTCATTCTCCCATTTATAAAGCAGTTCCAGGTCTTCCGGTTCAACAGCCCTCAGTCTGACGCCGTCACCTTCCAGAATCATTCCTGTAGACTTTCTTGACGAAGATGTCAGTTGGATATCCCAGCCTGAGCAGTCTTGTCAGCTCATCGTAGGCTGCACGTTTGGTATTGAATCGCCCGGTTGTATAACGGTAGAAACGGTCATCCGAGTTATAGAAGACTGATATCTCGGCATACTCAAAATAGGCCGGATCAACAGGGTTGTAGAGTGCCATCACCTGCACGGTATAGTAAAGCACCTCCGGGTCGATCTCCTCATCGCTGTCAGAGACATCTCTCAACATCAGGTCGGTTATAAGGGATGCAGAGTCTACCTCCGTGATATACGGCAGATCATCGGGGTCGAAGCTGATGGTGACGGTGTCAGCCTTCTCTTCCACGGGAGGATTGAACATAAAGAGGGCTATCTCCTTCTTCTTGTAGCCGGTCATGATGGAGTGGAGTCCGAAGGCTCCGTCATCGAAGGGCTGGAAGCCGGTATCATCATCTGTTGTGCTGACCGGGTATCCCAGGTTGACCGGTTTGCCCCAGCCGCCGTCCGACATTGAAGAGAGGAAGATATCATATCCGCCGATGGAGCCGTGGCCTTCCGAGCTGAAGGTGAGTGTCAGCCCGTCTTTGGAGATGAACGGTGTCTCCTCGTTATATGGAGTATTGATACTGCTGCCCAGGTTTACAGGAAGGCCCCATTCGCCGGCGGCATCCTTCTCTGACATCCAGAGGTCGAGTTCACCCAGGCTGCCCTCCCGGTTCGAGGTGAACCACAGTTTGTTCCCGTCAGCAGAGACGGTGGCGTGCGATTCGTAAAACCTGGTGTTGATGTTCCGGTTGAGCTTTGTGACGGGAGACCAGCGGCCGTTGCTGAAGGTCGTCACATAGATATTGCCGTCGTAGTTGTCGTTCTTGAAGAGGTATAGCTCCGTGCCGTCGCCGTTGAGTGAGGTGGTATGACAGTCGGTACCCATGGATGCCTCGAGGGTGATATCCCGGGGTGTGCCCCAGCTGCCGCCCTCCCTGCGTGTCACATAGACCACGGTCTCGAGTCCCCGCCGTTCAGTGTATGCCATAACGTTGCCGTCGAAGCTGATCACAGGACGTTCATTGACAGAGCCCTGGTTGATGTACTCCTTGAGAGGCTGTATGAGCACCCTGACAGGATTGTTCATCTGTGCAGTGGCAAGATTGCAGGCCTGGATCTGCTGGTTGACGAAATCCTGGTTCTCCATATCACCGCTCTCAGAGACCAGCTGTTTGAAGAAGCGGTAAGTATTCAGGGCACTGTCAAGCCTGTTGGTGATGCGGTAGGCATTTCCTAGGGAGAAGTAGGCATCAAGCGGTGCCTGCGTCTCCTTCAGCTTTCCTGTCCTTGAGTTGTAACTGGTGTTTCTGACGGCATCTTCCAGGAAGGGTATGGCTTTGGGTTTCTCATCAAAGATGTTGAGATAGCAGTTGCCGATCTTGTATTTTATGTTGGCGTTACCGGGTATTATTTCATTGAGTATGAGATAAAGCGGATTGGCCAATTCAAACTCGCCGAAGAGGTAGTGTGATTCCGCTTCCAGCCAGATCTCCTTTATCTCACTCTTTTTCTGTGCACTCAGCGGTGACAGAACCAGCAGTAACGTTAAGAATGCAATTCCCCTTATTCCCATGTCAAGATTTGATTACAAAATTAACTCTTCCCGGGCATTATGGTCTCTCTCCCGGCATTATTTAAGCCTGACGAGGTAAATATCAGCCTTACCGGCTCCCGGTTCCTTTCCGGTCATGGACATGTAACCTGCCCTTCCTTTATCAATGGGGCAGAAGAAGATGTTGTCGTCGGGAGTATTGAGCGGATAACCCAGGTTGACAGGTTTACTCCACAGGCCGTTATATTGAAGGTCACTGCGGAAGATATCATAGCCTCCCATGTTGTAATGGCCCTGTGATGCAAAGAACAGTATTTTGCCATCATTTATGAGGAAAGGTCTGTCATCATTGAAGGGAGTGTTGACCTCCGGTCCCATATTTACCGGAGTGCCCCATTCGCCGTTACGGTCCAGTTTTGTGACATACAGGTCCAGTCCGCCGAAGCCGCCGGGCCTGTCACTGGAGAATATCATGGTGTTACCGTCCTCGGTGATGTAGCCGTGAGCCTCCCAGTACTTGGTGTTGATATCCTTTTTGAGTTTCTGTGCCGGTTCCCATCTCGCACCGTCATACCTGCTCATCCATATGTCGCTGTTGATGTTGTCATCCTTTGAGAGGAGCATCAAAGTGCCATCTGAGGAGAGACATGATACATAATGATCTCCGTCAGACTGAAGCTCCGGAGTTATGTTCAGGGGAGGGGTCCATTCATTCCTTATTTTCCTTGAGAACATAATCGCATCATAGAACTTCATGGCTGTCATGAATGCCATCGATTCACCGTCGGCAGAGATTACGGGAAAGAAGTTGTCATTGCTGTCATTAAGGTTGTTGTCAACGGGCTCCAGGGCGAACCTCACCGGTGTTGCCATGATGGCGGGAGCGTTGGCGCAGCTGGCTATCTGCTGGTCAACGAACATCATGTTTTCAATGTCACCGGGAAGGAGTGTCTCGCGGTACCTGAGATAGGCATCCCTGGCCTTTTCAAACATATAGTTAATCCTGTAGGCATCACCCAGGAAGAAGATAGCTTCGTAAGGTGCAGAAGTCTGTCGCAGTGAGCCCTCGCGGTATTTGGCATGGACATTCTGGGATGCATTCTCAAGATACTCTATCGCCAGGTGCTTGCTCCCCTCGATGTTAAGATAGCAGATGCCCATGCGGAAGGCGATGCTGGCGTTATCGGGCATGGCTGCATAGATGCCCTGATAGTAGGGCAGTGCATCGGAGTAATCCCCCCTCATCAGAAAGTATTCTGCTTCATAGAAGGCCTCCTGCAACCTTATGTTGTCCTGTGCTGCGACATGGGAGGCGGCCGAAAGTATGAATACAAAAAGTAGAATTCTCTTGCTCTTCATTGCGCTATTGGTCATGATCGTTTTTCTTCTTTTTTCGTCTTATAAGGATAAGAAAAAGTATAAGGAGTGCAGCGGCCGGCAGCAGCCACCAGAGACGGCACTTTCTCTTTTCTCCCTCGTCATCACTGCTGACGGGCACAGCTTCCTCCCCGCCCCAGGCAAGGGTATCGCCTGTGGAGACATCCTGTCCGGCGATCTCTTCCTCCTGTTGCTCTTCCGTATTCTCTTTCGCCGGGCGCACGGGAATCTCATGATAAAGGGGCACCTCACTTCCTTGCGGAGCGTCACGGCGGTTCACGGTTACCGCGGCGCCGTCTTCATTGCCGAAGCGGTCGGTGAGACTGAAGGTGAGGTCGGTGCGGCCTTCCTCCGGCACAAAAGAGTAGGTAAAGGCAGAGTCAGCCAGCAGATGACGTTCTGTTGTCACGACAGAGTCGGGAGAGAGTACCTCTACGTCGAGCAGGGCTTTTTCCCCTGACAGAACGATTATCTCCACGGGCTCCCCACCGGTGACCTCGATTAGGGTATCCCCCGGCAGCATGAGCTGTGCGGAGAAGTCTGCCTCTTCCAGGATGACAGGTTCAAGTCTTATGGTGTCACCGTGGTGACCGAGGGGCATCTCGTGTTCCATGGTTACGGGCAGGGCATCGTCGGACTCATAGGTAAGACGGTAGGACCCGTGGGGGAGCCTGAACGACCACAGTCCCGTGGCCGGATTGGTGAGTGTGCTCATAACCTTCTGCAGGTCGGTGGTGTTGACGGCAGTGACCTTAACCGGCTGCGGAAACTCATCAAGCAGGTTCCTGATGCCTGCTCTTCCCATGATTATGAAGTTGCGGGGATTGAGTTCGGAGTAGATGTCGCAGCTGATGATCTCGCCAAGGCCCTCGCCCTCGCCGGTGAAGCGGGAGAGATATCCCCTGTTACCCTCTCCTGCCGGAGAGAAGAAGAGGTCATCATCGGTAGTGTTGACAGGGTAACCGACATTGACAGGTTTGCCCCAGTTGCCGTTCTCATCAAGATCGGAGCGGAAGATGTCATAGCCCCCCATGTTGTGATGGCCACGGGAGCTGAAGAAGAGAGTACGGTCATTGTTGGCCAGGAACGGGGTCTCTTCATTGTAGGGAGTGTTGATGACAGCCCCCAGGTTCACCGCTATGCCCCAGTCGCCCGTGCTGTCACGCTCAGCCATGAAGATGTCAAGTCCACCGAGGCTCTCCCTGCGGTTGCTGGTGAAGAATATCTTCCTGCCGTCCCTGGAGATGACGGCGTGCGACTCCCAGTATTTGGTGTTGATATTGCCGTTCAGCTTTCTGACTGTGCTCCAGGTGTCACCACTCAGCCGGCTCTCATAGATGTTCCCGTCATAGGTGTCAGTCCTGTAGAGCAGAAGCGTCTTGCCGTCATGGGAGACAGATGAGGTATAGTAGTCCTGGTCGATTCCCAGCTGAGGGGTGAGGTTGACCGGTTCAGACCAGTTGCCGTTAACCTTTACCGACCAGAAGATAGCGTCATAGAAGGGCAGTTCACGGGTGAAGAGCAGGGTCTTTTCATCCGCTGATATCACGGGGTTGATCTCGGAAAACCGGCTGTTGACAGTGCTGCCCAGGTTCTTCTCCACTATATAGACAGGCCTGCGCATCATTTTCCGGGCGTTGTGGCAGGTCTCTATCTGGAACCTGACCAGGGTGGTGTCATACATCTCGGTATCCACATCCCTGAGGAACAGCTCATAGGTCTCCACCGCCCTGTCAAAGTCATTGCTGATCCTGTAGGCATTTGCCAGGAAGTATAGTACATCATAGGGGGCTCCCGTCTCGCGCAGCTTGCCGCGGCGGTATTCCGGGTCAATATTCCGGGCTGCGGTCTCAAGGAAGGGGATGGCCTTCTCCTTTTGACCGGGGGTGTTGAGCCAGCACTGGCCGACCCTGAAATAGAGGTTGTAGTTCTCCGGGTAGATCTGCAGGAGGCTCAGATACTTAGGAAGGGCTTCGGCATAATCCTCAAACAGGAGATCTCCCTCGGCGGAGAGAAACATCTCACGAAGATCTCCCCTTGACTGGCCTGCCATGGAGACCGCACATGTCAAACATGCAAGGAAGAGGAGATTTTTAGCCCTTCTCATTCAGATAATTGGTTTTCTTAAAGAGACTAATATAAGTGAAATATTGAAACAGCCGTGAGGCAATAGATTCCTTTTTAACAACAGAGGTCACTTTTTAATCAACCATGGCGTGCGCATCAGCACTATTTTCGTCTTCCCGATCAGTGTCACGGCAGCCTTGACAGGCAGGTGCCATCCCCGGGCCAGGTGTTTGACGGCAAAGATTTCCATTGCTCCGTAGAAGTGTCTCACCCTGCTCTCCCTGTCATCGAAGGGGCTTTTACCCTTGTAATGGACAATGTTTACATCAGCCAGGTAATAGTTGAACCACCCCGACTTCCTGATGCGCCAGCTAAGGTCGATGTCTTCACCGTACATGAAGAAGGCAGTGTCAAAGAGCCCGGCATCATCAAGAGCCTCCCTCCGTATGAGCATAAAGGCGCCGGTGAGTATATCCGCCCTGCATGTCTCTTTTTCCGGCAGGTGTCCGAGGTAGTATGCGTTGAACAGCGGAGAACGGGGGAAGAGTCTGCCAAGTCCGCTGAGCCTGAAGAGTGATGTCACGGGTGAGGGAAATCCTCTTTTGGATTCCGGAAGGAATCTCCCGCCGCCATCGGTCATCCTTGCCCCGGCAGCCCCGGCATCGGGGTGACCCTGCATGAATGCCAGGGCCTTTGTCAGAGAGTCGGGGGCAACCACGGTGTCGGGATTAAGTATCAGCACAAAATTGCCGGAGGAGGCTCGCATGCCCCTGTTGCATGCTGCCGCATATCCCTCATTGGTGCCGGAGGCGATGAGCCTGACGGAGCTGAATTCATCCCTCACCATCTCAGCCGACCCGTCGGAAGAGGCGTTATCAACAACCGTTATCTCGTGCTGAATGCCCTCCGCTGCCCGGGACAGCGACAGGAGAGCCTGCCGCAGGTAATCACGGACATTGTATGAGACGATAACTGCCGAGAGCTCCATCGGTGTCAGTCCCGGTTCCGGTCATTGTCCCGTGCCTGGTCTTTATCCCGTTCCCGCTCCATCTCCTCCCTTATTGTTGCTGCCAGCCTGCGGACCCCCTCGCAGGTGTCATTCCTGTCTGCGAAGGAGAAGTTTATTCTCATCGTATTATGCCCTTCGTTGTTGCAATGAAAGACGGTGCCGGCGACAAAGGCAACTTTCTTCATGATGGCCTTTTCGAGCAGCACCGCAGCATCAATTGACGGAGGAAGGGTGACAAAGAGGAACATGCCGCCCGAAGGCTCGGTCCATGTCACACCCTCCGGCATGAACTCCCGGAAGCAGCTGATCATGTAATCGCGTCGCTGCCGGTAGAGTTCAACAGTCTTCTTCAGGTTAACGTCGAGCAGTCCCTTCTCGATATACCGGGCTGCAATCTTCTGTATCAGCGGTGGAGAACAGAGATCGGCAGACTGTTTGGCAGTGACGATCTTATCGATGATCTGCGGGTGGCCGGTGACCCATGCCAGTCTGAAGCCGGGGGCGAGGATCTTTGAGAAGGTAAAGAGGGTTATCACCCTGCCGGATCTGTCGAGTGACGCCATGAGCGGTTCCGGGGTGCCTTCGAAGCGCACCTCGCGGTAGGGGCTGTCTTCCACGATCAGCAGATCATGCCTCTCTGCCACGGCTATGATCTCAAGGCGCCGTGAACGCGGGACGGTCACTCCGGCGGGATTCTGGAAATCGGGGATTATGTATATGAATTTGATGGTACTGCCTTCCTTTTTAAGGTTAATGACCGTCTCTTCCAGCAGTCCGGGGTGCATGCCCTCATTGTCAAGAGGAATGCCTTTAAGTCTTGCACCGTAGTTTGAAAAGGCATTGAGTCCGCCGAGGTAGGAGGGAAGTCCGCAGATGACCACATCACCCTTGTCAATAAACAGCTTGCCGCAGAGGTCGAGGGCCTGCTGCGAACCGGTGGTAATGACTATGTTTTCGGGAGAGATCTCCAGCCCGTCGTTCAGGTGCCGCTTGGCGAGGAGGGTTCGCAGCCTGAGGTCGCCCTCGGTAGTCCCGTACTGAAGGGCAGCCCTGCCATCCTCCTCAAGCACCTCACAGGCTATCTGCCTTATGTCATCTATCGGAAAGGAGTCGGGAGAGGGAAGCCCTCCGGCAAACGAAATCATCTCAGGCTGCTGTGTGAGCTTGAGGATCTCACGGATGGATGACTTCTTCATCATCTTTGATGAACCTGAAAAAAATCTGTCAAAGGTCATGGATACCGGATGTTGATTTTTATCAAATTAAGCAACATTTTCAGAATAAAAAAATGACATCCGGGGAATTTTAACGGAGAGCGGGTGCCGTAAAGTCACTGGCGACCCTGCTGTGTGGTGAACGGCTGGCGGTTGACGATCGACTGGCCGAGGGTGATCTCATCGGTATATTCCAGAACATCACCAATTGCCACGCCGCGTGCCAGGGTGGTCAGACGGATATCGTATCCCGACAGCCGTTTGCTGATATAGAAGTTGGTGGTGTCGCCCTCCATGGTGGTGCTGAGTGCCAGGATGACCTCCTGCACTCCGCCTTCGCGCACCCTCTCCTCAAGACTGTTGATGGTGAGGTCTGACGGACCGATGCCGTCTACCGGGGAGATGATCCCTCCGAGCACATGGTAAAGCCCGCGGTACTGACGGGTGTTCTCAACCGCCATGACATCCTGCACGCTTTCGACCACGCAGATTATTGATCTGTCCCTTGACACAGAGCTGCAGATGCCGCATACGGGGGTGTCACTGATGCCGTGACAGACACTGCAGTAGCATACCTCATCGCGCAGCTTCATCACCGTCTCGCCGAAACGGCGCACCTCTCCGCTGTCGCGGCGAAGCAGGTGCATGACAAGCCTGAAGGCCGTCTTGCGGCCTATGCCCGGAAGAGAGGCGAACTCATTCACAGCCTCTTCCAGCAGTTTTGATGGGAAGTTCGCTGACATATAAAGGCTCTGTGGCAAAAATAAATCAAATTAATCCCCCAAACCTGACAGGTTGATAACTTTTATCTCCGAACTTTTTATTATTCTTGCAGACACTCTTTTTCAACCATGACACCATCACTCATTTTTTTCATCTTCCTGGCCTACACGGTGATGCTCTTTGCCGTGACCTGGGTCACCGCACGCAAGGCCAATCACCAGTCTTTCTATATCGGAAACAAGGTCTCTCCCTGGTTTGTGGTAGCCTACGGCATGATAGGGGCATCCCTGTCAGGCGTGACATTCATGTCGGTGCCCGGATGGGTGGGAGAGACACAGTTCTCGTACATGATGGTGGCCTTCGGCTACTTCTTCGGTTATGTGGTGATAGCCCTGGTGTTGCTGCCGCTCTATTACCGGCTTAAGCTGACGTCAATTTACGGTTACCTTGAACAGCGCTTCGGATTCTGGTCGTACAAGACCGGGGCCGGGTTCTTCATTATATCCAGGGTGCTTGGAGCCTCCCTGCGCATGTTCCTGGTAATAAATGTGCTGCAGATATTTGTGTTTGATGCGTGGAATATTCCCTTCTGGGTCAATGTGGCTATATTTATTGCGCTGATAATTGCCTACACGCTCAAGGGGGGCATACGGACGATCATCTGGACCGACACTCTTCAGACCACCTTCATGCTGCTCGCGGTAGTGCTCTCTGTCTATTATATAAGTAAGGAGCTGGGGGCCCCGGTATTCAGCCTCATGGGTGACCTGTTTGACAGTGATCTCTCGAGGGTGGTCATCACCGACTGGGATCACCCGCGTCATTTTATAAAGCAGTTCTTCAGCGGCATGTTCATCACCATTACCATGACGGGTCTTGACCAGGAGATGATGCAGAAAAACCTCAGCATCAGCCGTCTCAAGGACGCGCAGAAGAATATGTTCACCTTCAGCACCATTAACGTGGTGGTGGTCTTCATGTTCCTGGTGCTGGGCGCCTTCCTGGTTCTCTATGCCGCGGAGCGGGGTGTGACTGTTGCCATGACCGACGATCTGTTCCCGACCATAGCCTTCAGATACCTGGGACCGGCTGCGGGAGTGGTATTCCTGATAGGGCTCATATCAGCAGCTTTCCCGAGTGCCGACGGAGCTCTCACCTCGCTGACCACATCGTTCAGCATCGACTTCCTGGGGCTGGAGAAGAACAAGGTGATGGCTGACGGCAGGAAGACGAGGATAAGATATTCCGTGCATATCTCGTTCGCCCTGGTATTCTTTATCTGCATACTGATCTTCAGGCAGATGAATGACAGGGCCATAATTGACAAGCTCTTTACCATTGCCGGCTATACCTATGGGCCGCTGCTCGGCCTCTATACTTTCGGCCTCTTCACCAAACTGCATGTCAATGACAGGGTTACGCCGTGGATAGCCATCAGCTCACCGATCATCTGCTATGTTCTCAACATCTTCTCGGAAGAGCTTTTCAACGGCTACCAGTTTGGATTTGAGATGCTTCTGGTAAACGGGTTCCTGACCTTCATGGGACTGCTGATCTTCAGTCACAGGGAGAGATTATCTTCCTCCACCGAAGCCTGACGTTGTTCCGGTGGGAGAGGTGACCTGTTCAGCTTCCTCATCATATTCCGTATCTTCAGTTTTGGGCATGATGATGACCTTCCTCTTTTTGTAGGGGATGGCGAATGAGACATAATATTCAGCTGCGGTGGCCATGCCTTTGGTGGCGGGTCCGTAGCCCGGCATCCATACAGGCTTGATATCCTTGCCGGCTCCTGCGCTTATCAGCAGCCTCATGTACAGGTTCCACCCGATGGTTACTCCCGGGAAGAGCTCTGTGCGGAAGCCCGGTGTGATCTCCAGGTAATGGCCGGCGTGACGTGAGAGAGGAATTGACGATACTCCTTCTCCCCAGGCATTGGTATACCTGATGACGGGAGCCTCCTCGGCATAGAGGCTGAGACCGTAGCGTAGCCCGATGCCTGCATAGTACTTCCCCTTCGTTACGTTGGCTTTCAGAAAGTTGTATTCAGCACCAGTGACAATGCTCAGGCCGCGGCTGCTGAATTCATAGATGTGCCGTTCTGTATTGAAGGAGGAGTAACGCAGCCCGGCATTGAGGGTAACGGCTTCGGTGATATCAGCAGATGTAAGAACGCCGTAACTGATAAGATCCTTGTTGACGAACCTGAGCAGCGGACCCGAAACATCGAAACCGGCCCTGAGATGCAGCGGCACCGTTACCGTATCCTGCGCCGCGGCACTGCTTCCTGCCAGAAAGAGGAGGAGGCTAAAAAAAGAGATGCAGGTTCTTTTTGCCATCAAGGTCCACTTTGCTGTTCTCAATTATCAGGGTGTCAATAATATTGTGAGTGGTTGACACTCCTGTTACTGTATTAAAGAAGGTATAGCCGCACTCAGGTGAGACAAGGTGTGGCAGGCGGGTATAGTAAATCACAGCCGTGTCATGAATGCCGTTGACCGTTATGTAAAACAGGGAGAGGTCACTGGCCGGGTCAAGCGGGAGAGAGAAGGATGTTGCATTTCTTTCATCAACAAATTCAACGGTGTCAGTGGCGGATACGCCCCGTACTCTCAGTGAGTCTGCAGTGGCGCTCTCGCCGGTGCCACTGGCAAGAAGCAGGGTGTTCATCAAGGGGTCCGTCTCCTCATAACAGGGCTGCACCGAACAGGAGCCGATGACAAAGGCCATCACTGCAGCCATGCCGCAGGCAGATATCTGGCGAACATCTCTCATTACGGTTGTCAAAGGTACAAAATTCAGCTCTCTTACAGTACTTTTCTGACCATCTCCACGGCTTTTGCGATGGCATCTTCGAGTCCTTCCGGCCGTTTGCCTCCCGCGGTGGCCATGAATGGCTGTCCGCCGCCGCCGCCGCTTATCTCCGGTGCGACGGCCCTGATGATGTCTACGGCGTTCACCCCTGACGATGCGGCAGCCTCTTCTCCCAGTCCCACCAGCAGCGAGGCTTTGCCTCCGTCGGCGGAGCCTATGATTATGATGCTGCTGCCGTCAGATTGCCTGATCTGGTGAGCGATGCTTCTCAGTGTATCGGCCGTGGCGGCGGCAATCAGGCCGGAATATATGCGGCAGCTGCCGGCGGTCACTGCACCGGCAGACAGTTTTTTCCCCGCTTCGGCTGCCGCGGAGTGCTGCATTCTCTCTACAGTCTGTCTGAGGGAGCTGTTTTCAGCCATCAGCTTTGCGATGTTTGCAGCAGGGTCTCCGGTGCTCCTGAGCATGGCGGTTATCTCATCCAGTTTGTTAAGCTTCCCGTTAAGATAAGCCAGGGCACCCTTGCCGGTGACGGCCTCTATGCGCCTTACTCCTGCGGCTACGGCGCCCTCGGAGACTATCTTGAAGAGTCCAATGGTCCCTGTATCCGGGACATGGGTGCCACCGCAGAGCTCCACGGAGTCACCGAAGGAGACCACTCTGACCTTATCCGCGTACTTCTCCCCGAAGAGGGCTATGGCTCCCATGGCAAGGGCCTCATCAACAGGGGTGTCATCATGCACCTCGGAGGGTATGTTATTCATTATCATCTCATTGACCCTCTCCTCCACTGCTGCGATCTCCTCAGGCGTCATTTGCCTGAAGTGGCTGAAATCGAACCTCAGTCTCTCTGGCGTCACCAGCGATCCCTTCTGTTCCACGTGGCTGCCGAGCACCTCCCGCAGGGCGTGGTGCATAAGATGAGTGGCGGTATGGTTGCGGGCAGTATCGCGTCTGGCACTGCTGTCGACGACGGCACGGAAAGCGGCCGACGGATTATTCGGAAGCTGCCCGGCGATGTGCAGTATAAGGTTGTTTTCCCTGACAGTGTCAGTGATCATGATCTTCTCATCCTGGGAGGCTATATATCCCTTGTCGCCTGTCTGGCCTCCTGCCTCGGCGTAGAAGGGTGTGCGGTCAAACACCATCTGCACGGACTCCCTGCCCCTCGCATTTACCCTGCGGTACCGTACGATACGGATGTTGTCATCAGTGCGGTCGTACCCGGTAAAGAGGGTGCTCTCGGCCTCTTCCAGCACCACCCAGTCTTCAGCCGATACGGCAGCATCATCCCTGGACCTGTTCTTCTGGGCATCGAGTTCGGCCCTGAATGCCTCCTCATCCAGGGTCATGCCGTTCTCCCTGAGGATCAGCTGGGTGAGATCCACCGGAAAGCCGTAGGTGTCAAACAGTTCAAACGCATCACTGCCCGGAAAACGGTTCACTCCGTTCTGCTTCAGGCTCTCCACCCTCCGTTCGATCATCTTCAGTCCTTTGCCCAGTGTTCTGAGGAATGCCTGCTCCTCTTCGCGAATTACCCTGGTGATGATCTCCTCCTGAGCAGCCAGCTCTGGGTAGTGGCCGCCCATCGTCTCCGTAAGGGTGGGCAGCAGGCTGTACATGAAGGGTTCTCTCATGCCGAGGGAGGTGTAACCGTATCTTACGGCGCGCCGCAATATCCTCCTGATGACATAGCCGGCCCTGTTGTTTGACGGCAGCTGCCCGTCGGCAACGGAGAAAGCCACGGTGCGCAGGTGATCAGCTATGACCCTGTGGGCCGTGTCCCATTCATTGTTCTCGCCGTACGGTTTTCCTGTCACCCTGGCGGAGGCGGCTATGAGAGGCTGAAAGATGTCAGTGTCATAGTTTGATTTCTTGTTCTGAATGACCATGCAGAGACGCTCGAAACCCATGCCTGTGTCAACGTGCTTTGCAGGAAGCAGCTCCAGCTCGCCGCCTGCCCTGCGGTTATATTGAATGAAGACCAGGTTCCATATCTCTATTACCAGCGGATGGCCCTTGTTCACCATCAGATGGCCGGGTTTCTCCGCCCGCTCGCTGTCGCTCCTCAGGTCTACGTGTATCTCAGAGCAGGGGCCGCAAGGTCCGGTATCACCCATCTCCCAGAAGTTGTCTTTTTTGGATCCGTCAATGATATGGTTTTCGGCTCCCCTGAAACAGCTCTTCCAGTAACCGGCTGCCTCATCGTCCCTCGGCACATCCTGCACGGAATCCCCTTCAAAGACTGTGGCGTAGATCCTTTCCATGGGAATAGCCAGCACCACCGTGAGGAACTCCCACGCCCATTCAATGGCCTCCTTCTTGAAGTAGTCCCCGAAAGACCAGTTGCCGAGCATCTCAAACATGGTATGGTGATAGGTGTCAAGGCCTACCTCCTCAAGATCATTGTGTTTGCCGGACACCCGCAGGCACTTCTGCGAATTGGCTATCCTTTTATGCAGGGCAGGCTGGTTGCCCAGGAAGATGTCCTTGAACTGGTTCATCCCTGCGTTGGTAAACATCAGCGTAGGGTCATTCTTGATGACCATCGGTGCTGACGGCACTATCGTGTGTTCTTTTGAACGGAAAAAACTGAGGAATTCCTCCCTTATCTCGTTTGCCTTCATCCTGACTCCGCCACCTGTTTGATTTTTCTTATTTTTACGGGCTTGTAAAATTAATTTATTTATTTTACGTTTGTCAGTTAGCAACCCAATTTGTGGCAAACCCTTGAACTGCTGATGCCGAGAAGGAAGAACTACGTTTTTGATGCAGCAAATCTGCAGTACCTGCAGCACCGGAGGAGATGGAGTGAGAAGCTCCTTCACTTCATGCTCTGGTTTGGTGCATCTGTTGCACTGACAGTCATTTACGCATTTATCTTTCACCGTATTGCCGGTGACCCGAAGGAAGAGCTTCTTACTCAGAAGATAGAAGAGCTGAAGTTAAGCTACTCTCTCCTGGAAAGAGAAATCGATTACTCTTCTGCACTCATTGCCGACCTTCGTGCCAGTGACAACAGCTCCTACAGGGCCATACTTGACCTGGAACTGATACCCGAGGATATTTCCGAAGGGGGCTCAGGAGGTACCTTCAAGTTCGGAGACCTCAGCGGTTATATGAATACTGACATTATGATGGCCGTCAGGTCGAAATTTGAAGATCTCAAGACCCAGACCAATATCCAGTACAACTCACTGACAGAGCTGACCGGGAAGGCTGAGGAGTGGAAGAAGATGTGGGCCCACCTTCCCTACATCAGACCGGTGGAGGTGAACATCAGGCTGGGCGACGGACTGAAGTTCCGGGAAAAGCATCCGGTACTCGGGTCGCCCAGGTGGCATTTTGGCCAGGACTTCCGCTGTCCGATAGGCACGGAGGTGCATGCCACGGGTGCCGGGACGGTATATTATGCCGGGAATGACAAGGACGGGTTCGGAATCAAGGTGGTGATAGACCACGGTTACGGATACCGCACCATCTACGGTCACCTGAGTGAGTGCAGGGTCAAAAGGGGCGACAAGGTTTCCCGAGGTGACCTGATAGCCATCTCCGGCAACACGGGAATATCCTCCGGACCCCACCTGCATTACCAGATAGACCTCTTCGGGGAACATGTGAACCCTCTCTGGTATTTTGAAGACAGCCTGACGGAGGACGAGTATTACATGATGCTGGATTTCCTGACCAGACCGTAAGAAAAAGAGTGAAGAAGTGCTTTTCCCGTTTTGAACGGACTGTTTGCATTTTCCCTAATATTTCTTATGTTTGCAGGGCATTCAGGTCGCCACCGTAAAAGATGCCAAAGACCAAGTATAAGTTCAATCATGAGACCCTCAGCTTTGACAGGATAAGGCTGGGACTAAAAGAGACCTTTCTGAGGCTCTTCGGCTATTTTATAGCATCACTGTTCCTGGCCGGCATCTACGGTTTCATCTTTGCCTTTGTCTTTGACTCCCCGCAGGAGAAGGCGCTGAAGAGGGAGATTGAACAGCTCACGCTCCAGTATGAGTTGATGAACAGGGAGATGGAGAATGTCGAGAAGGTGCTCAGTCATCTTGAAGAGACGGATGACAACCTTTACAGGACTATATTTGAGGCAGAGCCTGTACCTTCATCTTTCAGGCAGGGCGGCATAGGTGGCTCCAACCGTTATGTTGAGCTTGAGGGATTCTCAAACTCAGAGCTCATAATTGAAACAGCCAAGCGTCTTGATAATATCAGGAAGAAGATCTATATCCAGTCACAGTCGTTTGACGAGCTTATAGCCTATGCCAGGGAGAAGGAGGAGATGCTCACCAGCATACCGGCTATTCAGCCACTTTCCAACAGTGACCTGAAGCGCACTGCCTCGGGTTTCGGGCCCAGGATCCACCCCATCTACAAGATTGTGAAGTTCCATTCAGGCATGGACTTCACCGCGCCTACAGGAACAGAGGTCTATGCCACGGGCAACGGCACCGTTGATGCCGTGAAATCGACCCGGCGCGGTTACGGCAATCACGTTGTCATCAATCACGGATTTGGATACCAGACTGTCTATGCCCACCTGAGCAGCTTCAATGTAAGGGCAGGACAGAAGGTAAGGCGCGGTGATGTCATCGGGTTTGTCGGGAATACGGGCCTCTCCGTGGCACCCCACCTCCACTATGAGGTCAAGCTTAACGGCCGCTACGTTGACCCGGCTCTCTACTACTTCAATGATCTTACCCCTGATGAATATGACCGCATGCTTGAGATCTCGAGCAAGAGCGGACAGACCTTCGACTGATTTATCTGCGTGTGATGCCTTACAGGGAAAAGAAAACAGAAAAGCTTTTTTACCAGATAGGAGAGGTCTCCGAGATGTTTTCCGAGCCTGTCTCCACCATCCGCTTCTGGGAGAAGGAGTTTGATATCCTGCGTCCGAAGAAGAACAACAAGGGCAACAGGCTCTTTATGCAGGAGGATATTAAAAATCTGCGGTTAATTCATCACCTGCTCAGGGAGAGGGGTATGACCATCGAAGGAGCAAAACGGTACCTGAAGACCAACCGTGAGGAGACCGATTACCGCCTTGAGATAGCGGACACCCTCAGGAATATCAGGGAGATGCTCGTCAGCATCAGGGATGAAATAAAATGAGATCATGGCGGTCACCCTCGGAGAATTTGTGCAATGGTTTGAGGAGCTGATCCCTACTGCCTTTCAGGAAAGCTATGACAACAGCGGACTGCAGGTTGGGGATCCTTCTGCAGAGATTTCGTCTGTTCTGCTCACCGTGGACGTTACTCCCGCGGTAATGGAAGAGGCGGCAGCAGCAGGCTGTAACCTGGTTGTCTCGCACCATCCGCTCATCTTCAAGCCGCTGAGACACCTTGTTGGTGGCAGTGATGTTCAGCACTCCGTTGCCGCGGCCGTACGAAAGGATATAGCCGTCTACTCAGCCCACACCAGTCTTGACAACAGTGCCGGAGGGGTGAGTCACATCCTTGCGGAGAAGATCGGGCTGCAGGATATCAGGGTGCTGGCTCCGCTGGAGGGGAGGCTCTCCAAAATAGTGACCTTCGTTCCTCATTTGCATGCCGGGGCGGTGAGGGATGCTCTCTTTACCGCCGGCGCAGGTGTTACGGGCAACTACGACCATTGCAGCTTCAACGTCACGGGGGAGGGTACCTTCCGTGCCGGCCAGGGGGCGGAGCCCTTTGCCGGCGAGGTGGGCAAGGATCATACGGAGCCGGAGGTGCGGATAGAGGTGGTGGTGCCGTCATACCTCACCGGAAGATGCGTGAGGGCACTCCTTGATGCTCATCCCTACGAGGAGGTGGCCTATGACATCATCGCCCTGCAGAACGGGTTTCACGGCGCCGGCGCCATCGGCCGGCTTCCTGCCCCGCTAACGGGAGAGAAGCTGCTGGAACGGCTGAAGCAGCTGACAGGCATACCGGCAATACGCTACAGCGGTGACCTGCACCGTTTACTGTCTACCGTGGCTCTCTGCGGAGGTTCGGGCTCTGAATACCTCGGTGCCGCTGCCCGCGCCGGCGCCGACGCCTTCCTCACGGCAGACATCAGGTACCATGCCTTTGCCGGGGCTCCGCCCTCCATGCTCGTAGCCGATATAGGGCACTATGAGAGTGAAAAATTTTCTCTTGAGCTGCTCCACAACCTGATTCAAAAAAAATTTCCTAACTTTGCACTCCGCTTTTCAGAGACAAAAACGAATCCGATAAATTTCTATCAGTGATATGAGATCCGCGAATGTTGCAGACACAGTGAAATAATAACATTGCAAACAAGCGGGAGGCGTCACACCTATTAAAAAACAATATCAGACTATGATAAAACAAAACAAAACAGCTGAGTCCGAACTGACCATAGAGGAAAAACTGAGAGCACTCTATTCCCTGCAGCTTGTTGATTCAGAGATAGACAAGATACGCACCCTGAGGGGCGAGCTGCCTTTGGAGGTACAGGACCTTGAGGATGAGGTGGAAGGTCTCGAGACCAGGATTGGAAATCTCAGCAACGAGATCGCCGAGCTCGAGAAGGCTTCTGTGGGGAAGAATACGGAGATAACCAATTCACAGGCTCTTATCAAGAAATACGAGGAGCAGCAGAATAATGTCCGCAATAACCGCGAATATGACTCTCTCTCCAAGGAGATAGAGTTTCAGACGCTGGAGATAGAACTCTGCAACAAGAAGATACGTGAGTTTGCCGCTCAGATGGAAGACAAGAAGGCAGTGATGGAGGAGGCTCAGACAGCGCTTGACGAGAGAAAGCGTGACCTGGAGGGCAAGAAGGCTGAGCTTGATGATATTACCCGTGACACGCAGAAGGAGGAGGAGCAGCTGGAGGAGAAATCCGCAGAGCTGCAGACCAGGATAGAGGAGAGGCTTCTGACGGCCTACCAGCGCATACGCACAAATGCCCGCAACGGACTGGCAGTCGTCTCCGTGCAGAGGGATGCCTGCGGAGGCTGTTTCAACCAGATACCCCCGCAGCGTCAGCTTGACATCAAGTCGAGGAAGAAGATCATCGTCTGTGAGTATTGCGGACGTATTCTTGTTGACGACGAGATAGTAGGCGAGCAGCAATAGAGAACATGCCTTGTTGATGACTTAAGCAGAGACGTTGTAGAAGGCGTCTCTGCCTGTTTTATTATCTTTCATTTTTCCGGGCGGTCATGGCCGTAGATTGTTCTGACCTTGCTGAGGTCAGCTGTTTTTGTGTAAGTTTGTTTGGAATAATGCAATATCATGGACAACTTCAGAAAAGAGGTATCGGAGGGCATACCCTCCTCGCTTCCCCAGCTGCAGCCTTATGATCCGGCTGTCAATCATGCGCCGCGGCGGCGTGACATACTCACCGCTGAGGAAAAGAGGCTTGCCCTGCGCAATGCCCTGAGGTATTTCCCCCGGCAGCTGCACGGTGTGCTGGCGCCGGAGTTCGCTGCCGAGCTTCGTGATTACGGTCGCATCTATATGTACCGCTACCGGCCTTCGTATGAGATGAAGGCCAGGCCCCTGCATGAGTATCCGCACAGGTCGGTTCACGCCGCCGCGATCATGCTGATGATAACCAATAACCTCGATCCGAGGGTGGCGCAGCACCCTCATGAGCTTATAACCTACGGTGGCAACGGCGCCGTCTTCCAGAACTGGGCACAGTACAGGCTCACCATGAAGTACCTGTCAGAGATGACTGACAGCCAGACACTGGTGATCTATTCAGGTCATCCCCTGGGGCTCTTTCCTTCGCATCCTGATGCCCCGAGGGTGGTGGTCACCAACGGGATGGTGATCCCCAACTACTCATCACAGGATCACTGGGAGAAGTTCAATGCCCTGGGCGTGTCGCAGTACGGCCAGATGACGGCAGGCTCATACATGTACATAGGACCGCAGGGGATAGTCCACGGTACAACCATCACCCTTCTCAACGCCGCCCGCAGACTGAAGCCGGCTGGCGACACCACAAGACAGAGCAGGCTCTTCATCTCATCAGGACTGGGAGGCATGTCTGGTGCCCAGCCCAAGGCAGGTAATATAGCAGGTGTGGTCTCGGTCATTGCAGAGGTGAACCGCAAGGCCATAGAGACGCGTTATGCCCAGGGATGGGTGGATGAGGTTCATGATGACCTCTCACGGCTGGCTGATCGCGCAAGGAGTGCCTGCCGGTCGGGCGAGGTGGTCTCCCTGGCATTTCACGGCAACATTGTTGAACTGTGGGAAAAGTTTGCCGAGGAGGGGCTGTGGGCTGACATCGGGTCTGACCAGACCTCACTGCACAACCCATGGTCCGGAGGATATTACCCGGCAGGACTCTCCTTTGACGAATCGAACCGGATGATGGCAGAGGATCCCGCCAGGTTCCGCAGCCTGGTACAGGCCTCGCTCCGCCGGCAGGTTGATGCCATCAACAGGCATGCCGCAAACGGAACCTATTTCTTCGATTACGGTAATGCCTTCCTGCTTGAGTCTTCGCGTGCCGGCGCCGACATAAACGACGGCAGGGGAGGCTTCCGCTATCCCTCCTATGTTGAGGATATCATGGGTCCCATCTGCTTCGACTACGGCTTCGGGCCCTTCAGGTGGGTCTGCTGCTCTGGCGATCCTGCCGACCTGGCAAAAACCGATGCCATAGCTGCTGCAACGCTGGAGAGGCTGATCAAGGATTCTCCGGAGGATATCAGGCAGCAGATGTCTGACAATATTCACTGGATACGTGAGGCCGGGCACAACAGGCTGGTGGTGGGCTCACAGGCGCGCATCCTCTATGCCGATGCCCGCGGCAGGACACGGATTGCGGAGGCGTTCAACGAGGCGGTTGCTGCCGGCGACGTCAGCGCTCCCATAGTCATCGGACGCGATCATCATGACGTGTCGGGCACCGACTCGCCCTTCAGGGAGACGGCCAGCATCTATGACGGGTCGCGCTTCACCGCCGATATGGCTGTGCAGAATGTTATCGGCGACTCCTTCCGCGGAGCCACATGGGTCTCACTCCATAACGGGGGCGGCGTGGGCTGGGGAGAGGTGATAAACGGTGGATTCGGGATGGTGCTCGACGGCACTCCGGAAGCATCGCACCGCCTGAGGAGCATGCTCACGTGGGATGTTACCAACGGGCTGGCACGCCGCAGCTGGGCCAGGAACAGCGGAGCCGTGGCAGCAATAACCAGGGAAATGGAGCGTACACCAGGACTGGTGGTGACCATGCCGTCAGTAGCGGATGATGATCTGATAGGAGAGGCAATAGGCAATGGGCAGTAGGCAGTAGAAGAATACTTGATTTCAGATTTTCGATTGACGATTTAATCACAATTCGCAAATCCCAAATCGCAAATATTCACGACTTTACAGACTTTAAGGACTTTACGGACTTATATATTATCCGGAATAAGGTCGGCGAGCAGGCAGACAGCCATTGCAACTATCCCCTCACCACGACCGGTGAAGCCCATCTTCTCTGTGGTAGTGGCCTTGACGGTGACAGCATCAGGGGAGATGCCTGCCACAGAGGCCATGGTGGTGCGCATGGCGGTGATATAGGGAGCCAGCTTCGGTGCCTCGAGGCATACCGTGCTGTCAATGTTGGCTATCCTGTAACCCTTTCCGGTTATCATCTGTACCGTACGCTTCAGCAGTATCTTGCTGTCGATGCCCCTGAACTCTTCTGAAGTATCAGGGAAGTGGGTGCCGATGTCGTTCAGTCCCGCAGCACCAAGCAGTGCGTCACATATGGCATGAATCAGGACGTCGCCGTCAGAATGGGCTATGCATCCTTTAGGGGAGCTGATGCGGACGCCGCCGAGCCATAGCTCACGGCCTTCTTCAAGACGGTGGAAGTCTATGCCCTGTCCTATCCGCTGATGCAGTGTCATCAGTTTACTTCTGGCTCAGGTTGCGCAGAGAGTCGAACTCAAAGCCGAGAGAGAACCTGAGGGTGCGGGCCAGGGGATTGTTCTGCGTGAAGGGCATCAGGTACGAGAAGTCGAGTGAGAAGACGCTCAGCCTGAAACCGGCGCCGACGGTGAAATACTTCTTGTTGCCCTTCATCTGCGACTCGTTGAAATAACCGGCCCTGATGGCAAACTGCTGGTTGTACCAGTACTCCACGCCCACTGACTGGGCGAACTCCTTCATCTCCTCGCTGAACCCTCCGGGGGCATCGTAGAACGACTGGAAAATGGCTACCGGGACTGAGACGTTGGGGTCCCTGCCGGCAACGATCTCACCATCCTCATACGTGGGTGGTGTGGGCACTAGCAGTTTGTTAAGGTCGAAAGAGACGGATATAATATTGTATTTGTCAAGATCAACGGAAAAGGTTGTCCCTAGCCTCATGTTAATGGGGATGAAGTCGGGATCCACATCGGAGGTGTAACTCATCTTGGATCCGATGTTTGAGAGGTTAAGGCCTGCCGATATCCTGCCGGTTTTGGATCCCAGCTTCAGGTCATTGGTATAGTATGCCGATGCGTCGGCAGCATATGCAGTACCTGCCTTTGTCTCGGTGCCGCCCACCAGCATGCCGCCGGTAATGTTTGAATAGATGAACCTGAGTGCCACGCCGCCTGACCAGTGTTGCGAGAAGAGCCTTGAATAGGCGAGGTCCACGGAAAATTCATTGGGATTGAAAGTATTCTGGTATTCACCGTAGTCATCGGTGAACTGTATCTCGCCCAGGGATGAATACATAAGGCTTCCGGCAAACACCTGCCTGCTGTCGAGCCTGTAGTAACCCGTCAGGTATGCGAGGTTTATGTCCGGCACCAGGGCCCTTAGCCAGGGTGAGTATGACATTCCGAATCCTCCGTTGCCGTCAATGAAGGCATATTTGGCGGGATTCCAGTGCATGCTGAAGATATCCGGAGAGGTAGCCACTCCGGCATCACCAAGGGCTCCGGCACGTGAATCCGGCGCTATGGAAAGAAAGGGGACAGCCGTCTGAATGACATTATACGGATCATCCTCCTGTGCCGTCACGGGTATAGTAAATGCAAACAAAATAAGTAGTGTGCTTATTGTCAGCGCCTTGCTTTTCATTATATGTGGGTTTCAAGATTTCGTGCAAATATAAAACAAAAAAAACGGTGAGTTATTGTGTTGTCTTACAAAATGATGATGCGTCCTGTGGCACTGCTTTTTTCGCCACTGGAAGTAACTGCCTCTGCCCTCCACAGGTAAAGCCCGCGGGCAAGCCTGCTGCCCTTGGCATCACAACCGTCCCAGGGTATGTCAGGCAGTGCATAGCCGGCTGTGAATATCTTTTCATTCAGCACGCGGACGGTGCTGCCATTGCTGTTGAATACTGTGATCGTCACATCCATTTCGGTCCCTGGCCTGTTGTGTCCGGCGGTGAAATTAACGGCTCCCGCTGCAGGATTGGGGAAGGCGAGCAGGTCGGTGAGCCTGAAGAGGCCGTCGGTCTCAACCACAAATTCAAGGGTAGCCACGGTGGGATTATTCAGGTTGTCCCATGCCCGCAGCGAGAGGGTGTGCTTACCCCTGTCGGTGATGACCATCGGGTAGGAGAGCCTCCCTGCATGGTGCGTCCCCACATCATTGCTGAAGAGGCTGTTCAGCACCACGGCATCCGCCATGTCATCATCAAGCCAGGCTATGATGTCATGCCCTATGCCGGTGCCTGTGGCGTTGATCCCCGACTCATCGGAGAGCAGCGCCAGCAGGGTGGGAGAGGTGTCAGTGATGCCCCCGTCGTTGAACAGGGTGTCATTCATAAAGAGCCTTATGACCGGACCTTCCGTATCATCGCTGTTGAGGGCTGAGAAACCTCCCACGGTTATCCCGCCGTAGCTGCCGTTGATGTCACTGTCTTCATCACGGGCATAATAGATGATGCTCCCCTTGCCGTAAGTGTAGTTTATTTCGAGAGGTACCATGAACGAGAAGATGAACCTGCCCTCCGTGACGGTGGCTGTACCCCTGAAAAGAATATTGCCGGCAACGGGGTAGGTCATGGGTGTGCCGCCATCATTGGCCAGTGTGGTGACATGGCTGCTCTTGTCGAGAACGGTTGGCCATATCGTGCCGTTGAAGCCACTGAGAAGGTTGCCCTCGTTATCTTCCAGGTGACCGCTTACGGTCACTGACGAGAGCGCCTTCAGCGTGTCAGTGGGTTGTTCTACGGAGACGCCGTTGATGCTGTCGGTGACCACCTTGCCCTGCACCGGCCAGGCAAGCCTCAGGGCCGGGTCGCCGAGCAGCAGGAAGTTCCGCTTGTTCATCCCTGTTCCGGCGTTGACCTTGGCCAGCCTGATGATGTCGCCAAGCCTCATGGAACGGCCGTCAGGCGCTGTTTCAAAGGCATAGTCGTAGATGTTGCGGTTCAGGATGTAGTTGGGAGCCGAATATACTACCCGTGTGGTGCTCATGAGCGCTATCCCTCCCCCGTGCGGATTGAGCAGCACCACTTCTCCGGCTGAGGTCTTCGCCGAAACGAGCCCAGTAGCCTGGCTGATATCGACGTCGTCAAACCTTGAAAACTCACAGGTGGCCGTGATGAATAGCGGCAGCATGCCGTAGTTCTCCCATGAGTTGATGTTGTCTGTCCTGATGACCCTCTCATGTGCCAGTCCTGTCTCATTACCGTGACCCACATAGTTCATTATCAGGCATCCTGCTGCCATGCGGTCGTCGACGGCCCTGACCGCGTCGGGGTAGGAGCTTCCCGTCACCGTGGTTATCTGCCTGTATGAGTCAAGATAAATCTTCTCGGTCATGAGTGAAGGTGCCGCCGCGGCAGCCGTGGAGGCCAGTCCTTCAGCATCATTCATGTGGAGATTGGAGTCTTCATCATCGGCCACGAGGCAGAGCACGTTGCGCCAGGATCCCATTGCGGCGCTGCTCATATAGGAGGTTATCTTTCTCACCATCACCCCCGCCGAGGCGGTGTCGGAGGCGGGCAGCCTCCCTATGCCTATGTCAAGGAGTCCCTCAGCTTCACCCTCGCCGTCGTCAAGAAGCCCGTAGAAATCGTCAGAGGTGAAGGAGAGCACTCCGGTGTGGGAGTTGACGGACTGCCATGTGGGGATGAAGGCAGTGTTGCCCGGGGGAGCTCTCCTGTTGTCATATGACCCGTCGCCGAAGAGCAGCAGGTAACGAAGGGGTGTTGGCGTTCCGGCACCCCTGTCACGCATCATTCTCACAAAATTCCTTATTGCGGCAGCATCAGGTACTCCCCCCGAGAACTCATTGTAAATCTGTCCGGGAGTGACAACCACCGATGTGGTTCCGTCATCTGCCAGATGCAGTTCTGCCACTCTCCTGGCATAAGACTCAAACAGGGGGTGGGTCACGATGATCATGTCAGCAGGGGCAAGCGAATGAAGGTCCTGGTTTGGTACCGCAACCGCCTCGGTGACCGGATTCTTCAGGTTCCCTGTTTCAAAGGCCACGAATTTCCTCAGCGTGTCGGTGGCAGCGGTGAAGAGTGTGCTGCCTGATGCCTGCGAGGTCTGAATGATCCTGGGGGCGAAGGGGTCAGTGACATCCCACACTTTGAGGGAGGAGGATCCTCCCACCGTGAATCGGGTGACAGCGCCCGGCGCCACCGTTCGCGTGTCAGTGATGAAAAGTTGTCTTGCCCGGTACTGCAGTCCTGCCCTGGCCCGGAATTCGACGTAATCAATGTAGCCTGTTGCCGCAAGGTTGCCGCCGGAAGACCAGGTAAGGCTGAACGAGGGCGCCGGCGAGTCGGGCAGGCATGAGTCTGCGACCGTGGCCACGGATGCAAAGATGCCGTTCAGATCGGTCATATTGACTGCGGGGAGGGAAATCATCTTCAGCTCCTGAGACCCCTGTTTCAGAGTGAAGGTGCTGCCGCTGTCCGAGCGCCCCAGAACCCTTACACTGTACCTTATCCTCTCGCCCGGCAGAAGGTCTGTGAACTCCGGCCCTACATCATTCTCCGTTCCCGGCACCACCTTCTGGTACCATTCCCTCCCTGACCTTATGAGGTTCACCGCTTCGATCTCATGACGGAAGGTGACATCCGTAGCCTGTGATGACCTGTCAAAGGGTTCTGCCGGTGTAACTTCCGTGACAGCCCGGAGCATGCCCCCCGGCTGTGAGGTCATGAAATACCATGCCGTGTCGGAATAGAAGTGCCGCACAAACCTGTAGGTCATTTCCGTTCCGTCAAAGATCCAGCGGTTTGTTCCTTCGGCATAGAAGAGCAGGTAATCACCCTCATTGAAGATGCCGTCACTGCCTGTCTCAGCATGGACGGCTATCTTCCTCAGGTCGTCGGGCGCTGTGCCGTCGTTGTAAAAGGAGAGCTGGCCCCTGTTGTTGCCGTATAGGACAAGATTAGCCGGGTCGGTGATACCCATAGCCCGTATGCGTGAGTAGTCGAGCCTGTAAATCCCCGCCTCGGTGACCCCGATCTTGATCCATTGGCCGCTGCCAAGCACTGACGCCGGGACATAGCCGTCAGCCGCCGCATGATTGACTTTAAGCAGCAGAATTGCGGTCAGCAGGATAAGGCTTTTGAATCTCATCGGTACAAAGATAGTGAAGTAGGTTATCTTTGCTCCCGGAATGATGCAACGCGGCGGTAAAATATTGATGACGGCAGCCCGTTGATAATTGTGTAACAGGACCATGAGGCTCAGATACAGTACTCTTTTGGCGTTTCTTCTGCTCTGCCCGCCGGCGGTGAGCGGCCAGGATACGTGGTACGGATCGGTATCAGGCATGCATTTCATGTACAATCCCGCATATGCCGGCGCCACCGGGAACAGCGTCATGAATCTGTCGGCCTTCTCCTTTCTTCCGGCCGGGGGTTTCGGACTCCGTTCCGTATATGCCTCAGCGGACTCCTATGTTCCTCTGCTCCACGGCGGTGCCGGTATCTGGATGAGTGATGACATGACGGGGGAGGTGATGAACGACTTCAGGGCAGGGGCCTCCTATGCTTACCATCTGCGTGCCGGCAGGGACCTCTATTTCAATGCCGGCCTTACCGCCTCACTGATATGGCGGGGTATCAGCAGGGGATCCATAATACTGCCGGATGATATCGACCCTTTCCGGGGCATCACCGGCGGCTCTTCAGACTATGCAGGACCGGGTAACATTGCCCGCTTTGACCTCGGCGTGGGAGTGTCATTCGCCACCGGGCCGTGGTACGGCGGAGTGTCGGTCATGCATCTTACCCGGCCTCAGCTGGGTGATGACCAGCAGGCTCACAACAGGCTCGCGAGGCTGCTCAATGTAACGGCGGGCAGCTCTTTCAGTCCCGGTAACGGCAAACTGACCGTCAGTCCCTATGCCACTCTGGCGGTACAGGGCAGTGACCTTACCCTGCATGCCGGCGCTGAGGCCGGATTCGGCGACCTTCTTTTCGGTCTGTCAGCATGGCACTCATTCAGTGTTGAAGGAAAAGATCACTACGGCGGTTTTACTACCGTTCAACCGGCTGCAGGATGGAGTACTGGCTCTGTAAAGATCATATTATCATACAGTTATGCTGTTGCAGGAAATAATTTTGCTTTCGGAGGCACGGCCATAGTCCGTGCAGGGCTCTCCCTGGCTTTCAATAATGTTGAAAAAAGAAGGGTAATACATATAATAAAGTTACCCCTTTTGTAGTTATTTTGATGCAGCGTGTAATGCAACAGATTGAAATTCTAATGTTGAAAATAAAATAAGTTAACCTTTTAGCGCTATGTATAGACTCAGAGCTTTACCGGTTTTTGTGGTTGTTGCACTCTTTCTCTTTTCCTGCAAGGGAGGGAAACAGGATAATGTATCTCCTACCACCGGTTGGAGTTACCGTGATCCCAGGTCGAGTGATGTTAATGATCTCGGCTATCCTATCGGGGAAGCCTCCGAGCAGATCACCGGCCCCAACCTCGTTCTCATAGAAGGCGGTACCTTCACCATGGGGCGTGTGGAGCAGGATGTGATGTTCGACTGGAACAACAATCCCCGCAGGGTTACCGTCTCTTCCTTCTACATGGATGAGACAGAGGTTACCAACCTCGATTACCGCGAGTATCTCTACTGGCTGAGGCGCGTTTACAGCGATTACCCGGAGGTGCACCGCCGTGCCCTTCCCGATACGCTGGTTTGGAGAAGCCCGCTGGCTTTCAACGAGCCTTATGTCCAGTATTATTTCAGGCATCCCTCGTACAATACCTACCCGGTTGTCGGCGTAAGCTGGCTTCAGGCCAACGACTACTGCGTATGGCGTACCGACAGGGTCAACGAGCAGATACTTCTCGACAGCAAGTGGCAGGATGCCAATGTGGAGCAGTCGGGTGCCAACAACTTCAACACCGAATCATATCTTGCTGGCCAGTATGAAGGCGTGCCGGGACAGAGGGTTGATGAGCTTCACCCGCGCGTGCGGCAGGAAGATGGTATCCTTCTTCCCCGTTACCGTCTGCCGACGGAGGCAGAGTGGGAGTTCGCAGCCTACGGTCTCAGGGGCAACACCTTTGAGGAGAGGATATACGAGAGAGCCATCTATCCCTGGGACGGACACAATGTGCGCAATGCAGCTCCCAAGCACAGGGGTGAGTTCATGGCCAACTTTGTCCGTGGCCGCGGTGACATGATGGGTGTGGCCGGCAACCTCAACGATGCCGGTAGCATAACTGTCGATGTGAGATCCTACTGGCCCAATGACTACGGTCTGTATTGCATGGCCGGCAACGTCAATGAGTGGGTGCAGGATGTTTACCGTCCGCTATCCTCTGAGGATGTGGATATGTTTAACCCGTTCAGGGGTAACGTCTTCACCGACCTTCGCCGTGATGCCAACGGCATGGTGGTGGAGAAGGACAGGCTGGGACGGCTGCAGATAGACACTGTCAAGCCCGAGGATGTGGCTGACAGGTACAACTACCAGAAGTCGGATTACAGGAACTACCTCGACGGTGACGTGATCTCGAGCATCTCCTCCAGCCTCGAATGGTCAGGCAACGCCGATCTTCCCCAGACTGAAAGGATGTACTCGCAGAACGAGATCGACAATGACTATGTGACTCTCATCAACGACAGGGCCAGGGTCATCAAGGGCGGCTCATGGAAAGACAGGGCTTACTGGCTCAATCCATCCACCCGCCGTTACCTTGACCAGGAGGCATCACGTGATGACCTGGGCTTCAGGTGCGCCATGATCCGGGTGGGGAGTCCCTCAGGACTGTAATTATAAGGACCTTCGGAAAATATCAGGCCTCATTATCGAAAGTAGTGAGGCCTCTTTTTAGATGCTTATGGAACCTGACCGCTTGTACGAACTTTACCGCAGCAGTGCGGGTGTAACGACAGATTCTAGATCGCTGCGCAAGGGAGAGATCTTTTTTGCCCTGCGGGGCCCAAACCATGATGGAAACCAGCATGCCCCCGCGGCACTGGAGGCCGGAGCCCTGGCCGCCGTGGTGGATGACCCTTCCCTGACCGGCGACAGGTATATTGTTGTCAGAAATGTCCTTGAGTCGCTTGATGCCCTTGCCAGGCGTCACCGCCGCAGTCTCAGCGTGCCGGTGATAGCAGTTACCGGCAGCAACGGCAAGACCACCACCCGAGAACTTGTCACCGCCGTCCTTGGCAGGAAGGGAAGGGTGCACAGCACGGCAGGCAACCTCAATAATCATATAGGTGTCCCCCTCACGCTGCTCGGTGCTCCTGCAGACACAGCATTCATGGTGGTGGAGATGGGAGCAAACCACAAGGGTGAGATCGCGGCACTTTGCGAGACCGCCATGCCAACTCACGGCATCATCACCAACATAGGCACAGCGCATATTGAAGGATTCGGTTCCCTTGAGGATGTTAAGGCGGCCAAATCGGAGCTTTACAGGTGGCTGGGAAAGAGCGGCGGCACAGCCATATACAATGACAGCAACCCTGTCCTCACCGCTCTGGTCTCCCTGGCCGGGAGATCAGTGCCATACTCTTCGCCGGCAGGAAGGAGCCTGAGTGCAGACCCTGCAGGAGGTGAGGGCCTCACCCTCCGGGTGGCGGCGTCAGTAGACGAAAGCAGCTACGAGTTTGAAACCGGGATGTTCGGATCTTACAACATTGACAACGTGAGGGCGGCGATGGCCACAGGGCTTCTGTTTGATGTTGCCGTACAGGAGATTGTTGATGCCATAGCCTCATACCGGCCGGCAAACAACCGTTCGCAGGTAGTTGACACGGGAAGGAACATTGTCATTTGCGACGCATACAATGCCAACCCGTCAAGCATGGAGAAGGCCATAGCCTCATTCGCCGCCCTCGGGTCGGAGAAGAAGATGGTCATACTGGGCGACATGCTCGAACTGGGATCTGAGAGCGAGTCGGGGCATGCATCGGTAGTGAGGCAGCTCGACAGCCTCGGAAACGCCGGGATTTTACTGGCAGGGCCACAATTCCGGAAGGCGGCCGCAGGCACGCGGGCCATGCTCTTTGGCACATCGGCCGAGGTTGCGGAATGGCTGCGGCAGAAGCGGCCCGAGGGATATTATATACTTGTCAAGGGTTCGCGAGGGATGATGATGGAAAAGGTCTTTCCGCTACTCTGACCTGCCGCGGAGATGAATGGACAATATCTCCGGCTTGGTGCCCAGGCGCATGCGGGGCCCCCAGATGCCAAATCCTGAAGATACTATCACATGGGTGTTGCCGAACTTCTTCCACCCGTAACTCAACTCAAACATCCGTTTTGTTATCAGGGATAACGGCCACATCTGGCCGTTGTGCGTATGCCCGGAAAGCTGCAGGTCTGCCATGGTGCCTGCAAGATCGGAGAGGCCGTAAGGCTGATGATCCAGGATGATCACCGGCAGCGAAGGATCAGCGTCGGCGAGCAGCGAGTCAAGCGAAGCACGCCCCTTGCCTGACCCCTGCATGACGGTCCTGTCGGTACGTCCTGCAATCTGCACGCCGTTGTCAAGTCTTACAGTCTCATCGGCAAGAACCCGGATCCCTTTGCTTTCAATATAAGGCAGTGACTTCTTAAGGTCACTCATGAATTCGTGGTTTCCTGTAATGGCATAGGTGCCGAAACGCAATTCAGGCAGCGAGAGGTGCGAGAGAAGGTCGTCACGCAGCACCGGACCAATGCTTCCGTCAATAAGGTCGCCGAGGAATAGCACCAGTTCCGGCTTCTCTTCGGCGATCATGGCAGAGAGATGTCTCATGCTCCTCTTGCGGATGATGCTTCCCAGGTGGATGTCAGATACTGCCACTATGTGCATATGGTCACTGCCGTCAGAGAAATGCTTGTCAACGGTGATGTCATAGCGCTTTGTAACAGGAGTGACTGCATTGATGAACCCGACGATGATCAGGAGGGCGGTGACGGAGGTGACGCCGGCGAAGAGCCATAACCTGAGCCTGGGGAGTGCGGCATCAGGAACAAGATGAAACGGCTTCTGCATCAGCAGCAGGATATCAGCTGTGAGCCAGAGCAGAAACCCGTAAAGCATGAAGGCCATCCAGAAGCCGCCGATGACATTGAGAATGTCGGAAAATATGTTCGTAAAGCTGTGTTCGAGAATCTTACCGGCCACAAAGGCTGAAGCCAGCAGGATGAAGATCACTGTATACGCCGTGACGGGAATTCCTGCACCTGAGAGTGCCCTGCGGCCCTTGAGATAAAGATAGAGATTGGCCAGGAAATAGACGGTGAGCACCACCGTCAGGAAAATTGCCATCTGCTGTTTTCTGTTTAGTTCCACTTCAGTTCACGGAACTTTTTTCTTCCGCGTATATAATACTCAAAAAGAAGATATTTGTTCATCATGGTGTGCGGATTGTGATACATGTCGGGGTGCGGATTCATTGCCCTGTAGGTTTTTATGGCAGTTTTGAGCCTGCGGAAGTGCCTGTGTGCCCTGATCACTGCGGCAGCGGCGGCGGTGCCTTCACTGAAGAGTATCGCAACGGCAGCAACTCCGTCAAGCATCTGACGTGCAAGGATGGTTCTCTGCAGGTGCCTGGCAGGCAGGTTTTTTGCCAGCATTATGAGGCTGTTGCGGAAGTTGTAATAGATCTTTGACGGGGAACCGTAGCCGAGTGTTCCTCCCCCGACATGCCATACGGTGACATGCGGCACATAGCAGATGGTGAAGCCGGCATTTTGCATACGCCAGCAGAGGTCTATCTCCTCCATGTGAAGGAAGAATGACTCGTCAAGACCGTCACACTGTTCGAAGGCCGATGCCCTGACTGCCATGCATGATCCGGATGCCCAGAAGATCTCACGGCTGTCATCATACTGCCCGCTGTCTGCCTCAACGCTGCCGAAGATGCGTCCCCGGCAGAAGGGATAGCCCAGTCTGTCAATGTAGCCACCGGCAGCACCGGCATATTCAAACGACGCCGGCTCCGCATAGGAGCGTATCTTCGGCTGGCAGGCCCCTACGTTGGGATGCAGTTCCATGAATGTGGTAAGCTTCTCTGCCCATCCCGGCTCCACCTTTACATCCGAGTTCAGCAGTATATAGAATTCCGCCTCCGTCTCAGGCAGTGCCCTGTTGTAGCCTCCTGCATAGCCGTAATTCTTGTCTAGCTGTATGATCTTCACATCGGGGAAGTTATCCCGAATCCACTCCACGGAACCGTCATCCGATGCATTGTCAGCAACGGTGACCGATATTTCCGTGGAGAGCGTGTTCTCAACAACTTCAGGGAGGAACCGGCTCAGAAACTCCTTGCCGTTCCAGTTCAATATTACAACAGCTGTCTTAATCATTTTCTGTCGGCCTCTTATATTTCCAGCGTCTGTGGGACCAGAGCCAGTATTCAGGCTGAGTCCTTATCATCTCCTCCAGCCGGGATGCGTAGGCTGCGGTGATCCGGTCAGGCTCCTCACTGCGGGGGTTCTCGGTTATCACGCTGTAGTCCAGCTCATAATAACCTCTCCTGACCTTGAAGACCTTCACAAAAACCACTGCCATATCATACTTTACGGCAACCTTCTCTGCGCCACGGTAGAAGGCAGTCTGCTGGTTCAGAAAGGTGGTCCAGAAGTTATTGTCGCCTCGCGGAGGTGTCTGATCGGCTATGAAGCCCGACATGGTCCGTGTATTTTCACTCCTGAATCTGAGCAGCTCTCTTATTATGTTTTGCATGGGCGTGGCGCAGGTGCCGTATTTTGTCCGGAGTTTCAGTATAAATTTATCAAAATATTTGTTTGTCAGGGGCTTATAAATGGTAATTATTTGATGGCGGGTATAAAGCTGCACTGCGGAGAGCCACTCCCAGTTATTGTAATGGCTGCACAGGGCTACGATATCCCTTCCCTGGTCATAGAGACGGTCAAACTCCCCTGTGTCTCTTACTACGAATCTGCGAAGAATCTGACCGGGAGTCATGTGTAAAGCCTTGACCGTCTCCAGGAAGAGATCCGTAAAATGGCTGTAGAAACGGCGCGCGATCTTTCTTCGCTCTTCAGGACTTTTCTCCGGGAAGGCATTCTTCAGGTTTGCTTCAACAACCTTTCGCCTGTAGCGTACCACGTGCCATATCAATGGCTGCAACAGATCTGAAATGACATAGAGCACTCTGAAGGGGAGCAGCGTGAACAGCCAGGTGGCGGCATAAAACAGCCGGAAACCGATTCTTTCCATCACTCCTCCTTTCCGATCACTACTCCGTTCATTGATGCGTCATCACGGACGGCAGTCAGCTTCACTGTCTGCACTGTTCCCGGAAGGCCGCCTCTGTATGGTGTCACAACCCTGATGTAATTGCCTGTCAGTCCTGCCACCATTCCGTCAGCACTCTTCTTTTCAAAGAGCACCTCTTGCAGGCTGCCGGTGGCGTTCTGCATGAAGAGCATGCGGCGGCTCTCCGAGAGTCTTATCAGCTGCCTGCTGCGTTGTTCCTTAACTGACCTGGCAATAAAGTCGGACATCTCCGCCGCCGGCGTGCCGGGTCTTGGTGAGAAGGCGAAGACGTGAAGGTATGAGAAAGGCAGATCCTCCAGGAAACTGAGGGTTTCTTCGAAATCGTCTCCTGTTTCGCCGGGGAATCCAACAATCACATCGGCGCCGATGCCGGCATCGGGTATCTTTTTCCTGACGGCCATCAACCGGTCACGGAACAGCTCCCTGCGGTAACGCCTTCGCATCAGGCCGAGTATCCTGTCGCTGCCGCTCTGCAGGGGCATATGGAAATGAGGCATTATCATCCGTTCCTGAGCCACGAGGTCAATTATTCCGTCGGTGAGCAGGTCGGGCTCTATGGACGACAGCCGCAGCCTTTCAAGACCTTCAACCCTGACCAGTGCCCTGAGCAGCTGTTCCAGCGTCTCACCGGTGCTCTTTCCGAAATCGCCGACATTGACACCGGTGAGCACTATCTCCCTGACGCCTGAAGAGACTATCTCCGATGCCTCAGCGACTACCTGGCTTATCGCGGGGTTGCGGCTCCTTCCGCGGGCAAGCGGCACGGTGCAGTAGGAACATCGGTTGTCACATCCGTCCTGCACCTTAAGGAAGGTACGCGTGCGGTCCCCGGCAGACCATGCTGCCCGGAACTGCTCCGTCTCAACCCTTTCGCATGCGTGTATCTCGGGTGTCTCCCTCCGCTCAAGCCTGTCGATGTAGGCGGCCACGTCAAACTTCTCCTCTGTGCCCAGGATCAGGTCTACACCGGGTATGGCTGCAATCTCATCACGTCTCAGCTGTGCCCAGCAGCCCACCACGGCGACGAAGGCGCCGGGGTTGCTGTTTATTATCTTTCTGACAGCCTGCCGGCACTTGCGGTCAGCCGCTTCGGTGACCGTACATCCGTTGATGACGTAAACATCAGCCTTGCCTGCCGGAGAAACACGCTCATACCTTTCCCCGGAAAAAGAGCGGGCAATGGCAGAGGTCTCGGCAAAATTTAGCTTGCATCCCAGGGTCTGAAACGCTACTCTCCTCTTCAAAATAAAACGGTTACTGTTCCGGCTGCAAAAATAGCAAAAAAGCTGCTCCGTAACGGTCTGCCTATGGTGTAAACAAGCCGCACCCCGGAAGCCGGCCGGAATATCAGACAAGCTTCCTTACAACAGCTTGCTCGCCAGTTCTGCCAGGAAGCTTCTCTCTCCCTTGACAAGGTGGACATGTGCAAAGAGATCAAGTCCTTTCATTTTGTCCGAGAGGTAACTCAGGCCGTTTGACCCGGAGTCAAGATAGGGGGAATCAATCTGTTCAATGTCTCCGGTAAAGATCATCTTGGTGCCTTCACCTGCCCTGGTGATGATGGTCTTCACCTCGTGAGGCGTGAGGTTCTGGGCCTCATCAACGATGAAGAATATGTTTGACAGGCTTCGTCCCCTGATGTATGCCAGTGGTGTGATGACCAGCTTCTCGTCCTTGATCATGTCATTGATGCGGATGAATTCAGGGCTCTGGGCGCTGAAGCGGTGCTTGATGACCGTCAGGTTGTCGAACAGAGGCTGCATGTAGGGATCCATCTTCTCCTTGACGTCGCCCGGAAGATACCCCAGGTCGCGGTTGGCCAGCGGCACGATGGGTCTGGCAAGAAAGATCTGCTTATAGCGCTTGTGCTGGTGCAGCGCTGCCGCAAGTGCCAGCAGCGTCTTGCCCGTGCCGGCCTTGCCGGTGAGTGAGACAAGCTGTATCTCCGGATTACAGAGGGCGTCGAGGGCGAATGTCTGCTCTGCGTTGCGCGGGTCAATGCCGTAGGTAGTCTGCTTCAGAACCCTTACCAGCATCTTCGTGACCGGATTGTAATGCGCCAGTGCACTGGAGTTGCTGTTACGCAGTATGAAGAAATGATGCCCCGGTTCGGTATCCTTTATCTTAAGCTCCGAAGCAGGGACACCGTCTGACTGCTCATAAAGCTTGTTTATCAGATCATGGTCTATGTTTTCAATGATCTTGATTCCCTTGTAGAGATCGTCAAGGTTCGCCACCTTGTCGTTCTGATAGTCTTCTGCCAGCACTCCCAGCGACTTTGCCTTCATCCGCAGGTTGATATCCTTGGTGATGAGCACCACAACCTTATCCCTGTTTGCCTGGGTGACGTAATCGGCTATAGCCAGTATGCGGTGATCAGGGGTACGTTCGGGAAATGATTCCGAGACCCTTTCGGAAAACTGCTTGCCGGTTTCGATGTGAAGTGTTCCCAGCTTGTCACCCAGAGGTATGTTTCCGGTGAGAAGCATGTCGCCGGATATCTTGTCGAGCTCCCGGGTGAACTCCCGCGCATGGAAATTGATCATGTCATTGCCCCGCTTGAACTTGTCAAGCTCCTCCAGCACCACGATAGGTATCACAACATCGTTTTCCTCAAAATTGTAGATGCATGTGTAGTCATGCAATAAAACATTTGTGTCAAGAATGAAAATCTTTTTTTGCTTTTGTCTTTTCGCCATAACAGGATAGTTTATAAAAGGTCAGCATCTCCGGCGCCGATGCTGCCACAGGCCACAAAGATAGCCCACCCATGACGGGCCTCAAGCCGCTTTTTGTAAATTTGCGAACAACCGTCACAAGGTTATCAACATGACATACCAGGAAACCGTCAGTTACCTCTACAGCCTCCTTCCGGCATACCATCGCGTTGGCAAACCGGCATACAAGGGAGACCTGAACAACACGCTTGAGCTCGACAGGCTCTTCGGCCACCCACACCTCAGGTACCGCACGGTGCACGTGGCAGGCACCAACGGCAAGGGCTCGGTATCACATATGATTGCGGCGGTGCTGCAGGCGGCCGGCTGGCGGACAGGACTCTACACCTCGCCACACCTGAAGGACTTCCGTGAGAGAATCAGGGTTGACGGAGAGATGATGGGGGAAGAGGATGTCATCTCGTTTGTGGCGGAGCATGATGAAATGATACGCCGCGTGCAGCCCTCTTTCTTTGAGCTGACGGTGGCGATGGCCTTCGACTGGTTTGCACGCTCGGAGGTTGACGTGGCAGTGGTGGAGGTGGGAATGGGAGGCAGGCTCGATTCGACAAACATCATCACTCCGGAGCTTTCAGTGATAACCAACATTGGGCATGACCACATGGAGTTCCTCGGGGACACACTGGCAGCAGTAGCAGGAGAGAAGGCGGGTATCATCAAGGAGGGGGTGCCGGTGGTCATCGGTGAGACCCAGAATGAGACGGAAATGGTCTTCCGCGGGCGGGCGGCAGCGATGAACGCACCCGTCACCTTTGCCGACTCGGTTTACAGATGCAGCCTTGGCAGCTTCTCCGCCCGGAAGGCAACGCGAAGCTTCCGGCTGACAGACCTGCGTACCGGCGTCGTCCTGCGTGGCTCGACGCCGCTGGGCGGAGAGGCACAGCAGAAGAACATACAGACAGTGGCTGCTGCCGTGGAGATACTCGCCGTAGCATTCGGGCTGGAGAGAGAGCATTTCCTGGCAGGTATGGCGGATGTGGTTGCAAGGACAGGCCTGCTGGGCCGGTGGCAGGTTCTCTCGCGCAAACCGCTTGTGGTATGCGACACAGGTCATAACAGGGAGGGTCTGCAGTATGTGATGCGGCAGATAGAATCAATTCCCCGTAACAGACTGCACATGGTCATCGGGTTTGTCAGTGACAAGGATCTCTCATCCGTCTTGCCCCTGTTCCCCCGTGATGCCATATTTTATTTTGCCAGGGCCTCCGTGCCGCGGGCGCTGGATGAGAAGCTGCTCAAGGCCGCGGCAATGAATTACGGGCTTGCCGGCAAGAGCTACCCTTCTGTCGCCGGGGCTCTCGGGGCAGCGCGGGCTGCCGCCGGAGCTGACGATATGATATTTATCGGGGGGTCAACCTTCGTTGTGGCGGATGCTCTTGCTGAGTCAGGCAGTGGGCAATAGGCAGTAGGCAGTAGTGTCCTCAGTCCACAGTCTTCGGCCAGCCACTTTCGCCATCGCTTCGGCGGCTAAAAGCAGTAGGAAGCAGAGGAATTTGAGATTTGCGAATTTATTAAATCGACAATCGAAAATCTGAAATCGAAAATTCCCTAGACTGCTTCAATCGTTGAGGGTGGTTTGGTAGCTATATTGTAGGTGACGGATACCACGCCCGGCACCTCTCGCAGTATTTCTGCGGCGAGAGCCTCAAGCACCTCGAAGGCCAGTCTTGTGGGTGTGGCAGTACGGGCGTCCACGCTGTCCCAGCAGCGCACCTCTATCTGCCGTCCGAAGTCGCGTTTGCCGTCGCGCATGCCGGTGACCCTGTCGTCATGGAGTATGGCCATATACTGGAAAGCTCCGCTGCCGGCGAGCCTCTTCTCAACAATGGCGGTGGCACGCCGCACGCTGTCAAGCTTTGCCTGCGTCACCTCACCAATTATACGTGCCGCCAGGGCAGGTCCCGGGAAGGGAATCCTGTTGAACATACCCTCGGGCAGCCCCAACGCCCTGCCGGTCATCCTCACCCCGTCCTTTCTCAGCTGAATGAGAGGCTCCAGGATCTGGTAGCCGAAGGTCGACTCAGGATCTATCCCGAGCTGGGCGAAGACGTTGTGCTGCCTCTTTATACCGGCTACAGTCTCGTCAACATCGGTGAGGATGGTTCCCTGCAGCAGGTGCCTGGCCTCACTCTCCCTGACGATACGTCCGAACACATTCTTATAGAATGTCTGGGTAATTGCTTCACGCTTCTCCTCGGGGTCGGTAATACCCCGAAGGGCGTCAAGGAACTCCTTGCGGGCATCGACGATCTCCACGGTGACGCCAAGACTCTTGAATACGGCGGCGACAGCCTCGGGCTCACCCTCGCGCATCAGTCCGTTCTGAATGAAGACGGTCCTGAGCCTGCTGCCCAGCGCCCTGTGTCCGAGCATGGTCACCACTGATGAGTCAACCCCGCCGGAGAGAGCATTGATGGCTGTGCCACTGCCGACAGCAGCCCTAATCTCATTCACCTTCTCTGTGATGAATGTGTCTGTGTTCAGATCCTGTGCTTTGATTTCATTGATCATGGCCTGGGTTTTTGATGCCGTATACAAATATAATAAAAGAGACAACCCGACAGCACAGCCTCTATGACCGGAAGATGTTGAGAGAACCTCTTCCGTCAGATGCCGCTGTGCTGCATTTAGTTGCAGATTGTAAAAAACAGGGCGGGGAGAGATAAAAAAAATTGACTTTGGCAGTTTCAGAGCGTAAATTTGATACTGCGCTAAAGACGGATTAATTATCAAACCGGTAAGGAGTATCCCGAAAATCCTCAAACAGAGTAGGGAGTGCGGGCCGAAAAACTTAAGAGTAGGCATTCTAAAACCCATCTCACTATGAAAAAAATTACCCTGTTGTCTGTCTTGTTTTCGTTTCTTGTCACGGGCCTGATGGCACAGCCTGAAGTGCCACAGCAGCTCCAGAAGGGCAACCTGCTCCTGGCGGTGACATCGTCCATCTCCATGGATGGCTCATGGGGCTCCGAAGTTTTTGGTCTTGGATTTTCCAATACCAAAACGAAGCATGGCTCCGAACCTGCAGAGGATTATTACAAATGCACAGTATGGAACCTGCTTCCGAGGGGGGGATATTTCATAATTGACAACCTTGCGGTCGGTCTTGAGTTTCTGGTAAGCGGTTACAGTGAAAAACACGCCGACGGATATGATACATGGAAAGAGTCGACATTCGGGGCAGGTCCGTTTGCAAGGTATTACTACCCGCTTGACCGCCTCTATCCCTTTGCGGAGATTGAAGTGCTGCTCGGCACGGAGAAGGAATCCTACAATGACAATGACTACAAGTACAACCTCTTCATGATCGGCACCTACCTGGGGGTTTCGGTTCCGCTCGGTGAAAGGGTGGCTTTTGACGCAAAGACCGGATATGCCCGTGTGACATCTTCTCACAAGGGAACGGAAATTGAAGATTATGACCACAAATACATTACCGGAGGGTTGGTCATAGCAATGGGGTTCTCAATATATCTTCCGATGCCTTAAGAAACTGCATGGCATCGGATACGAACGCGTGATGCAGGGGGTTGGCTCAGCACCATGCGGTAGTCCGCCCCGGAACAAAAACCTTCAGGTCTCCGTTCCACACCTCATTACAATTTAACATCCGGGTTGTGTCCGGGTGGCAGACACTCTTTCCCCGGCGTGAAGGATTTAGTTTTCCTGTGTCAGGCGGCCGGAGTTCAAATACTTTTTTCTACCTTAATCCCAAATTTCAGGAGTGATGAGACAAATACTGATATCTGCATTATTCCTTGCCATGGTGTCGGCACTTACGGCCCAGGAAGGAAAGAAAATCACCATTCTGCATACCAATGACTTCCATTCCCACTTTCTGGGATACGCCCCTGAGACGGCCTATACGCCGTTTGAGACTGACGGCGATCCTACGGTGGGGGGATTTGCAAGGATTGCAGGAGTTATCGCAAAAACCAGGTCTGAGAATCCGGGTACAACGCTGGTGCTTGACGGGGGCGACTGCCACATGGGAACACTCTTTCAGGCTCTGGAGCCGGAGACGGGTTTTCAGCTCAATCTTATGAAAAAGGCAGGCTATGATGTCATCGCCGTCGGAAACCATGATTTTGATTTCGGCCCCTCCAGATTTGCGGATATGATAGAAAAAGCCACGGAGAAGGGAGGAACCCCCGTTCTGCTGTCAGGCAACTCCGTCACCGACCCTGACGATCCGGCTGATGATGATTTCGAGTCGGCACTTGCCGCGGGACAGATAAAGAGGTACCATGTGATTGAAAAGGATGGCATCAGAATAGGACTCTTTTCACTTCTCGGGGAGGATGCTGACGAGTCGGCACCATATGCCTGGCCGATTACCTTCGAGAAGAACACAAAGGCAGCAAAACGTCTTGTGGGGATCCTGGAGAAAGAGGGATGCGATATGATTATATGCCTCTCGCACAGCGGTGTGTCCAGGAACAAAAAGGGAGAATGGGCAGGAGAGGATGTTGAGCTGGCCAGGAAGGTAAAAGGAATCGACCTGATAATTTCAGGTCATACCCACATTCTTCTGGAAGAGCCTCTCATTGCGAGCGGGGTTCCGATAGTGTCAGTGGGTGACAACGGAAGATACGTGGGTAAGATTGAGATGGTGTGCGGGCCAGGCGGAAGCAGGCTTGACAGTTACACACTTATGAAAATGGATGATAAGATCAGTGCTGATTCCTCAATCCATAATGCCATCGAAGAACAACTCAGGAAGGTCAACAGCGAGATCCTCAAACCCATCGGGCTGGAGTACAAGGAGAGCGTGGCCGTGGCTGGCTACCCGCTGACAGTGGAAGAACACGGTGATATGGCAGGAAGCAACCTCGGGGCTCTCGTTGCCGATGCGCTTTACCACTATGTGAACGGTGAAGGGCCAGGCACCGACATAGCCATGGTGGCTCTGGGAGTTATACGTGATCCTGTTCTGCCGGGAACACAGAGCGTGGCTGACCTTTTCAGAACAATGTCTCTGGGATCAGGCAGGGACAAGATACCCGGTTACGGCCTCTCAAAACTGTGGGTGACGGG
>CAYPKP010000021.1:9103-47750 GCA_964411345.1 uncultured Rikenella sp. | reverse complement strand
CCGACACTTGTGTCGGGACGCTCTAACCAACTGACCCCGACCTGGCGGGGTCGCCGTCAAAACGCGGGTGCAAATATAAATATTTTTTCATTTTGACAGGTTAGCTTTCGCAATTCATCTATTATTTTTATATTGCATCAAAGTCTACCGTTAAGAGATGAGGATCAGATACGAACTGGAATATACGCTGAACACACCCACGCGGGTGCTCTTCGACCGGCTCAGCACCCCGGAGGGACTCTCGGAGTGGTTCGCGGATAATGTCACAGTTGAGGGTGATGTATTTACCTTCTATTGGGACAAGAGCGAAGCCCGCGCCAGACAATCATATGTAAAAGAAAATAAAGCCGTGAGGTTTGAATGGCTTGACTTTGCAGACAGCCAGACCAATTTCTTCGAATTCAAAATAGTGATCCACGAGCTCACGGGTGACACGGCACTCATGATAACAGACCACGCCGAAGAGGAGGAGACGGACGAAGCCAAAGAACTCTGGGACACCCAGATCTCATACCTCAGAAAAGTACTCGGAATCACTGAGTGAGGGAGAATTGCATCTCTCCCGAAAATAACGTACGTTTGCACCACAGCCAAGACAATGAAGAAAATCGATCTCTTCATGATAAGATCGTTCATCGGACCGTTGATCATGACGTTCTTCATTGTGCTTATCATATTTATCCTCCAGTTCCTCTGGATGTACGTCGATGAGCTGGCAGGCAAGGGCCTGGAACCTGAAGTGCTAACCGAACTGCTCTTCCAGTTCTCCCTGACATTCGTACCCCTGTCACTGCCCCTGGCCATTCTCCTGGCCTCCCTGATGACCTTCGGCAACCTCGGCGAATTCCTTGAGCTCACTGCCCTGAAATCCTCGGGCGTCTCACTGCAGCGCATCATGAGGCCTATCTTCATCTTCGCCGCCCTGCTTGCCATAGGCTCATTCCTTTTTGCCGACCACATCCTCCCCATATCAAACCGCAAGGCACGTACCCTGCTTTACGACATCCGACGCAAAAGACCCGAGCTTGACATCCAGGCCGGCACATTCTACAACGGCATTGACGGCTTCAGCATCAAAATAACCGACAAGGAACCCGAAACCAACAGACTCGACGGCATCTATATCTATGACCACCGCGAAGGAATAGGAAACACCTGTGTGATACATGCCGACTCCGGATACATGACCGTCACTGCCGATGAAAGCGGACTGATTCTTACCCTGTTCAACGGGTACTCGTACAAGGACATCGAAGAGAAGAATGTCCCCCAGGACAAGAGGAAATATCCGTTCCGGCGAGACAAATTCAGCGAACAGACCATGATCATCGAACTGACAGGGTTCGGGCTGAACAGGTCAGGAATGGACCTCTACCGGTCCAACTACGCGATGCTGAGCACTACTGAGCTTACTTTCTACATCGACTCCCTGGCCGGCAGGTACAAAACAAGGTCAGAGAGCTACTACGGAGAGTTCGTGAAGACCAGGGTCTTCACTCCCTCCTACTATTTCTCGGGCGGATACCATTATTACGGCGACACGGCCGCAGCCAAAAAACTTGAAAATTTCAACAGCAGGGGTGTCTTCGACACACTGGCGTTCATGGACAAGAGTACCTCAATAAGCAGGGCACTCAACTATGCCCGCGACGGCTCATCATTCATCACCGAGAAAAGCGAGTCGATGCTGGCAGAGTTGAAGAACCTGAAAAAATACGAGGCGGAGATATACAAACGGTACACCCTGCCTCTGGCGTGCCTTGTCTTCTTCTTTATCGGAGCTCCCCTGGGAGCCATCATCAGGAAGGGAGGACTGGGTACTCCGGCAGTGATATCAGTGCTCTTCTTCGTGTTCTACTATGTGATCTCTCTGTCAGGCGAGAAGTTTGCCAAGGAATTGATAATAGGTGTTCCCGTCGGAATGCTGGCGTCAACAATCATCCTGCTTCCAATCGGTGTCTTCCTTACCTATAAGGCCACAACCGACGCCGCGATCATGAACACCGAGACCTATGTCAACTTCTTCAGGAAAGCAGGGGCATTCCTCTCCGGGATTAAACCTGAAAAGGGAAATGAAGATCCTGGTACTGTCGCCTAAACCGCCATGGCCTCCTCATGACGGCGGTGCTGTGGCGATATTGAGAGGCATTGAGGGTATGGCCCTCAACAGCGCTGAGATATCACTGCTGTCGATGCGGACGGAAAAACACCCCCCCTCCGGCCCGGCGTCAGACAGGAAACATCTCTCGTTTCTCAAGACATATGAGACGGTTGAGGTCGACACCAGGATCAGACCGCTACAGATGCTGCGAAACCTCTCTCTCTCAACGGAGCCGTATGATCTCGTGCGTTTCAGCTCCGATGATTTTGACGGGGTGATGCGCAGGACCATACGTGACGGCGGATTTGACCTGGTACACTGCGAGGGCGTGCTCTTTACCCGTTATCTCAGAACCATACGCAGGGAGACCTCTGCTCCCGTGGTGCTCAGGGCACATAATATCGAACACAGGATCAGGGAGATGATGGCCCGACATAGCTCAGGTATACTGCGGAGAGCCTATCTTACAAACCTGGCAGACAGGCTGAGAAGATATGAGACTGAAGCGGCACAACTCTTTGATGCCGTCGTTGCCATCAGCGAGCCTGACCTCAGGTGGTTCCGTGACGTTGCTCCTGCAGGCAAGCCCATGCTGCTCTCAGAGACCGGAGTGGCTTTTCCCGGATATGTCAGCGAGACTGATGAAGCAAACTTTAAGGTCGGATTTATCGGAGCCCTGAACTGGCAACCGAACGTGCAGGGATTAAGATGGTTCACTGACCGTGTATGGCCTGTGGTCTCCAGGGCCCTCCCTGAAGCCTCCCTTCATATTGCCGGCAGAGGTGCACCTGTCAGGGCTCCTGCCTGGCTCAGGGGTAAGAATATCACCTGGAGGGGGGAAACTGATGACGCAAGACAGTTCATGGCCTCCGTGAATGTAATGATTGCGCCTCTGTTTGCCGGCAGCGGCCTGCGCATCAAGATCATCGAGGCGATGAGCATCGGCAGGCCTGTTGTGGCCACGGCGGTGGCAGTCAACGGAATACCTGCAGCAAACGGACAGGAACTGTTTATTGCTGATGATGCTTCATCATTCAGCAGTGCCGTGATAAATCTGCTCAAAAACCGGGAGGTGAGGAAGTCTGCCGGAGAGGCAGCCGTATCCCTTGTAAAAGAGAGGTATGACAACATCACCAGAACCGCGGAACTGCTGGAATTCTACAAGCAACTGTGTCATGACCGCTGAGATTGTAATGCTCATAGCCACCATTCTGCTGGCCTGGACCTATCTTCTCTGGCCTGCCACGGCAATTGCACTGGCTGCCGCCAAGAGGAGAACTGCCGGCAAGGAGATTGCTCAGGGAGAGGTGCATAAACAGGCTGAGAATCAGTCGCGGGCAGATCTTCACACCCGAGAAGAGGTTGACGCTGAGACCCGGACAGAAACAACCCCCCTCCCCTTTGTCTCTGTTCTGATGTCAGCCTACAATGAGGAAAAGGTGATCAGGGAGAAGATGATCAGCCTTCTTGCATCCGATTACCCTGCCGAACTGACAGAATTCCTGGTGGGATCAGACTGCTCAGGCGACGGTACGGATGAGATCCTCAAAGAGCTTGCCGCAACTGACAACCGGATCAGGTACTACAGATCACCGGAAAGAGAGGGCAAGGCCTCCATGCTGAACAGACTGGCATCCCAGGCACGCGGTGAGCTATTGGTTATCACCGATGCCAACGTGATCTTCACCGCCGGAACCGTCCGGGAGCTTGCCGGGGGCTTCAACCAAAATACCAAAGGAGAGGACAGCGATCGTGATGCGGTCCTGAAACCCCCGGCTACAGAAACAGTCAGCAGGAATACCGGAGAGCACAACCGACATACCACAGGGTTGTGCGACGCCACCGTCATTCCGGGCCTGTCAGACGGCAGCGGCATCACTCCACAGGAGAATTTCTACAGCAGGTTTGAAACTGCCCTCAAGAGGGCCGAGGGTGAGCTCTGGGGTGCCATGCCGGGACCCTACGGAGGATGCTATGCCGTTCGCCGTGACCTGCTCCCGGAGATACCTGCCAATACCCTTGTTGATGACCTCTTTGTGGGACTGACAGTCCTGAAAAAAGGATACCGTTCATTCAACATCCCGGGTGCCGTGGTGATTGAAGATACCCAGCCAGACATGGCAGGCCAGTTTAAGAGAAGGGTTAGAATAGCTGCCGGCTCCTTCCAGAATCTCTTCCGGTTCGGACCGTTCCCCTCGAAACGGTTTGCTGCCTCCTTCGTCTTCTTCTCCCACAAGGTCCTGAGGTGGTTCTCACCTCTCCTCCTGGCAACATTTTTTATGACAACAGTCATTCTTTCAGGCAACTCTGGATTCTATCTTTGTGTGACGGCAGTTCAGCTGATTTTCATAATTTTGTCAGCGCTTGATCTGTTGCCTGGCAAGCACGGCAAAAAGGTCAGATATCTGAGATACATTACCCAGTTTCTGATGATGAACGCTGCTCTGGCGTCAGGGTTTGTGAAGGCATTGAGAGGGATAAAAAGCGGAATATGGGAACCCACGAAAAGAGTGTAGGATGAACGAAGACAGAGGGCTGAACAGCATCAACGAGGCTATAGAGGAGATCAGGGAAGGCAGGATTGTCATAGTGGTTGATGATGAGGACAGGGAGAATGAAGGTGACTTCATATGCGCCGCCGAACTGATTACGCCTGAGTTGGTCAATTTCATGGCCACCCACGGAAGAGGCCTGATATGTGTGCCACTTCCGGAGGAACGTTGTGAGGAGCTTGAGCTGGAGATGATGGTAGGTCACAACACCTCCCTTCATGAAACCCCCTTTACAGTATCTGTTGACCTTCTCAGTCCCGAAACCACGACAGGCATCTCTGCCAGGGACAGGGCGCTGACCATCAGGGCTCTTGTTGATCCTGCCACACGGCCCTCGCAGCTGGGCCGCCCTGGGCATATCTTTCCGCTCAAATCTCGATCCAAAGGGGTTCTGCGCAGAGCCGGGCACACTGAGGCTGCCGTCGACCTCTCGCGCCTGGCAGGCCTTCAGCCGGGAGGAGCCCTGGTGGAGATAATGAACGAGGACGGCTCCATGGCCCGGTTGCCTGACCTGCTTAAACTGTCCGAAAAATTCGGAATCAAGATCATCTCCATACGGGATTTAATACGCTACCGCCTGGGCATTGAGTCTATAGTCGAAATGGGTGAGCAGGTGAAGCTGCCGACAGAGTACGGCAACTTTGACTTCATACCCTTCAGGCAGGTGAGCAACGGACTGGAGCATGCCGCACTGGTGAAGGGCACCTGGACGAAAGAGGAGCCCGTGCTTGTCAGGGTTCATTCATCCTGTTTCACGGGAGATATCTTTGCATCGAAGCGATGCGACTGCGGACCGCAACTGCACCAGGCGATGCAGATGGTGGAGAAGGCAGGCAAGGGTGCAATAATCTACCTGAACCAGGAGGGCCGGGGCATTGGTCTGATAAACAAGATCCGCACATACAAGCTCCAGGAGCAGGGACGTGATACCGTTGAAGCCAACATTGAGCTGGGCTTTCGCGAGGACGAACGCGACTATGGCATAGGAGCAAACATCATGAGAGGTATCGGGCTCGGCAAAGTAATGCTTATATCCAACAACCCGGTCAAGAGAGCTGGCCTTGAGGGGTACGGGATAACCATCGTCGACACCGTTCCGCTGATAATACCCCCTAATCCCTTCAACTCATTCTACCTCGAGACCAAAGCCACAAAGATGGGCCATACACTCTCATGCTACAAAACACCCATAAAAGGAGAAGATGACTGAAAGAATGCCACGCATAGTCTTTTTTGGCACACCTGAGTTCGCTGTTGCCAGCCTCCGTGCCCTTCATGACTCAGGCTCTGACATTGCGGCCGTGGTCACTGCCCCCGACAAGCCTGCAGGGCGAGGACGAAAGATATCATCCCCTCCGGTCAAACAGTACGCCCTGAAGCATAACCTGACACTTCTGCAGCCGGAACGGCTTCGGGATGCTGACTTCATTAATACCCTTAAGGAGTTGCAGGCAGACATCTTTGTTGTTGTTGCATTCCGGATGCTGCCTGAGGAGGTGTGGACCATACCCCCTCTCGGCACCTTCAACCTTCATGCATCCCTGCTGCCGCAATACCGCGGTGCCGCGCCGATCAACCATGCAATCATCAACGGTGAAACAGAGACCGGTGTAACTACATTCCTAATTGACAAGGAGATTGATACCGGCCAGATATTGATGTCAGAAGCAACGGAGATACGGCCCGAAGACAATGCAGGCAGCCTTCACGATCGCCTGATGGAGATTGGTGCGGCACTGGTTACCGAAACGGCAAAAAAGCTTAACAGACGCGAGCTTAAACCGGTTCCCCAGAAGAAAAAGAGCGGAGAAACACTGAACACTGCTCCCAGGCTGTTTGCTCCCGATATGATAATTGACTGGAGGGAACCGGCAGTGAAGGTGCACAACCGCATAAGAGGACTCTCTCCTTATCCCGGTGCCGTGGCAACGCTGCGCAGGGAGGGCAGGGTGATGCGGCTGAAGATATTCCGGAGCAGGTTAAGGAATGACATAATTGCCATTCCGGGTACGATAATCACGCCGGACAGCTCAACCCTCATCATCTCCTGCTCCGCAGGAGCCCTGGAGATCCTGTCGGTGCAGCCGGAAGGTCGCAGGAGAATGACGGCAGCAGAATTCCTGCGGGGATTTGTTCCGGAGGGATGGGAGCTTGCCTGAAAAGGCAGCATGGCCCTCCCGGGTGCGAAGATCACAGGACCGTTCGCCGGGAGACGTCAGAGCAATAAGCAGCCAGCATAATCAAACTATCTGATACGCACTTTCTGCCCGGGGACACACTCGGCGCCCTCATCCATGAGATTCATCTTGTAGAGAGACGTAAGCTTTACGGCATGTTTCTGTGAGATGCTTCGCATGGTATCACCGACCTGCGCCACGTGTATTAAAGACCCTGCTGCCGCCCTGGTCCGCTTGGGCTGCAGGTAGATGATCTGTCCCGGAGTGGCACTGGAGCCCGGCTCAATATCATTATAGCGGTTTATCTCCCACGCCAGCAGGTTGAACTCCTCTGCTATCGACTCAAAGGTCTCCCCCTCCTCTACAATAATATATTCAACATTGTTAAGTTCCTTTATCCTGCTGTTAGTCAGACTTATGACCTTTATCGGCTCCTCTTCTTCCGCTTCCGGCTTTGCCGCATCCGCCGGCTTTGCTGCCACCCCGGCTGTCATACTGCTGTCAGAGGTCCCTGTTGCCTGGCGATCAGCAGAAACGGGGGCTCCTGCCGGCGGAGGTACTGCCTGTGGCCTGGAGACCATCTGCGCGGGTGATGTCGTCACCTCTGTCCCCAGGTCGTATCTGTGAAGGTCATACTGTTCAATCTTTGCGATGAGCTTTGACGGATATTTCGGATCCGTGGCATAACCGGCCTTCTTCAGCCCGTGTGCCCAACCCTTGTAGTCACCGGCGGGAAGCCTGAACAAATCCCGGTAACGCGATCCGTTCACAAGAAAGTCAGAATGGTCTCGGTATGATTCTTCAGCCGAACGGTATGACCTGAAACATTCTCCCCTCCTGTTGTCGTCATGATAGATCTTCCCTCCCTTCCAGTCGCTGTGACACTTGATGCCGAAATGGTTATTCCCTTTTCTCGCCAGGGTGCTGCGGCCATAGTTCGACTCCACCATTCCCTGGGCAAGAGTGATGCTGGCAGGTATGCCTGTTCTCTTCATCTCGCTGACGGCAAGGGCACTGTATCTGTTAAGATAATCAACAGCATATGAAGATGCCGTGCCCGGCTCTGCCGGAGTCCTTGCCGCCCTGCGCGATGCACTGCAGGAGGAGAGTATCAGAAGAAGAAAAAGAAAGGCGTATCTTGACAGGTTGCTCATCAGTACAGTTTTGACAAAAATATAAAAATGTCTTTACCATGCGTTGCAGCAACCGCCGGAGGCAAAATATTATTACTTTTATCACACTTTTGATCACCCATACAGCTTATGAAGAAGAGAGAAGTAAGTATCTCTTTCCTGGAATATTCGGGAATTGATGAGTTACCGGATGCCGAAAGGAGTCTGGTAGAGGAAGCCATCACTGCCGCGTCAGGCTCTTATGCCCCCTACTCCCGTTTCAATGTGGGCGCTGCCATAATGCTTGATGACGGTACGGTGGTCCGTGGTGCCAACGTTGAGAATGCAGCCTTCCCTTCAGGCAGCTGTGCTGAAAAGACAGCTCTCTCATATTCAGTGGCCAACCACCATGAGAAGAAGGCAGTAGCCATTGCCATCGCGGCTCTCACGGAAGGTGAACTGACAGACCGGCCGGTGCCGCCCTGCGGCAACTGCCGCCAGATGCTCATAGAGGAGGAACAGAGAACAGGGTACCCGATTAAGGTGATCCTCGCCGGAAAAGCAGGTGTGACAGTCCTTGACAACTGCCAGTCGCTCATGCCGCTGAGCTTCACACGCAGTAATCTTGTTAAATGAGGGAGTAGGCAGTAGGCAGTAGGCAGTAGAGGGCCGGGCGTTAAGAAATGACCCGGTTACGACTCCCCCACAACCAGCTGGAAGCCGCTGCCGTGGATATTCTTGAGCATGATCTGCGGATCGTCGCTCAGGTATTTGCGCAGCTTGGTGACATATACATCCATGCTTCGGGCAGTGAAATAATCGTCAGTGCCCCAGATCTTCTTCAGGGCTGCCTCACGACTCACCAGCGAGTTCGGTGCAAGGGCAAGCATCTCGAGGAGCTGCCCCTCCTTGGGCGACAGCTGCCTCTCCTGACCGGCGATGGTCAGTGTGCGAAGCTTCGCATTGAAAAGATATTTTCCTATCTCGTAAAGATCCCTGGAGCCGTCCTGCATGTCCCGTCGGGCTATTATTGCCTTTATCTTGCAGAGCAGAATGTCAGTGTCAAAGGGCTTTGTGATATAGTCATCGGCACCTACACCGTATCCGCGGAGCAGATCCTCCTTCAGTTTCTTGGCTGTCAGGAAAATAATGGGGATGAGCGTGTTCATGCTCCGTATCTCCGAGGCAATGGTAAAACCATCAACATGAGGAAGCATCACGTCAAGGATGCATAAGTCATAGACCCCCCTGCGGAAGACGTCAACGGCCAGCTTGCCGTCGTCGACAAGGTCAACCTCAAAATCGTTTATCTCAAGGTAGGATTTCAGTACGGAGCCGAAACTCAGGTCATCTTCCACCAGAAATATCCTTGCACTCTTCCTGCTCATCTTCATTCTCCTGATTCATGGTTGAAAGGCAAAAATACAGTAAAAGTGCTTCCCCGGCCCTCTTCGCTCTCCACGGTGACGGTGCCGCCGTGTGCATCGGTGATCGCCTTCACATAATTCAGTCCCAGCCCGAATCCTTTGACATTGTGTATGTTGCCTGTTGTCTCCCTGTAAAACCGTTCAAACACACGGTGCTGTACAGCCTTGCTCATCCCTATGCCCCTGTCTTCCACCGACAAGAATATGCCGCTGCTGTTGCTGCGCGTCCTGACGCTTATCTGCGGCTCCCTGTCAGAATATTTATTGGCATTGTCCAGCAGGTTGTGGACCAGGTTGCGAAGATGCTCGGCATCACCGGTAACAGTGCTGTTATCCGCATCGAGATATCTGCTGATAACCCCGCCCCTGTCTGTAACCTGTATCTCTATTGTATCAATTGCCTGCCTGATGACCTCATGCATATCCGTCCTGGCGAAGGTGAAGTCCATATCGTGCTTGTCGAGCGTGGCTATCTGGAGGATCGTCTCCACCTGCCTGTTCATGCGGGAGTTTTCCTTCTTGATCATGCCAACGAAATGACGCACCTTCTCTTCATCCGAGATGACCCTGCTGTTTGAAATGGTGTCGGCAGCCAGCGATATTGTGGCAATGGGGGTCTTGAACTCGTGGGTCATGTTGTTGATGAAGTCCGCCTGCATCCTGGAGGTCTTTTTCTGTCTTATGATAAACCAGAGGCTGAGGGCAAATGTCGACATTATGATCAGGAGAAAGAGTCCCGATCCGCCAAGCATAAGCCCCATTGAACCGAGTACGTAATTTGTCTTGCGAGGGAAGACCACTGTCAGCGTCTCTCCCTTCCTGAACAGGCCCTCCTCAAAAAGAGCCACCTTGTAAGGACTCTCACGGAAATCCTTCGCCTTAACCCTTGACCAGACCCCGTCGACTATTGAGTCTCCCCTCATTATAGCATATTCAAAGGGGGTCTTTATTCCTGATGCCAGGAATTCGCCGCTGAGGGTATGAAGCAGTTCCTCCTTGTTTATCTGACTGTTACGTTCCCATAGGAACATCTCTGAGAGCAGCTGGTTGCTGATCGACTGAAATCCGACGGCCTGCTGCTGTACCCACCTCCTGTACTCCTCTGATCCTACCACAACACTGTTTTCAAATGTTGAACGGGCCTCGTCACGCGGCACCTTCATCCTTACCGGAGGCTCATCATTCTTCGAGACAATGATCTCAACGGAGTCTGTCTCCGAAGAGGCCTGGCTGCTGATGCTGAAGCTCTCCGAAGTGATCCCCGGCGATGCTGACCGGTGCACCGCCTGCGGCAGTGCAGAGTATCCGCTGATAAACATATCATTCAGAAAATTCATGCGGCGGTTGGTCTCCAGGGAGTGAGCCGTATTGCGGAGACTGTTGATCACAAAGAAATCAAACTGTTCATTCTGCACCCTTACGGAGTTACCAATCCAGGTCGCCTGTACCCATATTATTGCAGTGATGGAGACTACCATCAGCACTATGAGCCCTATGAACTTCCGCTTGTTCATGACACAAAATTAAATATATATATAAGTACGAAATCCGTTTTAACTTTTTGTTAACCTGTTTTAACCTCACTTTAACCCCCGGGCGGATTTTATCACTTACATTTGTAATGTCTTATCTGTGAAGCAACAGAATGATACAACTGCTACCCGCCAACGGGATGCAGCATTCACAGATGGTGGTTTTAGGTTAGTTTGGGTGAAATGGGAAGGGATGCGGCAGAGGCATCTCTTCTCTTTCGTTATGTACACATCTCATACATTTCTGAACAGCCGCCAGGTCTTGTCTTCCGGAAGCGGAGCCTCCACGGCGACCTTCCTTTTGCTTACCGGATGAATGAATGAGACCCTTCGTGCATGCAGCGAGATTCCGCCGCCCTCGTTTGATCTTCTGGAACCGTACTTGAGGTCACCCTTCACCGGACAGCCGGCAGCAGCTAGCTGTGCCCTTATCTGGTGATGCCGACCTGTATGGAGGTCGATCTCCAGCAGGTAAAACCGCTCTGACCTGGCCAGCAGGCGGTACGACAGCTCTGCCTGTTTCGATCCCTTCACTTCAGTCTCGTAAACGTATGATTTGTTCTGCTTCTCGTTCTTCTTCAGATAGTTGCGCAGCAAGCCTTCCTCTGCCGGAGGTCTGTCGGAGACAATCGCCCAGTACTGCTTCTTTACCTCACGTGTGCGAAACAGCTCTCCCAGTCGCGACAGCGCCTTGGATGTGCGCGCATATACCACGCAGCCGCTGACAGGCCTGTCCAGCCTGTGCACAACACCCAGGAAGACATCGCCGGGCTTGCCGTATTTCTCCCTGATGTAAACCTTTACCTTTTCATCAAGAGACTCGTCACCTGTTATGTCACCCTGCACCAGGTCAGATGAACGCTTGTTGACAATGATGATATGATTGTCTTCGTAAAGTACTTCCGGATTGTTTTTGCCCATCAGCTTCCTGTGCCTTATAAGTTTATGGTGCCGCGATGCAACAGACGGCGGGCGCCTGTCTTACTAATACTGCTCCTTGTCGTTCGGAAATTCCCGTGACCTGACATCGGCAATATACCTCTGCACCGCCCCCATGATCTCATCATGCAGGTTATGGTATCTTCTCAGGAAGCGCGGTGAAAACTCCGTATTGATGCCGAGCATGTCATGCAGCACCAGCACCTGGCCGTCAACCATGGGCCCTGCACCGATGCCTATTACCGGCACCTTGACGGATTCGGCCACATCCCCTGCGAGTGTGGCGGGTATCTTTTCAAGCACTATGGCAAAACATCCGGCCCTCTCGATTATCCGCGCATCCTCCCTTAGCTTCCTTGCCTCTTCCGGTTCGCGTGCCCTGACAACATAGGTGCCGAACTTGTGAATCGACTGCGGCGTGAGGCCCAGATGGCCCATGACGGGGATGCCGGCCGAGAGGATACGCTCGATCGACTCGGTTATCTCCCGTCCGCCCTCCAGCTTCACCGCACTGGCACCGGTCTCCTTCATGATCCTGATGGCTGAAGCCAGAGCCTCACGCGAGTTGCCCTGGTAGGTCCCGAACGGCAGATCCACGACAACCAGCGCCCGCTTTACCCCCCTGACCACGGAGGCAGCATGATAGATCATGTTGTCAAGGGTAATGGGCAGTGTGGTCTCAAACCCTGCCATGACATTCGATGCCGAATCACCGACGAGGATCACATCCACGCCTGCTTCATCGAGGATCTTTGCCATGGAATAATCATAGGCCGTGAGCATCGAAATCTTCTCACCCTTCAGCTTCATCTCATAAAGCACATGAGTGGTAACCAGTTTGACGGTCTTTTGTGTTGACATGTTCTTTCTGCAATGATCAGATGCAAAGCTACAAAATAAGACGATGAATAGGATTGCCGGCTGCTCTTTTCACTTATTCTGCCGTTTTGTCATAATCGCGAAAAACATATGGGGCGGTGGCTTCTGATAATCATGACATAATTTCATAATAAGCAAGGCCGGGAGCGTGTGGCACAAACATTGTCAATAAAATGGATATTGAAAAAGAATTTAAAAGTTAAACAAGATAAATATGGGAAAAATTATTGGCATTGACCTGGGAACCACCAACTCCTGCGTTTCAGTGATGGAAGGCAATGAGCCTGTGGTCATCCCCAACAGTGAAGGTAAAAGAACCACCCCTTCGGTGGTGGCATTTCTTGAGAATGGCGAACGGAAAGTCGGTGACCCTGCAAAGAGACAGGCTATCACCAACCCGCGCAAAACCGTTTCATCAATCAAGCGCTTCATGGGCAGAAGCTTTGATGAGGTCACCAACGAGATGAAGAAGCTTACATACGAGGTGGTGCGTGGCGACAACAATACCCCCAGGGTAAAGATCGACGACCGCAACTACTCCCCTCAGGAGATCTCTGCCATCGTTCTGCAGAAGATGAAAAAAACCGCTGAGGATTATCTCGGGACAGAGGTCACCGAAGCCGTCATTACCGTTCCTGCATATTTCAATGACTCACAGCGCCAGGCCACCAAGGAGGCCGGCGAGATAGCAGGACTGAAGGTCAAGCGCATCATCAACGAGCCCACGGCAGCTTCACTGGCATACGGACTCGACAAGAAAGCCCAGGACCTTAAGATAGCAGTCTTCGACCTCGGAGGAGGAACATTTGACATATCCATACTTGAACTTGGTGACGGCGTCTTTGAAGTCAAATCGACCAACGGCGACACGCACCTCGGCGGTGACGACTTTGACAATCTTGTCATCGACTGGCTTGCCGATGAGTTCCAGAAGGAGGAGGGCATCGATCTGCGCAAGGACCCGATGGCACTGCAGAGACTGAAGGAAGCAGCTGAAAAGGCAAAAATCGAGCTCTCGAGCACCACCAGCACGGAGATCAATCTTCCCTATATCATGCCGGTCAACGGCATCCCCAAGCATCTCGTGAAGACACTCACCAGGGCACATTTCGAGAAGCTGACTGACAAGCTGATCAACTCGGTAATCGGTCCCTGCCAGAAGGCACTTGACGATGCAGGAATGAAGACTTCAGACATAAACGAAGTACTGCTCGTGGGTGGATCAACACGCATACCGGCCATACAGCAGATCGTTGAGAAGTTCTTCGGACGCGTTCCCTCCAAGGGCGTCAACCCTGACGAGGTGGTCGCCGTCGGTGCTGCCATCCAGGGTGGCGTGCTCACGGGTGAGGTGAAGGATGTGCTGCTGCTTGATGTCACACCTCTGTCGCTGGGTATCGAAACCATGGGAGGTGTCATGACCAGGCTTATTGAGTCGAACACCACCATCCCCACACGCAAGACGGAGACATTCACCACGGCCAGCGACAGCCAGCCATCGGTGGAGATACACGTGCTGCAGGGCGAAAGGCCCATGGCCCAGGGCAACAAAACCATCGGCCGCTTCCATCTTGACGGCATCCCGCCGGCCCCGAGAGGAGTGCCGCAGATAGAGGTCACCTTCGACATCGACGCAAACGGCATACTCAACGTCTCGGCCAAAGACAAGGGCACGGGCAAGGAACAGAGGATACGCATAGAGGCGTCATCAGGTCTCAGCGAAGAAGAGATACGCAAGATGCGTGACGAGGCCAGGGCCAACGAAGCGGCTGACAAGGCTGCCAGGGAGGTTGCTGACAAGGTTAATGCTGCTGACAGCATGATCTTCCAGACCGAGAAACAGCTGAAGGAGTTCGGTGACAAGATACCGTCAGACAAGAAGGGACGCATAGAGAATTCCCTGGGCCAGCTGCGCGAAGCTCACAAAAACAAGGATATCACGGAGATCGACCGTGCCCTTGCCGAGATCAACGCCGCCTGGCAGGCTGCCTCGGAAGACATGTACAAGCAGGCACAGGGGCCTGAACAGCAGGCCGGACCCGACGCCGGACCCACCGACGGTGGTGAAGGCGGAAAAGGAGGCGACGAGCAGGTTACCGACGTCGACTTCGAGGAGGTCAAATAGAGCTGACCCCCAATTGAACCACAGCCGCACGGGTGAAACCCTGTGCGGCTTTTTATTTATCTTTGCATTAAACTGCAGGAGATGATCACCAGATATTTTGTACTCGCAATCCTCGTAATGCTGCCATTGCTGCTGCCGGCACAGAATCTGACCGACGCTGAAGGCAGAAAACAGGGTCCGTGGGTGAAGAGATACCCCAACGGGAAGATTATGTATGAAGGCACGTTCCGTGATGATACACCTGTCGGACTGTTCAAAAGATACAACGAAGAGGGTCTGCTTCTCTCAGAACTGACATACGGCGAGAGTAACAATGAAACTGCTGCGGTATTCTTCCACCCTGACGGAAGCAAGGCAGCCGAAGGTCTCTACCTGGCAAGGAAGAAGGAGGGATTATGGAGGTTCTGGTCTGACACAAAACCCTCATATCTTATCAGCGAGGAGCATTACCACCTGGATCTCAGACACGGGTTGTCAAGTAAGTACTACCCTGACAGCACCCTGGCAGAGACAGTCACATGGGACAGCGGGATGCGTACCGGCGAGTGGCTGCAGTATTACCCCGACGGCGCCATATGCCTGCGTGCTGAATATATCGCAGGTAAACTCGAAGGACCCTTCTCCTACTACCACCGGAACGGCAACCTCTATTACGAGGGACATTACAGTGAGGATCTCAAAACAGGTGACTGGATGGTCTTCTATGAGAACGGGAAGCTGAAACAGATAATAGAATACCAGGAAGGGAGACCGGCAGATCCGAAGGTGGCTGACCAGGAGACAAAGTTCCTCGATGACCTTGAAAAGAACAGGGACAAGATAGAGGTGACCGATATCACTCAATCAGTTATCAAATGAGAGCTGCGTCGTTCAAAACAGCGACCCTGCTCCTTACACTCTCCGCCTGCCTCCTGCAACTGCCGGTTCGGGGACAGTCCGATGAAGACCGCCTCTACTATTATCGGGTCTACTTCACTGACAAAAACGCCAGCCCGTCCGATTTTTCACCCATAGAACTGCTCTCCCCCGCTGCCGTCGCACGACGGGAGGCACAGGGGATACCCGTTCCGCAGCTGAGTGATCTCCCTGTCAGCCCGGTATATATCACTGCTGTTGAAGAGAAGGGACTTACATTCAGATGCGCATCACGCTGGATGAATACGGCGCTCTTCACATCCCCGGAGCCCCTTGATGTCAATGTGCTCGAGGCGATCCCCTGTATAGAGAGGGTAAGGCTGGTGAAGCTCCCCTCCGACCCCGCAAAGGGAACCGGCGGCAAATACGGTACCGTGGCTCTGAAGAGAGACACCGAGGAGTTCGATCCCAGGATTCCTCTGAACGGAAATACCCTTCACCAGTCGGGATTCACGGGCAGGGGAGTGACCATAGCGGTACTTGATGCCGGATTTGCCAATGCTGACCGGATAGAGTCACTGACACCTCTCATGCAGCGTGGAGGAGTCAAGGCTACGCGGGATTTTGTAAGTGGATCCGATTACGTCTATGACTATCATAATCACGGCACATCCGTTCTCTCTATCCTCGCAGGATCCCTGCCGGGACTCATCAGCGGCACTGCACCCTGCGCTGACTACCTCCTGCTGCGCACTGAAGATGATGCTTCCGAATACCCTGTCGAGGAAGACTACTGGGCGGCAGGAGCTGAATTTGCCGACAGCGCAGGGGCTGCCGTCATCACCTCGTCACTCGGGTACTTCACCTTCGACGACCCCTCAATGAACTACTCGTTCACCGATATGGACGGCAACAGCACCTTCGTGACACAGGCAGCCGATATGGCCGCCTCAAAGGGCATCGTCGTCACAGCAAGTGCCGGGAATGAACGCAACAAGGAGTGGCTGCGCATCCTGGCTCCTTCCGACGGCTACGACGTCATCAGTGTCGGCGCGGTGACTCAGGAGCTGACCATCTCCGACTTCTCCTCAGCCGGATATTCGTACGACGGGCGTGTGAAACCGGATGTGGTGGCACCCGGAGTGAACCTGAACATTCAGTTTGAACCGGAGCTGGTGCACCGCGGCAGCGGCACATCATTCTCGTGCCCTGTCATCAGCGGGCTGACAGCATCACTGATGCAGGCTGTTCCCAAAGCCTCCCCTGCGGAGATAGCCGCTGCCCTTCATGAAAGCAGCGACAGGTTTCTAAATCCTGACAGCCTCTATGGCTATGGTCTGCCCGACTTTCTCAAGGCACTGAGACTTCTTGAAGATGTTCACTCCTACATACCTGAAGAGGGTATGACAGCCGGACCAAACCCCTTCATTGACGAGATCAACATCTGGTTCCCGGCGCCACCCGGACATCTTTCAGTAACAGTCACATCCGTTGACGGCACACTGGTGACGAAGAGACACTTCCCGGTCTATGCAGCCCGCTCATACAGGCTTGGCGACTTCGGCAGGCGTGGATCCGGACTGTACATCGTCAAAGTGGAGACTGAAGAAGAGACCAGGATCTTTAAAATGATCAGGCTCAGCAGATGAACCGGGAAGAGAAGATAACGCTGACAGAGTTGCAGGGACTTATACGCGACAAGATCTACGAGTCGCTGCCCGGATCATTCTGGGTGATTGCCGAGATAGCCTCACTGAAGACCCAGGGCCCGGGTCACTGCTACCTGGAGCTCACAGGCAGCGAGACCCCCGGAGGCCGAGTCACAGCCAGGGCCAGGGCAACCATCTGGGCATCAAAATACCTCTCTCTCAGCACCCTCTTCAATGCCTCCACCGGGATACCTCTCAGAGCCGGCATCACCATACTCTTCAGGGCTACCGTCGAATATCATGAGCTATACGGCCTCAGTCTCAATGTCACTGATATCGACCCCTCCTATACCGCCGGTGATATGGCTCTGCGGCGCGAGGCGATCATCAGGAGGCTGACCGCCGAAGGTGTCATCTCGATGAACAGGGAACTCCCCCTTCCTCCCTACCCCAGGAATATAGCAGTTATATCCTCCTCCAGGGCCGCAGGTTACGAAGATTTCATCAACCACCTCTTCCACAACCCTTACGGGTATGTCTTTGAACCTGTTCTGTTCGAGGCCGTCATGCAGGGCGAAACTACGGAAGCCTCAGTGACGGAGGCACTCAATATGATCTCGGAACAGACGGAGCAGTTTGATGTTGTGGCAATTATACGAGGGGGAGGGTCAGCAACCGACCTCAGCTGGTTCGACAGCTATGAGATAGCCTATCACGTCACCCAGTTCCCTTTGCCTGTGCTTACAGGAATTGGACATGAGAAGGATGTCTCCGTGGCTGACATGGTGGCCTGGAAATCGCTCAAGACCCCAACAGCCGTGGCTGACTTCCTGGTGGAACAGACAGCCGTATGCGAAAACAGGATCATTGAGATGGCAGAAGCACTGACAGAGGCAGCCACAGACACTATTAATGCATCAGAAGAGCATCTGGCCTCGCTGCAGAACCGCACAGCTGCCACAGCCAGGCTTATAATAAGAGTCCGGAGCGACAACCTGAACTACCATACCGAGACCCTGCGCCGCTCAGGAAAAAATGTGATCAGGACGGCAGCAGAGAAGACGGAGAAACTGGAAAGCACACTCCGTATCCTTGACCCGGCCGGTGTCATGCGCCGGGGCTTTACCCTCACCTCCAGGGACGGACTGATAGTGCGCTCTGCAAGGTGTCTGAAACCGGGAGACGTCATTACCACCCACTTCGATGAGGGTAAGGCAATAAGTACCGTTAAGAAAATCAACATTAAGAAATAGATCATGGCAAAGAAAGAGATCGGATTCAACCAGGCTGTAAAACAGATAGAGGAGATCCTGAAAAATATTGAAGAGGGAGAACCGGATATTGACAGGCTGTCGGATAATATCCGGAAGGCAGCTGAACTGATAAGAATATGCCGCCAGCGACTTCGGGAGACGGAAGAAAAGATCGACGGAATCATCAGTGACCTCAGGTCGTAAAACCTTGAGGTCATTAAACAAGGAAGCCCCGCCTCAATCAGCGGGGCTTCAACTCGAAACCCTAACCTAAATTCCAGAAAACTAACTCTTCTGTTAGAAAACTACCTTCAATAAATCAAACGTAAAAGTTAAGCTTTTGTTTCGTAAAATTGAAGAAAAAAGAGAATTTTTATTAACAATTCAGTTTTTTTCAATACCGAATATATCTTTGAACGCTTTTTCGAAAGCTTCTTTAGGAAGTGCTCCCATTGCCATCTGAGGCTGTCCATCCAGGGGAACGAACAACAGGGAGGGAATACTTCTTATCCCGAAGACTGATGCAAGCTCCTGTTCTGCCTCAGTATCAATCTTATACACATAAAGCTTGCCCTCATACTCCTTTGAAAGCTCCTCGATGACAGGGGCAACCATTTTGCAGGGACCGCACCAGTCAGCATAGAAGTCGATGATACAGGGCTTGTCACCTGAATACTTCCACTCCTTGTTCTGTTCGTAATTGAAAACTTTCTCGAGAAATGTCTCTTTTGTCAAATGCTCTGCCATATTTTGTTTTTTAATTGTTTAACAGATTTTTATGAATAATGTTCAGAGTTGCAATTGCTGTGCCGCAAAGCCTGACGATGCAATTTTTCTTCAAGTTAGGCTATAAATTGTAATTTTGTCACGGTTTACGGTTAAATTGTCATGCATAATCCATGAAGATATTCCCTGATGACAGGATTTTTGAGGTTGTCGCAAAGGTAGCCGACAGGGAGCAGGTCGAGGCATACGTTATCGGCGGCTACGTGCGCGACCATCTCATGGGCAGGGAGAACCCCGACAGGGATATTGATATAGTCGTTATCGGCGACGGACCGGCAATGGCGCGTGCAGTGGCACGTGAGATAAGCCGCGACATCAGGGTTACTGTCTTCAAAACATTCGGTACCGCCATGTTCCGTTACCGGAACTATGATGTGGAATTCGTCGGGGCCAGGAAGGAGTCCTACTCCGAAGACTCCCGCAAGCCGTCAGTCACTCCGGGAACCCTGGAAGATGACCAGAACAGGCGCGATTTTACCATCAACGCCCTGGCGATAAGCCTTAACAAAAACAACCCCGGCGAGGTTCTGGATCCTTTCGGTGGCATCGAAGACATTCATGACGGTATTATACGCACCCCCCTTGATCCTGACACCACCTTCAGCGATGACCCTCTCAGGATGCTGAGGGCAGTCAGGTTTGCCACGCAGCTGGGCTTCACCATTGAAGAGGGCACTCTGGCATCAATCGCCAGCAATGCGGAGAGGATCAGTATAGTGTCAGCAGAGAGGATCACCGTTGAGCTCAACAAGATAATGGCAGCTCCAACTCCCTCAACAGGATTTCTGTTGCTGGAAGAGACGGGGCTCCTTTCTCTCATCCTTCCTGAGGTCTCAAAGCTAAGGGGGGTGGAAGACAAGGACGGCAAAGGCCATAAGGACAACTTTCACCATACGCTGAAGGTGCTTGACAACGCTGCAGAGAAGAGTGATGATCTGTGGCTTCGCTGGGCAGCCCTGCTGCATGACGTGGCAAAGCCTCTCACCAAAAAGTTTGTTCCCGGAACAGGCTGGACATTTCACGGTCACGAGTACCTGGGTGCGAAGATGGTGCCTGAAATATTCAAACGACTGAAGCTGCCGCTCAATGACAGGATGAAGTATGTCAGAAAGCTGGTAGGGCTTCATTTGAGGCCGATAGCTCTTGTTCAGGATGAGGTCACCGACTCCGCCGTCAGAAGGCTGCTGTTCGAAGCCGGGGACGACATTGACGATCTGATGCTGCTCTGCGAGGCAGACATCACCTCCGGCAACAGGATGAAGGTCAGGAAGCACCGTGAAAACTTCGCCCTGGTGCGCAGAAAGCTGCGCGAGATTGAGGAGAAGGATGCTGTCAGGACCTTCCAGCCTCCTGTACACGGCGATGAGATCATCGAAGCTTTCGGAATACAGCCGGGACCGATGGTAGGAGTTATAAAAAGCGCCATAAAGGAGGCTATCCTCGACGGGGTCATACCCAATGATCACCATGCTGCCAGGGAGTTTATGATTCAAAAGGGCAGGGAGCTCGGACTGGAACCCCGGTAATCATTCCCGCAAACTCAAATATTACCTCAGGGCCAGCAAATTGCGAAATCCAGGAAATCATTCCGGATTACCAGATGCACCCGTCCGGCATCTCACTGTTATCATTACCGGCAGGTGATCCGAGTATCCGCCTGCCCATCTGAAGCCTCCGTATGTGGCATAAGGCTTCATTCCCGGATAATCAGGGTCGGCCGTAAGCATGAAAGGCAGGGAGACACACCTGAATGACGCGGGATCAGCCGTGAAGGAGGCGCTGCCGTCTGTCATGGCCTTTGTTAGCAGGATCTGGTCTATCAGCTCCCATGTTCCCTGGTACCGGTATGACCCTTCTCCTGCAGCAGAGAGACATTCGGCCGCATTCACCAGCAAACTGTCACCTGCCATCACGGCCATAATATTATCATCAGGACGCGCGTTGAAATCACCCATAACCATCACCGAAGCACCGGGATATGCACTCACGAGAGAGTCTGTCTTTACTCTGACGAGCTCCGCCATCTCCTCACGAAGCCGCTCCGCTGCCAGCACCCCTCCCCTTCTGGAGGGGAAATGGCACAGGATGAGATGCAGAGTCTCTTCCTCCATGGCCATCTTCACATACAACAGGTTTCGTGACTCCCAGGGAGTGTCAGTACTCCTCTCCGGTACCCATGATCTTACCGCCTCGATCCGGAACATTTCCCGGCGGAAGAGCAGCGCCAGGTCGATGCCACGGGGATCGGGCGACTCGCGGTGGACTATACCGTAGTTGCCTGCCGAGAGCAGAGTGCCGTAGGCCATATCTTTCAGCACTTTCCCGTTCTCCACCTCGCACACACCTATCACTGCCGGCAACTCCCACTCCCCTGCCGCGACAATGACCCGCGACAATCCTGCTATCTTCTTCCGGTACCGGGTGCCGGTCCAGCGCCGGCTGCCGTTAGGCAGAAACTCATCGTCATTCTTTATCGTGTCATCCGAAGTGTCAAAGAGGTTTTCCACGTTGTAGAACATAACATTGAATTCCTGACCCTGGATGTCCGGCATGACGGCCACCATCAGTACTATTATGAGCGAGGCCCTCATCATAATTTTATATCTCACCCTGCGCACCTGATCTCTTATTGCGGATAAGTGAAATTATCGTTCGGCTATCTCCTTTCAGTAACATGCCTTTATCCACTCACATCCACGGGGACACCGTATCACCTTTCCGGTCTCTTCTCTCCCGGTTGCCTCTCGAAGGCCCCGATATCCGGTCCGTCGCCTGAGGGACGGGGCTTCTGACGTATGTCATAGGGCCAGGTAACAGATTCCTCACGGCCTGCGATGTCCAGCAAAGGCGACAGGCTATCGGGCCTGTAATCCCAGGCAGACTCATCAATGAAATGAAGTGTGCCGGCGGTAAACACATCCCTGAAGAGGGGCGATGTATACCAGCCGGCAGCTAGGGTGTCCACCCTTATCATCGAGCTGTCTGCCCTGAAACTGCCGGCTGCCTCAGCAGCAGTGGCATCAATGGCGATCTCACTGTTCAGGGTGCCTGAAATTACTGAATTGAGAACGGTCACCACGGGCAACAGCCCGTTGCTGCTGCCGATAAACATTGCCGGCTCCGTCCTGAAGCTGTATTCCCATCTGTTAACCACGGTACAGTGTATGAAGCTGCAAATACCGCTCCCGGCAACGGAAACCGTGCTGAAGCCGGTATGTGCAAAGAGGGAGTTGACGGCTGACACATCGGCATGGCGGGCTGACAGCGAAGCCACGGAGTTATGGAGCAGCCTGACGCCGTCGAGCATTACATCCGGCATCGAGCCTTCACTGCCGTCTATCCTCACAGCCTCGGCCGCGTTCCTCACCTCCGTGAAATGCAGAGTGTTACCCCGGCTGCAGTCGAGAAACAGTATACCTTTCCACCGACCCGGCACGTCTGTGTATTCCTCCTCGATCCGGTCGGTAGCCAGTAATACGGGTTTTTCCGCCGTCCCCTCTGCCCTCAGGGTGCCGGCAACGGTCATGCCTGCATCATGATGAAAATAGACCCTGCAGTCTGCCTCAATGGTCAGCACCGCCGCAGTGTCGATGAAGAGCGTACCACTCACAACATAAGGCTTGCCTGCACTCCAGGTGACACTGACATCAATGCTGTCCTCAACAAGCCTTATATCCTGACCCCAGGCTTCAAGGATGACGCGGCTGAGATAACTTCCTGACAGAAAGAGCACTGAATCAGTGACGGCTACAGGACTATCTTCTCCCGAGGGGTCAACGGTGACCTCCACGAATACGAAAAGGCTGTCACCCTGTGCCAGCAACAGACGATCCGCCTCCGTTGCGGATACGCCATCAATATTTAGCCTGAAGGGTGATGCCTCTCCACCCGCCAGCCATATGCGGTCAATAAGCACAGGCTCCCTGCCCCGGTTTATAGCCCGGAACTCACGTGTGGCCGAGCCCACGCCTGAAAAAACGGTATCAAAAGAGAGAGTGTCAGCCGAAAAATCAATTCTGCCGGAAACAGGATTGGCAAGGGGATCGCAGGCCAGGCAGCCGGCGATGACAAGAAAAACCAGTATGAACTGCCGTATCAGTACCTGTTGATCCACCTGTACCTCCTCGGATTGTCACCAAAGCGAGCCAGAACCGTAAGCTCATGGGTACCGTAGGTATAGCTGCGTATCTCAGAAAGGGTAAAGTCAAATGCATAGCCAAGATAGAACCTGTCAACCTTCAACCCGGCCATCAGAACAACAGCATCTTCTGTCCGGTAAGAGAGGCCAAGCCAGTAGTCTTCACGGTAATATACCCTTGCAGTAATATCCATCTGTGCCGACTTGAGAACCATGTCGGACGATTTCAGCATTACCGACGGCTCGATGATCCAGTCAGATCCGGCATAGAATCTCATCCCTCCCGTAAGGAAATAATGCCCCAGCTGGGAGCGGCCGTTCTCGCTACCGTTTCCGATCATCAAAGCTCCCCTGAACAGATTTGTCATTGAGAAGCCTGCATAGTATCTCCTGGTCATGTAGCTTATACCGAAGTTGGCATCAGGAATGTAGACCACCTGGTCATAGTTGTTCAGCAGCTCGTCATTCACACCGGGAGGCATCACGGCACCGCTGATGTCTACGAAATACTGGTAGGCGCTGAGCGACAGTCCAAAGGAGAGCTGCTGCTCATTTGCCATGGGCAGGTGGTAGGCATATGCCAGCTGCAGGCCGGTCCTGTGCATTATCCCGTTGTGATCCGAGAAGAGGTACCCTCCCAGCCCTACCCTGCCACCCCTGGTGGGCCTGTTTATCTTCTTTCTGACTGCGGTGGATTTGGTTATATAGCTGTCATTCAGTATCCTGGTCTGAAAGGATGCAGCATATGTGCTCGGTGCTTCGGGAAAGCTCATCCACTGCTCACGGACGGTAAGGCCAAAGGTGGTGTAATAGTCGCTGCCGGTGTAAGAGGGGTTGAGGAGGAAGCCGTTCATTACATACTGGCTGTACATCGGGAACTGCTGTCCTGACAGAACCGGCATCAATGCCAGAAGGCCAATCACTGTTATACTCTTCAGTCGTGTCATCTCTCCTTCCGGTTTATTGTTATTTGCTGATAATGGTGATTACTCCCGTACGCGGTTCTGATCCGTCATTAAGATGAATGACATAATGATACGAGTCATTGGGAAGCAGTTTGCCGTTGTACCTGCCGTTCCATTCATCTGCCAGGTTTCTGCTGTTGTAGACAAGCTTGCCCCAGCGTGTATATACAAACACCTCGGCATTTGGATAGATGCCGGCGTTACGTATCTTCCAGGTGTCATTGCTGCCGTCACCGTTGGGTGTTATTATCTCATACACGGTCAGGCAGTCAATACCAGTCACCCCGACCGTAACGGTCTGTTGCTGCTGGCAGCCGTTGGCATCGGTCACCGTTACGGTGTAATCGCCTGACGGTAACCCGCTGCGGTCAGCGGAGGTGATGCCGTCATTCCACTGGAAGATAAGATCGCCTGCCCCTCCGGTAACCGAGAGATCAATGGTGCCGTCACGTGTATCGGGACAGGAAGCCGGAACAGTCTCAGCGGTGATAATCATAGCCGGTGGTGATGTAAGCGTGTAGTCAGCACTGATTGTACAGCCGTTACCGTCAGTGACTGTGAGGGTGTAGGTGCCTGCCGAAAGGAAGGAAATGGCATCTGCAACAGATGTAAATCCTCCGGGTCCGCTCCAGGAAAACACCAGCGGAGGAGTACCTCCTGCTGCCGTCACGGCGACAGAGCCATCAGACGATTCGGGGCAGGAGACGCCAAACCCGCCGAAATCAGAGAGCGTGACATCGGTAATGGCGATGGCGTCAGGTTCGGTTACCTCCCGGGTGAAATTAAAGGTCGCACACCCGTTGAGATCAGTAACTGTCAATTCGTAGATTCCACCTGCCAGACCTTCTATGTCAGGCGTTGATGCAGTGAAGCCGTCAGGACCTGTCCAGCTTATGCTGTACGGCTCCGTGCCTCCGGCAAGTGTCGTATAAACTGCACCGTCACCGGCTCCGTGACATTCAACATTCTTTGAACTGTCAAGCGCAGCAGTGAAGGGCAACGGTTCAATAATTTCCAGGCTGGTATCAGCAACGCACCCGTGGTCATCCATGACCTCAAGGTAGTAGGTTGCGGCTGAAAGTCCGCTGAATGCGCCCGAGGCCTGGAACGGAGCACCGTCGATACTGTAGGTGTAGGGATCGGCACCGCCGGTTGCACTCAAAACTATCTCACCGTCAGTCAGTCCGGCGCAGCTGATGTCGTCCTGCTGCATAACCTGTATCTCAGGCAGAGGATGTATGGTAATGATCACCTCGTCAGTAACCGTTCCGCATGAGCCGGCTCCCGAAACCTCCATGGTAAGGGTGACGCCGCCGGCTGTATAATCAGCGGGCCCGAAGGTATAATAGGGATTGTCAGCTAAGGCGTCGTCAAAGGTGCCATCCCCGCTGGCGGACCAGGTGACGGAAACACCGGTGTGGAAGGCTCCGGCGACCTGGTATCCGGTCTCAGAGCTGCAGAGGGCTGCATCAGGACCGGCATCAAAGGGTGAAGGTGAGGGATCGTTGACAGTCACCGTGGCATCACATGTGGCTGTGTTGCCGCTGCCATCAGTGACGGTGACGGTCACCGTGACACTGCCCAGGTCAGCACATGTGAATGATGACCGGCTAAGTGTCACTGAGGCTACAGCGCAGTTGTCTGTCGGAGCACCGGCAAGCAGATCGGCAGAAACGATCGAAGCATTGCCCGTAGCGTCCAGAGTGAGGGATGCATCGACACAGATCACGACAGGAGGCTCGGTGTCATTGACGGTGACATCAAAAGAACATACAGAAACCAGTCCGTCGTCGTCAGTGGATGTGTAAGTCACCGTGGTTACTCCCACCGGGAAGGATGCGCCGGGGAGATGCGTCGATACCATGGCTGCCGTTGACAGAGGAGCTGTCCAGCTGACAACAGCCGAACAGTCGCCCGGATCATTGCTTACGGTAATATCTGCCGGACATCCGGTGATGACCGGAGGATCATCGTCCTCAATATTGACAGTGACATTCTGTGCAGCCAGACCGTCAAAACTGTCATCGGAAAGAGCCTGGTTCACGGTGACAGCAATAATGTCAGTGCGATCAGCATCCAGAGCATCCTCAACGGCAGCAACGGTGACCACCATGGGTACGTTCCAGTCTGCCGGAGCAAAGGTCACCTGAGTCTGGTGCGTGGTATGCACAGGCGCTGAATTGACAAGGTCAAACACCACATTGGTCAGGGGCTGGGCTGTCAGCACTATGGTAAACTGCCCAGCCGGCCCCCCTTCATCTATGGTCAGTGTGAGGGGATTTACAATAAAGCCTGCCAGGTCATCATTGGTGACATTGACGTTCACGGTAGCTGTCACCCCGTCATAACCGTCATCTGACAGCGCATCATTGACAGCAAGGGAGACGGTGGTGGAGGCATCAGGCACGGTATTGTTGTCGACACCGGTGACCGTGATAGTCTGCGGAACATTGTAGTCGGCCGCAGTGAATGTCAGCTGCGGAATGTTTATGGTGGCAACAGCGGTATTGTTGCTGACCAGGTCAACGGTAACATTCCCTGAAGCGGGAGCAGCAGAGAGAGAGACCGTGAAGGTGGCCGTGCCGTTCTCGGCAACGGTTACAGTGACAGGATTGACCACTATTGTTGCTGCATCATTGTTAACGATGGTAACAGGGATATCTATGTCCGGTAGAGGATCAAACGAGTCATGGGAGAGTGCATCATTCACCGAAAGTATCAGATGATCCGTCTGGTCTCCAAGGGAGTTGTTCTCAACAGACTGAAGGGTGATCACCTGATGAGTGGCATAGTTTGATGAATTGAAGGTCAGCGTGACAGGAGACACATTCAGCAGTCCCGGCATGAGGGTGGTGACGTCAATGGTTACCGGCGTGGCAGGCGCATGCTCCAGCCAGACATCAACCGTGGCGGCAGACCCCTCTGCCATGTTTACCGCGGAGGGTGAAAAGAGTATCACCGGAAGATCGTCGTCTGCAATGGTAATTACCGCCGGCGCCGGGTTGACCGCAACAGCAGGAGTGCCTGATACTCCCGTGATCGTTAAGATCACTGTCTCGTCTCCCTCAACAATAAGATCAGCGACAGATGTCAGGGTGAGATTGTAAGTCAGTGCTCCTGCAGGTATCACAACCGATGCCGGAAGTGCAACAAAATCGGTGCCGGATGCTGCTGTCCCGGATACAGTGCAGGAGACTGTCCTCGCTGTCGAGACAGGGTTGCTGAGTGTAAAGGCATATGTGCCGGTTCCTGCAGCTCCCGGTCCGCCTTCAACGATTGCAGGTGTTGCGGCGGTTACACTCACTGTGGAGTTGTCATCATTGAGTATGGTGTATACGGAGTTGACAACCGGGCCTGCAGTAACCGTAACAAAGGTATTCATGTTCAGATTTACCGTCTCATCCGGCTCCACGGTGAGATCACCGAGGATGGTAAGCACGGAGGCAGGGAGAGATAATGACACCGGGGTAGTATAGTCACCTGCCGGGATGGAGATCAGGTTGGCGGTCTGCGACCAGTCTGCCGATGATGCCGTGCCGTTGGAGACCATCACTATCAGACTGCCGGGCTGGCTGATGATGCCTCCGCTGACTGTTATCTGAAGTGAAGTGACTGGTGCAGCAGAATTGCCCTCCGCTCCAGAGGCTGTGGCTGAAGAGAAGGAGGCATAGACGTAGTCGTCATTGAGAATAGTATAGGTATGACTGCCCTGAGCGCCGACAGACAAGCCAGGGGAGGGATTGGAAAGACTCGTTATGATTGTCTCGGAAGGTTCAACGAGGGCATCGTTGATGATGTTAATGGTAAACGAACCGGTGACCGATCCTGATGCAATGGTAATGGTGCCGGGGGCGAGGTTGTAATCGACTCCTGAGGTGGCCGTTCCGCCGGTAGCTGCATAGTCTACCGTAAGGTCGGCAATATGGGGATAGTTAAGATAGGCCTGAACGGTAACGCTGGTGATATCTTCCGTGCCTGAACCCGAGGAAACAGTGAAGTTCACTTCCGGGCGGAAGGCAATGATGGTCATATACTGACCGTCAGTGATGTTGAGGTCAAGGGTATAGGTGCCGGCAGTGAGTGCAGGGCGATGCATGACCGCCCCCGAGGTGAAGTCGCCGTCGTCATCGGTCAGAATACCTACCATCGGGTAACCTGCTGGCAGAGCTGGCAGTGAGGAGGCAGGGATGCTGATCGTCACTGTTCCGACATCAGAGGTCTCGTCAAACCTCCACTCCCGTGCCAGGCGAAAAGTACCCGGAGCAGGGATCTCGTCTGTGGTCCAGGTTTTTGCTCCCGCCTTGTCATGCCCGAAGAATAGGTATTCACCTTCGCTGAGATCGGCAGGAGAAGTGACTGACAACATACCCGTTGACCAGGCATTGGTGAAGGTTGTGCCGTTGTAAGCCGCGATGCCCGTGACATCGTGGGAATGGGTCACCTCCCAGGCATAGTGGTCGTCGGCTATGGACAGCAGGTATTTTGCCCCAAGGTTGTTGTGCAGCACGACCCTCTCGGCATCGTTGAGCTGGCCCGAGAAGAGAACCACCTCCAGCATCTCCCCGTTGAAATAGCCGGCGGGATTGTATGTCGCATTCATCTGCGTTGCGCCGAGAAGTGCAAAGTTGGAGACAAGGGAGGGCACAAATCCCGAAGATGAACTTCCGGTCAGGGGAGTGCCGTTGAGATATGCCCCGTATCCTGATACGGAGGCACCGGAAGGGTTGGTATAGTAGATAATCTTCAGATCGCCCGCCGTGTGCCCGTCACTGAAAACCTGGTCATGGCCGTTGAAACGAACGGCATCGGCATATTCAAGGTTGTAGCTTCTTACGGCATTGACTCCGCCGAGGTTTTTCTGCCCCATGTAGAGACCTCCGTTCTGCTCGTCGGCGGCAGTGGTGTTTCTTGCAACCATCACCACGGTGGCAGCATCGGAGCCGGTAATGCCCAATGATCCGTTGTATCCCAGGAAGTCCCCTCCCACACCTCCCTGGTCGGTGAAGGTGACTGCGGGGTAACCGTTGACGGCATCCAGGGTAAGCGACGGAACTGTCTGCCCCATGACCACCGCCCCGAAATCACGCATGTGACCTGAAAGATCATACCAGCTGGTCACAAAATAGAGTGGCTGAATGGCAATCAGACTGTCTGATCTGAGCCACAGTTGCGTATTGGTTAAACTGCCGACACCTCCGGGACCAACCTGCGCTTCAGCCGTCAGCGGAGGCAGTATCAGGATAATGGCAAGCAGAAGTGGTAACAGGAAGGTGCGTTTCATATTAGTCAGGATCAGAATAGGGAGAACATATCATGCTATCTATCAAACAGTTGAACCTTAAGTTTGCAGCCTTTTGCCTGCAATTGGTAACTCACTCAAAGCCAAAAAGAACCAAAAGCTAATATAAATAAATTTCGATAAGTGATATTATTGATCATGAATGCGTAATCAACAGAGTTAATAACAGGACAAATAGAATTGAAATAAGGTTGTAACAAAAGTTATTTTATACTCAGTTGATGGGTTATGCAATTTTCGGACTCCCCCTTGCGTAATCAAAAATGTGGGTTATATTTGCACTCGCTTTTCGGGCGATTAGCTCAGTTGGTTCAGAGCATCCCGACACTCAGTGTCGGGAGGGTCGTGGGACCGCAGAGTTTGAAATAAGGGCGATTAGCTCAGTTGGTTCAGAGCACCTGCCTTACAAGCAGGGGGTCGTAGGTTCGATTCCTACATCGCCCACTCAATTTAAAATCCTACTATCTTTAGTGGGATTTTTTATGTATACTGTCTATATCATATACTCAGCTTCTCTCGATAAGTATTATATCGGCTTCTCCGCTGATGTAAAAGGCAGATTACGCAGGCATAATTGCCACTCAAAGGGATACACATCATCAGGTAGACCCTGGGCATTAGTATACAGTGAAATATTTTCTGAAAGGAAACAAGCAGAAGCAAGAGAGAAACAAATAAAGAGATGGAAAAATAGAGCCAGGCTCGAAGCTCTGATAAAGAATGGTTCAGAGCATCCCGACACTTCAGTGTCGGGAGGGTCGTAGGTTCGATTCCTACATCGCCCACTCAATTTAAAATCCTACTATCTTTAGTGGGATTTTTTATGTATACTGTCTATATCATATACTCAGCTTCTCTCGATAAGTATTATATCGGCTTCTCCGCTGATGTAAAAGGCAGATTACGCAGGCATAATTGCCACTCAAAGGGATACACATCATCAGGTAGACCCTGGGCATTAGTATACAGTGAAATATTTTCTGAAAGGAAACAAGCAGAAGCAAGAGAGAAACAAATAAAGAGATGGAAAAATAGAGCCAGGCTCGAAGCTCTGATAAAGAATGGTTCAGAGCATCCCGACACTTCAGTGTCGGGAGGGTCGTAGGTTCGATCCCTACATCGCCCACCGAAAGAAGAGGCACTTACGAAGGATGAGACCGTAGGGGCCTCTTTCATTTTTAGAGAAGCGGACTCTACGCATTTGAATAGTGGCCGGCAACCGGGGCCGATACTCAAGACGCCATACATCGCAGGTCTTCAGTTCCCTGACCCGAATGAGTGTATGAATGACGGTATCATCCTGATGCCAGACGAGGCAGGCAGAAGTGAAGAATAAGAGGACTTCCGGTCCTGGTTAGGAAAACGGAAAAAGGCAGTTCCTCCCCCCACGTACTTTTTGAAATAAGGTAAAGATGATAAAATTGTCCGACTAGCGTACGTGATTGAAACTGCCTTTGTCCAAAAATAGGAATAAATTACAATAATGGGTGTAACATGTATTACAAATTTTCAATATTAGTGTGTTAATAAATATTAACGCAAGAGCATTCGTGCAGGCCGGATCATTCTTCTGTCACCGCCATCCATCCGTTCACCATCCGATAGCATATTTTAATCAAATCCAGCCTGTTGCTGCATTGCCAACTCCGTAATATTGTGTTACTTTATAATTCCGAAGGTCCTTTTTAATTTTGAGAGACAGCCCCCACAGGTACACAAAAGTGAGGGCTGTCTCCGTTTTTTTCACCGCTCAGGGTGTATTGAACCCGGGTATATTAAAAAAGAGGCCAGCCGTAATGGCTGACCTCTCCCGTCTAACACCTGTCTCGCTGCTCCGTCCGGAATCCCGCTAATACTTAATCCCTGACAGGTCAATCTTGAACACTCTCTGTGAAACGAAGTTACCAATGTCGGTATATTGAAAAGTCGTGTAATACCTCCCCTCATAACCCTTGTAAGATCCCACATAGAGATACGTGTCATCAAATACCAGGTCCCTGTCCTTGTTGATATCAATAACAACTTCAAGGTAGTGGATATCATCTTCAAAGAAATCCCTGGCTTTGATGGTCCCGATAGGGCCTACAATGGCAGGCAGCGTTGCCTCCACCAGGTCATATTTGTTCTCCATACCGTAAATGTAATGGTTGTAACCCATGTGCAGTGTTCCCGGAGTCGGATCAACTCCCAGTCCTCCGCTGACAGCCCAGCCGTAACGATCATATGTCCAAGATTCTCCGGCTATTGGTGTTGCCAGGTAAGTCTTGAGTGCAATCACGAGTTCCGGCATTTTTTCCACCAGGCAGAAGGTCAGGTTGCTCAATCCTGCTGCCTTGCCGGATGCGTTTACGGGTGCTGTCAGTCCGCTGTCACCCATTGTTCCTCCCGGATAGAAGTAGACATTTGCTGCATTTCCGCCCTTGACTATTACAGCCCCGACGACATAGTACTTGTCACCGATCATGATCGGGCCCTCCAGCTCAAAATCCACATATTTACCGTGGGTGACATCGACGAGAACACCGTCAGGGAAATTGCCGGCAAAGCCTCCTCCGTAATAATCTACCTTTTCTCCGCAGAGGAAGTAGTCGGAAGGAAGTGAAAATGCCGCAGCCACCTCAGCACATGTTCTGTTGCCGCCCTTGTTTGCTCCCGGGATTATGACCGGTGTCACCTTCATGATGTCACTGGGTTCAGGTGTGGCAGATGCTGCAGCATCTCCCTTTTTAAGTGTGATCTCGCCTTCGTCCTGCTCACAGGATCCAAGCGCCGCGACCATGAAGATCGCTGCAAGAAAGTAAATAAGTTTTTTCATCTCAGCCTTTTAATTTAATAGTTGTTCAATATTATTACCTGATCTTAATTATATGTATTCTATCAGCTTAATCAGGCTATCAGTCCGATTTGCGCTGACCGCTTCTTTGACCTGAAATATGTAAGTCCGTTAATCTCAGTCATGCCGACAAGCTGCAGGCTGCACTCCTCAAGAAGGTTTGTGACAGTCTTCCTGGTAAGATACCTGTTGGTCTTGAGATCAATGAAGCTGTACATCCTGTTGATGAACGGAATCCTTGATTCAATACCGTTCTCGTAGGCCTCGGCCTTCTCCGAAAGATTTCTGGGGAGATTGCTGTATTTGTCCAAAAAGCCGGTCTGAGTCCTGTTGTCAATAAAGCAACCCACAAAATGACTCCCATGCGGAAGCATCTTCGAAATATTATGCAGGAAATCCCTTATTTCCCTAACATAGTTCAGCTGTTTTAGATTGACGACTGTCTTTACACCCTTCATATCCTCAGCATCATAGAAATAATGCCGTGACGAAGGAATTACCAGTATACTGGTCTCATTGACCGGTCCCATCTCCTCAAGATACCTGATAAGGTCCTGCCGGACCTCAGTGTTGAGCTCCGCAAATAGATGATTAAGCTTCATCATCCGTGAGCTGCTCATCCGGGAATTCAGTCCTGGCTGCATATTGCTGAATTCATTTGTGTTGTCACCCATAGGCTCAGTGTTCATATCTTGTTGCCCTGTTTTTCCATTAAGACATAAAGTACCTGTATTCGAAGACGATCCCGTTCTCCCTTAGCCACCAGCGCAGTGCCTTTGCTATCTTCCGGCGCCTGATCAGTACCTTGCCGGTTTCCGGTGACGTTATCTGAAAAATCATCTTCATTATTTGGTCCTTTGATCATGTCAAAGATAAGGTGCAAACCGACCCAAAACAAGCTCCAAAAGCCCACTGATTGGGCTTTTGCGCTAGTCACACAAACCATTAATCATAGTATTTGGGGTGTTCACTGACACTGGCCGACCGCTTACACGGCTGACAGGGTCATTCGTCAAAAGAGGCCTCTTTTTTACTAAATTCCGGGGCAGGTAATCCTACCGGAAATTTACCTGAATATTATAAACCTGTTATTCATGCACTTACAAGTGTCACACATTGCATTTCTGATAGAAAATTGCATTTTGACAAACAGGAGGTTTAAGACGATAAATTTTTGTGAAATGCGCCTTCTTTGTCTCTATTTTCACGAAAAATTGAGCAAGCCGGCATTGAAAAACGGCATAAATGGCCTCAATAGGATATTGAGGTGACTCTTACGGCCTTCTGTTTTGCCTGAGAGCCAGGTACCTTGCCTTTGCCTTTTCAGCATCGGCATCAGAAGGAATATAAATTTTTGTTCTGTGGTCGATCACAATCTCCTTCATCAGGGATAGATCTGGTGATTTGTAGACTACAGGCTTCTTTTCAATCATAATTGCCTTAATTTTTAAAAAAAAGTCCCGCCGTCACCGGCGGGACCAGGATTTTCACAGTGATGTATCTAGATTACACACGTTTTACATTTACGGCATTCAATCCTTTTTTTCCCTGCTCAAGGTCAAAGCTAACAACATCATTTTCCTTGATATTGTCCTTTAAACCAGATGAATGTACAAAATACTCCTTGGGTGAATTTTCATCCTTAATGAACCCAAATCCTTTGAACTCATTGTAGAATTTTACTGTTCCTTTATTCATTACTTGATTTTATTAATATGCCGCAAGATACGGTTTTAATCCGGATATTCTATTTATTTTCAATAAATTATACAGGATAGTCTATTCGGGCCGCAGAATGGAAATATTCCATGATGTCTGACAAGGCAGGTTCACAGTCGATTTTCACTGCGAACCCAGTGGCTGACAGCCGGTGGTGGTCACCGTTTCTGACAGCCCATGCCGGGAAGATCAGGCGAAAGGGTCCAGAAAGGTGCGCTGTAGGCGGGTCCGCCCGTGAAAGGCTCCAGGTCAGGTTCGATGTGGGGATCGAGATCGATATGGCTGAAGCAACCCATTCCAGCCGCGAAGTGAACGGAGCAGCCCAGTGCCAGTTTCGACTCCAGCATGCAGCCAATCATCAGCTTAATGTTTGCGCTGCGGGCAATGGCTGCAATATCCATCGCCTCAATGATGCCTGACTTCATGAGCTTGATGTTAATATAATCGGCACATCCCGTGCGTACCACATTAATGGCGTCGGCACTTGTGAAGACCGATTCGTCAGCGCCTATCGGTATTGACGTATGATCCTTGACAAATCTCATTCCGTGCAGGTCATATCTTGAGACAGGCTGTTCAAACAGTATGGGGCGGATGTTATTCTTACCCATCTCCTCTATGAAGTGTACCGCCTCGCAGGGTGAATAGCCCTGATTTGCGTCAATGGTGAGGCCGCATTCCGGGGCTCCCTCCCTGATAGCCAGCAGGCGGTCTATATCATCTGTCAGCTTCTTGCCTACCTTGGTCTTAAGAACAGTGTACCCGGCCCTTGCCAGCTTTGCGGCATTGGCTTTTGCCGTCTCAGGCGGTACGATATCAATAGTATAATCTGTCTCAGCCCTGTTGCCGGCACCGCCGAAAAACTGATACAGCGGAATGTCAATCATCTTTGTATAGGCATCAAGCAGGGCCATCTCAATGGCGCAGCGTGCAGTGACCTGTGCCCAGAAAACGCCCCTCAGGGTGGCGGATATGGCTCTGTAGCCAGTTATCTCCTTCCCTTCCAGAAAACCCACACAGCTCTTCAGCGTGGCCAGGACCGTCTCCTGGTTCTCGCCGTTGATAGGCTCCAGTGGCGCAGCCTCACCGTAACCTTCAATACCGTTATCCAGCACTACAGTCACAAGGGCATTCTCAATGCTGTACTTGGTTCCGATGGCTATAGTAAACGGCTCATCCAGAGGAACGTTAAGAGGTTCAATAACTACTTTTTTGATCTTGGCTGTTTTCATTTTTCGTCTTCCATTTTTTTAACAATTCCAGTAACTGGCTGACCTGCTCTTCAGTGTGGCTGACAGAGACAGCTATTCTGACCTGGTGCATCTCTTTTCTCACGGGATAATTCATAAAGGGCACAATCACTCCGTGCTCCTCCAGGAAATGTGACAGATCCCTGGCCTTTTCAGGCGCGTCAAAGATCACAGGTATTATCGGAGTCCTGCAGTCCGTGGTACGGTACCCTATCCCTGCTATCTCCTTACGGAGGTACAATGACGTCTCAAGGAGCCGAAGCCTGAGATCCGGACTGTCACCCAGGATTCCCAGTGAGGCTATTCCCGCTGCAACTATTGGCGGCGGAAGGGCCGTCGACGCCTGGTAGGTGGTTGAGTGGTCCCTGATCAGCGAAGTGAGGGTCCTGCTGCCCGATATGAACCCACCGTAACCGCCCAGAGCCTTGCTCATCGTCTCGGTCTGATATATTCCTTCCTCGCCGCAAAGGCCAAAATGCTCGGGTGTACCCTTGCCCGTGTCACCAAGAACACCGGTGGCATGCGCATCGTCAACAACCAGAATACCGCGATGCTTCCTTACCACAGGAAAAATCGCGTCAAGCGGGGCAATCTCACCGGTAAGCGGGAAAATGCCGTCGGTGATGACCATCGGGTCAGTACTCCCGCTCTTCTCAAGAAGTTGATCAAGATGATCAGCATCGCAATGATCATAAAAGATCACCCCGGATACATTGGATGGGATGGCGGCAAGTATGCTGGCATGTGCCGACTGGTCGATGAAGACCGTAGAATAACTGCCCTTCAGCACCTCAAGGAGTATGCTGTTTCCCTGGTAGCCCGAGGCAAACACAACGGCATCTTCCACGCCCTTGAAGGAGGCCAGAGCGCTCTCGAGCTCCAGATGTATATCAGCGGTCCCTGTAGTATGCCTGGATGCAGAGAAGTTCACCCCGTATTTTTCAACAGCCCTGATGACTGCCGTCTTAATGCGGGCATCACCGGCAAGACCCAGATAATTATTTCCCGCAAAGTAGGAGTATCTCCTGCCGTTGCTTATGATAAAATTACCGGTTTCGCTGTTTAACAGGACCATAAAATTTGTCTGACGGCTCTGATCTGAAGAGTCGATCAAAAATACATCTTTATAGACTAAGTTCTCATCACTCTGAGCAAAAAGAGGTACCTTCCCCCGCTCTTCACCTGCAGGCCGGTCAACGGGCAGAGCATCAGCGGGCTTGGATAACACCTTAGTTTTTATTAAATTGCGGCCCATAATCTGATCGATAAATATTTTACAGCATAAATTTTTACATTATGGAAGAAACATTCAAAAACTGGTCGGAACAGATAATCCCGTGGCTCACCAGTCATGGTATAAGAATAGTCCTTATCGCAATCCTGGCACTGGTGATCAACAGATTGCTCAAAAGATTAATTGTCAGGGCTGTCAGGGCTTCAGTCAAATCAGATGAGCATACATCCCAGGAGGCAGAGCAGAAGCGTGAGGATACACTGATCAGAATCTTCACCGGCGCTTTGAATATTATTATCATTATTGTGGCCCTGATGATGATCCTGGGTGAACTTGGAATCGAGATCGGACCGCTCATTGCCGGTGCCGGAATCGTGGGACTGGCGGTTGGTTTTGGCGGGCAGTACCTCATCCGGGACATAATAACAGGACTCTTCCTGATGCTTGAGAATCAGTACCGCATCGGGGATGTTGTTGATATTGAAGGATTAAGCGGTGCAGTCGAGGATATAAGCCTGAGGAAAACAACCCTTCGCAACCTGGACGGTACCGTACATCATATACCGCACGGCTCGATCACCAAAGTATCCAATCTTTCAAAGGATTTTGCCAGGGTCAACATTGACATGGGTGTAGGCTACAGCACTGATATTGATCATCTGATAAGGGTCATCAACGAAACGGGAAGAGAATTGGCTGCTGATCCTGCCTTCAGTGATTCCATCATCTCGCCGCCTCAGTTTCTCAGGGTGAATGAATTTGCCGACTCTGCCATTGTGGTGAAGATACTGGGAGACACCAAACCCCTGAAGCAGTGGGAGATTGCTGGCGAATTCCGCAAGAGACTCAAGTTTGCCTTTGACAGGGAGGGTATTGAGATCCCGTTCCCGCAGACGGTTATACATCAGGTAAAGGAGTAAATCCGGAGGCATATTTTTTATTACGCTAGGCCCCTGTCTGAAAAGGCAGCAATCTCCGGTATTGCTTCTCCTGCGCCGGCCGGGAGAGCCTCTTCAGCATTTACGAAGAGAACAGACAGGAGAGGCTGTCTCATCTTTCTCCGGGACAGCCTCTCCAACTGCAACTTATCAATGAGAAGCTTACAGTTTATCCACCTTCAGTCTGACATCGGGGTCGAATTTAACAGGTACGGTATACTTCACATCCACCGCCTTCCCTCTCTGGGTGCCTGGCTTCCACTCGGGCATCTCCCCGATAACCCTGACAGCCTCGGCATCCAGCAGGGAATGAACTGATCTTGCCACCTTCACATCATCCACCCTTCCGGTTTTGCCGACAACAAAGGTGACGACAACAACTCCTCTTATACCGTCAATCTTTGCCTGTTCAGGATACCTGATATTCTGAGCAATCCATGAAATCATGGCCTCCTCCCCTCCCGGGAACTGAGGCATCTCCTCAACAACGACAAAGACTTCATCATTCTGCCCTTTCTGCTGTCCGGGCACTATTAACTCCTCCCCGCTCCGGGCAGCATCAGGAGCACTGCTTCTGGTAGTGATCTCTATCACGCCATCTCGGGCCTTTCTTCCATACTTCAGGACTGCCATTTCTCCCTTAAGCACACTGATAAATTCTATCTCCTCAGGATCCACTTCCGAAAGTGATTTATTGCTGACGATTTCTCCGTCAATGACTATCAATGCATTTGTTTCGCCTGAAACGGTTCCGTCAACAATCCTGATCTTGTCCTTTGCTGTCGGCGGTGGCGGAGGAGGCGGAGTTCCAGCTCCGGACGGGGGGGGCGGTGGCGGAGGAGGCGGAATTCCTGCTCCTGATGACGGCGCCTGGGCTGACGGGG
>CAYPKP010000021.1:0-9003 GCA_964411345.1 uncultured Rikenella sp. | reverse complement strand
GGTGGCGGTGGCGGCGGCACGGGACCAATATTTACCGTATCGGTCACCACCGTGCTCCGTTGCATCGAAACAACAGGATTCCGGCCTCCGGCTTTCACCGAATAGACTTTTGTTGTGAACCCGACATAAGAGATCACCAGGACGGCATCGTCCGGGACATCCTCCAGGGCAAAACGACCTGCCGCATCACTGGTTGTACCGACTGTAGTCCCCTTTATCACTATAACGGCCCCTTCGAGCGGATTACCTCTCTCATCCCTGACCACACCAATTACACTCTTCTCAATTTCAGAAGCAACGACGGCTGCAACAGGTTTGTCTGCCACTCCGTTCACGATCCTGTATTCCGGTTTCGCAAAAGCATAGAGCAGCAGCGCGGCTACCGGCACGATCAGGAACAGCCGCAGCTTCCTGTAGGGTGAACTGACTTTATTTTTCATCATGATAAATCGTTTTTTGTTAAATGAGTAACTGAAAAAGCTTCCAAGATCGATGACCGGTGAGCCTGCGATCTGGTTCAGTAGTACAGCCCTGTAGACCGCCGGGTCGGAGGTACGCTGCAGCGCCTCCTCATCGGCCAAATACTCATGGTTCTGCCTGATAAACCCGGAGTAGATCCAGGCAACAGGATTGAACCACTGGACTGCACATACCAGGGATGAAAGCAGCAGGTCAAACCAGTGCATCTGTCTGATATGTACCAGCTCGTGGTTCATTATCTCCCTGGTCTCGGTCTCTGAAACGGAAGGATTGACAACGACAAGGGAGAATAATGAAAATGAACCGGGGAATTCAGATGACCGGATCACCTTTACAGGATAGCCCGGTTTCCGCTCCGCCCTTCCGGCTGCCCGCAGCACGGGAATAACCTGTGCCACGTAACGGGATACGATTATTGCAATCCCGGTCAGCCAGACAACACTCAGAACCAGAGCCATGACTTGCTGCCAGACGCCTTCGTCCTGCAACGACAGCGTGACAGGACCGACAGTCGCACCGGCCTGCATGACAGGTACTTCTACAACATACCTGACAGTAACCAGTGGAAGGATTGCAGATGCAAGGATCCCGGCGACAAGGTAGATCCTGTTCAGAAGAAAAAACCTCTCATTCCTGAGAAAGAGGAAATAGACCAGCGCAAAACCGGTTATCCAGACTGCCGACCTGAGCAGGTATAAACCCATCGTTTCCATTAATTCTGCTCTTTGTTGGCTGACAATTCCTTTCTGGTTTCATTGATCAGCTCCTCCATCTCTGCAGCGGAAAGATCCTTTTCACGTGCAAAGAATGATGCCATGGCAGGGAACGAGTTGTCAAAATAACTTTCGAGCAGACCAAAGAGCTGGTGCCGTGAATACTCCTCCCTGGAAACGACCGGATAATAAAGATGTACGTTCCCAAAGGACTTGTGGTCAACATATCCCTTCTTCTCAAGAATCCTGACCACTGTTGACACCGTGTTCCTCGCAGGCCTCGGGTTGTCAAAACGCTCACGTATATCCTTTACCAGTCCCTCCCCGAGATCCCACAGGATCTGCATCACCTGCTCTTCAGCCCTTGTCAGTTGCATTGTTTTCATATCTGTTCTGTCAATCCTTCACTGCAAATATATGACTATTCTTTTAGTCATACAACTATTTTTGTGATTTTTTTGACTATTTTTTTAGTCTATTAGCTATTATGCTCATCTGCTTAAACTTACGGCCTGCAGGCCGGAATAGATCGAGCATTTGCCAGCCTCAGAGACAAATAAAAGCAGCAGGCAGAGGTGTGGCAGGGAGGCAACTTGCCCGGAGAGATGCCACACAGAGGAAAATGGGAGATCAGATTTAAAGTAAGGACAAATAACGGAGTGACAGGGAGGCAACAGCCGGTCTGCACACGGCGATCAGCTGAGGGATATCAAGCCGGAAGCCGGGCAGGCGGGCAGGTGGCGACGGCAGAAGGATGCCGATACTTTTATTTCATTCTTTTCCGGATGGTTGACCAGGTGTCGGTTATGAGAAAGCTCTCCTCCATGTAACCGATCATCTTTTCAAACCGCTTCATCGGGATGGCAAAGGTCAGCTCATCTTCAGGCACACATTTGCGGGCCGAGGGATCGAACATACCGATCACCGCCCTCGGTTTGTCGGACAGACTCTCAAGATAGGGATGGTGTATGATGGAGGCACATCCCGAGCCGAAGGGTGTGTAGGTGCCGTTGGGGTCCGACTGGTTGAAGTTTGCGAGTGTGAAAAGCCCAGACAGCACATCGGGCTTTGCGAAGAAGATCACCACATCGGGATGATCAGCCTCTTCCAGCATATCCCACCTCTTAAAGACCAGGTTCATTCCCGAAACCGGCAGTATCTTCTGTGATTTCATGAACTCCTTCACCAGTTCGGGGGTCTGGAGGTATCTTTCGCCTTCCGTCTTTTCATTTCCGCATGATAGGAAATATTCAAATCCGGGCCTCATCTTATCAGTGAATCCAAGATACCTCCTTCCGCCGCCACAGGTGACCCTCTCGGCATTGTAGACCAGGCTCCGGCCTTTCCTGACCCTGGCCAGCTCGCAGATAATGCAGCTCCATCCCCGGGGTTTGTCAGCCCAGGATGCCCTGCCGTCGGCATATGTATAGTAAAATGTAACCGGCAGCTCAGCGTTGCCGAAATACTTCTCCCATAATGATATGAAGGTATCGCGAAGTGAAAGGTCCATGATGCATATTTACATTTGCTGCAAATATAACACCTCTCCCTGCTAATCGTTCAGGGATGCGTAGACCTGAAGGAGTCCGCGGGGGACATGAAAACATCCTTTCCATTTGCCTCCCTTGAGAGGAAGGAGCACCTCACCCCTGCGGTTAAGATAACCGTACCATTCACCATGTTCAGGATCAGGAAAATGGCTCCATGTATAGGCATCAACCTTTTCAAACCAGTCGAGGCATCTCCTGTCACCGGTCAGCCTGTATCCCTTTGCCAGCGAAATAAGTGTCTCGACATGCACCCACCAGAGTTTCTGGTCCCACTCGAGCTGTTGGGGAGGGTGGCCCAGAACATCCAGGAAGTAAAAGATGCCTCCGTACTCTTCATCCCATCCTCTTTCCAGCGTTGAAATCGTGATCTCCATGGCCCTCCCGGCCAGCTTCATATCGTCCCTGCCAGCCGCCAGGTCCATCATGAACCACATAGCCTCAATGGCATGGCCGGGATTGAGAAGCCGGCCTTCAAAACTGTCGGAGAATTGGCCATCGGGAGTCACATTCTCAAGAATAATCCCGTGTTCGGTGTTGTAGAAAACATCCATTACCTCATGGATGCAGTCGGTGGTGATCTTCTCGACCACGGAGTCATCCAGCAGATGTTCTATCACCTTTGCAAGGTTACTGAGGATCATAGGCAGGGAGAAGCCTTTCAGCGGCCGTGTACCGGGATAAGCCTTTGACCAGTGGCTCTTTGGATTGTCAGACCGTCTCAGGATATTGTTGAATGTTTTGAGGGCAATGTCGCCATACCGGGCAATCCCTGTGGCTTTGGCCAGCTCACCGAATGCCATTGCCGCAAAGCAGTCGGAGAAGATGTTGTAAGGCTGAACCAGCGGCCTGCCCTCCCTGGTAAGCGAAAAATAAAAGTTACCCTCCGGATCCTGCCCGTATTTCTCGAGGAATTCTGCTCCATGGAGTGCCATGTCAAGCCACTCCTGCCTCTTCTCGAGTCTATTGTACAAATGGCTGAACACCCAAACCTCACGCCCCTGGAGCCAGACGAACTTATCGGTGTCATAAACCTTCCCGCGGCGGTCGAGGCAGGTGAAGTATCCTCCCTTCTCAAGGTCGGGAGAGTGGTTCATCCAGAAAGGTATCACATCATCCAGCAGATTTCTCCTGTACCTCTCCGCAACTTCAACAAGATCATTCTCTATCATTGCCAGTCATCTAAACGCTGCCATCCTGATTGCATCAGTCCGCACTCCCGGCCTGATTTCACCGGAGGGGATGATTATCCCGAAGGGGGTGGATACGGCAGTGGTGGTCACCTGTGCCGGACCGGGGATCTCGCCTGCCTTACGAAATGTGCCCGTCTCAGTATCCAGGAGAATGACAGCACGCGAAAAGCCCGGATGGCCCTCCTGAAGGCTGACATACTCTTTTCTCATATCAGCCAGCAGGACTGTATCGGTAACGCGTGACATCTTCGACAGGATTTTTTCCACCCTGTTATATACCGCTCCGTCATTTCCGCCGAAAATGGCAATGTGCCTGTCATCCAGCGCTGCCCCGGTTCCTGCCGCCAGCCTGATGGCCTGGTGTCCATCAGACAGATCTCCCCTTGCCTGCCATTTATCCTCACCCACTGAATAGCTGATCACCTCTGAACGGATAAGTGACGTGTCTTCATCCGCTCCTCTTGTTCTGCCCCCGAGCATCCACAGCACGGGCTGTTCTCCGCCGGTTGCTGCCATTACACTGTTGACGAGCGGCAACGGCATATCTGCAAGTCTCTGCCATCCCGCAGCCAGTTCTTCTGTATCCAGGCACCAGAGGGCATATGAGGATCCTTCCGGTGTAAGTCCACCGGCAAGATAAACCTTCGGTCCCACTGCCACCGAGGAAGCATTTGAGAGAGGCGCCGGCAAGGGCGGCAGCGGAGTGACGATCAACCGCTCCCCTGCCACTGATATTATATAAGCCGCATCCGTCAACCCCTGCTCCGTCTCTCCTCCCATGCATACCAGGCCGGCACCGACTGATGCTGAAGCTCCGTAGGCAACAGGAACAGGCAATGAGAACTCTCCGTGGAGACTCTTCCACGGGCCTCCGTTGACAGGAAGAGTGAGAGCGTAGATATCATCATGATAATATTTTTTTCCGCCGTGCCACGGCATGGTGTCATGGAAGTTGGCTCCGCCTGCAATGATAAGAGTCTTGCCATGGATCCCGGCAAATGGCCCGGCCACTCCGGGTTGGATGGTGCCCGGAGCCGGTGGCGGCAGCGGTGGCAGTTCTGACCACTCAATATTCATCCTCGAACAGTGATTAAAGGTTAAAATTACAGCAAATGCCAGGAATGAAAGACTGTACAGGTTACATTTTCTCACCACGGATCAGGCCAGTTTTGAGAACAGTTCATCCATTCCGAGGCTCTTCACATCGCTCTCGAATCTGTCATAATCTGAGCGGCTCATATTTCTCACAGGCAGGCGGAACTCACCGCATTCCAGGCCTATGAACCTCATGTAGGCTTTTCCGGTGGCTATACCTCCGTATTTGCCAAGAAGAGTGATCATTTCTATTGATTTCTGCTGCAGAGCACGTGCCTGCTCCAGGTCGTTCCGGTCAAAGGCATTCATCATTTTATGATAGAGCGGGGCAGCATAGTTGTATGTACTTCCTACCGCACCGCGGGCACCCAGTACCAGGGCGGAGAGAAAATTCTCATCACGGCCCCACAGCATGTCATATTTACCACCCTCATAATTAAGACAGCTCAGGAAATCCATGAAGTCCTCATGTGTAAATTTGATGCCGGCAAAGTTCGGCACCCTGGGCGCAACTTCACGGACAAAATCTATCATATTGAAGTGGCCTCCTGTCAGCACCGGAATATGGTAATAATAAACCGGCATCTCAGGCACTGACGATGCCACCCTGATGAAGTACTCCGCCAGCATCTTTACGTTTGCAGGCTTGAAGTACGAGGGTGAGGTCAGTGCCACGGCATAGAGGCCCATCTTTTCAGACTCTTTTGCAAGCTCAATGCACTCCTTGTAGCAGGTGCCGCCAAGATGGTTTATAACCTTTATCCCTCCGGCGGCGTTGGCTCCGGCCCATGCCTCCGACACCACCAGCTTTTCCCGCAATGTGGTTGACACTCCCTCGCCGGTGGAACCGTTGATGAAGGCTCCCACCACGCCGTTGGCGGTGAGCATGGCGTGATATCCGGCAATCAGCCCGGGGTTGATCTCTCCGTCCGGATGCATCGGTGTGAAAGGCGCAGCAACAAGGCCTTCTATTTTATCTATGGTCATATTTCAATTGTATTGACATTAATTGTTTCCCAAGAGGTCCTCCACCTTTATCTTTTGGAAATAGAGCTCTTTAACTCCTTCATAGAGTATCCCTACATGACTGTCGTCCACCATGGTAAGACAGGAATAGCCATACCCTGCCGGTGCAAACAGCTCTGTCTGCAGATCCTCCGGCCATGTTAATCCTTCGTCGAGGCTTGCCTTTACGGTCATGTTTGTTCTCTTGCTTTTGTCGTCAGGATTGGAAAAGAAGAGAACTCTTTTAACCTGCCCGTCAACAGTAATATCAGCAGCTATCAGACTTGCCATGCAGTTAGGTTCCGGCAGGAGTGAATTGGACGAGGGATGAACAGACCAGGTTGCTCCCAGGTCAGAAGTCACTGCCACGGCCCGGCCGTTGGTTTCAGTCTTGTCCGTGCGGTTCCGGTCGTCACGCATGTTGAGCATGAGGCTGCCGTCAGAGAGTTCTGCCACCTGGGCTTCAGTGGTGTTTGACTTTGCTCCTGTCCCGATCTTCCATGTCTCTCCCCCGTCACGACTGTAAACGATGGTTGAGTGGCAGGTATACTGCCCTCCGTCCAGCGCTTTTTCCCCTATGTCAGACTTGAACTGTGCCGGGAAAACCAGTGTGCCGTCACTCATTGTAATGCCTCGTCCCGGACCCTGAAGCAGCAGCTGCCATGAAGAATCCTTAATCTGCTCTGTGATATTGACAGGTTCTGACCATGTGAGCCCGTCATCACTGCTCTTCACTACTATGAACTGGCCCGTCTCCTGCGGTGTCATGCCCGGCTGCGATGCCCACCAGAGCATCTTGTCAGGTGCAGAGCCGCTCATCCATAGAGCTGCCACCCAGAGATTGCCGTTTACCCGGTCATAGAGCACACACGGATCCCCGGCGCCGTTAAGCTGTTCGGGCAGTCCTCCGTATTCTCCCATGTCAATTATCACCTTCATCGGTTCCCATGTCTGTCCGCCGTCGGTGCTCCGGCTCATGCCGATATCAATGTCCTCCTGCAGGTCCTTGCTGTTGTTGTACCTGTTGTCATAGACAGCTATGAGGGTGCCCTCGTTGGTTGTGACAAGGCCGGGGATACGGTATGTGTCCACGCCGTCCTGGCCTGCAGCCCTCAGCACCTTCCCGAACCTGATGACAGGGTCATCGGGTGAGGGGATGATCTCACGACTGGCATTATCGCTGAAGGAGAGAGTAACTGACTCCACCTTTAAGGTGCCGGTCAGATCGGCATCATCACTGGCATCAAATGAGAGCACGAAAGAGTTTTTTCCTGAGCCAAGGGTGACATCACCCTTTAGATTGCACTTTTTTCCGGGACTCGTCTGAGTTGCCATCAGCGTGCGCTGCGGAACGCCGGGAACTACCCCGGTATACCAGGCTGATATGGCTGCCAGTGAGGCGACCGCACTGTTGTCCGAAAACCTGACCTCAATTTTCTCAAGTGAGAGCGGCTCATCAGATCCTTCAGCACTGAACCGTATGGTCACAAGGTCATTCTCTTCCCTTTCGGGAAACAGGGGTTCAGTTTTGACGGACATTTCAGGTTCCCCTATGTTCCAGCCTGAATCACCCTCCGGGTTCCTGTCACACCTTGCAGCCATCAGCACGACGGCTAAAAATACCATTAAAAGTCTCATCGGCGCAATTTTAGATAATAATACAATAAAAATACAAAACAGGTATTATCCCGGCCACTTGCAGCCGGGATAAATACCTGTCACCCTAAACGCCAGTTTCAAAACACATCTTCTAATTATATCCTTCCGTCTGCTCGAGCTGATCGTCATTTGCCAGCATGCTCTGGGAGATGGAGTAATAGATCTTGTATGCTTCTGAAGGATCGAGAGTAGCAATCTCATCAAAGACATAGGTGCCTCCTGCCCTTACCAGGTCCCACCATCTCTTGCCTTCGCCAATGAACTCCTTCAGTCTTTCGTCAAGTATGGCCTTTGCATTGACTGCCTGGCTGCCATTGACATAGATGTATGCTCCGCCGTAACTGGCTCCGTAAGCCCTCTCCCTGACCATATTGATCTCAGCGGAGGGATCTTCCGTAAGGTTGTTCTTTGCCTCGGCCAGCATAAGCAGAACGTCGGCATAACGGTATAGAGGCACGTTGTTGTAATCTTTCCTTGATCCGTCGGAATCCACAATACCCAGGAACTTGTTCATGACTGCGCCCTGGTAGCTTGCTTCCGCAGCCACGTAGGGAATATGAACGGCACCGTCAGAGTAGAGGCGCAGGAAAGTGTTCCTCCTGGCATCATTCAGGTCGTCAATAAGCAGCAACACCTTGTCGGTAGGACCGTACCTGCTTGCGCCGTTGATGACGAATCCCGACATTGAGTTGCCCTGATCATCGTACATGGTCCGGATGTCAACAGCCCTGCCGGTGAAGACATTGTAAAAGTTGCCCGACTGATCCTGCTGATAGTCGAAAGCGAAGATAAACTCCTTGTTGTTTTCGTTGCTCTGACCCCAGAGTTTGTCATAGCTGACGAGCTCGAAGCCGGCAACATCCTGAAGGGCCGTCTTTGCCTCTGTGAAATCGGCAGTACCGCCGCCCAGCACCTTGCCTGACCAGAGGTACACGTCACCCTTAAGTGCAAGGGTAGCTCCCCTGGACCAGTATACGGTCTTGTTGAGCCAGAGACTGTTGTCGGTGCCGAAGTATTCAAGCGATTTGGCAATGTCACTCTTGATCAGCTGCATAACCTCGCTCTTGGGAGCACGCTTTTTCTTCAGCTTCTCGAGGTCAACCTCGAGCAGGGGCTCCGTGGCGATTGGCACATCACCCCAGGCACGCACCATGGTGTAGTAAATGTGAGCACGGATACCGTATGCCTGACCCATGAGATGATTAAGGTCGGAATCCTTCTTGAAAGCGACGCCGGGAGCATTCTTGATGAAGTCATTCAAGTAATGGAGCAGCCCGTAGAAGTTGGACCAGTTAGAGAAGTGAACTATTG
>CAYPKP010000020.1:34624-51855 GCA_964411345.1 uncultured Rikenella sp. | reverse complement strand
AAAATGCAGTTTTCTGTTTCGCAGGACTATTTTTCCCTGAGTCTTTTCAGGGGCACGAAGCGCACCGGCTCCAGCCGCTGCTCTGTTATCCTACCCTTGCGTTTGGTCAGTACGATCAGTTCCTGTACAGTGGCAGGATTGCCCACGGGCATTACCAGGCGGCCACCCTCGGCCAGCTGATCCTTGAGGGGCTGAGGTATGTGATCGGCTGCTGCCGTGACCATGATAATGTCAAACGGGGCATGTTCAGGCCATCCCTTGTAGCCGTCGCCGTACCTCACAATGATATTCTCATAGCCCAGCACCTTCAGTCGTGCAGCCGACTCGCGTGCCAGCCCGGGCACGATTTCGATTGTATAAACTGTATCAACGATCTCCGCCAGCACTGCGGCCTGGTAACCCGATCCGGTGCCTATCTCCAGCGCCCTCTTGTTTTTCGCCGGTCGTGACAGTTCGGTCATATATGCCACGATGAAGGGCTGTGAGATGGTCTGGTTATAGCCGATGGGCAGGGGCCAGTCGCTGTAGGCTTGCCCTTCAAGTGCCGGCGGGACAAACAGATGGCGCGGCACCTTGCGCATTGCCTGCAGGGTGGCGTAGTCACTGATGCCCCTGGCAACGATCTGCTGTTCTACCATACGCTGCCGGGCAGCATCATAGCCATCCTTTTTCTGGCACAGAGCCGTCCCTGTGAGGAACAATAATATGATGATCAATGACCTCATATCCTTTCGCTGATGCAAGGTACGAAATTATCAGGGTTGACTCATGGTCAGAGGGGACGAGGCCTCTTACATATGATGCCGGCAAGATGATAAGGTAAACAGGCTGTATTTATATCACGTAGCCGGATGTGAATTTCAAGGAACCATTTATACTCTTTTTTCTTATATTCATGACATAAGACCTGGCCAACTAAGGAGCAGATAAGGATTTGACATGAAACTGGTTACAGGTTTACCTTGAACGATGGAATGAATCAGATAGAGGGATGAAGAAGCTTGTTGTGCTTACCGGCGCCGGCATGAGTGCCGAGAGCGGAATAAAGACCTTTCGCGACAGCGGGGGCCTATGGGAGCAGTACCGGGTGGAGGAGGTAGCCTCCATTGAGGGATGGTACCGCAATCCCGCACTGGTGCAGAGGTTCTACAATGAGCGTCGCCGGCAGCTGGAGGGCGCACAACCCAATGCCGGTCATACAGGGCTGGCATCCCTGGAGGAGAATTTCGACGTGCAGATCATTACACAGAATGTCGACAATCTTCACGAGAGAGCCGGCAGCACCAGGGTGCTTCATCTGCACGGGCAGCTCACACAGGCGCGCAGCAGCAGCGACCTCAACCTTGTCATCGATATTGGCTACCGCGATATTGCCCCTGGAGAGAAGGCTTCAGACGGAACGCCGCTGCGTCCGAACATAGTATGGTTCGGCGAGGCCGTGCCGGCCATGACGGAAGCGGCAGAGACAGCCTCACATGCTGACATATTTGCGGTCATAGGTACTTCTCTGAATGTCTATCCGGCAGCCGGGCTGATACATCATGTGCCCATATCCACCCCGGTGTTCATTATTGATCCGAAGCCGGTGCCCGTGTACACGCATCACAAGATTGACACCATTGCAGAAGGGGCTGGCAGGGGAGTGGCGATACTGGCAGCAAAGCTGGCAGCCTTGCTTTAAGGTCAACAGCCGAAAGCAGAAAGTCCAAGTTCAAAAGCCGAAAGCAGAAAGCAAAAAGCCGCAAGCAGAAACAGAAAGCCGAAGGTCACAGGGCGAAATTTTTGTGCTCCTCAACCGCCTTCCGGGGAGGGGGAGTAAGGGAATCAAATGTGAAAGTTCGGCAGGTGTGTATTGTCAGGAGTGACCGCCGACTATTATGCGCATGATCCGGAGGTTAAGCACGAAAAACATGATAACCTGTTTCAGGATACTGCGTCTCCAGAATTTCGTCGCCCTGGTCGGGATGGGAGGGTAGGCCTCCTCGTTAAATCCGCGTACAATATTTCTTGCCATAACTTTTGCTTTTACAATCCGACATTTCTTACTATTCAGGCAGCAGCCACCAGAAAGGATATCCCTTCGCCTTGTGTAGGAAGAGGTAGTGGAGCAGCACCTTGATCCAGTGTCCTGCAAGTCCTATCTCACCAACGGTATAGCTCAGGTCCCGTCCCCACTCCGGGTATTTTTCCCAGTCGGGAACGATGGGAAAGACAGTCATGGTCGCAGCCTGACCCTTTCGCATGCTGAATCCTGCCGAGACTATGCATGCGGCTCCCATTTTGCCCATGGAAGCTTTGTGTCTGAAATCGGTGCGTCCCTTATTGATCAGGTCAGCGAGGTTCAGTGCAATAATCTTGCCTGTCACACCTGACGGCATCCCCGTGCGTGGCGGGGCCGGGGTGATGAGCAGTCCGCCGGGGCTCTTCATCGGCTTGGATATCTGGTGTGGGGGGGCGAAGGCAATGCCCGGGGCGAAGTGGTTTTTGTAAACCGGATTCTGATAGACTGACGGCCAGTCCTCTATGCCCCACTCCTCGAAGGGTTTGGATGAATAGTCGGCATCGACTTTCATGAAGCCGCTCGGAGCGAAAAGGTCGCTGCTGATATCTTCACCCTGCCTGTTGTATGCTTTCATGCCGACGCCGGAGAAGGCAGGTATCAGCATTGCAAAGTCGAACCTCTGGGTGCCTTTTGTTCCGTCGAGGGTCTCATAGTGTACCACTCCCTTTTCAACTTTTGTCACGCCGGCGCGCTTGATCCACCTGATGCCGTACTCGGCGAGTACTGATTCAGAGAAGACCTTCGTTGAGGTGATGTAGCCGCCCCGTTTTATAAATGCACCTCCCATGCCGAAGTCGCCCAGTTCATACTCGTTGGTGAGCCATATCATCTCCGCCCTGTCGAGCAGTTTGCGCTGCCTGATCTCGTATGCCACATTGAGGGCATATTCAAAGGCAGCACCCTGGCAGGTGGCCGCAGGGTGACCCGTGCCAAAGAGTAAGGTAAGCTTCTCGCCATTCTTCATCCGGTCAAAGCATTCCTGCAGGGCTTTCCATGTCTCTTCGGCATGATCACAGGAACAGACTGAATGTGTGAATTTGCCCGGTCCGAGTCCTTCCGTGGCTTCAAAGTTGAGTTTTGGTCCGGTGGCATTGACAAGATAGTCGTATTCAATCTCTGCCTTCTCCCCTTTACGTGCCGGATCGGTGTATTCAATGGTCACAAAGGCAGTGTCACCGGCTTCATTGCCTTCCGGGTGCAACTCCAAAGCCCGGGCCTGTTCGAACTGTATTCCCCACCGTTTGTACAGGGGTCTAAGTTTGAAGCGGACCTGGTCAACGCTCATCTTGCCGACTCCCACCCAGATATTTGAAGGGATCCATTGCCAGTACTGCGAAGGACTGACCATGGTAACATTATGCGCACGGCCCAGCTTCCTGCGCAGATGCGCTGCGGCAGTATGTCCTGAGATGCCTGCGCCCAAAACGACAACCTTTGCCATAGGTGAAGATTTTATGTGAGGTATAATATCATCCGGTACTTGAATCTGCAATCCTGATTTCCTTCAGGCAGACTTAAAAGAGGGCTGCCTCCCTTGTTTAAGGAGGAAATTTAATAAAATTAAGCGTTGCATGGTTAGGTTAAAATTATTTAAATAGTATGCCGGGCGGCAGCCTCCGGGCAGGATTTTCATGCTTTATTGTTAGCTTGCCAAATCAATAAATCAACAAACGATGAAACACATTTTCACATCGCTGATGCTTTTTGTTATCATCTGCAGCCTCAGTGCACAGCACGGCAAGGTTATTGACCGGATCATTGAGATCGGCACGACAGACAACCAGACCATGGATCATCTTGATATCGTTTCCAACCGGTTCGGGGGCAGGCTGGTAGGGTCTGATGCCTATGAGAATGCAGCCGAATGGTGTGCATCGCAATTCAGAATGTGGGGTATGGAGGTGATAATGGATGAGGCAGGCACGGTACCGGTAGGCTTTAACCGTGGTCCCTGGTTCGGCAGGATGCTTTCTGACAACGGGATGATACTGCATTTTGCAACTCCATCATATACGGCAGGCACAAAGGGTGTCCAGCGCGGGCATGTTCTCCCTGAGCCGAAGAGCAAGGAGGAGTTTGACCGTATGAAGGGAGCCCTCAAGGGTGCATGGGTTCTGATAGGCGGCAAGAATAACGGATGGCCGGTTGACTGGTCTCCTTCAGCCGACTCGGCCAGGGCACGGATCATTGCATACAATGACTCGGTAGCTCAGATTAACCGTGGCATCATGCGTGAGAACATGATGAACAGGACCGATCCTCCAAAGGAGCTCCATAAGCTAAAGGAGGAGCCGGCACTCTTCTACCGTGAGATGTGCGAGGCAGGAATACTCGGGGTGATACAGTCGTCGGAGGTGCCTATAAGGGCGCTGTATGACAGGAAGAATATTGACAGGATGACTTTTGAGACCCTGCCCACGGTCTGTGACATAAAGCTTGACGAGGATCAGTATGAAGTTATTGCGGAGATGGCCAGGGAGAGGCAGTATTTCCTGCTGGAGTTTGACATTCGCAACCATTTCAAGCCGGGACCGGTGAAATACCACAACGTGATCGGCGTCATAAAAGGCAGCAAGTACCCCGATGAGTACGTTATGCTCGGAGGTCATCTTGATGCCTTCGATGTGGCTACGGGTGGAGTGGACGACGGGTCAGGACTGAGTCCGACGATGGAGGTGGCAAGGCTGATAAAGGAGGCCGGTGGCAAGCCTGAGCGTACTATCCTCGCATGCCTCTGGGCAGGGGAGGAGTTCGGGCTGCTGGGATCGAAGCACTGGGTGGAAAGTAACCCTGACAAAATGCCGAAGATATCAGCCTATTTCAATCGCGACGGAGGACCGACACCCATCATGGGTATAACTGTTCCGGAGGCGATGTATGATGATTTCGGGAGAATGACGAAAAGTCTGAACAGCATTAATCCTGATTTCCCATTCACGCTTAAGAAGCGCACTGAAGAGCCGCGGCCAAGGCCCAAATCCGCCAGGGGTTCAGATCATGCTTACTTTGCCATGAACGGTGTTCCGACGCTGTGGTTTGATGAGCCTGACGTGAAGGGCTACAACTTCAATTACGGGGAGATATGGCACACCGAGCGCGACACATATGACAAGAGCATTGCGGAATATCAGGAGCACACCTCCGTGGTCACGGCGGTGATTGTTTACGGACTCTCCAACCTTGACCACCTGCTGTCAAGAGAGGGGCTCTATGCTGATGAAGAGAGGAAGTAGCGCGGGTGTTAGTAATGGTTTTTTATTTACCCGTGTAAAATCATCTGATTTTATGTAAGTTTATGGAATATTTGATACTCCATGAACTGTTTTCTGACAGGTGCCAACGGGTTTATCGGCCTAAAACTGGCTGAGCGCCTCAATGCCGAAGGACAGAGGATCAGTTGTCTTGTCCGCTCCCCGGATAAGTTTTCTTCGTTGTCACATCTGTCAGGCGCCAAGGCAGTTACGGGCGACCTTGATAATATATCCGCACTACAGGAGGGGGTGGCAGGATGCGAGACTGTCTATCATCTTGCCGCATATGCCAAGCCGTGGTCTAAAGATAAAAGTATACCCTACAGGGTAAATGTCGCCGGAACAGAAAACCTGCTGAAGGCTTCTCTCGGGGCAGGAGTGAGGCGTTTTGTCTTTGTGTCGTCCGCGGCGGTGATCGGGCCGTCGCCCGGTGTTGAACCCATTGATGAGGATTATCCTCGTACCGTTCCCTGGTTCAATGAGTATGAGGAGACCAAGGCCAGGGCTGAAGAGCTTGTCAGGTCCTTTAACAGAGAGGGTCTTGAAACTGTGATTGTCAATCCCCCGCGTGTTTACGGTCCGGGACCGGTCAATGAAAGCAATTCCATAACGAAAATGATGAGGCTCTACAGCCGGGGCAGATGGCGTATCCTGCCTGGCGACGGGAGCTGTGTTGGGAACTATGTGCTGGTTGATGATGTGGTAAATGGCATCATACTGGCCGCGAAGCATGGACGGCCTGGTAAGCGTTATGCCCTTGGAGGAGAGAACCTGACCTTCAACCAGTTCTTCGATACGCTTGCTGAGGTGACAGGAAAAAAGAGGCTGCTCATTCCTTTCCCGGTATGGCTTATGGCTGCCATTGCCGGGGTGATGGAGTGGCAGGCGCCGCTGACAGGATGGCCGCCGCTGTTAACGGCCGCATGGGTGAAGAAATATCTTAATCATTGGAGCCTGAGCAGCGCCAGGGCAGAGAGGGAGCTGGGCTACCGGATCACACCCTTCAGGGAGGGTGCAATGCTGACTGTGGAGTGGCTTAAAGAGAGAGGGGACACCGATTGAGCGGGCCGGGTTCATATTATGCGATTGTCACGGGTGCCAGTGCCGGCCTCGGCAGGGCGTTCGCCGAAGAGCTTGCCCGTCGGGGGCACAATCTGCTGCTGGTCTCGCTGCCGGGGACGGGACTGTCCGAACTGTCAGACAGCCTGAGACAGCAGGGTAACATATCGGTGCATTTCATCGAAACCGATCTCAGGCGCAGGGAGGCGCCGGAAGAGATAGCCACCTATGCCAGGGAGCACGGTCTTGAAGCGGACATACTGGTAAACAATGCCGGTATCGGCCACGGAGGAGAGATTGGTGAGTACAGTGATGATGCAATTGAGGAGAGCGTCTTTCTGAACATGAGGTGCACGACCCTGATGACAAACCTTTTCATTGATGAGCTTAAGAAGAGGAAGAGGGCCTATATACTTAACCTCGGCAGTTTTGGCGGTTTTATGCCAATGGCGTACAAGAGCATATATTCCGCAACCAAGTCGTACATATATCATTTTTCCCTCGCCGTCAGGCAGGAGCTGCGAGGTACGGGAGTGAGTATAAGTGTGGCCATGCCCGGCCCGGTTCTCACCAATCACAAGGTCAGGGAGCGCATCAGCCGGCAGGGTTTTCTGGCACGGTCAAATGTTATTGAGGCGGATAAGGCCGCGGCATATATGCTTGACCGCCTTTTCAGAGGCAGAGGCTTGATCATCCCGCGCTGGACGATGAGATTCTCCTATTTTGCAGGATGCCTGCTGCCTTTCAGGGTGCTGATGCTAATTACCGGAAGGCTCTTCAGGGGTATAAACTGAGATCTTGCGGTTCATCCTACAAGGGCTTCTTTTTGCGTGTTGCCTGCCAGGAGAAGCTGAACTCTTCACGGTAAACCGTTGACCCCTCTGAGTTGTTGATTATTTTACTTCCTTCTCCCCCGAACCAGGTTTTGCCGTCACCATGTTTCACCAGCAGGTCGGGCTCAATCCCGGGTACCTCCTCCTTGCCGGCGGCTTCCGCTTCTGCCGGCAGCGTGATGCCCATTTCCTTCAGGTAATTCATTATCTGCTCAGTGGAGTTTTTAATAGTGGGGTCCGGCACAGGATCCTCTACCGGGCCGACCTGGAAGCTGTCGTCTGATTTTGATGACTGCCTGTCGTCTTTTGTCTCATGACCCGGTTGCGGAGGAGGCTGCCACCAGCTTTCCTTGTGTATATCTATTGTCTCATTCCAGGTGAACTCAACCGGGAAGCCGTCAAGGTCGATCTTCAGGACCTTACCTGTTTTCAGGTCGAGTGTCATTACAATATTGTTCTGAAGCAAGATCTCTTTGATTGAAATCTTCCGGTCAGAGGCCGTTTTCTTTCTTATTATTGTGGTTTTTGAGCCCTGGTCCGGGGCTATTGAGGAGCTGTACTCTGTACTCCTGAAGGATGCATTGAAGTTTGACAGGTTTATGTCGAGCGGCTGGTAATACTCATATCTCAGGTTCTGCACTTCAACGTCATAGGCATTCACCATCTTAAGTGGGATATAAAATGAGGCTTCCCGGTACTCTTCTGCTTCAAGAGTGTTTTCATTATCGCCCCAGCTGTTTTTTGTTTTGGAGTGGCTCTCTTCAGTTTTCCTGTAGCTGCCATTCAGCGTTAGTGTGGCATCGTATTCAAGAGGTTTTACGGTTATTGTTGCATCTGCTGTGACTTTTTCGGAATAGCCCGGGGGAGTGAACGTGGCAGTGATCTTTATCTGCTTATCTTCCTTTCCTGCTTTGTAGTCAATCCAAGCGACGCCCATCCCGTCAGTGGTGACCTTACCTTCAGGGGAAACAGCACCGTCAACCAGGCCTGTCACCCTGATCTCAACCTCCTGGTCAACAGCAGGGAACTTAAAGCCATCAGGGTCAATTTCATGAAGGTCGACGGATATTTTTGTCTGCTCTCCGTTATGGATGGTTGTGCGCCAGGGTTCAACGAGGAGTTCCAGACCACGGACAACAATCTGACCTTCCATCTCAATTAAAGTACTATTGCCAATTCCACATGTTTTGAAAACAGGCTTTTCCACTGATGGTGCAAGGCCATTAATTACCTTGTATTGCCCTATTGCCTCATACTCTGAATTGGTAAATACTGTTGAGAAAATCCCCCAGTCCATACCAACCTGGCATTTGTTTCGGGGGTCATCTTTGTATTCCAGGCGTTCAATTTCTTTCAGGAAATAGACAGGTTGGCCATGGTCTTTTTGATAGACATATACCCCATGACAATTCTTTACTTTGATATAAACTTCCGTTTTTCTCGACTCCTCGTCAAGGAGTGAAAGAAATTTCCTTTCGTATCTTATTTCCATTTTCGGACCCCGGGCAGGGGCAGGATGCTTTTCTTCCCATCTCTGTATATTCAGATCGAGGGGAAAATTATAATAAAATAAAAGGTCTTTGATCAGCTGAAAAATATCTGTCCCGACAGCTTTTTCGATTGAAATGAAATATGTCATAAGCGGAATGCAGGGAGAGCATACAACAAGGGCACTAAACATGAGAAAAGCAGTCTGCTCCTCGTAGACTGGCGCCCTGTATTCTATTACTTCCCACCCGGTAACCGGATCAACATATTTAACCTCATAGCCGGGAAGTTTCTCTTCTCCGTCAACAGACCATGGATAAAGAGAGAACCTGAACTCCAGATCCATTTCTTCTCCCGAGGATGGATCTGCAATGAAGAATTCTAAACCATCATATCCGGCTTCGTTAAGTTTTTCCAGGATATATGATTCAATGATGTCTTTCCATTCCGATGCAGAGTTATGCCTATTCTGAGTTTCATTCAGATATCCAGCGGTTGTATCGGCAGCAAAAATACTGTTGAGGTACACTCCTATTTTGAAATTCGGGCACTTGCCTTCCTGTGCTGACAGGTTGAGGCAAAATACGGCCATAACCACGGATGCCGCAAGTATGGTTTTATTAATTGATTTCATACTGACAACCATTTAGCCGGCAGTTAAAAACAGTCATTCGGATCATCCCTTCCGTCGCCCGGGGCTTTGAGGATGAAGACCCTGAGGCTGAGTCCTGCATTGGCATTGCCAATTGTCTCTGTATAACCGTTTTCCAGCGGGTAACTCTTGTGCTCAACCAAAGTGCCGTCATCTGTTCCGCTTTCATCATAGGTCCCCATGGGTGTTTTACCCCATACGTGGGTCGTTACGTCTTTCTTCCAGTAGATGGATATGTTTGCCAGCATGGTCTGTTCACTGTGGTCATCAACATATTGCTGTATGGCACCCTCTATCTTCTCGACCTTCCAGTTTCCGGAGATCGTATTGTGTTCATTCTTTTCATCACCCACCCAATGCATTTCATACGACACCGATCGGTTTCCCTCACCTCTTATTTTCTGAGTTCCCGTTGCCATGAACTCGTTCCAGGGAGTATAACACTTTATGGTGGTGTAGATATTTGACTTTTCCTCAAACCAGGAGCCGTCTTTATAAGTCTCCTTAGGATGGTTGATCCACTCCCGGGTCTCCACAGAGAATACGAAGGAGCATTTATCGAGCAGATCACTGAAATGTCGGGCAATCCGGCTGTTATTGGCGGTATCCATGCCCAGCCGCTTTGCTGAGTCGAGGTATTTTGCTGCAGCCTTGATATAACTGCTGCACAGGTTAGCCGGCGGGGCTTTGTCAAGATAGTCGTCAATGGCATCCTGAAGGGCTTTCTCTGCATTGGCCTGTTCACTCTTTTCGCCCTCGGTATTGCCGGTCCATTTATGCTGTTCCACCCAGGTCAGGTGTGCCTCAACCTGTGTCAATGCCTTCTGCCACCGCAGGCAGTCTGCCACATCCGGGACCATATTGAAACCAGCTGCCGGGGATGCATCCGGGTATAAAGCTGACGGACCTCCCGCAGCATAGAAGTCATATGATTCATCAATCGCTGACAAATGGAGCATAATCTCCTTATCTTCGCCGGAGAGAGCAAGTGGTCTTGCCGGATTCCAGGCTGCAAGTCTCTTGCACTGTGCTGATATCTCTGCCGGGCTGGGGGTGCCAAGGCTAAACCGGCCTGTTGAATACAGAGTGCCGGCGATCCATCCCTCGTCGGTATGATGCTCAATGTTTCCAAGTGGAATTATGAACTGGCTGTTAATGACGCGATACAATATCATCAGCTGCGTAACCTCCATCTCAGGGGGAGGATTATAAACCTCAAGCCGGACCTTTTCCTGGAAAAGAAGCGATTCGGGAAGCAATGATATTCCGTTTATATTGCATTTTGCCAGCACACCAGGTTGTTTTGCACCGTGGATAACGAGAGTTAAATCCGTGTTTTCCGTCAGCGCCCCTTCCGGGACAGAAAGGCCGACTGACATTCCGGTTTTGGGATCTTCAATCATGATGGATCCCCCTTTCCTTCCGATCTGAGCCGTTTCGCTGATATCAGAAGAAAGGGGAGTGGCTGTGATTGGGAAGAACAGAACCAGATTGAGAACTGTCAGAGCCAGGCTCCCCTTTAGGTGTTTTATGCGGTTCATGGATTTTACGTATTGAATTGTAACCGTTCAAAATCCCGGTATCTCATTGAAGGTGATGTTATCAGGGATGCGGAAGTATTTGCCGTCTACATTGACATTGGTTTTGATGGAGGTGACTTCCTGGCGTGATACCATATCTCCTATTTTCATCTCCATCATCATCATAAGGCCTTTCCATATCAGTACCTTGCCCATGTCTCCTTTAAATACTGTGCACTGCTTGCCCTGGAACATTTCTGTTCCGCTTTTTGCCATTCCCATCTGTTCATACATGCCGGCCATATATTCGAGAATATCTCCACCGGATAACTCCATCATCTGTTTAACCATCGGGTTCTTTGTCCTCATTCCCTGGCTGGAATTCAGATCCCACATGTACTGATCTTCACCAAGGGTAAGAGACCACCCCTTGCTCTCCTCGCCCTGTTGCACGATCTCTGCGTAAACTGCGCTCTTCAGGCCGTAGTCGTCAAAGTACTGGGTTGATTTGCCGGTTTTGTCACCTGAGTAGGAGTACTCAATGATCCCTGACTTAACGCCGAGGGGTTTACCCTTGCTGTCAGCATCTGATCCTTCAATATCCTCCTCTGCTGCTTCTTCAGCAACGGCTTCGGTTGTTGTTTTCGTTTCGGAACCTGAGGGTTTGGTCTTTGATTTACAACCACTTACAATAAGAAGCGCAGATACCAGGAATGCAATGATAATCAGGACTTTAGTTTTCATAAGACTGGATTTAAATTGTTGGATATGTTAGTTTTTTATACGTAATGATTTCAGAGATGTATCGTCATGACTTGGATTGTATGTTTTGCATTTATATATTGATTAAATGATCTTTATTTATAATTGATATTTACCAGCATTCACGGGGTGCATCACTGCCTGAGGGCGGAGGTGTGAAAGTGACTTTGATGGACGAGCCTCCTTTTTCATCACCAAATTTTTTTTCATAATTGCCCAGTACAAATTCCATGGTCTCCTTTGACTTTGAATTATCGGTGGTGGAATTATCATAGGAGCCGGTGCTGCCAAATCCCTTGCCCCAGGCTCTGGATCTGATATCGTGCTGATAATAAAGCGAGACTTTGGCTTCAAGAGTATCATACTTGGGTCCGTGAGATTTTATATATACTCCACCCTTCACATCAGTTACTCTCCGCTCTCCGGATCTGGTCTCATTTCTTTCCTTATTATCGAGTACAAATGATTTATTATAATAGATTGATTCAGAACCGCTGCCCTGGACTACCAGTTCGGTGCCCTCTACTTTATACGCGTTAAACAGAGGCACGTTGAAATAATAAATTCCGTGCCTGTTCAGTTCTTCATCAACCCGGGAGCCGTCATCTCTTTTTTCCTCTCTATTTAACCATTCACGTGCCTCAAGGGTAAAGCGGAACATGCATTGATCAAGAAGTGATGTAAGACGTTTGTCAAGCAGTGATTTGTCTTCACCATCTGTTATGCTAATTCCCAGTGCAATTTCCATTTCCCTGTATTTCATGGCTGCATGGAGATAAAGTCCGCACGGATCATCAGCCACAGGCTTATTCATGAACTCATTTATTGCTTTTCTGGCAAAATCGTTTATCTCCTGTCTCCAGATTTCCTCTTCGTATGTCTTTCCGGCCAGTATCGCTCTTTCGCAATAATCCAGCATACCGGTGACTACTTTTTTGGTGTACTGCCACCCCATGCAATCATCATCATCACTAAATTCATTGTCGGGACAGGGGCCGCGTTTCTGTTGGGGTATAGTAACTGGCAGGTCTTTGCCAGCGTGTCCGCAGTATTCTAAAAGTCGTTCTGCCTGCTGCTTTACCTCCTCAAAGGAAGGTGATGCAACAACGAAGTTGCCGGACTGGTAAGATATGGCTGCCGCCATTTCTTCTTCTGCTGACACCTCAGGATCTCCGCATGGTATTGCCAGCAGGTTTGTTTGGAGCAGGAATATTCCGTCATTTTCTGTGAGTTCATAATCAGAATAACTGCAGGCAGAAATTCTGACAGGTTCATAGAAGAGCACTCCTGAAGGCTGAATGTTGATGCCAGTCAGCATATTCCTGGCAAACGGCCCCCATTTTGCTACCGGCTTTACTGAAAGCGTCAGCGTTGTTTTCTCAAGCAATGCCCCTTCCGGAAAGTCTACTGTTACGAAGTAGTCGTCTGTCTGCACCGTCAGTGCTCCGCCCTCACGGCCGATTTCCTGAGTGTCTGCGGAGGCACTCTGTGCTGAAGCAAATGCAGGTGCTGCAATGATCAGTATCATTGCCACCGTCAGCCTGACAATCAGGATACTTTTCATTCTTGTCTTTATTATACTGTGATACGTTCTGGTGATTCAGCCTTACCGTGGGGGGTTAGATTTGCTTCGCGCATTTGCTTCGGTACTCGGCATAGCTCAAATGAATTTGGCTCTGCCCTCATACCTTCACAAATTCCACGCGCCTGTTGTTGGCCTTGCCTTCGGCTGTGTCGTTGGAGTCCATGGGCTTGCTCTCGCCCCAGCCCTTCGAGGTCATTCGGCTGCCGTCGATGCCCATCTCTTTTAAAGTGTTTACAACAGTAGCGGCACGCTGTTCAGAGAGTGTCTGGTTGAAGTCGTTGTCACCGTCACTGTCAGTATGGCCCTCCACGCTGAAGTTGACCTCCGGATGGTCCTTCATAAGAGTGGCTATCTCATTGATAATACCCATGGACTCAGGCTTTAAAGTAGCCTTATTCACATCGAAGCGGATACCGTTTGCAATGATCTTTCCGTCCTGAAGAAACCGGTCATAATATTTCACGCCGCCTTCAGCGATACGTACATTTTTGACATATACGCGGTTATTGTCACTGGCATGATAGCAATAGAGTGTCAGCCCCAGCGGATTAAACTCCGAATGCGGAATGTTTATGAGCCTGGTTTCATCGATATAGCCTTTCAGTTTTCCGCTGGTGTAAGCAATGGCAATGTGTACCCATTTATTATCAATAGTCTCATTTCCGGGTAAATTGCTTTTAGCACCGGAGCACTCCATAGATTCTGACCAGAGGTCAAAATCGGTGGCATCGGATCTCACATTCTGGTTTTTCCTGTCATACAGGTAAATGTTAAAGGAGCCACTGGGTTTATACAGGTCAAATTCAATGGTAAATACATCCGGCAGGTAATCCTGTTCGGGATTCTTGAGATAGGGCACTATCCAGGTGGCATTTCCCCTGAACATGATGACATTCTCGCCGCCAAACTGGGCAATCTCAGCCGTACCATTTCCTAAATCCCATCGGGAGGGGAATTCCCCGTTTTCTTCCCCGAACTGGTTATCCTCAAAGATCACTTTGTCGCCGGGCACAAAATCATATTTGGCCCAGTTCAGTACCGGATCCGATTTGTCGTTTGCAGAACCATTACCCTTACCTGCCTGACCCTGCCCGTCAGCCTGATTCTCCTCTCCCTGGCCTGAGGCTTCCCCCTCTTTGGCATTCTTGTCCTTCTTCTTGAAGAGATTGCCAATGCCCTCTTCAATCTTATCATAACCTTTGTCTATGGTTTTATCAATCCCCCTGTTGGTTCTGTTCTCTCCCTCCTTCTTGATGACCTTGAGCGGATTCTTTATCTGAGCCTGCGCTTCAGGGGTGAAGCAAAACAGCAGTGCAATCAATACTGTAAAAATCAGTGAATATTTCATAGCCTTATGGTTTTTGTGGAAAGTTACTTGCCGTACAGGCCTGAATCAATAGCAAATGAGTAAAAGGGCAGTTTGAATTAGTATTGAAAGGATTTGCGAAATCCGATTTTTGAATGGCGAATTGCAATTCTGCCAGCCAGGTTAGAAAGTATGGGGTAGAATCCGGAAGTTACTACTCGTACAGGTGATCAGTTATTGCCTGCAGCACTTTCTGTTTCAGGTTGGGAGAGACAGGAACGGTGGTGCCGTCCTTAAGCTGCAGGTAGCCTCCGTCATGTTTGAAGAATTTTTCAATATGGTTCAGGTTGACGAGATGGGACTGGTGTACCCGTAATATCCCGGAGCCGCTGAGCATGGCTTCGTACTCCTTGATTGTACGTGACACCATGATATGTTTTCCTCCTGCCAGATGGAAATGGGTATAGTTGCTCTCTGCCTCGGCCCGGATGATATCGCTTACGGAGATCAGCTGCAGAGCTTCCGAAGTCCGGAGAATGATCCGCTTCAGGGTCTTTCTGCCTTCCAGGTTCTCGCTGAGAGCCACCATCTTGAGTTGCTCCTCCTCATGGCTGATTATCTCACGGGCCTTATCTATTGCTGCTGCCAGCTCGTCAGTGTCAATCGGTTTGAGAATGTAATCAAGGGCGCTGACCTTTATCGCATCCAGTGCATACTCCTGGTGACCGGTGATAAATATGGTGCGGAACCGCACGGGCGAAAGTCTCCTCAGCAGATCAAAGCCGAGTCCGTCGGGCAGTTCGACGTCAAGAAAAAGGAGATCGGGTTCATGTTCCGTGACAGCTGCATATCCCTCTTCCACGGACCCGGCATGAGCACTGACAACAATATCAGGATAACCTTCCCTGAGCAGCGCTGAGATGGTGTTCCTGATTGCCGGTTCATCGTCTACGATTATAGCCTTCATCTCTCCATAGGGTTTTAAGCATAGATCTTTTTACAGGGCAGCATCATCACAACCTTTGTTCCAACCGAAGTTCCTTCCTTGAAGAGATCGATGATCTCATAACTTATATGCTTTTCCTTCAGTATCTTCCTGAAGTGCTCGAGCCGTTTCTCAGTCAGTTTTGTGGAGACCGACTGTTTCTTCACGGTCGGAATGATCTCGGCTGCCTTTTGACGGCCGATACCGTTATCCGTCACCTCGAGCATGACAAGCCCCTCTCTCAGGGAATAGCTGACGCCTATTTTCCCATTCCCCTTCATAGGCAGCAGACCGTGTTCAATGGAGTTCTCTACGCATGGCTGGGCAAGCATGGGGGGGACAGAGATATTTTCCGGGTCAATGGATTGATCGACACTGATATTATACTCAAATCCGGTCTCAAACCTCAATTGCTGAACATCCATGTAATACCTCAGTGTTTCGATCTCCTTTTCCAGAGGGATATATTCTTCGCGGGAGTTTTCAAGTATGTTGCGCATCAGCCTGGCGATCTTTGTGAGGAAAGCGTTTGCCTTCTGGGGTTTGTCGGCCATGATGAGATCCTGGATCGCGCACAGTGAGTTAAAGATGAAGTGCGGGTTCATCTGGGCTCTCAGCAGCCTCTGCTCGAGGTCGATCTGTGAATATTTTGCCTTCAGGCGCGTATGCCGGAGGTAGAGCAGTGAGATAAGCGCTACAAGCACAAGGAGAACGGCCAGTCCTTTGAGATAGAGTCCCTGCTGCCTTATCTTCTGGTCGCGGACCATCTTTTCCTGCATCTGTATGAATTCAGCTTCTTTCTGCTTCTTGTCAAAATCGTACTGTATTTCCATCCGGGTTACCTGCTTCAGGAAGGCGTCGTTGCTGATGCTGTCTTTCAGCTGCATATGTTCCCTGAGATAGCGGTATGCAAGGTCATCTCTTCCTGTTTTGCCATATATGTCGCTAAGCAGCAGCGAGGCATCGGAGACAATAAGGGGGAGTTCCTTTTGCTTGCCCAGGTCATAGGCCATGAGGCTGTTTGAAGAGGCCTGTCTGTAGTTGCCGCGAGACTGCCAGATGTTGCCAAGCGTAATATAGAACTCCGGGGGAACTGGTAAGTCATTATCCGAGTTTATGGCCATGGCACTTTTCATGTACCACAGGGCGGAATCAGGCTGTGACAGATGCAGCAGCGTTGAAGCAATATTATGGCAGCTTGACGCTTCTCCTGCCGGGAAGTTCATCGCCCTGTTCAGTACCAGGCTCCTGCGCTGGTATACCAGGGCGCTGTCGAACATGCCCTGTGAGTTGTATATCTGGGCAATGGTATTACAGATCTTGCTCACCTCCCAGAGATCATTCCTTTTCTCTGAGAGTGACAGATGTTTTCTGCTGAATTCCAGGGCCCTTTCATAATCCTTCTGGTAATAGTATGCCAGGCCGATGCTTCCGTATGCAACTGACATTCCGGCGCTGTCGCCTTTGAGCTCCCAGAGCTTCAGTGCCTCGAAGTATGAGTCGATAGCCTGGCTGAAGAGGGCCATCTCCTTGTAGACGTTGCCGAGGCTGTTCGTGGCATCTGCCAGGGGCAGGGTGTCCTTCACTTCCCCTGCCGTCTTGATCGCTCTTTCGATATATCCTTTCGCTGATTCCAGATCCTGTGTCTGTCTTGCAAGGTAGGCCAGGACGTTGAGGCTGTTAACCACACCGCGGTAATCACCTGCCTTCTCAAAATACTCCAGGGCC
>CAYPKP010000020.1:32867-34524 GCA_964411345.1 uncultured Rikenella sp. | reverse complement strand
GCGCTCAGTGACTGATGGGCCATCAGAATTGAAATGTCCGGGGTTCTTCGGGCATTGATGTAGGCGTCTGAAGACCTTTTATTGATTGCCGAAGTATCAATGTCATTCTGAGAGGCGGCTCCTGCTTCCCGTGAAAGGGAAAGCAATACCAGAAGAGGTAAGAGAGAGACCGCGCGGGTTTTCATTCCTGATGACATTTAATGCAAACCAGAGACCTAATTTCGCAATAATCCCGCTCTTTTCAAAAAGTCCGGGTCAGAATGCAATGTTTTCAGTCCTGACGTTCAAGGCATCGGCCTGCAGCAGGCGTCCGGATAGAATATCGCCGGCGCCGGTGATGATCTTGATCACTTCGCAGGCCTGGTATGAGCCTATGATGCCGGGGAGGGCCCCTATAACGCCCTGTTCCGTGGGAGTGGCATCTGCTGCATCACGTGTCTCTTCGGGGTAGAGATCCCGGTATGAAGGTCCTCCCCTGTAGTTGAAGACCGAGACCTGTCCCATGAACTGGCTGACAGCACCGTATACCATCGGGATGCCGGCAGCACGGGTGGCGTCACTGATCAGATATCTCGATGCGAAGTTGTCGGTGCAGTCGACCGCCATGTCATAGCCTTGGAGCAGTTCGGCCGCATTCTCCTCACTGAATCTCACGGGATAAGTGCGCACCGCTATCAGTGGATTGAGATCTGCAAGCCTTTCGGCGGCGGCCTCCGCCTTGGGACGTGTTATGTCACCGGTGTCATAGAGTATCTGCCTCTGGAGGTTGCCCGGTTGAACCTCGTCATGGTCAACTATGCCGATAGTACCTACCCCTGCCGCAGCAAGATACATCAGCACCGGTGATCCCAGACCTCCTGCGCCGATGACCAATACTGCCGCACGGCGCAGTTTCTCCTGCCCGGATTCGCCTATTTCCGGTATGATCAGTTGTCTGTTGTACCTGATACTCTCTTCTTTTGTCAATCCAGTCATATTTACCTCCTGGAACCTGTTTTAATGTCACTGTTGTCAATTCCCTGCAGTTTCCTGCGGATCATTTGGCCTGTGCCTTCACCGGTGTTGTTGCTATTTGATCAGTCATAATAGGTCAGGGATGAATTAAGCTGCCTCCTTATGAGGTCAAAGAGCTGGCCAGTATTTCGTTTCTCCGAGAGCTGCGGCAGGTTATCAAAGTCGAAGAATCCGGCTTCGGTGGTCTCATTGCTGTCACAGAGCTCACCGCCGATAAGGTCGCATAAGAACACAAGTTTGTAGTAGTGATATTCCAGAGGAGGGAAGCAATGCCTGTCAGTATCTATTACTGCAAGCAGACGGCTGGTCCTGACTTCCAGTCCTGTCTCCTCACGGACCTCCTTCACCGCTGTTTCGGACGGAGAGTTGTTGATGTCGGCAAAACCCCCGGGGAGCGAGAATCCGCCATCGCTCCGTTCCCTGGCAAGGAGGATTTTGTTGTTTTTGATCACCACAGACCTGACATCTACCTTTGGTGTCTGAAATCCGGTCTCATTTGTAAACAGATCCCTGATCTTACCCATATCCATGTCAGTGGCGGCAGCGCTCAACTCAACACTCAGGTCTCTCAACTCCTGGTATCGCTGCCTGTCAAACTCATTCTCAGCGTAATGTAACCCTGCCTGTGCGATAGCCTGCACCC
>CAYPKP010000020.1:5569-32767 GCA_964411345.1 uncultured Rikenella sp. | reverse complement strand
TGCGAGAGACAGAAGGAAGATCCTCTGCCGGGTGACCCGGTGCCGGTAGAATTGACCCTGAAACAGAAGGAGGTGGTCGACTCGGCCAACAAGTTCGCCTTTGACATTTTTAAACCTGTGGTCAATGAGACGAAGGGATCTGAAAATATCATGATATCACCCTTCAGCATCACCAGTGCCCTTTCCATGGTTCTCAACGGCGCCGCCGGGGAGACTTATGATGCGGTAAGGCATACACTGAGATATGACGGCAAGACCATCGAGGAGGTCAATGAGACCTATCTCAGGCTTATGAAGGAGATGGTTCCGGTAGACCCGCGCGTGGTGATGGAGATAGCCAATTCAGTGTGGGTTGAGAAGCGGCTTGTCGTAAAGGAGCCTTATATCAATGCACTGAAAACATGGTATCTGGCCGAGGCAAGGAATATAGACGTTACTGATCCGAATGCTGTGGATATTGTCAACAGCTGGATAGAAGAGAAGACCCACGACAGGATACAGGATATGCTCGATTATCTCAGTCCTGACCTGGCCATGCTGCTTATCAATGCCATCTATTTCGACGGCAAGTGGAGGTACCGGTTTGACGCAGAAGATACGCAGAACAGGCCTTTTTACATTACACCGGGAGAATCGGTGCAGGTGCCCATGATGTACCAGGAGGAGAACTTCGCGGTGGCCGGTACGGCGAATGCCACCCTTGTGGAATTACCGTACGGACAGGGGAACTACTCCATGGTTGTGATGCTGCCTGATGAGGGTGTATCACTTCCGGAGGTTGCTGCCACGCTCAGTTCAGAGGACTGGGAAGAGTGGATGCATCAACTGTCATACGGGAGTTCGGAGGTGCAGCTGAGCCTGCCGAAATTCGAATATGAATACAAGCGCAGTCTGAATGACGATCTGGTGAGGCTTGGCATGGGAGTGGCCTTTGATCCCGACAATGCAGACTTCAGCAATATTACCGACCAGGATATCTTCATTTCACGAGTACTGCATCAGACCTTCATCAAGACCGATGAAGAGGGCACTGAGGCTGCTGCGGCTACGGTGGTTGAGTTCGAGTTTACGTCGATACCGTCAGCCACAGTGGTCAATGTCAACCGACCGTTCCTCTATTTCATCAGGGAGACCACTACCGGAACCATAGTGTTCATGGGTCAGGTTGTTGATCCGAGGTAAAGGGGCGGGATGTTTTTCAGGAGAATTAATCATTTTGACTTTCTGACAGAGAAGTATTCTGCCAGTTCAGCCATTGCCTGACCTTCATTGCCAAGATCGCGGATAATAATACCTTTCTCAATAATAGCTATGCGGGTACAGATCTCAGTGACATGGTTGAGGTCGTGACTGGAGATGATCATTGTGGCTCCGGATTTCCTGTTGTAGTCGGACAGGATTCGTTTGAGAAGGATCTGTGATGTCGGATCAAGGCTGTTGAAAGGTTCATCGAGAATTAATACTTTGGGTTCAGTGATCAGTGCCGACGCAACCCCGATTTTTTGCCTGTTACCCTTTGAAAAGTCACGGATATATTTCTTACCCTGACCCAGTACCTCGCCGTTGAAAAAATCACCAAGCAGCGCCAGCCTGCTGTCGAGGTCTTCCTTTGTGAGGCGGTACTCATCTGCAATGAAGCCCAGGAATTCTTCCGGTGTGAGATATTCTATGAGGAATCCCTCGTCGAGGTATGACGCGGTATAATCTTTCCAGACTTCTGTCTTTGAAACATTATTTCCATATGAGAGAACTTCGCCCTCATCGGCTCTTATCAGGTCAAGCATCAGCCTGAGCAGAGTGGTCTTCCCTGCTCCGTTATTGCCCACAAGACCGAATATTTCCCCTTCATTAATTGACAGATCCCTGATATTCAGGACGTTTTTCCTTTTATAGTCTTTCTTGAGATCTGTTATCCTGATCATGATATGAATAATTATGCAGAGAGTTTACGATATCCCTCCAGCGACTTATATTTCCTGTGCAGGAATGATCTTGCAATATACTTTTCGAGCCACCAGTTGCTTGAGGCGATAAAGGCTATTCCCAGGGATGCCAGTATGATTATGGCTGTGGGTTCATTGGCAATCCTCACTGTCAGTACATAAATCAACACCGGGATCAGGACAAACAAAAAGGTCATAACAAACTGACTTCCCTTCATTCCCTGGTAGTTGAGAAAGGTACCTGCACCCAGGTCGATCCGGGCATCATTGAGCAGGGCAAGCATCATCACTATAAAGCTGTTTGGCCCCAGGTTGAAAAGCAGCAGAGCAGTGAGAAGGAACATGTTCATCCTGCCCGAAACGGCTATCACCACAGCCAGCGGCAGAAATGTGATCAGGGTGATGAGTACCTGAAGGTAATACTTGGCTTTGACATAATCCCTGAAATCATTCTTTCGGGCCATTATGCCATCGAAGTAGGTGCTCTCCCAGCTGAAAAGATACTGACCGTATGAGGTTGATCCGATACCGATGAGCATGTTGGCAATGAGTATCATGAAGAAACCACCCTGCCAGGAATCATGCAGGACAAAATATACAACTGCATATACAAAGAAGAAGGGTACGATGAGCATGGTGTTCCTGGGTCGCTTATTACGGAGGATCATAGAGATCTCAAGTGACATATATCTGCCTGCATCACCAAGGCGGTTGAATCTCCCGGAAAAGGCACCTCCGGAAGCTCTCAGGTTTGTCTGTGAAGCAGACCGGTCAACATACAGGTAAGTATGTAATAGGAGGTATATTATCCTGATGGCAATAACTGTAAGGAGGACGCAGGCTGCATAGGTCAGCAGCTGCCCGGCAGTAATGGATGCTCCCAGCGCACGGGACAGCTCATTGATCACTCCTGTCAGGCTGTTCAGCAGTACGGCAACAGCGGCAATGCCCAACGGAACGAGCCAGTTTACCGGGTTTATCCTGATAAACATGCCGGTCATCAGGGCCAGCATATTATTGAGCATCAGCAATAGGAGGGATCCTGCAATGAAGAGCAAGGCTGCAGCGGTGCCCTGTGACGGGACAAGCACCATTACTGCAAAAGGTGCGATCAAAAATAAAGGCAGTATATTGAAAAGAGAGAGCAGACTCCTTACAATCAGGTTGTTGGCCAGTTTCTTTCTCCTTATCCTGAGCCTCAGGTAGGGTTTGACTTCAAGAGAGGGAACGGATTGCATAAGGCATCTCATGAGATAATCAGCGAGCAGGTACCACAGTATCCACTGATAGAATTTGCCTGCTGCATCGCCTCCCTCTTTTGCAAGCGATGAACTATAATCATAGCCAAAGCTCAGGTAAAGGAAAATAACATTCAACCCGAAGAATATGTAAAATATCCTGGCAAGGATATTCCTGCGCCAGCGTTCATTGCGGACAAACGACTTCCAGATGTGAGAGTAAAGATACATGCAGCAAGACTTTACCCGGGTTATTTTCAGGATACTAATTTAGTAAACTTTATTATCTGTTGTACTGCCCTTGTGTTAAACCCGTGAGACTATGTCCGGGTTTAATATTGCCATTCCGGGAAAAACCGGTTACTTTACGGTGATGAACCTGACATACATTGATCTTCTTGTCAGCGCTGTGCTGGCGACCATTATGTTCGGCGTGGGGCTGTCGATCAACTTCAGTGATCTCAGACAGATATACCGTTCTCCCAAAGCATTTGTGCTGGGACTTATCTCACAGATGATCCTTCTTCCGCTCATTGTCTTCCTGATAATCGGGTTTACCGATCTGCCGCCTGCGATCAAGGTCGGCTTCATCATTCTTTCAGCCTGTCCGGGAGGCACCACATCCGGATTTGTCACCGTTCTCTTCCGCGGCAACGTCGCCCTCTCCGTCTCGCTGATAACCGTTAACAGCCTTATTACCCTGGTTACCATACCGTTGCTGGTCAATATTGCGCTTACTGTTTTTACCGGCAGGCACTCACCCTTTGAGCTGCCGCTTGCCCAGACTTTCCTTCAGATCTTTTTCGTGACACTGCTGCCTGCCTTCACCGGGGTATTGCTGAGGTATTACCGTGAGAAGATAGCCGACAAGATTCAGAGGCCGGTAAGAACTGCTATGATAATTCTCTTTGCGGGAGTATATACGCTGATAGCCTTTGCCGACGAGTCAAAAGGCGGTTCCGGCATCACCGCCGCTGACCTCTGGAGCATCCTGCCCTATGCCGTTATCATTAATCTGGCAGGATTTGCCGCCGGTATGGCTATGGGCCTGTTCGGCAGGACAGGCATCAGGACCTCGTGGACCATCGGTGTTGAGGTGGCGCTTCAGAACACCACCCTGGCGCTGCTGGTGGCCGGCACGCTGATACAGAGCAATGAGATGGTCAAGCCCGCGCTGGTATATGCCCTCTTCTCGTTCTGGACTGCCCTGCTGTACGGCATTGCAGTCAAGTGGTACAACAGGTCAAAGCTGTTCGGGGAGTTCAGGTGATTCTCATGTAACAGGAAGGGGTACAATACTTCAATCTCTGCGAGGCAGCAGGTTGATGTCTATTCTTTTTCTACACTACTGAAACGCCTGCGGCGTAATGGATCCGTTCCCTTCAGTGCAGCCTCCGGCGGATGATGCCGGCTATTCTGCAATGGTCTCATCGCAGAAGAGCCAGGCCCTGCCTGTAGCGTATTGGATCCGTGCCCTTCAGTACTGCCTCTGGCAGAAGCTACCGGCTATTCAACAATGATCTCGTCACAGAATAGCCAGGCCTTGCCTCCGGCGCCGGCATGCCATGGAGGACAGGTGCCGAGTCCCCGTGCAACTACCCTTATGTACCTGGTGGTCAACCCGGGAAATGAAGCGAAGTACTCCTCCGTCCGGCTTCCCTGGTCCTCAGGCTTTACTCCTGTGACAGCAGTGTGCAAAGGAGTGAAGGTGACGCCGTCTGCAGAGGCAGAGTACTCCACTCTTTCCGGAAGGAAGATCCAGCTTCCCACATTGGCCAGGAATCCGGAAGAGATACGTGTCACCGCCATTTCTGATCCCAGGTCTATCATCACGTCCATGTCAGTGCCTTCGAATCCCTGCCACTGGCCGTCGTCGAAGGCGCCGCTGCCCCTGATGCCGTTCACCAGGGTTTTGTCACCAAAGGCTTTGTACCTGTTGCTGTAAGGAATGTTGTAGGTGACCGTCCTGCCTGTCGCCAGGTTGATGTTAACTGTTTTTTCATTTACCCTTCCGAGTATCCTGCCATCTTCGAATATGGCTGCCTTGACGGTTGTTGTGGAGTCCAGGGGCAGCGGTGCCTCATAAACCGTTGACAGCGGTCCCGGTGCGGATCCGTCAGTAGTGTACCTGATCTCCGGCGACGGCTGTTCGCTGGTCATGGTGAGTGTGATGCTGTTCAGCTCTTCGTTGTACGAGGCTGTCATCTCAACGCTGTATGATCCCCTCGAGTATGCGAGGCCCATAGCATCAAACCTCTCCATCATCTCAGGCAGCCGGGCACTGAACCCTACCCAGCTGCGGCTGTCGCGCGGTGACCATACAACTTCAGAGAGGGCTGTCAGGCGGGGCAGTATCATATATTCCGCTGTCATGCCGTCGGTGACATATTCCGTCCAGAGACAGCCCTGTGCACCAATGATATATTCAGCCTCTTGGGCTGTAAGTTCCGGTGGCACCGGCTCAAACGAGTAGACCTTTTTCAGTGTCAGCAGTCCGCTGAATGATTCCGGTTCCGTCGCGGGATCGCCCTGGTATACGTTGAAATAGCAGTGCGACACCGGGGTCATCACCGCCTGATGCCCGGATTTTGCGGCGGCGACGCCGCCCTCGAAGCCCTGCCATGACATCACCGTCGCCTCCGGCGCCAGCCCACCCTGCAGTATCTCATCCCATCCTATAAGCCTGCGGCCGTTTGCGTTGAGGAACTTCTCAATGCGCCTGACAAAATAACTCTGGAGCTCATCCTCATCCTTCAGGTCCTCGTTGCGTATCCTTGCCTGGCAGTCCGTGCATCTCCGCCATTCGCTCTTGTCGGCCTCATCACCGCCTATGTGAATATATTCTGAGGGGAAGAGCTCCATCACCTCGGTGAGAATATCCTCCAGGAAGGAGAACGTCTCCTCCTTGCCGGCGCAGTAAATGTCAGTTATCGGCCACACTCCCCCCGGAGGTACGGTAAAGGGACCGCCAGTGCATGAGTATTCAGGGTATGCTGCCAGTGCGGAGCCGACATGTGCCGGCATCTCTATCTCAGGCACTACGGTGATATATCTTTCGGCGGCATATGCCACGATCTCCCTTATCTCGTCCTGTGTGTAGAAACCGCCGTAGGTGGCATCCTCTCCCGGTCGCTGCGGCTCTCTCGAGTTCCACGGCTGCTCTTCCCGGTCGACGCGCCAGGCACCTGTCCCGGTGAGACGGGGATATTTCCTTATCTCTATGCGCCATCCCTGATCGTCAACCAGGTGCCAGTGAAACACATTCAGCTTATGCATGGCCAGGATGTCGATGTATCTCCTGATGAATTCAACGTCAAAGAAATGGCGGCTAACATCGAGGTGCATGCCTCTCCATTCAAAGCGCGGATAGTCCTTTATTTCCAGACAGGGCATGATCCACTCCACATCTGTTGCCGCTGTGCTGCCCTCTGCCTGGGGTGGCAGCATCTGTCGGACAGTCTGAATGCCCCTGAACAGTCCCTCGGGTGTAGCGGCAGTCAGCGTCACCCTGCTCTTTGCTACCGAGAGCCTGTACTCCTCAGGCCTCCATACGCCGGAGGAATCGATGAGCAGCCTTATCTCTCCGTCATCACCTTCTGAGGTGCTCAGCTCATAGCCTGTGGCCGGACGCAGCAGGGAGCCCAGCTGTTCAGCGACGGCTGCAGCCTCCGCACCACCTGTATAGCTGATCGCAGCCGATGGCTCAAGGGTAAAGAATCCCCTGCCTGACTCCATCTGTACGGGCATGGGTATGACCGCGGGCAGTGATCTGTTTGCTGTTTTGCAGGATACGAGCAGTGCCCCAACTGTCATTACTGCAAGAAGATACCTGGGTTGCATAATTTTCTGTTTTATTGTCCGCACTGACCGCCACAGATGGCGGAGGAGGCGGGGATAATACATTATCAAAAAGCTATTTACGACGTCAGTTCAATTGACCGTCCTGATATCAAATATCTCATGCCTGTCGAACTGCAGCCAGTACTTTATTGAGTTCTGCCTAACGAGTTCCCAGTATATGTCGCTGTCAAGGCCGTATACAAAATTGATCTCCTTCAGTTCGGATGACATCTTTTCGGCAAGTTCCTTTTTGAGGGAGATTCGCACCGTTTTTCCTTTATGAGTGAAGTCAGCCGCAGCAAGGAACGGAGGCTCCCCGCTGACTGTCAGCAATCCGTGCCCCGGTGTGGCTCCCGTGCTCACCTGTATGCCGTCGTTCATGCAGCTCAGCGGGGGTGTGCTTCCTGCGTGGGTTGTAACGGTCATCTCATCGACACCTGTGCAGAAGTATTCACGTGCCCTTATTCCCATTTTGACGCCTATTATTGCAAAGACCCCCAGGTGGCGGTGAAGTTCGTTTCCTATCACGCCTGAGGTCCACTCATCTTCGCCGTACCGGTCCCTTATCTCTTTAACAAAGGGCTGCAGGTCAGGCATGTAGAAAGAGGTGTCGGCGGGCATGGTTTTTATTACCTGCATCCTCTGCACCGTCTCGCCCCTGAGTATCTTCAGGGCTGCCTCTCTCAATGCATTTTTGTCGGCCGGCACCAGGCAGCTTCTCTTTTCGCCGGAAAAAGTTTCGGTATAGAGTTCGGGAAAATGAAGCATCAGGGGAACCATCTCGTCAAAGGCTGTATAAACGAATGAGTGAGATGACATTGAACCAATAAGGTCAGTCACCCTTGCAGCATAGGGTGTCGGGATGCTGCGTATTTCCCCGAGAAGATCCTCGTCATAGAATCCTTCGCCGCCTGCACCGGCCACCCTTAGTGGCAGAGGGCCGGCCAGTACCTTCGCGGCAGCCTCAGGCGAAGATCTGTAATTCAACCCGTCCTTGCCTGGCAGTCCGCTGTTGCTCCAGATGATCTCCCTGACCCCGGAGACAAAATGAGGTGAGCTCTCCATCGCTGCGGCGGCTGTTGCCAGTGATCCGAGGGCTATGAATTTTACGGGCATCGTCTCTGCGGTAAGCAGTTCATCAATCAGTTCTGCGGCCTCTTCGGTTCTGGCCACCGGGAGGCCCTCATGCCACAGTCCGTCAGCCAGTGCCCTGAGTTTCTCCCAGGCTGCATCTGCATCATGAAAGCCCTCCGATGCGGTGATGGCAAGTATTCTCACGTCAGGTGATGCCATCAGCATGCAGATGGCTTTGAGGTCATCAATCCCGCCATCGCTGTCAATGATCACATAGTGCCGCGGCTTCCAGGGATGCGCTCCGGAGGGTATGATCAAAAGCAGAAGCAGGAATGACAGTATCGTCCGTCTCATCTGTTTCGTGTTTTTCCAAACTTACATAAAATCGGTCGAAAACAAACAGAATCCTGACGATCAGGTAAAGGCGGGCGCTGACGGAGGAGATGCATCAACATCACCTGCGCGTGCCTTCGCCTGCTGTCCGGCCCGAGGTGCTACGGATAATGGAAATTACACGGATTGCCTGCTGATTGCCTCATTACCTGTCAGAAATGTGCGGCACTGGCATAACGGCATGGCTTTGGCTGAAATCTGCAGCTATCACATAGCTTTAGCTGGTGTCAACAGCTGCCGTGCAACAGCCATACGGAGTACAGGGAATTTTGTTTTTTACTATCTTGACAACCCTAATGCTGCCAGTGTGAAGAAAAAGGTCTGGATTTGGTTTTCTGCCGGTTTGCTGGCCGGGGCGGTTGTCTTCGCCGGGCTGGGCAAGGCGGTGGAGGCTACCTCAACCAATGAGTTCTGTGCGATATGCCATGTGCATCCCCAGGCTACCGCCAGCTGGAAGCAGGGGCTCCACTATGCCACTGAGTCGGGTTATCATACAGCATGCGCAGAATGCCATCTGCCGCCGAAGGGAGAGGGATATATCATTGAGAAGGCAAAGACGGGCATGCGCGATCTGTGGAGTCACTGGACGAAGGATTCATCCGATTTCGACTGGGAGGCGGCATCAACGCCTGAGAGAGCTTCCAGACATGTGTACAATTCCTCATGCATAAAATGCCATGAGAATCTTTTCCCTGCCACTTTGACCCGTGAAGGGTCGGAGGCTCACCTGTACTACAAGCAGATGACAGACAGGGGTGAGGCGTTGCAGTGTATAAGCTGCCACCTCAATTCGGGACATTATATCGAGGGTTATCTCCACGGCACCAACACCGGATTCGGCATGGCACAGGGCGGACAGGATACAGTCTACAGCTCTCCGGCGGCGGTGACAGCCTTTGAAGATTTTACGGAGCAGATACCGGGATCAGGCGTTACCTTCAGGATGGTTGCCATTCCCGGCGGCACATTCACAATGGGAAGTCCTGCTGATGAGCCGCTGCGTGACGCTGATGAGGCAGCCCGGGAGGTGGCGGTCGACTCCTTCTTCATTGCCGAAGTGGAGGTGACCTGGGATGAGTATATGGAGTTTTACCGGCAGACGGCCTCTGAGGGACGCAGCACTGACACGGAAGGATCGAGGCTGAAGAGTGACGAAGTTGATGCGGTCACAGGGGCAACACCGCCATACGGCAAGCCAGACCAGAACTGGGGTATGGGGCAGCGTCCCGCCATCTCGATGAGCTGGCATGCCGCTGACACCTATTGCAGATGGCTCTCGCTGGTAACTGGCAGGAGCTACCGTCTGCCCACTGAGGCAGAGTGGGAGTATGCATGCCGGGCAGGGACGGAGACACCATATTTCTTTGAGGGTGATCCGGAACAATATGATAAACGGGGCATCTTCGGAGGCAGACCTGACACTGCCGTGATAGGCAGATATGTGGTTTACCGCGGTAACAGTCCTTCCAGGACGCAGGAGCCCTCTTTCGTAAAGGCAAACCCATGGGGGCTGAAGAATATGAGCGGCAATGTGGCGGAGTTCTGTTCAGACATTTATGAAGGCACAGATGAACATGTTACCAGGGGAGGCTCATACCGTGACGGGGCAGGAGGGGTCAGGAGCGCCGCACGTGATTATACCCATACGTCGGAATGGCTGAAGACCGACCCGCAGATGCCGAAGAGCGTATGGTGGTACTCCGACTGTTTTTATGTCGGGTTCCGGGTGGTGATGGATTGGGATCAGCCGGCAGGGAGGAGCAGGAGGACGCCAGGTTTTTAAGTATTGTAGTGCAACAATTATTATAACTTTGAAACATACATTCAAATCATTATGAAAAAATCATCACTTTCCAGAAGAAACTTCCTGGGTGCGGCAGCTGCCGCCGGGGCAGCAGGCATAGTAGTGCCGGCACTCATCACCTCATGTACCTCACGGAAGCGAAAGAAGGTCGTTCTTCCCGTAATGCCCGACACAGCACCCGACGGTCCGCTGCTCAGGGCCGGGCTGATAGGCTGCGGCGGCAGGGGCACCGGGGCTGCCGTCAACTTTATCCACGCAGGGCCCAACCTGACAGTAACGGCTCTTGGTGATCTCTTCCCGGACAGGATTTCATCATGCCGTGAGAGGCTGGCGCAGGACGGTGTGGAGATCCCTGAAGAAAACTGCTTCATTGGTTTTGATGCCTACCGGAAGGTGATAGACTCGGGTGTCGACATCGTTATTCTTGCAACACCACCTCATTTCCGCCCTGACCACTTTGAGGCTGCTGTCTCTGCCGGCAAGCATGTCTTTATGGAGAAGCCGGTGGCAGTCGATCCGGCCGGCGTCAGGCAGATAATGGCTACGGGGGAGAAAGCCAAAGGTATGGAGCTGTCAGTGGTGACCGGCACCCAGCGTCATCATCAGCATGATTACGTTGCCACCTGGGGCAAGGTCCAGGAGGGCATGATAGGCGATATCGTGGCAGCCAACTGTTACTGGAACCAGGGCCAGCTCTGGTACCGTGATCCCAATCCTTCATGGACCGAGATGGAATACATGATACGCGACTGGGTTAACTGGTGCTGGCTGTCTGGTGACCACATCGTTGAGCAGCATGTACACAATATTGACGTCATCAACTGGTTCACAGGCAGGAAACCGGTATCGGCAGTCAGTTTCGGTGCCCGTCACCGCCGTGTCACGGGAGACCAGTATGACCTCTTCAGCACTGACTTCATCTATGAGGGAGGTATCCATGTTCACAGCATGTGCCGCCAGATAAACGGATGTGAAGGCAACGTCTCGGAATGGATACAGGGCACGGAGGGAAGCAGCAACTGCCAGAACAGCATCATGGATCTTGCCGGAAACGAGGTCTGGAAGTATGACGGCTATAAACCCGACGAGCAGGGCCAGATGACAGACCAGCTTATCAGGAGTCCCTACGACCAGGAGCACATCGATTTTGTCACTGCCATACGCACGGCCAGGCCACTCAATGAGGCCGAATTTGTTGCCGTCTCGACCATGGCAGGAATTATGGGCCGTGTTTCAGCCTATACCGGGAAGAAGGTCACCTGGGATGAGATGATGAACTCCGATCTGAAGCTCGGGCCCAAAGTATATGAGATGGGTCCGGTTGATGTAAGCAAGAGCGTGCCGGTACCTGGGGAGTAACAACTGGTGCCCTGAATGTTTGCCGCACGGCTCAGCCGTGCAGGTGGACAAACATTACGCATATTAGCTGGCGCAAAGGTAAACAACCCACTTGCCCGGCAGTCTTAAATAAGAATATTATGGAAAAAAGATCAAGACGCAGTTTCATCAGAGGCGCTGCAGCCACCGGGGCGGCACTCTTTGCCGCACCGGCCCTGCTCAGCGGCAGGAGCCCTTCATCCATGGTGGCTGATGCCGACAGGCCTTTCAGACTGGCTTATGCACCTTCGATAGGCATGTTCCGTGAGCTGTCAGGCAGCGATGATCCGGTTGACAACCTGAAGTTCATACAGGATAAGGGTTTCCGGGCTGTCTTCGACAACGGTTTGCCAGGGCGGCCTGTGGCAGAGCAGGACCGCATCGCCACTGCCATCCAGCGTATGGGACTGATGATGGGTCCCTGGGTGCTTCATGCCGACTTCGCAAAGAGCTCGTTCGTCCTGCCGCACAGGGAGGTGCGTGACTTTCTCACCGTGAAGATGGAGGAGGGGATCGATGTGGCGAAGAGGACTGGTTTCAAGATGGCTTTGGTGGTCCCGGGGAGGTATGATGAGAGGCTTCACCCTGACATGCAGCTGGCAAACGTCATCGAGAACCTCCGGTACTGTGCCATGCTCACCGAGCCGGAAGGAATGACACTGGTCATTGAGCCGCTGAACACTCTCAGGGATCACCCGGGCCTCTGGCTCACACGGATGCCGCAGGCATACCAGGTGTGCAGGGCCGTCAACAGTCCTGCCGTGAAGATCGTTGATGACCTGTACCATCAGCAGATCACCGAGGGCAATCTGATACCCAACATTGATGCCTGCTGGGATGAGATAGCCGCCTTCCACGTCGGGGACAATCCGGGCCGCAATGAGCCCACCACCGGGGAGATCAACTACAGGAATATTTTTAAACACCTGCTTGATAAAGACTACCGGGGGGTGATATGCATGGAGCACGGACGCAGCCTGAAGGGCCAGCACGGTGCAAAAAGGGTGATAGAAGCCTACCGCGAGTGTGATCCTTTCTGAGATCTGAACCATGAAAGATGATAAACATGAAAAAAACTACTTACACCTTCACCACATCATTACTGACGGCATTCCTGGTGCTTCTGTCAGTTACGGGTTGCAACAACCCGGGTAATGCCGGGGACAGCTTCAGCGTGGCTTTTATGACAGATATACATCTGCAACCGGAACGTAACGCTGTTGCGGGATTCACAAAGGCCCTGGACACGGTAAACAGCCTGAAGCCAGCCTTCATCCTTACGGGTGGTGACCTGATAATGGATGCCCTGGGACAGTCATACGGCCGGGCCGACTCACTATATGTCCTGTACCAGGAGACCATAAAGAAGTCTGAGGCACCTGTCTACAATACAATGGGCAACTATGAGATCTACGGTATCTACAGCCGCAGCGGTGCCGATCCTGCACATCCTGAATACGGGGAGAAGATGTACGAGAAGAGAATAGGACCCCTTTATTACTCCTTCATGCATGAGGGGTGGAAATTTATGATTCTGAACTCAGTAGAGGATACCCACAGGAACAAGTATGTCGGCCTCATAGACTCGGTTCAGATAGCCTGGATAGAGGATGAGCTTGACAAAACCGACCCGGAGATACCCATCGTAATAAGCACTCATATTCCGTTCATTTCGGTGATGACCCAGAGATACGGAGGGTCAACCGTTGCCAATGATTCATCGCTGATTGTATATAATTCGAGTCCGGTCCTGGATCTTTTCAGGGAACATAATCTAAAGCTGGTGCTCCAGGGTCATCTGCACGTCCTTGAAGATATTTACTATGAAGGAGTCCACTACATCACGGGAGGGGCAGTCTCCGCCGCCTGGTGGAAAGGGCCGTACCTCACCTGTGAGGAGGGGTTCCTCTGGCTCACCTTCGGCAGGGACGACTTTACCTGGAAGTACATTGACTACAACTGGGAACCGGAGAAATAGAACTGTACATTATTTTATCTTTTGAGCAAGAGGGGGACTCCTATCAGCGAAAAGTGGATCAAGGCATCCATCATTGGTACGATATGGGCTGCTGCCGAGATCGTGCTCGGCAGCTTCCTTCACAACCTGCGTGTTCCTTTCAGCGGTAACGTGCTGGCTGCCATAGCGCTGGTGATACTTATCTCGGTGAGTTACAAGTGGCGGGAACGTGGTCTCTTCTGGAGAGCAGGAGTAATATGCGCCCTGATGAAGACAATGTCACCAAGCGCCATTATCTTCGGACCGATGATTGCCATAATCATGGAGTCACTGTTGCTGGAGGCATCGGTAAGGCTTTTTGGAAGGACATTTTTCGGGTTTATCGTCGGATCGATGCTGGCCATGTCATGGAACCTCTTCCAGAAGATATTCAACATGATCATCTTTTACGGCGGCAAGCTGGTTGACATCTATGCAAGCTTAACAGACTACGCCTCCCGGCAGCTGAACCTGCAGTTCGATGCTTTCTGGGCGCCGCTGTTGCTGTTGCTGTCGGTCTATGCCCTCTTCGGTGCAGCCACGGCGGTGACAGGGATCATCACCGGACGCAGGCTGGCATCCATGCCACCGGCAGTGGTTGATGCCGGACCTGCCGTCGTGAGTCCGTTACAAAAAAAGGAGGAGAGTTCATTCGGCTACTCCCTGGCATGGCTGGCAGCAGATATACTGATGATCGCAGGTTTGCTGGCAGTGGTCAGCCTCACAAAATGGTACTGGTGGGTTGTCTCCGTGCTTCCGGTCATTACTTTGCTAGCCCTTCGTTACACTCGGGCGATGCGGCAACTGTCGAAACCGGGATTCTGGGTGACTTTTGTGATCATAACCATGCTCTCCGCCCTTGCCTTCAGTGCTCTCCAGCCCGGCGAGAACAACGTGACGGAGGCGATACTTATCGGAATACAGATGAACTTCCGTGCAGTGATAATCATAGTTGGGTTTTCAGCCCTGGGCACCGAGCTTTACAACCCCAGGATCCGCTCTTTTTTCAGCCGCAGTTACTTCAGGCAGCTGCCTGTAGCCCTGGAGCTGGCAGCTGCCAGCCTGCCGGCGATGATAGCTGACATGCCTGACTTCAGGAGTGCGGTGAAGAACCCCGTGACCATGCTCAACAGGATGATATCGCGTGTTGAGAATCGTCTGGCAGAGGTGAGATCCGGCCGGGAGACAAGCAAGAGAGTGGTGATCGTCACCGGCGCAATCGCCGAGGGTAAGACTGCCTTCCTGGGAGACCTGAAAGAGATACTTCAGAGCCGGGGGATGGCCGTGGGAGGTATTTTGGCCCTCCGTGTGGTTGAGAATAAGGTTACCACCGGTTATGACATACTCAATATCGCATCCGGTACACGAAATCCATTCCTGAGGCTCAAGGGTCCGGTGACCATTGGCGTGGACCGGTTTGCACTTATTGACGAGGGTTACAGGGCAGGACTTGACGCTCTTGACCCCGCGGGTAACAGAGACAGCGTGGCAGTCATTATTGATGAGGCGGGTCCTCTGGAACTCAGGGGAGAGGGATGGCACTACAGGATCACTGAACTGCTGCAGTCATCTGTGCCGGTAGTTGTCATTGCCGTGCGGAACAGCCTTGTTGACAGTGTCATATCTACATTTAACATAGACAGTCCGGTGGTAGTGGATGTCGGATACAAAAACCGGGACGAGAAGCTAAGTGAGCTGGTGAGCCTTATCGCGGGTCAAGCCAGCGGCTGATTACAGTTTTACTGTTTCTGTTCAGGCTGATGTCAGCGACATTGCAACTGACGTCAACAGCTGATCCGGTAGTCGCAGATGATTTTCTCACCGGTGTCATCGGAATGCCGCAATCACCGCAAAGGCTGCCCTGATAATCTCAGGTGATATTCAGGCTGAGGTGATATGAGGTTCAGCTGTCAAGCTTCATCTCACGCGGCCTGATCATATTCTCAGGTGCAAGTATCTGATCGACCTGCGCCTTGGTCAGCAGTCCCTTTTCAAGCACCAGGTCGTACACGCTTCTGTCACTGGTGAGGGCCTCGGTGGCAAGCTTGTTTGATGCATCATATCCTATGAAGGGTACAAGAGCGGTGACAAGTCCTATACTGTTGTAGACCATTGACCTGCAGCGTTCTTCATTGGCTGTTATACCTTCTATGCAGCGGTTCCTGAGGGTTGTCATACCGTTGCTAAGTATCTCGATTGACTCAAAGATACTCTGCACCATCACAGGTTCAAAGACATTAAGCTCCAGCTGCCCTGCCTCGGCGGCCAGGGTGACAGTGAGGTCGTTGCCGATCACCTTGAAGGCAATCTGGTTAACCACCTCCGGGATGACGGGATTGACCTTGCCGGGCATTATTGATGATCCGGGCTGCATGGGCGGGAGGTTGATCTCGTTGATTCCCGTGCGCGGACCGGAGGAGAGCAGCCTCAGGTCGTTGCATATCTTGGAGAGCTTGACGGCCAGCCGTTTCACTGCCGAAGAGTACATTACGAAGGCACCGGTGTCCTGCGTGGCTTCGACAAGGTTCGATGCCAGCACAAGATCCAGTCCTGATATTTTTCGCAGATATTCTATTACCATCTCCGAGTAACCCGGCGCAGAGTTGATACCGGTACCGATGGCTGTTGCACCCATATTGACCTCGAGGAAGAGACAGGCGTTCTGGTTCAGTCGTTCCACCTCCTCACCCAGGGTCACTGCATAGGCTTCGAACTCCTGGCCGAGAGTCATGGGTACGGCGTCCTGCAGCTGTGTCCTGCCCATCTTGATCACATGGGAGAACTCCCTTGCCTTGTTGCTGAAAGATGCTATCAGTGTCTCAAGTACCTCCACCAGCTTTTTGTTGGAATTGATCAGGGCTATCTTCACGGCGGTGGGGTAGGCATCGTTGGTCGACTGTGACAGGTTGACATGGTTATTCGGATGGCAATGCTGATAGTCGCCCCGGTCATGGCCGAGTATCTCGAGCGCCCTGTTGGCTATCACCTCATTGGCATTCATGTTGGTGGAGGTTCCTGCCCCGCCCTGTATCATGTCAACCATGAAGTGATTGTGATGCATGCCGTTCTTTATCTCGTGACATGCCCTGACGATGGCATCCCTGATCTTTTCATCCAGCAGGCCAAGGCTGCAGTTCGCTTCTGCGGCCGCCTCCTTGACCATGGCCAGCGCTTCTATGAGAGAGGGTACTGAGGTGAGTGTAACCTCAGAAATGTCGAAGTTCTCGATGGCCCTTAGTGTCTGCACTCCGTAGTAGCTGTCAAAAGGCACCTCCCGCTCCCCCAGCAGGTCATGTTCGCGGCGTGTCTTTCCCGATTCGTACTGTGCTGCAGGTGTGATCATCCGGGAGTTGGCGTTTCTCATCCTCCTGGATATCACCCTGGCAATATTGGAGAAGACCTTCAGGGTAGTGGCGGCACTGACATTGAAAAAGTCGCGGTGCACGGAGAGTACAGTTGTTGATATTACTGCCCGCGCCGATGTCGAATGGGGTGAATCATCGACCCATGGTCCCTCGCCCAGGAAATCGCCTTCGCCAAAGAGGGCCAGCCTGACCTCCTCGCCGTACGGATTGGTCTTGAAGAGCTCTACCTCACCGTCAAATATGATGAATATTCCTTCCCGGGGCCCGTTTTCCCGAAAGAGGTAATCACCCTTGCCGAATGACTTTTTTACGAGACGCCTGGCAAGCTCACTGAATTCGTCATCACTAAGGTTCCTGAATAGCTCAACTTTTTTAAGAAAGGTCACAAACTCCTCATTCATGATTATCGTATATAATGGATTTACAGATTTTTAGCCATGTGCGGCCTGACAGTGTAAATCTACACACATTTTTCATATATTTCCCTGCGTTAAACTGCCACCATGGTACTCAGTAAAGTCCGCCGCGAGCTGTCATCTGCCTCTGATGAAAAGAAGAGGCAGGCCGGGTTACGTTATTTCAGGGAGAAGGTAAACCTGTACGGAATCAATGCCGGTACCGTAAAGCAGATTGCAAGAGAAAACTATGCTCTCATCAGAATGCTACCCGGGCAGGAGATACTGGACCTTTGTGAATCTCTGTGGCAGTCGGGAATGATGGAGGAGAGTTTCGTAGCATGCATGTGGACTGAGAAACTTGCCGGCAAGCTTACCACCGACGATTTTGTCCGGCTTGAGAGGTGGGTTCACAATTATGTTGGCAACTGGGCATCGTGTGACACCCTGTGCAATCATACCATTGGTGATTTCATTCAGAGGTATCCGGAATATATCTCAGAGCTGAAGAGATGGGCCAGGGAGGATAACAGGTGGGTAAAGAGAGCCTCTGCCGTTTCACTTATTATTCCTGCCCGGAGGGGAAAGTTCCTTTCCGATATCTTTGAGATTGCGGAGATACTTCTCATGGACAGGGATGACATGGTACAGAAGGGCTACGGCTGGATGCTGAAGGAGGCCAGCAAGCCCCATCAGAAGGAGGTATTTGATTTCGTGATGAGGAACAGAGCCGTCATGCCCCGCACTGCCTTAAGGTATGCCATTGAGAAAATGCCGCAGGATCTGCGGTTACAGGCAATGAAAAAACAGGATATCCGGGTCCGGTCATCTCTGCCCTGACTGCCATTCAGCAACTGACAGCACGACTGAATAGCTTTTCATTGCAGCAAGGGTGGAAGCATGAACATCGGCGGCTGATACTTCACGGTCACCGAATTTCAGGTTCCGGGTTGCGCAGGCGTCATGAAGCAGGTAGACGCAATACCCGAAATCATGGGCTGCCCGCACTGCCGCTTCCACGCACATTTGGGTCTGCATTCCGCAGATCACAAGTGTGTCAGTTGGCAGGCCGTCAAGATATTCCTTCAGCCCCGTTCCCAGAAAGCTGTTTACCTCCTCCTTTATGAATATCTTCTCAGCCGGCAACGGTTTTACCAACTCATTGATCTCCATGCCTGAAGCCGACTTATGCTGAATGTAAATGACCGGATTGCCCGTTTTCCTGGTTGCCTGAATTGCGGTGAGTGCCTTTTCTGCTGCCTTTTCCGGTTCAATAAGTTCAGACCGCCCGCCCTTGAAGTAGAAGTTCTGAATGTCAATGACGAGGAGTGCATAGCCCTTTTGTGCTGCCGCAAACTGAAACGCAGAAACGAGGATGATGGAAAGGATGAGGCTCTTCATTTTACCGTAACTGTTAATGATCCAAAATTAAGGTTTAGTTATGTAAGGCGCAGGAACTTCTTACACGAAAAATTGTTTTATTTTTCAGAACCGGGAATTCAACAATCAGAAGTGATGAAATTATTCAGATATTTTTTGCCCTCGCTGTTTGTTCTGCTGGCATTCTCATCATGCGGCAACCTGAAGGTGGAGCGTGAGAAGCCATATGTGGTGATGGTCTCGCTCGATGCTTTCCGGTGGGATTATGACTCGGTCTATGGAACACCGGTGCTTGATGACATCGCCCGCAAGGGTGTTATGGCGGAGAGGCTGATACCATCCTTTCCGACCAAGACCTTTCCGAATCACTACACCATAGCCACCGGGCTTTATCCTGATCATCACGGTTTGGTCAACAACAGCTTCTACGCCCCTGACCTCGACCTGGTATACCGCATTGGCGACCGGGCGATGGTCGGCAACGGCGATTTCTACGGCGGCGAGCCGCTCTGGGTAACAGCCCGCAAGCAGGGGCTGAAGACCGCCTCTTTTTATTGGGTTGGTTCTGAGGCGCCCATACAGGGCATGCAGCCCGACTACTGGAAGCCGTTTGACGATGAGGTTCCGTTTGGCGACCGTGTTGATACGGTTCTGCACTGGCTGTCGTTGCCGTCGGACAGAAGGCCTCATTTTGTTACACTCTACTTTGAGGAGCCTGATGCCGTGAGCCATGGCTACGGACCTGTGTCGCCCGAGACCGGCGCTGTGGTCAGGAGCCTCGACAGCCTGCTGGGGGTTCTGCGAACGGGCATTGCAGCTCTGCCGCATGCCAGGAACATCAACCTGATAGTGCTGTCAGATCACGGCATGACGGAGGTGGGAGAATCACGCTACAACTACATACTGGATACCCTCCCGCAGAGAATGATAAAAAGGATTTACGGCGGCAACCCGGTCTGGGCCGTGGAGCCTGTTGAAGGAAGGAGGGATAGCGTGCTCCAACTGCTCAACGTTCAGCGGGGCATGAAGGCATATGCCAGGGAAGATCTGCCTGTCCATCTGCATTACGGCACCCATCCGCGCATTCCGGAGGTTGTACTCATTGCTGACCCGGGCTGGACGGCAGGACTGCGGCCGGAGCCTTCCCGTTACAGCAGGGGCGACCACGGTTACGACTGGCACTGCAGGGACATGCATTCTATATTTTATGCCGAGGGGCCTGCCTTCAAAAAGGGATTCGTGGCAGACACTATCTTCAATGTGGATATCTACAATATCGTTACGGATATACTGAAGCTTGCACCGGCACCAAACGACGGAAACAGGGAGAGGATCGAGCCTCTCTTCAGATGACGGGAGGCGGTGCCGGCCTTTCTCTTGCTCCTTCGCTGATCTTTATGCGGAGATAATAGCCCGGACCCTGCCCGTCAACGGATTAACGGCGGAGACAATAGTACGGCTCCTGCCGCTTCTTATCCGGCCAGCGGTGATCTGTGCATTAGTCCGGCTTTGTGTCCGGCAGCCGGAGGTGATCTGCGTACGAGTCCTAACTTTTTTCTGGTGACCGGTAATCGACGAAGTCGATATTCCTCCTTATTTTGCTGAAGCCCGTGCGTTTCATGGGGGATGACCTGAACAGCTTTTTAAACTCCTCGGGGGTCATGGCGAGCCACTCTTTCCTGGTCAGGGAGGTGATGTGAAACTCAGGGACAAGTTCCTGATCAGTATACTGAACGGCCTTTTTATTGTAGGGGCAGACCTCCTGGCAGCGGTCGCAGCCGAAGATCATCTTTTCAGTCTTACCCCTGAACTCTTCCGGGATATCACCGTCATGTTCAATTGTTAGATAAGATATACAGCGGCGTGCATCAATTGTTCTGTCGCTGCAGATGGCCCCGGTAGGGCATGCATCGACGCAGAGGGTACAGTCGCCGCACCTGTCGCGGGCAGAGGCATTATCATAGAGCAGCTCTGCCGTGGTGACGATCTCACCCAGGAAAAAGAATGAGCCTATATCCTTGTTGATGACCATGCTGTGGCGTCCGCGCCATCCCAGGCCGGCACGTATGGCCCATGCCTTTTCCGTTACCGGTCCGGCATCACAGAATCCACGGCTTGCGGCCTCCGGCACCTCTTTTTTTATGATCTTCTGAATGCGGTTCAGTTTTTCCTCTATTACCGTATGGTAGTCTCTTACCCGTGCATAGCGGCTGACGAAGTAGTTGTTTTCGCCTGCAGGGGGTTCATTGCTGTAGTAGCGGAGGCCGACCACTATCACTGATTTTGCTCCTTCCACCAGCGATGTGATGTCGCCACGCTTGTCGAGGTTTTTCTCAAGGAAGCTCATGGTGCCATTCTTCCCGGCTGCAATCCACTCTCCGATATTACGGCTGTCTTCATGATGCGGTGAAGCCTGAGTTATTCCGCAGATATCAAAGCCTTCCAGCCGTATGCTTTCGCGGATTTTCCAGGTAAGTGCTATCTTGCGGGCGTCGGTCATTATGCGGTTTTAAGAGCTGTCTCTTTAACGGGCGTCGCTCACGGTGCGGCTTTCAGTGCAGTCATATTTACGGATGCCGGTCAGGGAGCAAGTTCACAGCTCAGTCCCGGCTCCGACTCTGCCAATATGCAGGCATCGTACAAGATACGGTTTTTATAGCAATCCCAGCTCCAGTTTCGCCTCATCGGTGAGCATGCTGCGGTCCCACGGCGGGTCAAACGTCAGTTTAAGGTCGCACTCCTTAACCCCTCTGATACCGGCAACCTTGTATCTGACCTCCTCAACGAGCTCCTCAGCCATAGGGCAGCTCGGAGCGGTGAGCGTCATCGTGATGTGTGCCACCTGCTCCTCGTCAACCCTGACCTCATAGATAAGGCCGAGATCATAGATGTTTACCGGTATCTCAGGGTCAAAGATGCTTTTTAGTACACCCGCTATTCTTGCTTCTGTCTCCTGTATTTCCTGTGTGTTCATGACTGTTCGGTTTTCGATTTGTATGCCAGCGCATAGAGACGCATCTGCTTTATCATTGCCAGAAGTCCGTTGGAACGGGTGGGGGAGAGGTTCTCCCTGAGCCCGATGCGGTCAATGAAATAGAGGTCGCTGTTCAGTATCTCATCCGGGGTGCGTCCGGAATAAACCTTGACCAGGAGGGCCACGATGCCCCGGGTAATAAGTGCGTCACTGTCGGCCTCGAAGGTAATCACCCCGTCGTTATAGGAGGGATAGAGCCACACCTTGCTCTGGCATCCCTCAATCAGGAAGTCAGGTCTGCGGTGTGTCTCACCGAAGGGCGGCAGCTCCCTTCCCATCTCGATGAGATACTCATACCTGTCCATCCAGTCGACAAACTGGGCAAACTCTTCAATGATCTGATCCTGCAGTTCGTTAATTTTCATAATGTCAATTCCTTTCTGGAATTACTTTTCATGCTGTCTGTTGAACAGAACTTGCATCTGTCGGTCAAAACAGATTGCAAGGATCTGCATATGCAATTTTCACGCCAGCATCTCAGTCGCTCTCCTTACGCCCTGCACCAGCGCCTCTATCTCCTGCTCAGTGTTGTAGAAGGCTATTGAAGCCCTGATGTTGCCGCTGATGCCGTAGCGTTCCATGAGTGGCTGGGCACAGTGTGTTCCTGTCCTGACGGCAATACCCATCTTGTCAAGAATCATGCCGGCGTCATACTGATGTATCTTCCCCGGCAGGAAGGAGACCACTGACACCTTGTGCGGTGCTGTGCCGTAGATTCGCATCCCCTCAATGGCTGACAGTCCTGCCGTGGCCTGTGCCAGCAGCGCCTGTTCTCTCTCTGCCACCGCCTCGCGGCCCAGTGCAGTAAGATAGTCCAGTGCTGCGGCCATGCCAATGGCACCAGTGAAGTTGGTGGTTCCAGCCTCGAATTTGAATGGCAGTTCGTTGTAGGTTGTCTTTTCGAAGGTGACATTGGCGACCATATCGCCGCCTCCCTGCCAGGGGGGCATCTCATTCAGCAGCTCTGCGCGCCCGTAGAGTACCCCGATACCATTGGGGCCGTATGCCTTGTGTCCCGAGAAGACATAGAAGTCGCATCCGATCTCTGTTACGTCTGTGGTGCCATGCTGCACGCCCTGTGCGCCGTCGACCAGCACCGGAATGCCGTGCCGGTGAGCTTCGGACACTATCTCCTTCACCGGATTGACGGTTCCGAGCACGTTGGAGACGTGGGTGACGGCGACGATGCGCGTACGTCCGCTGATCATGCTGCGATAGGCATCAAGGTCAAGCACGCCCTCGTCAGTGAAGGGTATTACCTTCAGCTTTGATCCTTTCCTCCCGCAGAGCATCTGCCATGGAACGATATTGGCATGGTGTTCCATGCCGCTGATGATTATCTCGTCACCCTCGCCAACGAATCTTTCGCCGAATGAAAAGGCCACGGCATTGATGGAGGCGGTGGTGTTGGCAGTGAATATCACCTCTTCCCGCCGGGGGGCGTTGATGAAGGCTCTCACCGTCTCACGGGCAGCCTCATAGCGTTCGGAGACCATGTCCGAGAGCCGGTGTACTCCCCTGTGCACGTTGGCGTTGGCTGTACGGTAGAGCTCATCCATGGTCTCTATCACCTGCAGCGGCTTCTGTGTTGTGGCGCCGTTGTCAAGATATATCAGCGGCTTGCCGTGCACCTTGGTGACCAGGATCGGGAAGTCGCCGCGTATTGCCTCTATGCTTTTTGCGAGTGGCATGATGGTGCTCAGTTACATTGCACGGCACAGGAGGCGCATCGCGACAGCTCGCCGCGGAGGCGCTTGTGCACCAGGTCGTCGATACGTTCGCGCAAGGCTTCAATGGGTATGTTCTGTATCACCTCGTGGGCAAAGCCGAACATCAGCATCAGCCGTGCCTCGCGGGCATCGATGCCGCGCGAACGGAGGTAGAAGAGGGCGTTCTCGTCGAGCTGACCCACGGTAGCGCCATGGCTGCACTTCACATCATCAGCATAGATCTCCAGCTGGGGCTTGGTATCCATGCGGGCAGTATCAGAAAGAATGATGTTGTTGTTGCTCTGGTAAGCATTGGTCTTCTGTGCATCCTTGTGCACCATGATGCGGCCGTTGAAAGCTCCGCTGGAGTTGTCATCGAGGACGCCCTTGAAGAGCTGGGTGCTGTTGCAGTTGGGGGCGGTATGGTCAACCTTTACGAAATTGGCGATATGCTGCTCCTTGTCAGCCAGGAAGAGGCCGTAGGAGTGTGTCTCGCTGTTCTCGCCGCCAAGGTGATGCCAGGTGGCATTGCGTACCAGCCCGCCGTGCAGGGAGATGTTGTTTGAGGAGGCATAGCTGTCGCGCTCCTGGTGGATGAAGGTGTGGGTTATCTTCCCCGAATTGTTATGCTGGTTTTGCACCCTGACGATCTCAAAACGGGCATTACGGCCTACATATACCTCGGTGATGGTGTTGGTGAGAAAACGCTGCGGAGAGATGGCATGGTCACAGGAGAGCAGCGACAGCTGCGCACCCTCCTCCACAACGATGAGGTTGCGGTCCTGCACAAATATGTCCTTGTCTGAGTGAAGCAGGTTGACAATCTGTATCGGCTTGGTATAGACGGTGTTCTTTGGCGCATAGATGAACAGGCCGTCAGAGGCCAGGGCAGTGTTCAGCGGTATCAGACCGTCGTTGCCGTTCTCTATATAGCTGTTGTAATGCTTCTCCACCAATGCCGGGAACTGCTTCACGGCATAGCGCATGCTGCCTACCCATATGCCTCCGGGAAGCATCACCAGCCCCTTGTCGCCGTTGGGGAAGAAGCCGTTGAGAAGGACCATGTTCCATACGTCCAGGTCCTCCACTTCGCAGTGAAACCTCTCTGCCTCCCTGAAGTCCTCAGGCCTGGGGAAAAAGTAGTCATCGTACTTATGGTTCAGGAACTTCTCGAGGTTGGTGTATTTGTATGCCTCGTTTTTTCTGTCGGGTATTCCAAGACGGAGAAAATCGTCAAAGGCACTCCTGCGGTGCCTGTTGAAGAGCTCCGGGGAGTCCTTCAGAAATGTGTCACGGCCGGTGTCGAACATTGCCGACAGCCTGTTTATCACTTCCGGTCTGTAGTCCATGATTCTTCAGTGATGTCTGCTTCCTTCCTTATCCAGTCGTATCCTCTCTCCTCAAGCTCGAGGGCGAGTTCAGGGCCTGCCGACCTTACAATGCGTCCGTCATAGAGCACGTGCACGTAGTCGGGTACGATATAGTCGAGCAGCCTCTGGTAGTGTGTTATGACGATGACCGACGTGTCGGGACGTCGTATCTTGTTGACTCCGTTGGCGACGATGCGCAGGGCATCGATGTCGAGTCCCGAGTCGGTCTCATCAAGGAGGGCCAGCCGCGGTTCGAGCATCGCCATCTGGAATATTTCGTTCTTCTTTTTCTCTCCGCCTGAGAACCCTTCGTTGACACTTCTGTTTGTCAGGGCTGAGTCTATCTCCACCAGATCCTTCTTCTCGCGCATCTGGCGGAGGAACTCCGAAGCCGACAGAGGCTCCAGGCCGCGATGCTTGCGCTGCTCATTGATGGCGGTCTTCATGAAGTTGACCATGCTGACGCCGGGGATCTCTATCGGGTACTGGAATGAGAGAAAGATACCCTCGCGGGCTCTCTCCTCGGGAGACATATCCAGCAGGTTACGTCCCTCGAAGGTGACGGAGCCGTGTGTCACCGTTGCGATATCACGTCCTGTGAGCACGTTGGCAAGGGTACTCTTGCCGCTGCCGTTGGGACCCATGATGGCGTGTATCTCGCCGGGCCTGACCTCGAGGTTGAGGCCCTTGATGATCTCCTTGTCGTCGATGGCGGCTCTCAGTTGATTTATCTGCAGTAAGAATTCAGTGTTCATCCTAATATGTCGTGTTTATTTTATTGATCTTCAGGGTATTTTGTGTGATTTACAATTCTAGTTCCTTTCCTGACTCCCGGTCATGCAGGTATCATTTCACTTTGCTGATATATTCAATTCAACCCACACTGCCTTCAAGGCTTATCTGTAACAGCTTCTGGGCTTCCACGGCAAACTCCATTGGCAGCTTGTTAATCACCTCGCGGGCATATCCGTTGACTATCAGGCCAATGGCATCTTCCGTCGAGATGCCCCGCTGGTTGCAGTAAAATATCTGGTCTTCGCCTATGCGGGAGGTGGTGGCCTCATGTTCGACAATTGCTGACGGGTTGTCAACTTCAATATAGGGGAAGGTGTGTGCCCCGCACTTGTCTCCCAGCAGCAGTGAGTCGCACTGCGAGAAGTTGCGTGCTCCCTCCGCCTTGCCGAGCACCTTCACCAGTCCGCGGTAGCTGTTCTGGCCAAAGCCTGCCGAGATGCCCTTGGAGACGATAGTGCTTTTGGTGTTGCGTCCGATGTGGATCATCTTGGTGCCAGTATCGGCCTGCTGGTAGTTGTTGGTAACCGCCACTGAGTAAAATTCGCCGGTGCTGTTGTTGCCTCTAAGTATGCAGGAGGGATATTTCCATGTCACCGCGGAGCCGGTCTCCACCTGTGTCCATGATATCTTCGAGTCGTCGCCCTTGCATATGCCGCGCTTGGTGACGAAGTTGTAGATGCCGCCCTTGCCCTCCCTGTCACCAGGATACCAGTTCTGGACGGTACTGTATTTGACCTCGGCGCCCCGTTCGGCCACTATCTCCACCACGGCGGCGTGCAGCTGGTTCTCGTCGCGCATGGGTGCGGTACATCCTTCCAGGTAGCTCACATACGCCTCCTCATCGGCGATGAGGAGCGTGCGTTCAAACTGTCCGGTGTTGGAGGCGTTGATGCGGAAATATGTTGACAGCTCCATGGGGCATCTGACACCCTTGGGGATGTAGCAGAATGAGCCGTCGGAGAAGACTGCCGAGTTGAGGGTGGCAAAGAAGTTATCGGTATATGGAACGACGGAGGCCAGGTACTTCTGCACCAGTGTGGGATGTTCCCTGACCGCCTCGGAGAAGGAACAGAAGATGATGCCCATCTCTGCCAGCGTCTCACGGAAGGTGGTCTTCACTGATATGGAGTCCATGACTGCATCGACGGCCACGCCTGTGAGATGCTTCTGCTCTTCCAGCGGTATGCCGAGTTTTTCGAAGGTTTTAAGCAGCTCGGGGTCAACGTCGTCGAGGCTGTCGGGACCCTTTTTCTGCACCGGGGCAGCATAGTAAATGATGTCCTGGAAGTCTATCTCCGGTATATTGAGGTGGGCCCACGAGGGCATCTTCATTGTCTGCCAGTGGCGGAAAGCCTTGAGACGGAATTCCAGCATCCATTCCGGCTCCTCCTTCTTGGCCGAGATGAGCCTTACCACATCTTCGGTGAGCCCCCTGGGGATGACCTCAGTCTCGATATCGGTCACAAAACCGTATTTGTATTCGCC
>CAYPKP010000020.1:0-5469 GCA_964411345.1 uncultured Rikenella sp. | reverse complement strand
CCCTGGGGATGACCTCAGTCTCGATATCGGTCACAAAACCGTATTTGTATTCGCCTGATGTAACCTCGTTCAGTACCTTATCCTGGTCTTTTTCCATTGAGAATAATCTTCATGGTGCACATAATCTCAACAAGTCTGCGCACGCAAAGTTCTAAGGATACAATATAAATCATGCAAAATTACACAAAAACGGGTAATTATCGGGAGCGGGAAGGGGTGGACTAGCCTCTGTTATTGATTACGAGTGCACCGATGACGCCCGGCACCCATCCGCAGAGTGTAAGCAGGAAGACGATAAGCACGGATCCGCAGCCTTTGTCAATGACTGCCAGGGGAGGGCAGATGATGCAGACCAGAACTCTCAGAATACCCATATGAATTTGCGATTTGCGATTTGCGATTTTCGCTTATAAAAGTAGAAAAAATATTGTCACACTATTGCCCATTGCCTACTGCCTACTCCCTGATTAAATGATCTGCCGCCTGAAGGATCTTCAGCTTCAGGTCTGGAGGATAGTCAGGCCTCTCTTCCATGAAACTCTCAACTATTTCACGGGCTGAGTCAGAATGGTGGCCGGCGAGGGTAGTGCTTATCCAGCCTCCTGGAAAGAATATGTCGCCGGTGGTCTTTATCTCCTCCAGCAGCTCCAATGAGGGCCGGATATAGTGTTCCGCCCTGATTGCCACCGAGGGGTGATGAAGGTATCCCAGCGCCTCCAGCACCCACGGTTCATGTTCACGGTTGGCCGGATCACGGAGGCTGTTGAAGAACTCATCACGGACAGCCTGGTCAGGTGAGACCGATGGCAGCACGAAGTCGAACCTCCGGAGCCTGTCGGCAGTGGTTATGCGGGCGTGCTGGTCAGCGATGACGGCTGGCGCGTCGGGGTGATTGCTGAGTGCCAGCGTCAGTGCCAGAACGGACATTTCATCTTCGCCAAGCCTGACGGGGCCGGAGCCCGGACTCTCTTTCGCTACAGTGCCCGGCAGCTCGCCACGTTTCCACATATTTCTGAGGCGTGACAGTCCGCTTTCAGTTACTGCCACATTGCGAAACAGCCCGAACCACTGTCGTTTCTCCGATGCCGTCTCTGCGGTGATGAGCTTCTGCCATATCATTGCCTCAGCATCGGGTGCAAAGCCGGCACGGGCGCTGTCAGAGAGATGATGCCAGTAGACATATCCCAGCCTGCCGGCGAGGTAGTTGCGCAGTTGCAGCTCCTCCTCCGTCTGCAGTGCCGCGAAGATGGCATCGTAGTATGCAGCGGGGCTGACGGTCCCTTTGAGGAGGTTCTCGTGCATGTTGATCCACAGTATCCCGCGCAGCAGAGGATCCCTGAAATCATTTATATGTTCAGGGAGGTATGCGGCTGTGGCACTGTCAAGGAGGAAGGTGCCATAGGCCCTTCCCTGGATGTCGGGGATAATGCACAGGGGTTCGCCGGCAGTGGTCAGGAACGATCGCTTGTTTGCCGGGGTGACCTCTCCGGTGAGGGTGTCCGTCTCCGTGATGACCATTGTCTGAAGCGTCTGGGGCCAGTGTCTCAGCATGCCTGCCGGGTCATCCTCCCGGAAGGAGATCCTGTAACTCTGCTTCGTGGCCGGCTGCTCCGCAATCGCCTGGCCTTTGGCCGCCTCCTTCATGTCTGCATCCTGCCTCCTCACCACCGGCGTTATCAAAGGCATGCCCGCCTCCCTGACCCACATCCTGCTCCACTCCTCCAGCGGCTTGCGGGTCACCTTCTCAATGATGGCGATGAGGTCATCCCACCGGGCATTGTCCCACGAGTATTCCTTAAGGTATATGCGCAGCGCCTCACGGAGCTTCTCCTCACCGGCGAGCTGCTCGAGCTGCCGCATGACGATGGGCGCCTTGTTGTAAATAATGGCTCCGTAAAGTGATCCGGCATCCTTCATGTTGCCCAGCTCCTGTATCACGGGGTTGGTGCCGCGGGTGCGGTCAACGGCATAGGCAGCAGGGTAGCGCGAGAGCAGGAACCGGAGGTCGTGGTTGACGGTGGGGAAGTCGGGAGTAACTATCTTGTCTGACATGTAACCGGCAAAGACCTCCTTCAGCCATACGTCGTCGAACCACTTCATGGTAACCAGGTCGCCGAACCAGATATGCGATGTCTCATGAGCAATCAGCGAAGCCCGTGACAGCTGCTCGTTCAGAGTGGGGGAGGCCTCGAGCATGAGCGAGGAGTCCCTGTAATATATTGATCCCGGATGCTCCATCCCTCTGTACTGAAATGACGGCAGGAGGACAAACCCGAACTTGTCAAAAGGATAAGGGATCTGAGAATACTCCTCGAGCCATTTCAGGGCACTGTAGTGCAGTCTGAAGATCTCCTCAGTGTTATTTTCGATGTATCCCGGTCGGCTCTCTCGGTGAAGCATCTCCATCTTCACACCCTCGATCTCCTTCTCAATAAGCTCAAATTTTCCTGCAGCGAAGGCAAACAGGTATGTGCTGATGGGCTTTGTCTCGCTGAAGCGAAGGGTAACCCTTCCGGCTGTGGTGTCAGCTGAGACGACTGGATTGTTAGACATGGCCCGGTATGAGTCCGGGATATCAAGAGTCAGCGTGAACCGGCCCTTGAGGTCAGGCTGATCAAAGCAGGGGAATGCGGTTGAGGCCCTGTCAGGAACGAAGAGCGTATAGAGGTATCCATCGTTTCTGTTCAGTGAAAGATCACCGGCACGGAATCCGACCTCCACGCGGTTGTAACTTTTTGAGATCAGGCTGCGGTCAATGACCAGGTGACCGTTGGTTAGCGCGGCTTCTGCCTGTCTGCCGTTGACGGAAACTGACCTCAGGTGATCCGGGGGAACATTGAAATCGATAACCAGCGGCTCGCGACCCGAGGTGAGCTCGAACTCAATCACAGCCGTTCCCTCCACCGGGCTGCTCCTGCCGGTGTCAATCCTGAAAGCCAGGTTGTAGTTAACGTCTTTCAGCGTCTCATATCTGTAGGTGGCCAGCAGCTTCGATACACCGGGGGCGGTGTACTCCGTCCTGTCAGCGCGGCCGCAGGATGAAAGAGCCAGTATGGCCAGCACCGGGGCTGCCGCACAGAACAGATATGCCGGCAGCTGGCATAGTGTCCGGGCCTTCGGACCTTCAGACCTTGCTAGCACAGTTCCTGGAATCTCTGTCTGAATACCAGCGGGCGGGCTATATTGTGGAACGTCTCCGTGGTTCCCCCGGTGCCTATGATTGTTATGGATCCGAAGTTGAGTATCCGGCCCATCACGGTCTGATCTACATTCACCGTTTCGATCTTTGAGAGGTTCATCTCAAAAGTCCGGCGGGCAATGAATCCCTCCTTGATGACGATACGGCGGTTTGTTATTACAAACTCGGAGAGCCATCGCTTCATCCAGGCGTAGATTGTCAGGGTAAAGATCGATTTCAGTGAAAAGAAAATCACCCAGTGGTATTTTGTTTCATAGACCACGTTCTCATCCTTGATGAGATGGCCGTCGACATAGCTTCCCATTATTTTATCGGATATTAAGTGCTTTTTACAATGGTCTGATTTGTATAGCGGATAAGTTAATTCTCAAATAATCAGCTGAATTGACATTGGCGAAGGATTCGTCTGCTTTCCGGTAGAAGATCAGTCGGTCACCTTCACAGGTTTGTCCTCACTCTGCCATAGCCCGTGTTTGGTACATACGGCCATGGCGCTCAGGTTCATGGAGACGTCTGGTGCCACAATGTAGAAATCGACCTCAAAGTGATTCGGCAGGTGCCCGTTGACGCCGGCCGAGTAGCGAGTCTCTGCCAGCAGGGTTTCACGGTTCCAGAGCTGAATTACACTTATGTAGTGATCGTCCTCATCAGGATGAGGGTACTCATCTCCGAGGCGCACTTTTACTGAAAATTTTTCTCCGCGCTTAACACTGTCAGGACAGATGACATGAGGCATGTGACGGTCGAGATAGTCCCGCATCACCTCCTTCTCCTCCTTTTCTATTTCAATGGCTTTGAATACTCTTGGCATGTTTTTTATTTTTATAACAATCCGGTGGACAGATTGATCGGTTGCTGTGATAAATTTAAGAAGATTTAATATTACTGGTGCATGGTGAACTCTTCAAAAGGGATGAAATCGAGATCTGAGGCCACGACGTTCTCCTGCACCTGCACAGGGTTCTTGCCTCCGGGTATGACTGTATGGCAGGCAGGGTGTGAGATACAGAACCTCAGGCTTATCTGTGCCATGGTATGAGGTGCATATTTGCTGAAGAGAGGCTGGTAGCCCTCAAGGGACTTCAGATAGTCAGCCAGCTTTTCCGGTGAGAGGTTGAACCGGCGGTGGTCGTTGTCGCCAAAGGTTGACCGGCTGTTGAACTTTCCGGAGAGGAAGCCGAAAAGGAGTGGTATGCGTACAATAACTCCCGTGCCATAGCTCAGGGCCATCGGGAAGAGCACCTCCTCGGCCTTGCGCTCCAGAAGGTTATACCTTACCTGGATTACATCTAGGAGTTCATGGTGTCTCTCGAGGATGTGTGCCTGTTCGGTCTCCATGAACGACTGCACGCTCCAGCCCGCATGTTTTATCTTGCCGGCTTTCTTCAGTCGTTCGAGGGCAAGCCACGGTTCGTCGCGTTCAAGGATATCAAGATCGGGACTGTGCAGCTGAAGAATATCGAGGGCCTCAACGTTAAGCCTCCTGATACTCTGCTCGGCGGCGAACTCCAGGTGTTTCACCGAGTAATCGCTGTTTGCAGGAGTGATTCTATGTTCCTGTCCGCGGAAGGGGTAGAAGTTATTTCCGGCTTTGGTGGCGATAATGATCTTATTCTTATCAGGTCTCTGGCCGAGCACTTCCCTGATCAGTTCCTCTGAGTGACCGAAGCCGTAGACATCTGCAGTGTCAATGAATGTCACCCCTGCATCGAGGGCTGCATGAATGGCCTTACGTGATTTTTCGTCGTCAGTATTACCCCAGTCGCGTCCGCTGATACCCCAGGCTCCGAAGCCGACAGTTGATATGACAGGGCCTTTTTTGCCCAGTTTTATGTATTTCATCCCGATGTTTATTATTATTTCATTGGATGAATGGAACTTACATGCAAATAACGATCTTATCCCAATATGAGTTACTGCTCATGTAAGTTTCATGGTCCGGTGAATTTATGTAAAGATGCAAATCTGAACTCTAATTTCAAATTTTCTCCGTGAATGAAGTTATGACCATACAGCAGTCCGGCCCGGGGCGAGGGGGTGAGGTTCAGTAATGCAGCGGGAGATTTCCGGCGTGCCCCGGATTTTAAAAACATTGAAGGCAAGTGGCCAAATCCGGTTGACGCCTGATTTGTAAAAAAAAGAGGCTTCCCTCAACTGGTGAGGGAGCCTCGCTGCGGGTTGTCAGGTCCCTTGTTACAGTTTGCTGCTGAATGCGTTAAGGTGGTTTTTTGAGGCTGCGAGAAGGTTGTTGTACACCCTCAGCAGTGTAG
>CAYPKP010000019.1:0-59278 GCA_964411345.1 uncultured Rikenella sp. | reverse complement strand
AATAAGGGGCTTTCATAAATAAGGTAAACTTCTACTCATTTTTAGTATTCTTTATTGAAAATCCCAGACAAGTTTTATCTTTGTTTGTACTATTAGAAATCCAATGTATAATGAAGTCTAAATTTTTATTAATCATCAGTGCTCTTTTTTCTGTTTGTGCCTGTGAAAATCAAGACAACACAGATGGTTCTCAAGTAACAGATTATGATGGCAATGTATATGAAACGATCAAAATTGGCAACCAGATCTGGATGGGAGAAAACCTGAAAACCACCCATTATGCTGATGGAAATGAAATACAATTAGTGGAAGATCCAAATTCATGGGATGATTTGGATTTTAAAGATGTAGCTATGTGTTATTATAATAATTCGTTGGATAATGCTAATATTTACGGAGCACTTTATACATGGGGAGCAGCAATGAATGGTTCAGCTTATAGTAATAATAACCCAAGTAATATCCAAGGTATTTGCCCGGATGGCTGGCACCTGCCTAGTGATGCGGAGTGGAAACAGCTTGAGATGTACCTTGGTATGCCACAAACGGAAGCAGATGATTTTGGATCATACAGGGGAACTAATGAGGGGAGTAAATTATCCGGGAATAAAGAGCTATGGAGTGTTGGTGTTTTAGTTAATGATATAGATTTTGGTTTGTCGGGTTTTAAAGCCCTTCCTTCCGGTTCCAGGTATCGAGACGGTTCTTATAATAATTTAGGAAATTGGACATACTTCTGGAGCACATCAGAATATCCTAATTTCCCAGACTTTGCAAGTGCTCGTCGTATACACTATGATAATATTGGCATTTATAATAATTATATTTTGGAGGATAACGGTTTCTCTGTTCGATGTGTCAAAGACTAGAAAGATAATAATTCATTCGAAAGTATTAAGGATCAATTTTATAACTATTGTATTATTGTAGCGAATAAATCCACTTACTAAAAAAGTCAACGTATTAGGGCCCAATTTGTAACATGCGGTATATCCAATTGCTTTCGGCACCGCGACTGGTTTTTGCCAACGCGAGAATAAACAAATAACATCATATCCCTGCATCGCACCAAGAGTGCAAAAACACCCTGACGCTTCGGTCAGGGCAGGCGCACCACCGTCCCGATGCATCGGAACGCCAACTGCATATTATTCGCCATTCGCAAACGCTCATGGCTCATGAGCTCGCGCCTCAAGCGGGGCTCGGTTCCGCCGAACGTTGGCAACAATAGTGGGAAAAATTGCATTTGGTTCATATTTGATGTAAATTTGCATCAAAACATACTAAGATGGCAAGGCAAAGTATTTCGTTTACCAAACCAAATGATGAGTGGTTGAAAGCTCAATTGGAGAACCAGGAATATTCCAGTAAGAGTGAACTCATAAATGATCTGGTAAGACAAGCCAGAAAACAGCAGGCTCAAATTGACTGGATTAGGGCAAAGTTGGATAAATCTGAAAGAAGTGGATTTACAGACAATACCAAAGAACAAATTCTGAACCAGTCAAAATCCCTACTTAATGGCTAAGTATAGACTAAGTTATGACGCTAAAGAGGATTTGATTCGAATCCATCATTACGGAGTTGAAAAATTCGGAATATCTCAAGCCGACAAATACTTTGATGCGTTTTTTGTATATTTTGAAATCATTGCCCAAAGACCATTTTCGTTTGAATCTGTAGATTACATAAAAAAAGGTTATAGGCGCTGTGTTTGCGGATCTGAAAGCATCTATTACAGGCCGAATAGTGATATTGTTGAAATAATGGCAGTTATCGGAAGACAAGATGTAAACAACATCCTATAATTCTCTGAAAAAAAATACTGTTGCCAACAGGTCGGTATATGTCATTGCCTCTCCGTACCGCGAGAACTTTCTGACTAAAGAGGACCATTAAGTGTTCGGCGGTGCAGTCCGCCCCTGACGGTACCGTCAGGGGATCCCCTCTAGGTGTCACGGTTTTTGCCAACGCGGGAATAAACAAAATAACATCACCACCGTACATCGCACCACGAGTGCAATAACACCCGCCACCCCTACCCAGCGGCAACAGCACATACCGCCGAACGTTAGCAACCATTTTACGACATATGAAAAATCTACTCTACTTATTATTAACCGTCATGTTGGTAACCTCCTGCAAACAAAAGCCAAAGGAGATTGGTACAATATTGATAGATTCACAAGAAGAAACAACAAATGATTCCGCTTTTCACTACACAGAAGTTTTTACTACAAGTGAAGAAATGCCAGAATTTGGAAATGGATGGGAAGACATAAAAGGCTACTTTCTTAAAAACATATATTACCCAACATCAGCAATTAGAGACAGCATCCAAGGGAGAGTCATCCTTAGATTCGGTATTGATGAAAAAGGCGTAGTTTGCAATACGGGAATAGTGCGTGGAGTTAGAAGCGACATCGATAATGAATGCCTTCGAGTATTGAAAAATATGCCTAAGTGGAAGCCTGGCAAACTAGGTGGCAAACCTGTGAAGGTCTGGTATAGTCTACCAATCACATTCGATCTTAATGATAATCCCAAATCAAAAGGGATCATAATTAAACCAAATTCTGCAAATAAGCAGGAGTTAAAATGTAATATATATCCAAATCCAGCTCATGATCAAATAAACATCAGAATTGAAGATCAAGATATTAAAGTGAGATTTCAAATAATTAACGCAGGTGGGCAAATAGTAGCTAATGGTCGATTATATGAATCCATTGAGCGAATTGACATATCAGAGTTAACGAATGGAATTTACATTTTGAATCTATCAACGGAAGATAATCTAAGATCAAGCGCTCAACAGTTTATCAAAAATTAAACGGTTGCTAACAGGTCGGTATATGCAATTGCCGCTCCGTACCGCGAGAACTTTCTGACTAAAGAGGACCACTTAGTGGTAGGCGGTACGGCCCGCCCCTGACGGTACCGTCAGGGGACCCCCTCCTGGTGTCACGGTTTTTGCCAATGCGAGAATAAACAAAACAACATCATAACCCTGCATCGCACCACGAGTGCAAAAACACGCGCCACCGTCCGCCAGCTGGCGGACCAACTGCACATACCACCGAACGTTAGCCATAAGCTCAACATTTTCTATCCTTTACACATATAATTCAAATTATGAACCACATGAGAAAAGATCATGAACCTCCTGATGCTATTAGTAAATGGGGTTGGAAATTTCATCATATCGGTGTTCCTACTACTGAAAAAATGCCCCAGGAAAAATACATTTCAAAGTACAAATTCTATGTATCTGGTTTTGATTCTTGCCCATTCGGCATAGAATGGATGAGATTTGAAGAGGACTCCCCTATCCTCCCATTGATTCAAAAAGTACCTCATATAGCTTTTGAAGTTAAGAATATTGATGTTGAGCTCTTAAAACACAATTTAAAAGTTATCACCAAATCAAATAACCCAAGTAATGGTGTTAAGGTAGCTATGATTGAACATAATGGAGCACCAATAGAACTAATTGAGTTCACTAGTACCTAAAGAGCATACGGCTAACAGGTCAGTATATGCAATTGGCTTTGACTGGTTTTTGCGCGCCGGTCCTCCAGACTGGCACACCAAAACCAGTTGGTGCTTTATCGGCCCGGCTTTGCGGCTGAAGCCAAAAGGCAAAAACCAGCCGGCCGGCCCCGCTCGCGCGGGGCCCCCTCCTGGTGTCACGGTTTTCGCACGGTGACGTTAACGCCAGCCGAACAAAAGCCGGTTGGTGGTTTAAGACCCTGTAATTCGGATGGCGGCCGCAGTCTGAATGAATAGTTACTGCCCTCTATTTTGATTGCAAAAACACGCGCCACCGTCCGCCAGCTGGCGGACCAACAACACATACCGCCCAACGTTAGCAATTATTACGAGGTTCCAAACTCACATCCATTAGCAGACTCACAAAAGTTGAGTATTCTAATGGCCAAATATTTTTGACTCAGATTATGAAAAATATTATTTTATTCTTGGTTATCGCCCTTTTAGCCGGATGCGAAAAGAAAGAAGGTCTTGACTTGAAAATGAGAACTGTTTACACCTCCAAACCTGATGACGGTAAAAAATCCGCAACGAACAGCATGACATATTATTCAACAACAGAATACTATACTCAATTTGGAGATTTTGTCGGTGCTATCACGCCTTTAAGTGTAAAAGCCCGCTTTAATACCATTCGATTCATAGACAGATTGAATACTGATCACGGAATGCAGACAATGCTGGAAATTATAGGTGTAAACTGGCCATTTGATGACGTAAGACGACTGGCGGATTTCACAAATGGCAATACCCTAGAGGTAGAACCTGAGATTTATGGGAATGTAGATACTGACGGATGGTTTGTTGATGAAAACATAAGGCTCAAGTATTTATTTATCTTACCTCAGGAGTTTACTCTGGAGTTTGCAATACCTGACCTGCTTACAAATAATTTTCCTATACACCCGAATGTGTATTCCGAAAGGAACGGAAACACCATAAAATGTGGTATTGACTTTTTGTTATATCCTGTTCAGGATAATGCATATGACATTGTGCACGGAATAAGTTTAAACGGCTTTGTTTTTGGCGAAACCGACATTACGTATCTTGTACGTCAGGATAATATTCCGGATGGCGATGTGGCAGAATTAATCACCCAGGCCCAACCACATACTGTTGTTCGGTCCAGCCGGTACGTTTCTCCGACACTTATTCCCCCATCCAGGGGCGAAACTAAAATTATCACTACCACAATTAGTTTTGATTCAAAGAATATCATTCAGCAATATGCCGGAGCGGATAATATTCCGAATACATGGGATGACAGAATTGTTCTTGTTCCAAAATTCTGGGAAAGATTTAATGTTGTAATTGAGCAAAATTGAACTATTGCTAACAAAGACGGTATAAGAGCTAAAAGTCCTGTTGGTTTTTTATATATGTTGCTAAATTAGCAACATATACAAGTAAATAAAACAACAAGAAATTATGTATAACTTATTTAATAATAACGAATTAACAAACAACACCCAACATAGTTTATGTAGGCAGGAAAGCAACAATTGCTTTTTCCATTAGTACACATAATCTTATGTTAGCCAGCAACAAGCGAATTGAGACGCCTTGTTTTATATCTGGCATGGAACGTCTAAAAAAAGGACTTCGTATGAATACATCAAAGCTTTGTCAAAATATCTTAGTCAAAATCACCTTTGCTATTCTGTTTCTCTCAATACTAGTAGCATGTGGTCCTTCAATACAGGATCTAAAAACGGTTGACTATAAGCCTCTTATCAGAGACGACTGGCCTGTATCCACACCTGAGGAGCAGGCACTGGATCCAATGCTTGTTGCGAAGACTTACCTGAATGCTGCTGAACTGGAAACCCTTTACAGCTTGCTTATTATCAAGAACGGCTATTTAGTAGCTGAAGATTACTTCAACGATGGCTCGGTCGATCAGAAGGATCGGCTTCAATCAGTGACTAAGAGTTTTACATCGGCTCTAGTCGGGATAGCGCTTGAACAGGGCTGCCTATTGAGCATTGACCAGAAGATGTTGGAGTTCTTTCCGGAAATGGGCGGCAAGATAACCGATCCAAGGAAAGAGCAAATAACGATACGAAATTTGTTAGAGATGCGCGGCGGATACCCCAATGAAGAGGATGCCGAAGCCCTCTGGGATGGTCTTTTGTCGGGTAACTATACGCCTCTCATAGAAGATTTTCCTCTGGTTAGCGATCCGGGAAACAGGTTCCATTACAGCAATCTATCCTCAAACTGGCTGGGGATCATCGTTGATAGGTCTTGCGGGATGAATCTGAAAGCGTATGCGGAGGAAAATCTATTTTCTCACCTTGACGTGGAGCCAGGTGAATGGGGGCAGGACGCGGAAGGGCATAATAACGGGTGTGGCGATCTTCACCTTGCAGCACGAGATGCAGCCAAATTCGGACTGCTATATCTCAACGATGGTATTTACATGGGGAATCAAATCGTTCCGGCAGATTGGGTGAAAAATTCGCTTCAAGCATATTCGGTGAATGAAGCCTTTGTAAAAAGAGTAGGCGATTTTCGTGATATTGGATATGGATATCAATGGTGGTCCGCGAATGCAGGCGATTATCATGTCAACTTTGCCTGGGGACACGGTGGACAGCTAATCGTGCTTGTGGACGAACTCAACATGGTTATCGTTATAACATCTTACCCGTTCTGGCTGGAACATAATGACCAGTCATGGAAACAAGAAAAGGCAATTATAACCATGGTGAGTGAGTTCATCAACTCCATACCGAGTGAGCAGGAAGCAGACTAGGCTGATTTACCAGGCTGGTTAACAATGCTACCAGCTCGGATCATAAACGCGGACGATGAATCGTCCTTGTAAGGTCTGGAAATTGCGTGTAAGGCCGGATATACCCAAGCGTTATGAAGAAAAATTGATAGCCGGAATGAGCCACATCCATTTTAAGAAAAAGACTTTGATATTTCAAATCAGATATTACATGTGATTGTAAGATATGAACAAGATAAATATCAATGTGGCCTAACAGCCAATATAAGTAAGCTGGTAAACAGTGGTTTGCGAAAAGTTTGTACATTTAATCAAAATATAACGGGATGATATGAAGATGGCACAAAAGTCCCGGCTTACTCATATTGGCGAACCGTTAGGCGTCACTTTATAGTATTGCAAATGAGAACAACATTATCCATTCTGACTTTTTTACTGCTATTTAGTTGCGTAAAAACTGAAATTGATTTTGAGAGAACTAGTTTGGTGATAAATGACCAAAAATTTGAGTTATTGACGGCTAATGAATTATTTAGGAATTATATCTCTTCTAAAGGCAATTACTCCACTGATATTGTTAATGTTATCGAAAAAGAATATAAGGAACAAGCAGAATATCCATTCATATTAGAATCAATAAAAGGTGAAATAGAGCCAAATGAAGGGTTAAAAGAATTTCTTGGAAAATTGCAGCCTATTGACTTTAAAAAAATGGTTGAACCTTCATTACGTAAAATAATTACAGAATTACCTGGTCCTAATACGAAGATTTTGTTTATTCCTATGAATCCTGCTTATGTTGACTTTTTTAGAAAATATCAAATAGCTGTAACAGCCATTACTGTTGGTTCTGGTAGAATAATTGTATCAATTAACCCAACATCAATTAATTGGGAAGAGCAACTGGCTTATGTTCTTGCTCATGAATATCACCATAGTGTCTGGACTTCAAGGAACTTCAAAACAAAAGATTTTACACCATTGGAATATCTCATCTTTGAAGGGCGAGCAGATTCTTTTGCTAAGAAACTATTTCCAGACGTAAATAACCCATGGACACAGATGATTGGGAAAAGTGATGAAAAAAGAGTTTGGAATATCATAAAACCAGAGTTATACGAACGAGATACTGAAATGAACGACTTAATGATGATTGGAAATGAAGAAATTCCTTATTGCAGTGGATATACAATTGGTTTTAATATTGTAGAGCAGTTTAAAAAGTACTATCCTGAAATAAATGACAGTATTTTAATTGATATGGAACCGGATAAAATATTAAAAATGAGTTTATATGATTAAAAACGAACGCCCAACATCGTGTATAGTGCATTTGGCGGATAGTGCTAATTTCAAGGGTATTACAATTAAGAAACCTTGTAATAGTTTGACAAGTTTGTGCTTCGAATCGCCAAACGACACCATACACGTAACTGTTATGCGCAGTCTACAGCATTGAATATCTATACATTAACCTCAATTAAATGAAAGACATTATTTCAGTTGCGATAGCCCTTGTATTCACTACTCGTATGTTTTGTCAAATTAATGTAGCCGATTCAACCGTACAGGTGATTGGATATTGGGATATGGATGAAAAGCAATCGTACATTATTACTGAAGAAAATATTAAAATTGAAGGGAATGATACAATCTCGAGAGACTTATCAAAATATGAAGTAGAAATCACAGTAGTCGATTCTACGGAAAACTCATACACGATTGAATGGTATTATAAAAATTACACCACTAATGCTCAAGATCCTGTTTCTCAAAAGATTTTATCTCTTGCACAGGATATGAAAGTAATAATTCAAACAGATGAATTCGGTTCTTTTCAAATGGTAACTAATTGGGAGGAAATTAGAAACTATATGGCTGATGCGATTAATGAACTTAAGACTGAATTTGAGAGTATTCCAAATATTGATAAAGCATTTGATCAAGTTATCAGCACCTTTTCTTCGAAAGAAGCTATTGAGGCATCAACAATAAATGAAATTCATCAGTATTATGCATTTCATGGGGTTAAGTACACACTTGGTGAAGAACTTGCTGCACAAGTTAAAGTGCCTAACCTTTATGGCAATGAACCTTTTGATTGTGACTTAACATACCGACTTGATGAAATCAATCCAGAGGAAAATAACTCAGTGTTTAGGATGTGGCAGATAATCAATTCTTCACAACTCACAGATGCTACTTATGAATATTTAACGCAAATGGTTTCTAGCATGAATGGGCAATTGCCTAAACGTGAGGATTTTCCTCTTCTTACAAATGAAACGAGAACAGCCACAAGGATTCACGGATCTGGTTGGATCATTTATAGTATTGAAACTAAGGAAGTGATGGCAGAGGACTCGAAACAGATTATTGAACGGATAATTGAAATAATATAAACTGCGCATAACAGGTTGGTATATGTCATTGTCGCGGCTGGTTGTTGCGCGCTAATCCATAAGATCAGCACACTGTAAGTAGCCCTATAAATCCTACAAGTTAAAATTTGGAAAAATTGTCAAATTTTAAACTTGTATTATGAAGAAGTCAAGATTTACCGAAAGCCAGATCACCGGAGCTCTGAAGGAGTACGAGGCTGGCAAAAATGTTCTGGACATATGTCGTGAGCTTAAAATCAACCGGAACACATTCTACAACTGGAAGAAGAGATATTCCGGGATGGACGCTGAGCTACTACGTCAGTTCAAAGAACTTGAACGGGAGAACGCAGAGCTCAAGCGCATGTATGCTGATCTAAGCCTGGACCACCGGATATTAAAAAACATTCTCGAAAAAAAGCTTTAACGCCCTGTCAAAAGAGGGATCTGGTGACGGAGATAAAAGAGGAAGAGGGTTTATCTGTTGCCATGGCGTGTAAGATAGTATCATAGGTCAGGTGTATGTATTATTATGAGTCGGTAAGAGATGACTCGGCTGTAGAGACAAAGCTGGCATGGCATGGCGAGAAGCTGCCATCCAGGGGATTTCCTGAGTACTTCAAGCGCATACGCCAGAGAGGGTTGAGATGGTAAAAAAAGTAATAAGTTGGAGAGGTAAGCCGGAACAAATCAGGACAGACAATGGGACCGAGTTTATTGCATAAGCTTTTGAAGGCTTTTGCTCAAACTCTGGCATTGACTATATAAAGATCCAAAAAAGTAAGCCTATGCAAAATGGATATGTTGAGTGCTTTAACCGACACTATCGGGAGAATGTTCTTGATATGCACATCTTTGAGACAATCAGCCAGGTAAGAGAGAAGACTGAAGAGTTCATGGATGATTACGACACAAATCATCCTCATGATAGCTTGGGGAATCTTAGTCCTATTGAATTTATGAGAGTGAAATATTCTGAAAAAATGACCAATTTAGCTTCGTAGGAAAAAGGGGCTACTTACAATACACACGACCGTTCTATGTCAAGTAAAAACGGGAACATATATGAAAGTGAAAAATTGGCAATTAGTTTTTGTATCAATATTGCTGGCTTCAGTAAGTTGTAATTCGGAATACAGATTGTACCAAAGAGTTGGAGGAGACCATTTACATCTCAAATCAGGTAACAAAGAATTATTCTGGTTTAATGGCATTCATGGTAATGACCCTAAGAATAAAATGTTTAACGAAATCAACGAGGAGCTTCGGAAATTTTCGCCTGATGCTGTCCTGGTTGAAGGACATGCTAATAGATATACCCATAAAGATGAGCTATCAGCCATAAGATCAGGAGAGTCTGAATATGTAAGTTTTCTTGCACGGGAAGATAATATTGCTTGTTTTGATATTGAGCCATCAGACTCATTGGTGAATAGATACCTGATAGAAAAGTACGGTAAGAAAGATGTATTGACAATGTATCTTATTCGTCAGATGGTTCAATGGAACAGATCAAAAAAAAATAAAACTGATTTTGAGCAACAGGTAATTGAATATTTGACATGGGAAGATAGTCACATTGGATATTTTGGGCGAAAAATCACAATGGAATCAGTGACGGAATTATTAAAACCACATACAGATTTTGAAAGTATCAATAATGACAACTGGTATGATTTTGACGCAAAGAAGTACATCTACTTTTCAAGTAACCGGATAAGCATAATCTATAATGATATTTCGAATTTCAGGAATGAATATCTGCTAAGTATAATCAGACAGAAAAAATCAGAATATGATAAAGTCTTCATTATGATGGGATTTGACCACGCGAAAGAGGTAGAAAAAGAGATAATCGAAATATATCAGTAAGAATAGCACATGACCAACAACCATGAATAAGAGATTCAACCGGGACAATAATAAACTGAAGCTTTAAAATCCGCTTCAACTATCATGTAAATTGACAGGAAAGGGCCACACAGCCGGCTCTATTTGCATCTAATTCTCAGTCAATATAACATGTAAACAATTGATAATGAAATGAAATGTATCCTACTCCCGTAATCCCGGGTCAGAGGTTTAGATAAAAGACAAGAAATAAATATACCAGGCCTTGACAAAACAATCCTGACACATAATCAGTGCGGGCTTTACGGCAAAAGTTACCTTAGAAGCCATCACGAAAGAGAAGAGACTGGCAGAGTGGAGCCAGCAGTTAGGAGTAAATGCAGTAACCATATCCTGATGGAAGGCTGAGTTTTTCGATAATCTGGCCTATGTTTTTAAGCATGGCGGGCAAAAGAAGTCAGACCAGGAAACACCGGAGTTGTATGATCTCTATTCTCAGATCGGACCGTTGAAGGTTGAGAATGACTTTTTTTATAAAAGTGACAGGAGACCCGGGTACTGCAGAAATAGAGACATAGATTAACGATCAACTCCGTTTCACGATAATTCTTTTGTCAATAGCTGAATATAACTGAGTTCGGGTAATCGCCTGTCTCAAATTCGAACTGTTTTGTACCCGAAGAACCATATACAAGAGCCATGGAATTAACTGCATCGAGGCAAACAATATTCCCGGTCTGAGGGTCCACATCCATTCCGTAAAATTGCTGATCGACAACTTTTGATGTTGGCAAAGCAGCTGCCGTAACCGGCATTGAATAGAGTGCATCATTCAGAAAGTAAAGTGTACTGCCATCTTTACTTACAGCAATATTGTTCAATCCCGGTGCACTCATAGATGCAATCGGGAAAGTTGTCACCTGGCTTGTTGCAGTATTTATTTTGCTTATTCCAGCGTTTGTATATGTAACATCCGGCCAGTTTGTAAAATCAGGCACTCCTTTGCAATAAACCCAGAGGTTATTGTCTTTGTCGGCAACAAGGTCAACAGGTACTGAACCAACAGTGAAGACATTAGTGATTGAGAACGTGGCCGGATCGATTTCGACAACGGTATTTCCGTCATTATTCCATCCTCCTGAGATGGCTGCATACACTTTTGAACCTACTTTCATCATTGCCTCCGGGCCGTTGCTGACTTCAAGAGAATCTGTCTTCAAAAGAGTTGACAGATCAATGCTATAGATGTAGTTATATGCTGACCCGTTGCCATTTGCAACATAGACCGAGTTTTCATCCGCTCGTAGAATACTGCGCGGATATGAAAAACTGTTCAGTGTTTTCTTTATTTTGAAGTCTTTCATACTTACCATGATCACTTTCTGTGAATTGTTAACTGCCAGAACACCGATGGTATCTGCCAAGGCAAAAGCCTGTACAATGTCACCGGCCTCTACATTATTCACGGAATAGAATAATGACTTGATTGTGCTATTTGTGCCTGTATTGTAGTAGGTTATGTCGCCTTCTGCAGATCCGTAACTGCCTTCACAAACCACAAACATACCCTTTAAATTATTTGCAGTAAGGTCGGGGTCAACATTGTCCGTTTCACATGATACCATCATAATTGATACTGCAGTCATAAGAAACAGAGCGTACTTCAGGCATTTGTTTTTCATGGTTGATTATTATTTAATTAATAATAAAAAGTATAGTCAAGTTTTAAAGAATAGTATCGTCCGGGCATAGGATAGAGTCTTACAAGCTCATATGCGGTGTTTGTAAGGTTATTAACAACAGCATGTATTCCAAACTTTCCCTTGCCGGCGGAGATTTTTGCGCCCGCTGATGCGTCGAACAGGTTAAATGAGTCAAGGCGCCTCTCTTCAGAATAGAAACGATCTGATGTAAAATGATGCTTCAAGGTCAGGTTGAATATACCTGCTGTAACACTGTTTTCCCAGCTGGTGATGATAAGCGGAGAATAAAGCATTGGATCCCATTCGCCGGAAGTTGCATTTTCAGAATGGTTGAGTGAAACACTGAAAACAGAAGTCGCGGACCATTTCTCCCGCTTGATTTCGCCTTCAAATTTTGCCTCCACCCCATAAGAGGTCACATTATTGTAATTCTGAGCTTCCCAGAAAGCTCCTGCCGGCCGCCAGACTATCATGTCTGCGATATGAGAATAGTAAAATCCTGCATCAGCGGATATTTGGCTGTTTTCATCTGACCACAAACGGACTTCTGACCCAGTTTCAAGAGTATATCCTTTTTCCGGATTCAGGTTGCTGTTACCTCCCGGCATCCAGAAAAGATCATTGAAGGTGGGTCTCCTGAATTTCCGTGAATAGTTGGCCCGGATCTCCAATTTTTCAGGAATGGTCTCCCACGCAAGGCCGAAAGCCGGCAAAAGGGATGAACTGAAGGAGCTGTTCCATTCTTTGCGCAAGGCTGCCTGTAGTGTCAGCCGTTCAAAGCTGTACTTCACTCCTGCCATGGCAGCTATACCCTTTTCTTTCTTTTTTTCACCGTAGGCTGAAACATCGGCGGTTATCAGTGATCCGACCAGACCGGCATCAACAGAGAATCCGGGGGACAGATAATACCTCAGGTTAACATCACCGTAGTATTGACTTGAGGCAATTCTTGATTCAATACTGTTTACAGATGACTGTGCGGAAGCTCTCTGCCGGTAGTTCTGAACATCGGCAAGCCTGGCAGTCTTTATCTTAAGGCTCCACCGGTTGCGGATGTGTTTATAGCCAAGGTATATCTTTAATGTGGAATCTGACTGATGTTCATACGTTGTGGAACCGATACGGGATGGGATATCCAGGGATTTTGCCTGACACCAGAGACCCGATTCAACTGATGAGGAGGGAGAAAGTTTTATAACAAGATTCTGGATCATGCCATAATCGTTCCATGGTCCGTCAGTTTGCTTTCTCTCACTTTGCCGGATATAGTCGTAATACTTAAATTCATTTTTCGAAACTGATCCCCACGCAGATATCTTCCATGCGATCTTCTCATTACCGACATGAAAAGAGAGTCCGCTGTTAAGTGTTTTGAGAGACTGCCAGCTGAGATATGCTCCTCCTGACAATGCTTTATCGGTCTGCATGTCGTTGTCCAGCCTTATGGCTCCGCCGAATGTCCCGCTCCCGTACAGGGCACCTGATGCCCCATATACAACCGAAATCCTTTCGAAGCCTGCCGCAGGTATCATTGATAAGTCAGCTGAGCCGTGCGTCACTGAATTTACGGGAAAGCCATTCCAGTTCACCTGAACCTGGCTTGACGAAGCTCCTCTTAATGAGATGGATGATGCAGATCCACCAACACCAATAGCTTTGATATTAAGGGAGGTCTTCTCTGATAAAAGCCGGTACAATGACTGACCGGAGTAATCTTTGAGTTCAGCTTTGCTGAATTCTTCGGTTTTGATGTCTCTTCTGAAATGATCATTACGTGAAGCGCTGATTATTACTTCGGGGATAATCAGGGTAGTATCCAGCAGAGGTTGTGCCCACAGGTCATTACAACAAACAATTGATAACAATGACAAAAGCCATACTGATTTGATAAGGGGTGTGTTACCGGTCACTATAGAGGGCAGATACTTCATTCAGTTTATATTACGGTAATTGCATCAATAACCAAGCAACTACTGTGCGGCACTCTTCGCAGCAATAAACTGAAGGGAAGGATCGCAACATGACTTGTTCAATTCTTTGCCTTTCACCCGAAAGCTACGAAGTGGATTGCAGGCAGGTCTTCTGGCTCATCCTGTTTTGGCTGCCTTCCCATTTCACTTAAAGCGTAACAGTGGCGGAGGATGCCAAAACATTTTTCGGATTTACAGCTGCGGGTACAGCTCCCGGTTTCCTGCTTTTATTAATGACTTGATGCAGGTCACGGGATTCCCTCTTCGCTCAGATCAGGCTGATCCTGGCCTGAGAACCTGAAATCGCAGTGTAAATGTAAAGATATTTTGCAGATTCTTCAATATAGACCAGCTCTTTTGGTCGAAATAAATGTTGAGATCCTGCCAAACAGAAAGTGTATGAATCCAGCTCACTCATTTTAATTTCTCCCGTTTACAAACACAGTTATTATGAAGGGGAATAGAATTCATAAGAAGCCTCATGGTCGAACCAGGATGGTCAGCTCAATAATGGTGCAGAATTCATGCTTGTTGACGAAACGAAATCCAATCATTTCTAAAGCAGAAAACATAACGGAACCTTCCCGGGTATTTATACAATGAGTATTCCTGCATCCGTAAAAGATCACGCTGATTTTGACCGGGCAAAATACACTGGATTCGAAAGGTTTTGAATGAGCATTATAAATCAATAATTTTACGCATCAGCTTCCCTGAAATCAACCAATGTTATGCACATGCAGCCAACAGATATTCAAATAGCAAATATTGATTACCAGCATAATAAGTCCCTGTCTGCTGAAGCAAGGCTCATTCTGTTCACCATGAACCTGATAGGATTCAAAGGGAAGATGGAAAAGAAGATGATCTTAAACAAATTTGAAATTGAGCCGGCAAAACCACCGAAATCACTGCAGAGAAAATTCACCGTTCAGGAAACCGAACAAGATGGCAGGAAGGTATGGAGAGTTTTTCCGGTAGAGAGCAAAACAGATCTTATAATACTGTTTCTCCATGGTGGTGCATACATGGCCAACATCAGCAAACAGCACTGGAATCTCATCAGGCAATTAATCAACGAGACAAACGCAACAATGGTTATTCCTGATTATCCACTGGCTCCGGCATCAAGTTGCGAGGAGGCCTATGAGTTCATTGAAAATCTGTATACAGGACTGACAGCTGAGTTTCCATCAGAACGAATCGCTTTTGTTGGAGACTCTGCGGGTGGTGGTATAGCGTTTGGATTAGCACAGCTACTACGTAACGAGGGCAAAAAACAACCCGATCAGATAATTCTGCTGTCGCCATGGCTGGATGTCACCATGAGCAATCACGATATAAGCCTGACGGAGAAGGCGGACAAGATTCTAAGCATTGAAGGTCTCAGGAGTGCTGGCCAAAAATATGCCGGGGTCCTGGACATGAAAGATTATCGGGTAAGTCCCATCTATGGAGACCTGAGCGGGCTGTGCAGTATATCGGTTTTTACAGGAACAGCAGACATTTTGAATGCGGATGCAAAAAAATGCAAAGAGCTGATGAGGGAACAGCAGAATAACTTCAACTATTTCGAATATCCAGGCATGTTTCACGATTGGGTAATCATAACAGGCCTGAAGGAATCACGTGATGTGATACAAAAAATTCATCAACTAGCAGAAAATCATAAGATGCCCGAGCAGGAAATTCTTTTGAATTAATTCTCGTGCAGTGGAAATCTGACCGGCTGATAATATCAACCAGCTTTTAACCTGGAGCAGACTGAGGGCAAACTTATGGTTTCTGTCTGTATCTGTTCTTCTGCTGGCAACCCGGAGAACAGGATTTTATGTCTTCGCTCTTTACGTGGCAGAACGCCACGCTCATAGACAGCGTCATCGTGTCGCCGGCAGGCCACAGCAACAGGCTATCAGTAAAAGCAGTCCTCTTCCCAGGACGCATTTACGAAAGCAGGATGCCTGTTTGCCGCCATTGACACTATTTTTTTTGCCAGTGCTCCATAGGAGTACCCGTGAAGCTCTGCCGCCATGGCAAAGCTGGTGTCAATGCTTATGTCGTTATTCGGATTGAAATCGAGCAGATAGAAATGCCGGTCACGGAGGCGAAGGTCAAAGCGGGCATAGTCGCGGCACCCAAGTCCTCTCCAGGCCTGGATTACAACCTCCTCAATGCTGCGAAGCTCAACTTCATCAAGAGGCGCCGGCAGCTGAGTTTCAATCATCTCGTAATGTCTTGAGCCGGGTATGAATTTCGAGTCGTAAGTACACAGCCTGTCGTGTGCTTCTTCAAAGTATGAAAAATCCATCTCTGCCGGCGGAAGCATCTCCGGTCTGCCATTGCCCCACACGGAGACGTGGAATTCACGGCCGTCAATAAAATCCTCAACGAGCGCCGGCTGTTTCAGCTCATTGTTCACCAGCGCGATCTGCTTTTTGAGTGACTTCGTATCATAGACAACGGAATCCTCTCTGATTGTCAGGCTGCAATGCTCCCGTGACGGCTTCACGATAGCCGGGAAGAGGTTCCAGCCTTCAGCTTCCGCCGGAGAGAGGATTTCCCCGTAGGGGGTTATTATGCCATAGGAAGCCAGTACCTCCTTAACCTGCAGCTTATCGTAACTCAGGTCTATTACATCCGCCATGTTACCGGTATAGGAGAATCCCCTCTCCTGGATTGTCCTGATGACGCTGCTTTCACTTTCCGGAATTCCAGGTAATGTTTCGCAGAGGTTAAACAGCAGGGCTTGATCCGGATTGTACCTGTCCAGCACCTCCCCCAGTGCCGCATTGTTCAATTCCTCAGTAACTGCCTCTATCCCCTCTTCCTGCAATGCCTCGCAGAGCTCCCGGGCAGAGCATCGGGCAGTGCTGATTTCGAAACTGTTCCAGCTAAGATCTATATCGTATATAACAACTACCTTCACGAAATTCTCCGGTTGCTAAACTAGAATAAAAGTTTGAAGATATGAGACGAAAAACAGATGTTATACAATCTGTCTCCTCATATTAAATCCAATAGTTCTCTATACCGGAGACCGGCACATTGCTGCAAGTAGAAATACCGGTGAAAGGAGATATTTCTGAACTTGTCAGCATCGTTTTTTACGGTTTTGCTCACCGGCAGCTCTGAACATTCTGCTCGCCGACAGCTCTGAAAATTCTGTTCACCGGCAGCTCTGAACATTCTGCTCGGCGGCAGCTCTGAACATTCTGCTCGCCGGCAGCTCTGAAAATTCTGCTCACCGGCGGCTCTGAACATTAAGCGAAATGACTTGTTTTGTTTTTTGAACAAAATGTGATAATATTCAAATTTAGCAATGAAAGTTAAGGACAAGAAAATTATTGTAACCGGAGGTGGCAGCGGAATAGGAAGGTCGCTCGTGCTGGAGTTGCTTGACAGGGGTGCATCTGTAATAGCTTTGGATATCAACCGTGAGAGCCTTGAAGGAACAGAGGCAGAGGCGGGTGATAAGAGAGGTGCCCTGACCACCATGGTACTTGACATAACGGACAGGGAGGGCATCCGGGGGTTGGCACAGCATCCGGCGGTGCAGGATGCTGACGGTCTCATCAACAACGCCGGTATCATCCAACCCTTCAGGAAGCTTGCAGATCTGACACAGGAGCAGATAGACAGGGTTGTCAATGTTAATTTCTGCGGCACTCTTCTTCTTACCAGGGCCATGCTGCCTATCCTGATGAACAGGAAAGAGGCTCATCTGGTCAATATCTCCAGTATGGGAGGCTTTCTGCCGGTACCCGGTCAGACTGTTTACGGAGGAGCAAAGGCAGCTGTCAAGCTGATAACTGAAGGACTGCACTCTGAGATGAGAGATACCGGTGTTAAAGTGACTATTGTCTTCCCGGGTGCCGTAAACACCAATATAATGGAGAACAGCGGTCTGCAGGCGATCAGAACCGCCGGCACAGAGAAGCAGGCAGGCAAGATCCTGTCGGCGTCCAGGGCTGCAGAGATCATCATCGACGGCATGGAAAAAGATCGGTACCGTGTCCTGGTAGGGAAAGACGCAAGTTTTATGGATATCATATACCGGCTGAGTCCAAAGCTTGCAGCAGGCTTTATTGCAAAGCAGATGAAGCGATATCTTTCGATCTGAGGCAGGTCAGCATCGAGGGTCTCCCGTCCCCGGAGATGCGCCGAAGCACACCGGTTATCGTTTTACTGTTCTGCAGGTCGCCGATCAGCACTCTGCACATCGTCACTGTGCTGCAAAGCCAAAATCTTAAGGTACCGGATAGGAATATTTGATTGATTTTACCGATATTGCAGTTGCCTTAGCACGGCCGCATCAATCAACGTAATGAGCTGAAGCTCATGAACCATTGATTGGACAACCATATGGAGAAAGCCGAAAATCCTCAAGAGTAGGCATTATGAAAGATTTGTAACTTATGAAGACAACCATGAGACTATTTCTTGCTGTTGCAGTTCTGATTCTTGTATCCTGCGGCCAGTCGAAGAAAGAAACCAGCGCAAAAGATGTTCAGAAAGAGGTTCAGGAAGCCGTAGATGCCACTCAGGAGTTCGCTGCTGACAAGCTGGGTGACCTGAAAGCTGAATTTGACAAGTTTGCCGAGAGTGCCGGCAAGCAGGTGGAAATGGTGAAAGATGAATTCAATTCGCTCAGTGATGAGCTTAAGGCAGAGTACCAGGCAAAGCTTGACGCACTGGAAAAGGAGAAGCAGGAGATTGACAACAAAATGGCTGAATACAATGAGGCTGCCGATGAAAGGAAGGAGGCTCTGAAGGAAAACATTGAAAAGCTCAATGAGGCATTTGCCAAAAGTCTCGAGACCTTCAAGAAGGAGATTTCTGACAGGAAGTAGACATAAGTGTAACGGGAGGAGAGTATGCGAGCCGGGAGAGTAAAATCCCATCAAAGTACGAAGACAGAGCCAGGGCATTATTTCTTAATCTATCCCTGATGACAATATATCTTGATTACAACGCCACCACCCCTGTTGACGCCGAGGTGGCGGAGGCAATAAAACCATATCTCTATGAGCACTTCGGCAATCCTTCAAGTGCTTACAGGTATGGCAGCGAGACCAAGCTTGCTGTTGAAAAGGCGCGCAGGCAGGTAGCTTCTCTTATAAACTGCCAACCCGGTGAGATTATCTTTACCAGCGGGGGCAGCGAGTCGAACAACTATGCCATCAAGGGATATGCCTTTGCCAACCGGCACAGGGGCACCCATATTATCACCTCCTCGGTAGAGCATCCGGCAGTGACGGAGGTATGCAGGTATCTTGAAGGCAAGGGCTTTAAAGTCACCTACCTCCCGGTTGACAGGTACGGGTTAGTTGAACCGGCACTGCTTGAGGCGGCCATCACTCCTGAAACAATTCTCATCACGGTTATGCATGCCAATAATGAGATCGGCACCATTGAGCCCATAGGAGAGATTGCTGCCATTGCCCGCAGGCACGGCATAGCTCTGCACACTGATGCAGCGCAGTCGGTGGGGAAGCATCCGGTTGACGTGAAGGAGCTGTCAGCAGATATGCTGACCATTGCCGGTCACAAGCTCTATGCTCCCAAGGGTGTCGGGGCGCTCTACGTCAGGGACGGTATCGTCCTTGAAAAGCTTATCCACGGTGCGGACCACGAGCAAAACAGGCGGGCTGGAACGGAGAATGTAGCGGAGATTGTCGGGCTGGGAAAGGCCTGTGAGATAGCCGGACGTGACCTTGAAAAGAACATCGCTCATTTGAGGAAGATGCGAGATCTCCTTCATCAAGAGCTGACGGAAAGTATCCGTGATGTAAGGCTCAACGGTCATCCTGAGCTACGCCTCTCCAACACTCTCAGCCTGAGCTTCAGGAACCTGGAAGCCAATATTCTGCTGAATGAGATGGAGATGAAGGGTATAGCCGCATCAGCCGGAGCTGCCTGTCATACTGACTCTGTTGATCTCTCCCCTGTACTCACCGCCATCGGGCTGGAAGGTGAATATGCCATGGGAACCATCAGGTTCTCCGTCGGGCGTTCTACCAGTGAAGATGAGATTGGCAGGGCATCTCAGATAATCGCGGGTATTGCACGACGTCTGCGGCCTGACATCCTGGAGCAGCGACAGGAAAGCATCCCGGATGGTGAGAAGATAGAGCTCACCAGGTACACCCAGGGTTTGGGATGTGCATGCAAACTGAGGCCACAGGAGCTGGAGAAGATACTTAAGGAGATACCTGCCGGAACTGATCCGAATATTCTCATTGACACGCGGCACTCTGACGATGCTGCCGTATACAGTATCAGTGAGAGCACGGCACTTGTACAGACCGTTGACTTCTTCACCCCCATTGTTGACGATCCCTATGACTTCGGTGCGATAGCAGCTGCCAATGCACTCAGCGACATCTATGCCATGGGTGCCAGACCGCTTTTTGCCCTTAACATTGTAGGTTTCCCTTCGAACCGTCTTCCGATGGAGGCACTCAGGGATATACTCAGAGGAGCTGCTGACAAGGCGGAGGAGGCGGGTATCTGTATCCTCGGAGGTCACACCATTGATGATCCTGAACCCAAATACGGTATGGTAGTTAGCGGAACGGTTCATCCTGACAGGATATGGTCGAATGCAGGTGCCCGTGAAGGTGATGCCATCATCCTTACCAAACCTATCGGCACGGGCATTCTGACGACAGCCATGAAACGTGGCCTGCTGGAAGAGAAAATCAAAGCGGAAGTGACAGCCTCGATGGCGGAGCTTAACAAGAAGGCCTCGGAAACATTGCATAATTTTACTGTTCACGCCTGTACCGATGTCACAGGATTCGGGCTTATAGGACATCTTAGTGAGGTTACGGTTGCCAGCGGCGTGAATGCGGAGCTGTTCGCCGATGCGGTGCCCTTTTTCCCTGATACAGCCAATCTGGCAGTGGCCGGCATTATTCCGGGCGGCACCACCAATAACCTGAGCTATTTCTCCCGACACACGGATTGGGGAGATGATATCTCCCTCATTACCCGTACTCTTCTCTGTGATGCCCAGACCTCCGGCGGCCTGCTTGTGACCCTCCCTGCCGGTGAGACGAAGAGGCTGCTGACAGAACTCAGGAATGCCGGACTGCGATCGGCAGCTCACATTGGCAACTTTACCACCAGGGGGAGCGGTACAATACGGGTGAAGATGCACGAAAACACTAACCATTCAAGTTGAAGCCCAACACCTCCGGACGCTCGTGTCAGATATGCAACTATAATTAGATTTGGCTGTAAATGATAACCAACGAAGACAAACGCAAGAGATGATCCGGAAAATGATTACCCTTAAGCAAATAACCCATGGATATAACTATCAGGCCTGCCACGGAGGATGATTTCCCTGCAATACTATCTCTCATCAAAGAGCTTGCAGAGTTCGAGAGAGCTCCGGAGAAGGTAACCAACAGTGTGGAGCAAATGAAGCAGGAACAGGATCACTTCAGATGCTTTGTCGCCGAGACCGAAAGAGGAGAGATCGTCGGGATGGCTCTCTTCTTCATCGCCTATTATACATGGGTCGGTAAATCGATCTATCTTGATGATATCTATGTAAAGAGGTCACTCAGGCAGCAGAAGATAGGCACCGCCTTGCTCAACAGGGTGTTTGAGCTAGCCAGGGCTGAGAAGTGCAGGCGGTTAAGGTGGCAGGTGCTTGACTGGAATGAGCCGGCCATTAGCTTTTATAGAAAGTGCGGGGCCGAGATCAGCGATGAATGGCTCAACTGCAGTTTTGATGAGGCAGGGATAGCCGGTTTTCACATTTAGTATTACGGATAAAAGCAGCAAACATGAAAAAGCGAAACATTATTGCCCTGGTGGTGTTCATGGTGGTGTTACTGCCCCCGTCGCACTCATACTCACAAACCGGGAACAAAAAAGTATGGAAGCTGGTCTGGTATGACGAGTTCAATGGAAGCAGCCTTGACACAACGAAGTGGAATGTTCTCATGCGGGAGACCAGCAAGCACAATGAACTGCAGTATTACATACCTGAGGAGGTTTATCCTGAAGACGGAATACTGCGCCTGCGAAGCAGCAAAAGGAATTACGGTTCGCAGGAGTACACCAGCGGCAGGCTTGACACCAGGGGCAAGTGCGCACCTGTCTACGGACGGTTTGAGATCAGGGCCAGACTCCCCCGCGGACAGGGGATGTGGCCTGCGCACTGGCTCTATCCTCAGAACCGCAACTGGCAGATGGAGTACATCATGGCGGAGGCTGTAGCCAACGGCAAAGAGTCGATGATACCTGAGGAGCGGCCATGGTACAGTGAGATTGACATCATGGAGTTCCTGGGGCATGAGACCGGTGTTCTTTACGGTACTCTTCACTATTACACTTTTGACGGTCAGAAGAGAACGAGTTCCGGAACCTGGCGCAGCTCCACGGATTATACTGCCGGTTTTCATGTTTACGCTTTGGAGTGGGAGCCTGATTCAATAAGGTGGTATATTGATGATCAGCTTATTCACTCCACTGTCAATGGCATTCCGCATACACCTCATTACCTGATACTGAACACGGCTGTCGGCGGCCGCTGGCCCGGCAATCCAGACTCAACCACAGTGTTTCCCCAGTACCATGACATAGATTATGTCAGAATCTATCAACGTCAGAAATAAGACTTTTTTTATAGGATTGTCGTTGATCAATTTTCAAATATGAAATCAGAAAAGGAGAAGATGCTTGCCGGAGAGCTGTATGACGCCACGGATCCTGACCTGGCCAGGGAGCGGCTTCGGGCCCGGTTGCTCCTGAAAGAGCTGAATGATTCCCGGGAGGAAGTGGATGAGAATAGAAAGAGTATTCTCAGGGAACTGATACCGGATTCAGGGCCCGGACTGTGGTTGCAGCCCCCTTTTTATTGTGATTATGGATACAATATCAAAACCGGAGAGAGTGTTTTCCTCAACTTCAACTGTGTCATCCTGGATGTAATGGCGGTACGGATTGGCAGCCGGACACTCATTGGTCCCAACGTACAGATCTATACGGCCACTCATCCCATGGATTACCGGAACAGGGCAGCAGGACTGGAATATGCAAAGCCGGTTACGATTGGAGAAGATGTCTGGATTGGCGGCAGTGCAGTGATCTGCCCCGGTGTGACTATCGGAGACAGAGCCGTCATCGGGGCAGGAAGCGTGGTAACCAGGGATGTGCCGCCAGATGTATTTGCCGCGGGCAATCCCTGCAGGAAAATAAGAGACCTCAGGCAGGGGAAGTAACTGTATTGCCGGAGAAAGAGGGTAGCAGGTAACTGAAATAATCATAATTTTACAACTGTTACATGATCCGGAATAGGAACCAGCACCATAGAATAAGTTACCTGCCGTGAAGCTTCTGACAGAAATAATGGTAATTGGTTGTCTCATCTCCCTGCCTGGCCTTCACGCCCAGACACTACCGCCGATAACAGCCTATACTCCGGAAGATTACAATGCAGATAACCAGAACTGGCAGATATGTCAGTCGGAAGATAAATACATCTATGTAGCCAACAACAGGGGTTTACTGGAGTTCAACGGATCAGAATGGAATCTTTATCCCTCCCCCAATAACACGATCATAAGGTGTGTCAGGGCGGTGGGTGACAGGATATATACGGGATGCTACATGGAATTTGGTTACTGGACCAGAAATCCATTCGGGAAAATGGAATATGTCTCTCTTCTGCCCTTTCTTGAGGAAAACCTCAGGGATGATGACCAGATTTGGAGCATTCTTGATCTCGATGAATGGGTTATATTCCAGTCAACTGACAAAATATACTTCTTCAACAGCACCACCGGCAAATTCAGGATCATTGACCCTGAGATGAATATTCACAGGGCATATAAGGTTAAGGATAACATCTATTTCAGTATAAGGAACCAGGGGATATACCGGATGGAAAACGGTGAACCAAAGCTGTTGATTGACGATCCTGAAATCATCAGCAAACGAATCATGGGTATGTTCGGCAGTAACGAGCATCTGATCATTCTGACTGTGGAATCGGGTTTCTACAGGCTGAATGGCAACAGGCCGGAGACGTGGGATATAGAAGCCAATGATCATATTTCTGACGGAAAAGCATTCTGCGGGCTTCAGCTTTCAGGCGGAAGTTTTGTTGTGGGGACCATTTCCGACGGGGTCGTACATATAAACACTGAAGGTCAGATTGCCTACAGGCTGGACCAGACAAACGGACTGAGCAACAATACTGCGTTATCACTTTTCGAGGACAGTGACCACAATCTGTGGATAGGTCTGGATAACGGGATAAACTGCGCTAACATAACAGCTCCCGTCAAGGTCTTTCATGACTTTGACGGACGACTTGGGACAGTGTACACCTCTGAAGTATTTGGCGACTATCTTTATCTGGGCACAAATCAGGGTCTGTTCTGCAAAAAAGTAAACAGCCATGATCCGTTCAGGTTCATTGACGGGACCAACGGCCAGGTATGGGATCTGTACAATTACAATGATGAGGATTTACTGTGCGGTCATCATCTTGGCACCTATGTCATCAAACAGGACAGAGCCATTCTTATTGACGACAATCCGGGAACCTGGGCATTCAGGAGGGTGCCTGGCAAGGATGGTTGGCTTGTTCAGGGCAACTATAACGGTCTTTCCGTTCTGAACAGGGTCTCTGGTATCTGGAGGCTAAGAAACAGAATTGATGGATTCAACAGTTCAGCAAGGTTCTTTGAGTTCGACAACCAGGGTCAGATCTGGGTAAGTCATGAGTATAAGGGCGTTTACAGGCTTGAGATGCACGACAGCCTTACTGCGACAGTTGAAGTGACCATGGAGCCATTTCCTGCAAATCTTAAGAATTCCAGCCTGACGAAATACAGCGGTGACATTCTGTATGCCTGCGAAAAGGGTATATACAGGTACAATGAAGCCACCAGTTCATTCGCCTATGACAGTCTGCTTAGCCCGCTAATCACGAACGAAGAGTATGTTTCAGGAAAGCTGATAGCTGACAACAAAGGGAGATTATGGAGTTTCTCGAAAGAAAACATTTATTATGCTGCCATCGATCACCTGACCAACAGACCTCAAATAGAGTCAATACCAATACCGTTTGATCTCAGGAAGGTAACACAGAGTTTCGAAAATATTGAACCAATCGGTAACGACAGCTATCTTCTGGGTACCGCCAATGGTTATCTCACCATAGATCTGCCCGGTATGGAGATGGATGCTTCCTATCATATCCACCTGAACTCTGTGACACTTCAGGACCTTGACAATAACATTTTCCAGATCGAGACCGGGACCCCCGGTAAATTTAAGTTCAAGGGTGGTATTTTAACCATTAAATATTCAGTGCCAAACTACAATAAATACCTGGATGTCAACTACCAGTACCAACTGGAAGGACACAGTAACCGATGGAGTGACTGGAATCCAAAGGCTGTTTCCCAATATGAAAATCTCAGTTTTGGCAAATATGTTTTCACTGTAAGGGCCAAGGTTGGCAATAAGCTTTCCGATAATATTGTGACATACAATTTTGAGGTGGAGAGGCCATGGTTTCTGTCGAACAGGGCCCTCCTGCTCTACCTGTTGATGCTGGTAATGGCCGGTCTTGCAGTTAATGCCTCCTACAAACGCCACTATGCAAAGAAACTGAGAAACGAACAACTGGAAAAGGACAAGCTGATTATCGAGTTAAGGAACGAACAGCTTGACAGGGAAATTGAGACAAAGAATCGCGAACTGGCGCTTTCAAAGATGAACATTCTGAAAAAGAATGAGTTATTGAATGAAATAAAGAATGAACTGACTAGCAGGGAGAGCAGCGATAATATCCGTTCGGTCACCAGGCTGATTGACAGGAATCTTAACAACAGAAAAGACTGGGAAATATTTGTCAAGGCCTTCAATGAAGCAGACAAAGGGTTCATTGACAAGCTGAAAAGTCAGCACCCCAATCTAACCCCGCATGATCTCAGGTTTTGTGTCTATCTAAGGATGAATCTATCTTCCAAGGAGATGGCCCCTCTGATGAATATCTCTGTAAAGAGCGTCGAAACCCGCAGATACCGGTTGAGAAAACGGATGAATCTTCCTCATGAAGAGAGTCTGGTAAACTATATACTGGGGCTTTGAATACCCTACAGCTCAGAATTTCACCACTACATTGCCACTACAAAAGTTCCTTTTCTGCAGGCAGCCTGCAAGCAGGCCTGATACGGGACACTCATCATCCACTCTTATAATGGGCATGTCAACACTATAAACCGAAAAAACTGAGAAAAATCATATTGTAGGCTTTTTGTGCAGGTGGCAACTTTCCCATCGAAGGTTATCAGTTGTAATTTAGTATCATGTTTAAAGTTTAAGTCTAACCTAACCACAAGACCTATGAAATTATCATTATTTTCCAAAAGAATCGGGATATTCTTTGTGATGTTCCTGTTCTTTGGGGTTTATGCAGTCAATGCACAAACCTTCACAGTCAAAGGTGCGGTAGCCGATGAGACCGGCACACCGATGCCTGGAGTTTCCGTACTGGTCAAGAACACGACCCGCGGAACATCCACTGACATGGAGGGCACTTTCTCCCTGTCTAACGTCAGTGCAGGAGAAACTGTAGTTTTCTCTTTCCTCGGGTACGAGAACATTGAACGTGTTATTACAGGCGATGAATACCTGAACATCTCTCTCGTGCCGGAATCACTTGAGATAGAGCAGGTTGTAGTAACAGCTCTCGGTATTAAAAGAGAGCAGAGAGCCCTGGGATATTCCGTTCAGGAGATTGACGGTGAGAGCCTGCAAAATGTAGCCGGAATTGATGTGGGGACTTCTCTGACCGGAAAGATAGCCGGTGTTCTGGTTCAGAACCCGACTGATTTCAATGTTGAGCCGACGATTTTGCTACGTGGTTCGAGTCCGATCATAGTCATTGACGGTGTCCCGTACACCAACAAGAGGCTGAACGATATTCCCGCCGAAGACATTGAATCGATGTCAGTTCTCAAGGGGGCGACAGCTTCGGCCCTGTACGGTTTTCGCGGACGTGACGGTGCCATAATGATCACTACCAAGAACGGAAGTACTGAAAAGATGGGTGTAACAGTGGATCTCAGCACCAACACCATGTTCAATGCAGGGTTCCTGGCCATACCCGAAAAGCAGAGCGTTTACGGACGGGGTACCTCTTATATATACGACCTCAACTCTGACCAGTCGTGGGGTCCTATCATGGACGGAACGGTACAGACACAGTGGGATCCGATAGCCAAGGAGTTCAGGGATTCTCCCTATCTGCCCGTAGGCAAGGATAACTTCAAGAACTTCCTCGAGCCGGGATACATTACCAATAATAATGTAAGTGTAGGCATAAACAGAGAAAATACTGCATTCCGTACCTCCTTAAACTGGACACAGAACAAGGGGCAGTACCCCAACTCCATGCTTAACAAATACTCATACTCCATAGGAGGTGACATCAATATTGACAGGTTCAGGCTTACGTCGAACATGGCATATACCAAGAGGATGTCACCGAACCTGGGTTCTAACGGGTACACTTCATATGACCCGATGTACACTCTGCTAATCTGGTCATCTGCAGATTTTGACATCCGTGATTACAAGGACAACTACTGGCTGAAGCCCGGGGAGATACAGAACAATCACTTCGGGTATAATCTTACAAACAACTCTTATGCCGGCAAGCTTCACAACAATCCCTATTTCAATCGCTGGGAAAGGACAAATGAAGTTTCACGTGACATTTTCAATGCTGACCTGACTGCAGGATATGATCTTTTTGAGTGGCTCACATTTACTGCCCGCACGGGGATTGATTTCTTCGTGGAGGGCGGGGAGCTCAAGATTTCAAAGGGGTCCTACACTTCAGCCGGCAACACCAGCGGGATTCCGGGCATCCCCTATCCATGGGGTGAAAGCCAGAAAGGATCATACATGGCAGGCCAGTCGAAGGGATTCAGCATTAACAGCGACTTTATTTTAGGCGGTAACAAGACATTCCTTGACAAGCTTGATATAGAATACATGGCCGGCGGAACAATCTTTTTCGAGAGAAATGACAACATAAATGCCAAGACCATGGGTGGTATATCGATACCGGGTTATTTCTCCCTTAATGCCTCGGTGAACCCGGCAGCCGTTGCCGAAAGTACTTATGCGCGCCAGGTAAACTCAGTTTACGGGCGACTGGCGCTCTCATGGAACAGGCTTATATACCTTGATTTTACAGGGCGTAATGACTGGGTCTCAATGATGGCCAACTTTGAGGTGCCGAAGTCTGACAGGTCATATTTTTACCCTTCAGCTTCAGGTAGTTTAGTGGTGTCAGAACTGCTGCCCGAATCGACAAAAAGCTGGCTTGATCTGCTAAAGATGAGATCATCCTATACTTTAGCCAAGAGTGCACCTGCTCCTTACACCATCAACAGCGTGTATACGGTCACTCCCTCGACATGGAACGATTTAACCGGAGCCTCAGCCTCTGAGACAATATTTCTGAACTCCTACAGTCCCAACTCATATTCTACCACCGAGCTCGGGATTCAGGGCATTCTGTTCAGGAACAGGATTTCAGCAGATGTGACTTACTTCTCAAAGCGCCTGTTTGATGAACTGAAGTCAGGTCCGCTCTCTTCCGCAACCGGATACACAGGTGTTATGGTTAACACAGACGAGGTGAGAGCAACCCGGGGATGGGAAGTGGCTGTCGGCGCAACTCCGGTGAAGACAAGGGATATTGAATGGCATCTCAGCGCCAACTGGACAACTTACAAGGAGATCTATCTTGAGCTTGATTCGGTATATTCAACCAAGCAACCATGGATAAAGCCGGGTAACCGCACTGATGCATTTACTCTCAGGGATTACCTGTATGTGCCATCAGGAGAGTATGCCGGGCAGCTTATTTGGAATAACGGCAGGGTTGTTAAAAGCTCTTACACAACCCTGTATGGATACAGTGATCCCGACTGGCTGTGGGGTCTCAGCAGCAACCTGAGATACAAGAGCTTCAGTTTCTACCTGTCGTTTGATGGTGTGGTAGGCGGGTTGATGAGTACCAGGACTGAGAGCTACATGTGGCAGTCAGGTTCGCATCCGAACTCATTGACATCGGAGCGTGAACTTGATGCGCTTACTCCGGGCTCGAAGAACTATCTGGGACAGGGTGTCATGGTGGTTGGCGGATCGGTCACATATGATACCTATGGCAATATCACCAGTGATACACGTGAGTATGCGCCCAACGATGTTTATACTACCTACAAACAGGCAGTGACAGATTTTCACAATACAAGCGCCTGGGGCGGCAGTGCAAACCCGAATGACGTGTATGAAAGAACCTTCATGAAGTTGCGTGAGATATCCCTGACCTACCAGGTTCCCGGGAAGGTTCTCGGCAAACTGGGAATCATCAAGGGGGCTTCGGTCAGTTTCATAGGGCAGAACGTCCTCTTCTGGGCCAAAGACTTTAAATACTCTGACCCCGATGGTGGTACCGAAGATTTTTCTGATCCTTCGAGGAGATATCTTGGAGGTAATATTAAACTCTCATTCTAACACAGGAGAACAATGAAAAGCATGAAATATATCTTAATAGCAGTACTCTTTCTGTTTACCGCGGTTTCCTGCGATAAATTCGAGGAGATAAATACTGATCCGAACAAAACCACCAAGGTTACATCGGCGATGCTTGCCACGCAGGTTCTGAAAGACACCTACAGGTTCTGGAATCCCAACGCGTCTGATTTCATACAGGGCAATCTCTTTTTCAAGCATATTGCATACCTTGATCCCAGCCCATATGTTTCCCAGTATTACTATTCAAACTATCCTTACGGCAGTTTCGGGTCATTCACACGTCTGACCGATATGAAATACATGATCCAGTATGCTGAGGGTGGTGTGGAAGAGCCATCATACAGGGGGCTGGCCCTCTTTCTGAAGGCATGGTTCGGATTTAATGCCACGCTCGATATGGGTGACATCCCCTATTCAGAAACAGGCATGGCGCTCGAAGGGATCACCAAGCCCGTTTATGACAAGCAGGCAGACGTATTTGCCGCCATCCTGACGGATCTTCAGCAGGCTGAGGCCTATTTCGCCGAAGGGAAGAACTTTGCGGGTGATATTATGTTCGGTGGAGATCCTGCCAAATGGCGCAGATTGTGCAATGCCATGCAGCTCAAGGTAATACAGACAATGAGCAAGAAGGCTACGGCTGACCAGAAGGCACGGTTTGCGGCAATAGTGAATGCCGGCAACCTTTTAACCGGTAACAATGACAATTTCAAGCTTGTATTCAGCACCAATGCCAATGCAGTATATCCCATGTGGGCCAACGGCGAAACATTCCGGATTAAAACAGGACCGTCTGAACTGGCAGTCAATGCTCTGAAGGGTTTCAATGACCGGAGGCTGTTCTACTTTGCTGAACCTGCCCAGGCTCAGATCACGGGCGGGCTGACCGCACAGGACTGGGATGCCTATGTTGGGGCGCCCACAGAACTGGCACCCGACCAGCTTGCCATCAACAACGCCGCAGGTGCCTATTCATTGCTGAGCAAGAGGTATGTCAAGTACATGGATAATGACCCGATGCTTTACTTCACATACTCAGAGCAGTGCTTTATCATTGCAGAGGCGATTGAAGAGGGTTGGGTTACGGGCAATGCCCAGACCTGGTATGAAAACGGAGTAAAAGCCATTCTGGACTATTACAGGACCCTGCCCCATACGGCCGGAGAAGTCCATGGCATGGAAATCGACCAGGCCTATATAGATGGTTACTTCACAGGCGCTGCCGCATATGCAACAGCCGGAACAAAGCAGGATCGCCTGGAGCAGATATGGATGCAGAGATGGCTGCTCGATTTCTACCAGGGCAATGGAGGTAATTACCCGCAGTTCCTACGTACAGGTTATCCGCCGTTTCCCCTCGATCCGGAAACAAGTCTGAATCCCGAGGATGACAGCGTTTTTCCGAAACGCTGGATGTACCCGACTGACGAACGGACAAAGAACCCCGAGAACTATCAGAAGGCTATTGACGAGCAGTATGGCGGATATGACGGCATAAATCAGGTGCCATGGTACATAAAGGACTGACAACGAAAACCGGTTATTATTATCCTGATGCACTTTTAGAGGTTAGTTGCGTTAATATAATGATTGAAAGGGTTTGGATTGGTGGTTAGGGAAGAGTTGTCAGATTGTTGAAATGGTTCCCCTTTTCGGGGGACCATTTTTACTCCTTTCCAAAAACAGCATTGTTAATTTTAAAGCATGAAATCTGCGTTGAAAACAGTTCCTCTTTGTCTGTTTCTGATTTTTTCAGTTGACAGCCATTCGCAGGATCTGATAACAAACACCATGAACAGGAAGACCTTTTCACTGAACGGCACCTGGAATTACATTATTGACCCCTACGAGACCGGCTACTACAACTACAGGTACGAGCCGTATGATCAGCTGAAGCAGAAGAATAACGCAGCCTTTTACAACAATTATCATACTGATGACAAATCAGAGCTCGTCGAGTATGATTTTGACCGGTCGCCGACGATTCTTGTGCCTGGTGACTGGAACTCACAGGATGACAAACTGCTCTACTATGAGGGCACCATCTGGTATAAACGCTCCTTTGACTATCAGCCGGCAGATCCCGGCAACAGGCTCTTTATCTGGTTCGGGGCCGTAAACTACAAAGCGGAAGTCTATCTCAACGGAACCAAACTGGGCAGTCATACCGGAGGCTTTACTCCATTCAATTTTGAGGTAACAGGCCTGGTAAGAAATCATGACAACTACCTGGTTGTGAAGGTTGACAACAGGCGTGTCAGGGAAGGAATCCCGACAATCAACACGGACTGGTGGAATTATGGCGGCATAACACGCGATGTGAAGCTGATTGAGGAGCCTGCCACCTTCATCCGTGATTACTTCATCGGATTGAAGAAGGGATCAGCAAAAACAATCAGTGGCTACCTGGTACCTGACAATGTCAGTGGCAGGGAAAAGCTGACCGTCAGCATCCCTGAGCTGGGGCTGTCAGAGGATGTGGTTGTGAAAGATGACAGCCGGTATGAGTTCGAAATTGCCGCCGGTAGACTGGAACTGTGGTCACCGGCATCGCCCAGGCTGTACACGGTTATGATCACCTCCCAGTATCAGACTATTGAAGATCAGGTTGGATTCAGATCCATCTCCACGGAGGGTCCGGATATCCTGCTCAACGGCAAGCCCGTATTCCTTAAGGGAATCTCAATCCACGAGGAGAATCCCCTGCGAAAGGGACGGGCATTCGGTGAAGCTGACGGCCTTCTGCTGCTAAACTGGGCAAAAGAGCTCGGATGCAATTATGTCCGGCTGGCACACTATCCTCATAATGAACATATTGTGCGGCTGGCCGACAGGATGGGGATGATGGTATGGGAGGAGATACCGGTATACTGGACCGTCGATTTCACAAATGAGATGACACTTCAGAATGCCAGAAACCAGTTGGCTGAGGCAATAACAAGGGACAAGAACAGGGCCTCGATAATCATATGGTCGGTGGCCAATGAGACTCCTCCCTCTGATGTCAGGAACCGGTTTCTCGTAAACCTTGCGGATCACGCAAGAGCACTCGATGGTACACGTCTGGTAAGTGCCGCCCTGGAGAAGCATTTCAGGGACGGAGTCAATATTGTTGACGATGAAATGGGTAATCACCTTGACATAGTGGCATTCAACCAGTATACAGGCTGGTACGGAGGTTCGCTGGAGGATGCCCCCGAATCAAAATGGGATATCAAATTCAATAAGCCTGTAGTAATCTCAGAGTTTGGAGGAGGCGCCCTTCAGGGGTTACACGGTACCATAAGAGAGAGATGGACTGAGGAGTACCAGGAATACCTCTATCAGCAGAACCTCAAAATGATTGAAAGGATTCCCAACATAAGAGGTACCAGTCCGTGGATACTGGCAGATTTCAGGTCACCCAAGAGGCTGCTGCCGGGTGTTCAGGACGGCTGGAACAGAAAGGGGCTGGTCTCTGACAACGGCATTAAAAAGAGAGCTTTCTACACTTTAAAGAGTTTTTATGAAAAAATTGACGAGGTATATGAATAGGAACCATTCGGCACTGCTGACAGCCCTGCTGGTTCTTGGCACCGCACAGTTCTTCTCATGCAGCGAGACAAAAAGAACCGTACCTGACGGGTACAAGCTTGTATGGTCTGATGAGTTTGAAAATCCGGGCAGACCCGACAGCAACAAATGGGCCTTTGAATACGGTTTTGTGAGAAACAACGAAAAACAGTACTATACTGACAGCCTGAAGAATGTCAGGGTAGAAAACGGTTATCTGATAATTGAAGCCCACAGGGAACAGATTGCCAATGTAAATTTCGGATCGGAGGAATTCAGCAGCAAGCCCTGGCTGAAGTATATTGCTGAGACCGACACAGCTGAATACACCTCAGGCAGCATAATGACTCAGGGGCTGGCAGAATGGACCTACGGCTACATTGAGGTCAGTGCGAAGCTTCCTCAGGGTGTAGGACTCTGGCCGGCCGTCTGGATGCTTGGAACCAACAGGTCGGAGGTGGGATGGCCAAAATGCGGTGAGATAGACATCATGGAGCATGTAGGCTTTAACAAGGACTCCATATTTGGCACCATTCATACAGGAGCATACAATCATACAAAGGGCACCCAGAAAGGCAGGAAGGTCTTCATTGACGACCCGTACAACAAATTTCATCTGTTTGCCCTGGAATGGACTCCTGAGAAAATGGATTTTCTGTTGGACGGGCAGGTTTACAATCACATTGAAAATGAGCATAAATCCACCGATGAGTGGCCCTTTGACCAGGATTTCTTTCTTAAACTGAATGTGGCTGTTGGCGGTGGTCTGGGCGGTCGGCACGGAATTGATGATTCAGTCTTTCCGCAGAAGATGGTAATAGACTATGTCAGGGTTTATCAGATGAAATAAACAGCCATGGTAAAAAAAAGTATCCTCTTCCTTTCTCTGGTGACAACCATATCATTCTCCTGCCAGAATGGGGGAAACAGAATTGGAAAAGAGGTACAAAAAGAGGCTCAGGCAGAGTATGTAATGTCATGGGCGGACGAGTTCGACGGCGACCAGATCAACCCTGACAACTGGTCTTTCGAGATCTGGGACGCAGGAAAAGTAAATAATGAATGGCAGCAGTATGTCAAGAATCCGGAAAACTACAAGCTCCGGGATGGCAAATTGCATATTACTGCTACCCGTACAGGCAAAAATGAAAAAGGGGGGTATGCCTCAACACGTCTGTCAAGCAGGGGAAAAAAGGAGATCACCTACGGCCGTGTTGAATTCAGGGCCATGATGCCGTCAGGAACCGGTACCTGGCCTGCCCTCTGGATGCTGGGAGCAAACATCACCGAGGTCGGCTGGCCAGGGTGTGGTGAACTGGTTATCCTGGAGTATGTTGGCTTCCAGCCAGATACAGTCCACACAAATGTATTCACCACAGATCAGTCAGAGGTAACCGAATGTCATCAGCTCGTCTATCTTCCATCTGCCGAAGATGAGTTTCACATCTACGGCATGACCTGGACCGCCGATTCCATATCTTTTTACCTGGATGATCCTTCAAATATTGTAAACACCTATTCGCCTGACATAAAAACAGCAGAGAGCTGGCCGTTTGATAAACCATTCTTTTTCATCATGAATTTTGCCGTGGGAGGCGACTGGGGTGGAAAGAAGGGTGTGGATGAGACCATCTGGCCACAATCGATGATTGTCGACTATGTTCGGGTTTATCAATTGAAACCACAGTCTGAATCTGTTGAATAGCTATCTGCCCGCCGGTTTGTAAAAGGTGCAGGTCAGTTTTATCAGCAGGCTCATTTTGCAGTCCCGGGTTCACTGACCCGGGATTTTTGTTATACGGGATAATTGTAGTATTTTAACGGAGTAATGCAGGCCGGCGCCATCTCTCCCGGGAATGCGGGCAGCCTGTCATGAGATTGCTGATTTTATGACAATTAAACCCGGCCATACGCCTCAGATACATTCATACCTCTCCCTCCGGAAGGCAGTCGGGTGGATTGGAATCCTGCTTCCTTTCGTGCTGGTGCTCGGTCACCTGATCATTTTCGGCGGTGGCAGGCTGCTCTCCAACATGAGCGTCTATTACCACACCGGCATGCGTGACCTGTTTGTGGGAGCCATCTGTGCAATCGCCCTCTTCCTGTTTTTCTACAGGGGCTATGACAGATGGGATAATATCTCCGCCAACCTTGCAGGCTTCTTTGCACTGGGAGTGGCCTTCTTCCCGACTGTTGAGGAGGGTCCGTGGGACTGGGTAGCGCAGGTACATTTCTACAGTGCCGCCTGTTTCCTGGTGACGCTGGCACTCATCTCGATCTTCCTCTTTACCCGCGGAGAGGATTGCCCTACCGCGATGAAGAAGAAGAGGAACCTGGTTTACAGGTTATGCGGGATCGCGATGCTTACAGCCCTGGCTGCCATTGAGGTCTTCTTCCTCTTCTTCGACGGGAAAAATTCCGACACGCGGTTTGTTCTTATTGCGGAGACCGTGACTCTGATTGCCTTTGGCATCTCATGGCTTACCAAGGGAGGAACCCTTTATCCTGATAAACCAATAAAAAACGATAAAATGGAAAGAGAAGAAAATCTTATCAAGGTGTATACAGGCCCCGAGCCCACAGCTCTGCTTCTTATGAAACGGCTTGAGGAGACCGGAGTCAAATCACTGATTAAAAATGACTCCGGCCTGGGGTATATCGGTGCAGTACCTGCAGTAATCGATCTCTACATCCTTGAGGAGGATATGGAAAAGGCCAGGCCCCTGGTAGAGGAGATGAAAGAGCAGCAGCAGGAAGAAGAGTCCGATGAGTGATACGGTTCCAGATAAGCAGAATATGAAAACTACCATCAGATGCCTTGGAGCAGTTGTCCTGGCGGCAGTTGCCATGTCATGCAATAACCTGAAACAGCCCGCGGAAATGATATTTATCAATGCTGAAATATGGACCGGGAATGAGAAGCAGCCTGTTGCTGAAGCAATGGCCGTCTCCGGTGACACCATCGTTGCCGTCGGCAGCAAAAGGGAGGTGATGAAGCACCGTTCCGGTGACGGCACAGTCATTGACCTCGGGGGCAGGTTCGTTACCCCGGGTTTCATAGACTCGCATGTTCATCTGCTGCAGGGAGGGTCAAATCTCGCATCGGTGCAGCTGCGTGATGCCTCCACACCTGAGGAGTTCATTACACGTATCACGGATTATGCCGCCATGCAGAAGCCGGGTACCTGGATCCTCGGCGGCGACTGGGACGGGATGGGCTGGGAGACTCTTCCGCACAGGGACTGGATTGACTCCGTCACCCCGGACAACCCGGTATTCGTATCACGGCTCGACGGGCATATGGCCCTGGCTAACTCGCTGGCCATGAAGCTGGCAGGTGTTGACCGCAGGGTGAAAGATGTCCCCGGCGGGACCATAGAGCGGGACGGACGCATTGAACCGACCGGCATTTTCAAGGACAATGCCATGGATCTCATATCTGTCAAGATTCCCGGACAGTCGGATGAAGAGGTTGACAGGGCACTGCTGGCTGCGATGAATTACCTGGCTTCAAACGGGGTAACATCCGTTCATGGGGTTGATGCTGCCGGTTATGCCGATGCCATCACCAGGATACGGGACAGGGGTCAGCAGATCACACGAATCTACTACCTGAAGACTATAAGCAGATGGGATGAGCTAAAGGATCATATTGAACGTGAGGGCAAGGGTGACCGGTGGGTCAGTACAGGCGGTGTCAAGGGATTTGTTGACGGCTCGCTGGGCTCGCACACCGCTGCATTCACTGAACCCTACACTGACCTGCCAACCGACTCAGGCCTGTTCGTGAACAGCAGGGAAGATCTGTACCGCTGGATATCAGAATCCGACAGGGCAGGATTGCAGGTGGTCATACATGCCATAGGCGACAGGGCCATTAACTTCCTTCTCGATACCTATGAGAGAGTTGCTGCGGAGAACGGCGAGCGCGACAGGCGGTTCAGGATTGAACACTCGCAGCATATTGCTCCCGGTGACATAAAGAGATATGCCGAACTGAAGGTGATAGCCAGTATGCAGCCCTACCATGCCATTGATGACGGAAGGTGGGCGGAGGAATATATCGGCCCTGAACGCATGAAGACAACCTACGCCTTCAGGTCGCTTATTGACAGCGGTGCGACTGTTGCCTTCGGAAGCGACTGGTTTGTGGCACCTGCAACACCCCTGGAAGGCATTTACGCAGCCGTGACACGTAGAACCCTTGACGGGAAAAACCCCGACGGCTGGGTGCCGGAGCAGAAGATCACCGTGGAGGAGGCGCTGAAGGCCTATACCCTCAATGCTGCCTACGCCTCTTTCGAGGAGGATATAAAGGGAACCCTCGAGCCTGGCAAGCTGGCCGACTTTGTGGTTCTTGACCGCGATCTCACCGCCATTGATCCCGTGGAGATATGGGATATGAAGGTGCGACAGACCTGGGTAGGCGGAAAGAAGGTTTTTGAACGCCCGGAAAACCAATAAGCCTGGTTACGTGAAGAACAGAAAGAACTTACTGAGGGCGGTATTGGCGATTTTCGCCTTGCTGCCTCTAATGAATTGTCAAAATACTGATGCCCAGATGAAGAGAGCCAGGGACTACGGAATAGAGATCGGCATCCTGCGTACCGGCAGGCACAATGCGATCACTGATGTGCCGGGAGTGAAGGTAGGTCATTTCACCCTCAGGGAGGGAGACTCGGTAAATACGGGAGTAACGGCCATTCTTCCGCATGACGGCAACGTCTTCCAGGAGAAGGTCCCGGCGGGGATATTTGTGGCAAACGGTTTCGGCAAGCTGACAGGCTATACTCAGGTGGAGGAGCTTGGCAACCTGGAGACGCCGGTGGTGCTCACCAATACGCTGAGTGTCTCAACTGCCGTGGCCGCTGTGGTTGAGCATACCCTCTCCCAGCCCGGCAACGAAAGGGTGACGAGCGTCAACGCAGTGGTTGGCGAGACCAATGATGCCAGGATCAATGACATCAGGGGAAGGCACATCACCACCGGGCATGTCCTGGAGGCAATCAGGAGCGCGGCCGGCGGTCCCGTTGCCGAGGGCAATGTCGGAGCCGGCACCGGTACCGTCTGTTTCGGGTTCAAGGGGGGCATCGGCACTGCCTCAAGGGTGCTGCCGGCTGCCAGGGGCGGCTATACCGTAGGCGTGCTTGTACAGACGAACTACGGGGGCATCCTGCATGTCAACGGGGTACCTGTCGGGCAGGAACTGGGACGTTACGCCTTCAGGAGCAACCTGGACGAGTACCGGGAGGACGGATCATGCATGATAGTAGTGATGACTGACGCCCCTCTCACAGCCCGGAATCTGAAGAGACTGGGATCAAGGGCATTTGCAGGCATGATGCGTACGGGAGCATCAGGATCGAACGGCAGCGGGGATTACATCATTGCAGTATCAACGGCAGAGGAGCTGCGTATCCCCTACTCTTCCGGCTCCATGTACGAGGAGTGGCGTGAAGTGAGGAATGATGAGATGGATCTCCTCTTCCAGGCTGCTGCCGAGGCAACCGAGGAGGCTGTTGTAAACTCACTCTTTGCCGCGGAGACAGCCAGGGCGCGAAACGGCATGACCATCCAGGCACTGCCCGTGGAGGAGACGCTGCGGATACTCCGGAAATACAACAGGCTGACTGAAAAATGAGTTCCATCTCAATAAATGGTGCCAGGGGACTGTTTTCCGCATCGGTTCTGGCCTTTGCCGTCATCATAATGCCGCTGTCAGCCCAGGATCTTCCTGCAGGGCTGAGACATGACATTGACAGCCTTTACCGGGTCTTTGCCGAAGAGAATCATTTCCCGGGGATAGCGTACGGCATAATCATTGACACAATGATTGTGCATACCGGTGTCTCCGGTTTTTCAAACCTTGCTGACAGTACTGCAGTTTCAACGTCTACCGCCTTCAGGGCGGCATCAATGACCAAGAGCTTCACGGCTCTGGCAATACTCAGGCTTCGCGATGAGGGAAAGCTGAATCTCGATGACCCGGTGCACAAATATCTCCCTGAACTGGATCATCTTCAATATCTGACAGCTGACGCTCCGGTGCTGACAATAAGGCACCTGCTGACCCACACGGGCGGATTTCCGCAGGACGATCCCTGGGCTGACCGGCAGCTGGAAACGACGGAGGAGGAACTGAGTGCCATCATCACTGATGGAGTATCGATGTCCAATACTCCGGGCATCACCTATGAATACAGCAACCTGGGATACACTCTTCTGGGTAAAGTCATAGGAGCAGTCACCGGTGAACCTTACCAGTCATATATCGCTGCACACATATTCAGGCCACTGGGTATGAGCAGCACCGTCTGGGAGTTTGGTGACCTGCCGGCCGGGGTCATGGCCCATGGGTACAGGTACCGCCACGGCAAATGGACCGGGGAGCAGCTCCTGCATGACGGGCCATTCGGAGCCATGGGTGGATTGATCTCCACAGTCGGCGATTTCGCCCGCTATGCCATCATGCACCTCTCAGCATGGCCACCGCGCAACGATCCGGAGAGCGGACCCGTAAAAAGAAGCACACTGAGGGAGATGCACGCACCTGCCTCAGGGGTGGCATACAACAGCAACACACTCTATCCCGGCAGCCCCGACTGCCATGTTATCGTTTCCTACGGATACGGACTCAGATGGTCATCCGACTGCAGGGGCAGAAGGAAAATCTATCACAACGGCGGGCTTCCCGGTTTTGGAAGCAACTGGACGATCATGCCCGAATACGGCATTGCCGTTGTTGCCTTCAGCAACCGCACCTACGGTTCTACCTGGGCTGTCAACCAGCAGGTGCTGGAGCTTGTCATTGAAGAGAAAGAGCTTCAACCCCGCGCACCCGAAGTAACAGCTATTCTCGAAAGCAGAAAGGATGACCTGATAAGGATACTTCCCGGATGGGACATCTCCGGGTACGGGTCTCTCTTTTCGGATAATTTTTTCGTTGACAATCTTCCGGAGGATCTGAAAGCCGAATCAGCGGTGATCTTTGAAAAGGCGGGTGAGATATTGAATGTCAGGGAGATTGTTCCGGAGAACGCCCTCAGGGGCTCTTTCGTGATGGAGGGCAGGGACAACAACATCACTGTCGGATTTACACTGACGCCTGAGGCCACACCGCGAATACAGGCCTTCAGCATCGCATTAACGCCAAACAGATAAGATTATGAGGGGAGTGATAATTCTTCTGGCCTGCCTGCTAATGGCTTCATGTTCAACAAAACAATCGGCAAAAACAATGTTCAGCGAACTTGATTCATTACTTACGGCTGAGTTCCGGGTGGATGAGCCCGGAGGGGCAGTCCTCATCATGAAGGGAGACGAGGTCATTTACCAGAGGTGTATCGGGCTGGCCGACCTGGAGACGGGGGATGAGATCACTGTGAATACGCTTTTCAACCTTGGTTCCATCTCCAAGACCTTTGTTGCCAACGGGATACTCATCCTTGCGGAGGAAGGCAAACTTTCCATCGATGACCCCATGAGCAAGTACTTCCCGGAATTCAGAACCAGGGAGATTGCCGAGGCGGTTACTGTCACGCATCTCCTTACCCATACGTCGGGTTTGCCCGATATAAGGCCCGTGGATGAGAACCGTGAGTTCTTCATCACCGCGAAGGACTATGACAATTTCGCTCCTGTAATGCAGGCTGAGAAGCTGAATTTCTCTCCCGGGGAGAAGTATGAGTATTCCAATCCAGCCTTCAACGGACTGGCGCTTATCATTGAAAAGGTAACCGGGGTGAAGTGGCAGCAGTTCATCGCTGAGAGGATCTTCGCCCCTGCCGGGATGAGAACGAGCACCATCACCGACGGTCCCCACCCGGAAGAGGGTGTGGCTCATGCCTATGAGCCTGTTGACGGCAGGTGGGAAGAGTCAGACTATGGAGAATTCCCTACTTTTCCCGCTGCAGGCAACGGAGGTGTCTGGAGTTCGGTAACAGAACTGGCGAGGTATGAAAAGGCTGTCAGCCAACACCTCTTTCTTGGCCGGGAGCTTACCGAGAAATCAAGGAGTATTTACCTTCCGGATACCTGGAATGACGCAACTGCTCCCTTCATCGGTTACAGCTGGTTCATCGGCGAGAAGCAGTTTCTCGGGAAGGAAAACAGCTCAGGCGTCAGGTTGGTTTATCACACCGGCGACCAGGGGGGCTTCAGAGCCTTCCACATAGCCATACCCGAAAAGGATATTCTGTATGCAGGACTGTTCAACAGGCCGCCTGAAGATCTCGATGGCATCATCATGAAAGGACTGACACTCCTGAAGAGACATAACTGGCTGGATTAGATCTCATTGTGATCTGTCAGGCATATCAATCCCGTCCCGGCCAGGCAGCTGTGACCTGCCCGTCAGGCAAGTCCTGCCGGAAATTATTATTACTTTTGTGCCATGACACTTCAGATTTTTCTTTTGCTGGCCGGCCTGGGCCTGGTGATTGGCGGGGCAGAATGGCTGGTTAGCGGAGCCTCCTCACTCGCACGGAAATTCAAGATACCGGATCTCACTATCGGGCTGACCATTGTTGCATTCGGCACATCAGCCCCGGAGCTGGTAGTAAACCTGTTTGCATCAGCCACCGACCACCAGGATATTTTCTTTGGAAACATACTTGGCAGCAACAACTTCAATCTTTTCATCATTCTTGGCATTGCAGGGGTGATCCTTCCGCTGAAGGTACATGTAAGTACGGTATGGAAGGAGATCCCGATGTCAATGGCTGCACTGGTGATCTTCTTCCTGATGGTACATATCCCCTCCCCTGGCGGGGAGAGGATGCTGGGCAGAGTCGACGGGATAATCCTGCTGGGACTTTTTGTACTGTTTCAATACTATATCTACCGGCAGATAAAGGAATACAATCCGGAGGATACCGAACATAAACCTTCCGGTCCCCTCTTCAGGATGATAGTTTTTATCATCTTAGGCCTCGCAGGGCTTGTCATCGGCGGAAAGCTGGTGCTTGACAATGCCGTTGAGCTGGCGAAGGCCATGGGTATCAGTGAAAAGGTCATAGGGCTGACCATAATTGCTGCCGGCACCTCCCTGCCTGAACTTGCCACTTCAGTAGTGGCCGCCTTCAGAAAGAATGCCGACATTGCTGTTGGCAACATCGTTGGTTCCAATATCTTCAATCTGCTCCTTATCGGTGGCACGGTCTCGGTTGTCAGTCCGGTCAGATACAGTTCAATCTTTGACATCGACTTTTACATTCTTGCCGCAGGGACAATCGTTCTCTTCATCAACCTGCTGACCTGGAGGAAGCACCGGCTCGACAGGTGGGAGGCAGCACTGCTGCTGCTCTCTTACGTCGGTTACACGGCTTATCTGATAGCGAAGTAGCAAAAAGCCTGAAATGACAGACCGTTGGCCGGTGGGAGCTTAGGGCAGGTATTTGTTTTCGGGTCTCCCGATCTCAGGACTCCCTGTCAGTTACCTGGAAGGTAGGCGCCTACATACGGTTTGGTCCGGCTCTTTAACTTCAGCAGCAGCTGTATGTCGGCAGGCAGTGCTGCTGCCGCCCTGTTTCCCGGGAAGCCGGGGAGAGGCCTGTAATTGAGCAGTTCCGGACTTACGAAGATATTATAATCAGTGAGTAGCATGCTCCCGCCTTCAAACCGGGGATGAAGGGCATTGAGTTCCGCAGGTGATTTCAGGGCTATGATACAGTTTTCATTTTCAGCAGGACTCCAGAGTATCAGTGGCATATCCTTGCGGTTACTGCTTTGCGCGTATACATTATTGTCAATCTTCGCGAGCTGAGGTTCCTTAAGCCTGTCGCAGAGGATGTTCCTCTGCCAGATAAAGAGATGAGGCCTGTTCAGGCTGGCATCAGCCGCCATCAGGTTATTGATGAATATATGACCGTCGCGTTCATTTACGTCAGGACCCGTAGCCGGATGCCAGCCGAAGTGATCACCAGCTGCACTTCGCTCACTCCGGCTGATACATGCGGTGCTGTTGACAAGAGTATTGTTGTACATTCTGACATCACAGCTGTTAAGAACATGTATTCCCAGTTCGCAGTTGACAAATACGTTGCCGGCACAAACCGCTCCCTTTGATATCTCAAAGAAGAAGCCGCTCTCGCTAGGCCAGGTCTGCAGGTATGAGACACCGCGGTTGATCAGTCCCACTCCCTCAACCCAGTTATTGATGAACACTCCGTCAACATTGCCGACATCATACCATATGCCGTTTGAGAAGGGAAGGTCAGTCACAAGATTGTCATTGCAGGTGACGCGGTAGCACTGATTGAATATCTTGACGGCAGCAGGATAGTAGCCGGTTATGCGCTCAATATTGTTTCGGGTAAAGATGTTCTTTTCGAGCAAAACGTCAGAGGAGCTCAAAATATAAATCCCCTCTGTGCTCGTGTCACTTACCCTGCAGTTGCGTATCGTGAGCCTGTCACCCCTGAGGTATGCCGCCACGCGCGAGCAGAAGGATATGGTACAGTGTTCTAGTGTGGTCCCCACCACCTCCTTGCCATGATCGCTCTCAGGTGAAATGCCTTCCGGATCCATACCGTCCACCTCTATCGCCCTGTAGGCATACTGTGTGAATGTCACTCCCCTGATAACCGGGCCTATACCGTCAGAAACCCTGCCGTGGCACTCCCCCGTTATTCGATGCAGTCCCACGTTGAAGGCAGTTATCTCCACTTGCCTGTCAGTGGGGTCTGTTCCTATATAGACCAGCCCTGCATCATAATCGATATAAAATGAATTCTCATCCACCTCACCCTCATATCCTGCAGCCTGAAGGAACCAGCCATCGATAAAGACCATATCATCATTGAACCGGTGCAGCGGTGTCTCTTTCCCGCTCCTGAGACGCATCCACCAGTCGGCAGGCTTAGAAGGAAACAGTCTCTCCCATTTTGTCACCCACAGTCCGTTTTTCAGATCCATCCACTCTGCAGATACATATGTTCCCTTCAGAACGGGCATCTCGTCCCGGTAAGGCTGAATAGTGATACCCTGATTCAGTACAAGGTCGCCGGTCCGGTAGGTGCCACCGCGCATTACTATCACGTCACCGGTGACAGCCTTCTCAATGGCTGTCTCAATTGTTGCGGGTAATTCAATGCTCTCGCCAGTCGCACTGGGGTTGCCGTCAGGGGCAACATAAAATATCTTTCCCCCGGTCTGCGGTATCTGCCAGCTTTGCCTTACCGGGCCATACGGACCTCCTGAAGGCTGGGCGGGAACTGGGATCAAAAACAGAGTTGTCAGAGCCGTTATGGCTGCAAGACGAAAAAAAGCTTTTAACTTTAGTGAGCGATCTTTGTTCATATTACAGTACTGATTGATGAAACCGATTGTTTAAAGGTACAAAACTTTGATGTACCGGCATATAGATTGCCAGTATCATTTGGACGGGCAAGGGCTCACAATAAGAAATGATGTCAGGTTCTCATGCAGGATCATCCATCAGACAGTCAAAAAAAACATATTCAACAACCAGAATGAAGAAAAAGATACTTACATCAGGCATGGCCCTGATAACATTGCTCCTCCCGGGTCAGCCGGGAGCCGGATCAGTTGATCTGTCACAAATTGACTGGCAAACAAAAAGCGTCTCTGAGGGTATTATCCTCAGATATGCCAACGACTCTCTCTTCAACTCCGTCCAGGCAATCTATGTTGTTGATGTGGACACTTCGGCAGCCTCATTCGAATTTGGCGTTGCCGTCCCTGACTCCAGGATGGCGACCAGTGAGATTGCCCGGCAGGAAGGAGTGCTGGCAGCTGTCAACGGCACCTTCTTCAACATGAGTGAGGGTTACAACGTCCATTATGTGAGGGTCGATGACAGCCTAATAGCTGTAACGGACGAAGGGGAATTCGGCATCCGTGCCACAGGCGTATTCACGGCTACGGGTGAGGCTGCCGACATCCTGCCCTGGGGGCCGGAGCGGGAAGATGCCGGGGTAATTACTGCCGAAGATGCCATCGTCAGCGGCCCCCTGCTGCTGGATGACGGCCGGGTCATCCCTCTAGACTCCATCAACTTCAACAGGAACCGTCATCCGCGGACCATGGTTGGTATCACCTCAAACGGTCATGTCATGTTGATTGTCGTTGACGGCAGGCAGCCGGGCTATGCTGAGGGGATGAGCCTGTTTGAGCTGCGAGCCCTGGCGCGCAGCCTGGGATGCAGTGACGCACTCAACCTTGACGGCGGCGGATCGACGACACTGGTAATTGCCGGAGAGGGCAGCAACGGAGTTGTAAACAGGCCCTCAGGAAAGGTACAGAGGCCTGTGCCAAGCATACTATTTGTGAGAGAGGCTGACGACAGCTGCAATGAAGAGTGATTTTGCAGACATTCTCCGGGCAGTTTAAACAGATCAGCGCTTTATTGACACATGATAAATACAGACAGATATGAGTTACACACTTCAACCGGGCCGGAAGGCCCCAGACTTCAGGCTCCCGGCCACTGACGGCAGGGAATACAGCCTGTCTGACTTCGATGGTCACCCATACCTTGTACTATTTTTTACCTGCAACCACTGTCCTTATGTCATCGGCTCCGACGAGGTCACAAGAGCCACGGCAGAGAAATTCAGTGATGCCGGAGTGGTATTCGTAGGGATAAATTCAAACAGTGAGAACACCTATCCGGAAGACAGCTTCCCCAACATGGTGAAACGGATGAAGGAGCACAAATTTCCCTGGAAATACCTGTACGACAAAGATCAGTCGGTGGTCAGGGCCTACGGAGCTCTGAAGACCCCTCACTTCTATCTCTTCGACAGTGATCGCAAGCTGGTTTATACTGGCAGGGGCGTTGACTCTCCGCGTGACACTTCACGCATGACCGTCAATGATCTTGAGAGGGCTCTGGAGGAGCTTATCTCCGGCAAGCAGATCTCCGTGCCTGTCACCAATCCCATTGGCTGCAACATCAAGTGGGAAGGCCGGGATGCCAAGTGGATGCCTCCCGAGGCGTGTGATCTGGTTTAGGGGATATTCGCCATGCATACAAACCGGACATAGCCGGTATCTTCTATCCGTCAAACCATTAACAAACCATGGCAGTATGCTTCGGACAAGATTATTGACACTGATAATGATATCGTTCTCACTTATTCAACATGTTGCCGGCCAGGGTTATCCGGAGAGCCTCTTTGAGGGGCATGCGGATGTAGGTGCCTGCATGCTTGCAGGTGACCTGCAGATTGTTCCCGGGAGTCAGGAGTTTATTATCTCCGGATCAGGTGACAACATCTGGTTCGGTTCTGACCAGTTTCATTTTGCATGGAAGAAGCTCAGCGGCGATTTCATCCTCACCGCCGATGTAAGGTTCATCGGCAAAGGGAATCACGAACACAGGAAGGCCGGGTGGATGATCAGGGACGGGCTCGAAAGCAGTGCACCTCACGTCAGCGCAGCAGTGCACGGTGACGGGCTGGCCTCACTTCAGTATCGCGACAGTGACGGCGGGGAAACCATGGAACTAAGGTCTTCGGTTATTGCCCCGGATGTCATTCAGCTGGAGAGGAAGGGTGACCTGTTCATCTTTTCTGCAGCCGTGAAAGGAAGGCCCTTTGATACCGTGGCTGTGAGGCAGGAGTCACTGAACGGGGAGGTATATGCCGGCCTGTTTGTCTGCTCGCACGATAACAGCGTGACCGAGAGCGCCGTTTTCTCCAATGTCCGTATTACCAGACCGGCATGGCCAGGCCTGGTGCCTTACCGCGATTACCTGGGGAGCAGACTGGAGATACTTGATATTGAGACAGGCCTCCGCCGGGTGGTCTTACAGGCGTCCAACTCCATACAGGCCCCCAACTGGACGCCAGACGGCAGGCACCTTATCTACAACAGCGACGGACTGCTCTACCGGTTTGACCTGGAAACGGGAATACCTGAGGTGATCAACTCAGGGTTTGCCACCAGCAACAACAATGATCATGTGCTCTCATTTGACGGAAAGATGCTGGGCATAAGCCATCACACTGAGGAAGAAGAGAACAGGTCCATAGTCTACATCATGCCCGCGGAGGGTGGCACTCCGGAGAGGGTCACGGCGCTGGGGCCCTCCTATTTGCACGGCTGGTCCCCTGACGGACGCTGGCTGACCTACACCGCAGAGCGCAACGGTGAATATGATATCTACAGGATTTCCGTCCGGAAGAAGAGAGAGATCAGGCTCACCGATGCCCCAGGACTGGATGACGGATCGGAATACTCACCTGACGGGAAATATATCTACTTCAATTCGGTCCGTACAGGCACCATGAAGCTCTGGAGGATGAAACCCGACGGCTCGGATCAGGAGCAGTTGACATTTGATGAATACAACGACTGGTTTCCCCATATTTCGCCTGACGGGAAGAGCATTGTCTTCCTCTCCTTCATGCCGGATGTCAGGGCAGATGACCATCCCTTCTACCGGCATGTCTATATCAGGAGGATCATGATACCCGGACCGGAATCCGGAAAGGAGACGTTTGCAGGTCAGGCACCGGAACCCGGCAGGGAGAAGTTTACTGATCAGGCGCCGGAAACAGGCAGGCAGGAGTATGCAGGCCTGACACCTGAGGTAATTGCCTACCTTTACGGCGGACAGGGCACCATCAATGTCCCGAGCTGGTCGCCTGACGGCAGGCAGATAGCCTTTGTGTCCAACTCCGGTCCTACTGAATGACAGCATGCACACAATCTTTATGTCCGGAACCTGCACAGACGAATGATGTTCAGCGTACAGCACATTGATCCAGCCCCGGCCTAATCTATTGATGGGAAGCAGGTTACGTCAACCATAAAGATGTATTCAGAGTCCCTTGCCATCAGACAAACCCAGTCAACACCATGATAAGAATAAGAAAAATCACCAATCCCTATCTTGAGGCCAACGTAAGAAAGATCGAGGCTGTCAGGGAGATACTCAGGAAGCAGTTCCCGGATGTCCGGAAGGAAAAGATTGATGCGATTGACTCGCAGCTGGTTGATCCGCTGAAGCACCGTTATCAGACCTCCATCTTCATCGCCGAGGATATCCATGAAAATGTGAAGGCCTGTGCGGTGTTACACTTCATGCCTGACCTCCGGTTCTGTTATCTTGATTACATAGCCTCATCGCCTGACAGTCCATCGTCAGGATTCGGCGGTGCCCTGTATGACCGTCTGAGGGAGGAGGCCGGCTCTCTTGATGCTGTCGGACTCTTCTTTGAGTGTCTGCCTGACGACCCTGAGCTGTGCAGTAATCCTGAGATACTGCAGCAGAACCGCAAGCGGCTGGCTTTCTATGAGCGCTTCGGGGCCAGGCCCGTTGACAACACCCTGTATGCCACTCCTGTCAAGCCGGGTGACGACTGTCCTCCCTACCTTGTCTTTGACGGGCTTGGGAGAGGTGAGCCGCTGTCACGCATAAATGCCCGTGAGATTGTCAGGGCCATACTGGAGAGGAAGTACGGAGATTACTCTGACGCCGCGTACAACAATAAGGTAATAGAGAGTATTACAGATGATCCTGTGGTTATCAGGCCTGCCCGGTACCGCCGGAGGAAAAATGAGACCGCGACACACCCTGACACTCCGGGGAAGAAGATATGGCTGGCCGTCAATGACCGCCATTCCATACATCATATCAGGGAGCGCGGATATGTAGAGTCGCCTGTAAGGGTAAAGAGCATTCTCAGGGAGCTGGACAAGAGCGGGCTCTTCAGGACAGGAAGGATCAGGGAGTACCCTGACAGGCATATCCTGGAGGTGCATGATCCAAATTACTTCAGTTATTTCAAAAAGGTTTGCCAGAGCATTCCCAGGGGCAAATCTGTATACCCTTATGTCTTCCCGATCCGCTATGCCTCACGGGCTCCGAAGGAGCTATCGGTACGTGCAGGGTACTACTGTTTTGACACCTTCACCCCGCTGAACCAGGATGCTTTTCTTGCAGCACGCTGGGGTGTAAACTGCACAATGAGTGCCGCTGACGAACTGCTTGCCGGCACCAGGTATGCATATGTCCTCACCCGTCCGCCCGGACATCATACGGAGAGGTCGGTCTTCGGAGGCTTCTGCTATTTCAACAACTGCGCAATAGCAGCCCATCATATGAGCAAAAGCGGCAGGGTGGCAATCCTCGACATCGATTATCATCACGGCAACGGGCAGCAGAACATCTTCTACAGAAGGAAGGACGTTCTTACTGTCTCACTGCACGGGCACCCTTCATTTGCCTATCCCTATTTTTCGGGTTTTGAGGAGGAAAAGGGAGAGGGCGAAGGGCTGGGTTTCAATTACAATTTTCCGCTGCCTGAAAAGCTGACCGCGGAGCAGTACAGAAAAACCCTCCGGAGAGCACTGAAGATCATCAACGATTACAGGCCGGACTACCTGGTGGTTGCACTGGGACTGGATCCTGCCAAAGGGGATCCCACCGGCACATGGAGTTTCGGGCATGACGATTTCAGTCAAAACGGTGAGATGATCGGAGAGCTCAGACTTCCGACGCTTGTAGTGCAGGAAGGGGGATACCGGAACCAGTCGCTGGGCAGCAATGCACGGGCTTTCTTCACCGGTATGCACAAAGCATGGAACGGCATTAAGAACAAGTAATTCAACAGGTTTAAGTATATTTGCCGTACTGATCAGAGAGCAGAAGTCTTACATATATTCCTGACAACATTAAGCCGATGAAGAGTTCCATATTTAAGATAAGCAACCTTAAGAGTTACATCCTGGTGATAGTCTTGCTGGCTGTTGCCATCATACTTTTCGCCAACAAGCTTCTCCTGTGGGGGGCGGGGTTTCTTGCTGCAGGGCTCATCGTCTTCGGCATACAGCAGCTGATACAGCTCAATGTCAAGGTCTCGAAATTCGAGGACAACATCAGCGGGCTGGAGGAGAAGAACCAGGGCCTTGTCAGGATGAACGAGAAGCTCATGGAGGAGAATGCCTTTCTGAAGGAGAGGCATTTCCAGATAACGCAGATCAAGAGCATCCTGGAGATGAATCTCTTTGAGATTGACACCAGGTTCAAGCGCACCCTCAACAGGCTGGAGCAGACGGCTGACAGGGAGATCAAGTTCATCGGGAGCCTGAGCGTGTCACTTAAGGCAAAATACGGCATCGATCTGAAAGAGCTGAGGTTCAAATATATCCCTGAGAGTGATGAGCTTGTTGTTGCCAACATAAATCCCAGGTTCCTCTCCTTTGGCAACAGGAAGCTGGAATGGGAGTTTTTTGAGACACTGGAGTACAGGCGGCAGCTACCGCTTACCACAAAGAGGTGGATGACCAGTGACGACCTGGCAGAGAGGGCAGAAAAGCTGAAGGAGGAGATCAGGCTGCAGACGGAGCATTCGCTGGAGAGCGGCCCCGAGGAGTTTGCCTGGATCATGGAGCCTGTCAGGGAGAATGTTGAGAACACCATCAAGATCATGTTCAAGGGCATCTGCAGCAACATTCATGTCGCTGAACGTGCAGACAAGACCTTTGTGCCTATTGAAGAGATAAAGATAGACAGGCTGCAGGAGCAGAAAAAGCTGAAGAAACATGAAGAGAAGTGAAAGCCATAAGGCCCTGACGGTTTTTTCGGCGATTGTACTTATCCTTTCAGGCTGCGGCCGGCAGAATAAGTCAGTCAGTGATTACAGTCTGTGGTATGACAATCCCGCCGTTGAGTGGACGGAGGCTCTTCCCGTGGGTAACGGACGCCTCGGGGGAATGCTGTTCGGCAACCCCCATTGTGAAAGGTTACAACTGAATGAAGAGTCGTTATGGGGCGGCATCAATGTTCCAAACAATAATCCCGGTGCGCTGGAGAATCTGCCCCGCATCAGGAAACTGATCCTCGACGGGCAGATTCCTGAAGCCTATGAGCTGGCCGAGAAGCACCTGGCAGGCATTCCGGGCAAGACCAGGTCATACCAGACACTGGGTGACATATACTTTCGTTTTGCAGATACTGCAGGCAAGGTAACGGATTATCGCCGCGAGCTGGATCCGGAGAGAGGAATAGCCAGGGTCAGCTTCCTGAGGGACGGCAGCAAGATCGAATATGAAGTCTATGTCTCGGCTCCCGATGATATCATGGTGATAGCAATGAAGTCGGAGCGGAAGGGCGGCCTTGACATGTCTCTCTCGCTCTCCCGCCAGCAGGATGCCGCAGTCACGGTGACGGAGAACCGCATAGACATGGATGGACAGGTTGTTGACACGGAGGATCCGTCAAAGGGACCTGCAGGTGAGCATATGAAATTTTTCGCTTCACTGATGGTGATGAGCTGTGACGGAACCCTTACCCCGGCAGATTCAGTATTGCAATACTCAGGTGGCAGTGAGATGGTGCTGTTTTTCAATGCATGTACGGATTACAACATTGACCATCTCGACCTTGACCGTTCCATCGACACCCGCAAGCGTTGCATGGAAGCCATCAGCGCCGCATCATGGAAGTCTTTCAAGAGGCTGAAGGAGTCGCACATCAGTGAGCATTCCGAAAAATTCAACCGTGTGAGCCTGTGGCTCGGCGGCGACTCTTCTGCCGACTCAATACCCACAGATGAGCGGCTGAGGCGATTCCGGGCAGGAGCTGCTGATCCGGGACTGATAGCCACTTATTTTCAGTACGGCAGGTACCTGCTGATGGGGTCATCGCGCCGGCCTGCACAGTTGCCTGCCAACCTGCAGGGCATATGGAACAAGGATATGCTTGCCCCATGGAACTCAGACTATCACACCAACATAAACCTGCAGATGAACTACTGGCCGGCGGAGGTCTGCAACCTGGGAGAGACTGTGATGCCTCTGACACGATTCATGGAGGAGCTGACGGTTCCCGGCAGTGTCACCGCACGTGAGACGTACGGTGCGAAGGGGTGGACTTTGCATCATACTACAGACCCCTTCGGCAAGACGGCAGTGCTTGACGGCGTCTATTGGGGGATGTTCCCCATGGGGGGTGCCTGGATGACATTGCCGCTGTGGGAGCATTACGAATACACCCTTGATACCACCTTTCTCCGCGACCGCGCTTACCCGGTCATGAAGGGTGCGGCGGAATTTATTTCCGGTTTTCTTGTTGAGGACAGCCAGGGCCGGCTGGTAACGGTACCCTCCTATTCACCCGAGAACAGTTATATTGATCCCTTATCGGGCAGGGAGTTCAAGCTTACGTACGCACCCTCGATGGACAACCAGATTATACGTGAGGTTCTGGCCAACTGCCGGGAGGCCTCAGTAATTCTTGGCATCGACCGTGAGTGGGCCGATTCTCTGCAGTTCATCATTGACAGGGTCCCTCCGGACAGGGTGGCACCGAACGGAAGCATCATGGAGTGGATCGAAGAGTATGAGGAGGCTGAGCCGGGTCACAGGCACATGTCGCACCTCTTTGCCCTGCATCCCGGGACACAGATAACGCCGGAGACGCCGGAACTGTATGCTGCCGCCCGCCGGACACTAGAACGCCGACTGGAAAACGGTGGCGGGCACACCGGCTGGAGCAGGGCGTGGATCATCAACTTCTACGCGCGCCTGTTTGACGGCAATGAAAGCTACCGGCATCTGAGGCAGCTTCTTGAGAAGTCTACTTTGCCCAACCTCTTTGACACCCATCCTCCTTTCCAGATAGACGGCAACTTCGGGGGCACGGCTGGCATCGCGGAGATGTTGCTGCAGAGCCAGAACGGGGTGATCAGAATCCTGCCCGCGCTGCCCGACGCCTGGCCGGAAGGCAGGGTCACCGGGCTGAAGGCCAGGGGTAACTTTGAAGTCAGCACAGAGTGGCATGATGGCAATGCTGCCCTGATTAGCGTGAAGTCGATGTCCGGAGCACCGCTAAGAATGGTTTACCGGGAGTACAGTGTCTCCATGGAGACGGAAACAGGTAAGACCTACAATTTCGACAGTAATCTCAAATGGATAAAGTGATTCTGTTCATAGCACTGAGTGTGCCGGTAATCTACATCTCAAAACAGAGCCTGTTCGACTTCAAGAGTCACGGCTTCACCCGCTTTTTCAGCTGGGAGTGCATCATTGCACTCTTCGTGATAAACTTTGAGCACTGGTTCAGCGAGCCCTTTTCCTTCAGACAGCTGGTATCGTGGATACTGCTGCTCATCTCAATCTGGTTTGTGACAGAGGGAACTCTCCGGTTAAGAAAGGCCAGAAAGCCTGGTATAGTGAGGGTTGACGACAAGCTGTTCAGATTTGAAAAGACCACGGAACTTGTAACCAGCGGCATATACAGTCAGATCAGGCATCCCATGTACTCGTCTCTTCTCTTTCTTACATGGGGTATATGGTTAAAGGAACCCCTGGCGGTCACATTGCCTGTAGCCCTGCTCTCCTCATGGTTGCTGTGGGTTACCGCACGGCGTGATGAGGCACTGTGCACGGCTCACTTTGGAGAGAGTTACCGTGAATACATGCAAAAAACGAAGAGGCTCGTCCCTTTCGTTCTCTGACGTAAGGCTGTAAATATCCCGGCATTCGGGCAGAGTGTCCTGCTATCTCCAGCTGTCAACCCTGTCAAGCGGGTAGATCGGGCGCGGAATATTAACGTATTTAAGGGCGAAGGGATCGATGCTGCTGAATCCGGGAGACATGACATTGACCGTCTTCCTGTTGTAAAGCAGGTAGTTATACCTGAACGGAAAGAGGTTTTTAACAGCAACGATGTCGGCCTTCCAGACAGAGAGTCCAAGCTTCCTGAAATCGCCGGGCTCCTTGAGTGCCATCGGCAGCTCTGAGACAATCAGGTGTACCCCGTCATGTTTAAGGATGACCGTCTTTCCAAAGGAGGTCTCCTGCTTGCTGGCCACAACGCCGGTATATGTAAAGGGTGCGTTGTATACAGTATCCAGCTTACCTCCCACGGAGAGAGTTATCTCATCTCCCACATTGTACTGCCATGCTTCTTCGGCAGCTATGGCATCACGCACGGAGACATATGAGGTCATGTCACTTCCCTGTTCCACCAGCGCCCTGAGTATCCAGGTGCTCTCCCCCGGTGTCCCTGCCGAGGGTGCGTCGGCGACGTCGCAGAAGACCACCGTCCCCAATGCACGTCCCAGCTTCTTGTCGCGGGCAATGGCAACCGCCTCTTCGGGGCTGTTGCCGGCAGGCTGCGGCACATCACGTACTTCCCAGGCCATATCGGAAAGCTCATCAGCCAGTTTGCCGGCCAGGTCGCGGTTACCGTCAGTGATGGCTATGGTGCTGTAACCCAGCTCCGGCTCATCTATCCATATATGTACCGGGAAAAAGGAGACGGACAACACCTCATCCTGTTTCTCCATCTTCTTCATCCTTGCGAATATCGGGCGGAACGGCTGAAGGAAATCTACATTGATGCCACCGCCCTTGAGCAGTTTCATCTTGTTGACCACCATCACCGGTTCAACCTCTCCGGTAACAGTACGGATAAGCAGGTCGCCGGCACGGTATGCAGTCCTGAAATGATCACGGTGGGGGTTGGTGTGATAACCGACAATGATATCAGCATTCTCAGCCCTTCGCCTCGTGACGTTGGCGTGCAGGTCGAAGCTCACGGCTATGACTGTTTCAGGGCCTGCTGCCTCCCTGACAGAAGCTATCAGGTCTCCCTCAGGGTCGAACATACCCTGAACGCCCATGGCACCGTGAAGTGACAGGTAGATGCCGTCGACCCTCTTCTGGTTCCTGACACTGTCAAGAATTATGTTTTTGATTTTGGCGTAGAACACGCTGTCAACAGGACCGCCTGAAAGTGATTTTGCCTGTACCAGGGGGATAGCCTTCACCCTTCCCCTGCCCTGCTTTTCAACCACCGCGAGAAAGCCGGCAAGCTGCTTGTCCTCCTCAATGGCAGATGCGACGACATCTTCACCGCAGAAAAGGTGATCAGCCCTGAAGTTACGTTCTGTGGTAATGACAGGTGAGAAACTGTTCACCTCGTGCATAAGTTCAGCATAGAGGATTGTCTTCTGCTCCCCCGTCGGTGATCCGGTGTCAGAACCCGAGCAGGAGATCATTGATATGAATGTCAAAGAAATCAATACGTTGGTCAAAAGTCTGCTCATAAGATTGAAGATTGAAACATTTAACTCATATTTTAAGGCAAAAGTAGTAAAAATCCCACCACTGAGGCAGCTGCATTCTCCCTGCGGTCACTGAAGCGGGAGGGATAGTGAACCAAGTCGCTGACGGCATTGTTATCTGTGTCGATTCTGACAGGTAACAATCTGGAATATGGAGGAACTGCAAGCTGGAATTCATAAGACACTGGCGTTACGGCAACCGGTATGCCTTTGAAAAATTCTTCAGGTTACAGGAGAGGAGAGTTGAAGGCAAGCCCGGAGTGATACTGGCTGATCTGGGGATGCCCGAGGACTTTGATCCGCAATTCTACACCAGTTTCATGGATCATGTCTTCATCTACTCATTGCCTCTTTTCCTTCAGCCCCTGATACTGGCAGACAGGGGCATTGCCCTCGTCGATCCTTCCAATCCCATGGCGCGTGAGAAATTCACTCCTCAGCAGCTTGTTGACATGAACGGATCATATGTGAACAGGGAAGGCCGTCCATACATCGAATGCAAGGTGAGCTGGCGTCCGCCCGGCATGAAAAACAATCCTGCCGATCACGGCTATTTCCTTTATACCGGCGATGGCAAGGGCGGTGCCCCGGATGTATGCCAGAAGACAGCCGCCAAGGTGGCTGGATGGTATTACGGCAAGCTACTGCCCGAGAAGAAGATAGCGTGGCAGTATCAGTGCGGCAGGATTTATGGCAGTTCCTCGGAGGCAATCAGGGAGAGATTTCCCGGGGTGCCAATCCGTCATGCACGCTATATGTACGAAGATTCACTGAAGAGCGCGGTTGAAGAGCTTCTGGCTGAAGGATGCCGGACCATAGTCTATCACTGCTACTGTAACCCGGTATACTCTGACTTTGAGGATTACTCTCTGGCCTTGCAGGCGGTTCATCGCATCGTAAACGGGAGAGCAAGGGTGATCTGTGCAGACCAGGCAGGCAACCAGCCTGTGATGCGCAAAGCGTTTGTCAGGCTTGCCCATGACAACCTGGAACAGATTCCTTCAGAGGCGAGCCTGCTCCTTATACTTTCAAAGCACGGTCATCCCTTTAAAAGGGAGACCATGGATGAAAGAGGCAGGGAGTACAGGGTTCCGCTGGAGATGGATATGCGCAAGCTCCTGGAGAAACGGGAAGGAAGGAGTGATCTTATCTGGAGTGACGATGAATTTGCCGATGAGTACTGGGATTCCCGCGGGAAAAAGATCTCCACCTATGATGCCTACCGCAGGGCAATTGATGAAGGCTATGATTATGCACTTGAGATCCCGACAGAGTTTATTGCTGAGAACACGGACCTTATGTTTCTTCATGCATTCAAGAAATTCAGGGCCTTCGCTGAATTTGATCCCTATGCTCCTGTTTCCTACCCCGACTGGGACAAACCCCTCGTCAGGATATTCAGGGAGGGCAAAACGACAGGGATTTACGCCGGTTGTCCGGTAGGCCCGTACGGTTCATTTGTGGCCGAAGCAGTAACGGCATCGGTATCTGAAGTTCTGGACAACCACAAACAGCAATCACAAACAGAGGAACAGATGACAGTTCAGCAACGGAACGGATCAATAACTACCTGAAGCCAGCGGCATTATGAAAGTACTTCTCACCGGCGCGACCGGATATATAGCCAGGAGGCTGCTCCCGGTACTTCTTGCCGAAGGGCACGAGGTCATCTGTTGCGTTCGCGATGCCGCAAGGTTTGACACATCAAGGTTCAGGACAGACCTGCTGAGCGTGATCACGGTAAACTTCCTTGACAGCGATACTCTTTCGGTGATCCCCGAGGATATTGATGCTGCCTATTACCTGATTCATTCCATGTCATCCACCGTGGGTGAATTTGACAAAATGGAGAAACAGTCGGCGGAAAACTTCAGGGAGAGGATGAACGTGACCCGGGTGAAACAGGTGATCTACCTCAGCGGCATTGTCAATACTGAAAGTCTCTCCAGGCATCTGGGCTCCCGCAAGACGGTTGAGGTTGAGCTTTTGAAGGGCAAATACCATCTGACGACACTCAGGGCGGGCATCATTCTTGGCAGTGGCAGTGCATCATTTGAGATAATACGTGACCTTGTCGAGAAGCTCCCGGTGATGGTGGCCCCGAGGTGGCTGAAGACCAGGTCGCAGCCCATCGCAGTGCAGAATGTCATTGAGTATCTCAGCGGGGTACTGATGCGAGAAGATACCTTTGACAACAACTATGACATAGGCGGTCCCGATATCCTGACGTACAGGGAGATGCTTCTGAGATTTGCCGCTGTCAGGAATCTCAGGCGAAAGATATGGGTGGTGCCGGTAATGACACCAAAGCTCTCATCATACTGGCTCTATTTTGTCACCTCCACCTCATACAAGCTGGCCGTCAACCTTGTTGACAGCATGAAGGTAGAGGTGATATGCAGGGAGAATGATCTCCACGAGAGGCTGGGAATCAAACTCATGGGGTATGATGAGGCTGTCAGGAATGCCTTTGAAAGGATAGAACAGCAGGCCGTGCCATCGAGCTGGACAGATGCCCTGTCACTGCCGCTGCTTGAGAGAGGCCTCTCTGACCTCGTCAAGGTCCCGGTCTTCGGCTGTTTCCATGACATCAGGAAGAAGGCGGTGAACGATGAGCATGCCGTACTTGACAGGATATGGTCAATAGGCGGAAAAACCGGATGGTACTATGCCAGCTGGCTGTGGGGCATAAGAGGATTCATGGATAAGCTTTCCGGGGGAGTGGGCCTGAGGCGGGGCAGGAAGAATGACAATGAGATCTCTCCCGGCGACGCCCTTGACTTCTGGCGGGTTCTCTATGCTGACAGGGAGGAAAAGAGGCTGTTGCTCTATGCCGAGATGAAGCTGCCGGGAGAAGCATGGCTGGAGTGGAAGATAGAAGATAAGACCCTTGTACAGACTGCCACCTTCAGGCCGCTGGGGCTGAAAGGGCGCCTTTACTGGTACTCGGTTATGCCATTCCATGAGCTGATCTTCAGGGGAATGATAAAACGGATCACATCATGAAAGTTGAATTGAGAATATTATATTTATTAAATCAGCTTAATGAGATACCAATCTCCTGATGCTTCAGTACAAACAAGCAACGCCATGACCGCCGCACAAGTCCGGATATGAATATGAAGCATCAGCCGCTGATAAAGAAACTGAAGGCCGGCCTCAAGACTGACGAGACCGGTAACAAGGCAAACTCCCTGATCTTCCTTCATCACTACGGGTTCAATATTCCCCTTACCTGGCTGGTCACGACAAATGCTTACACCAGGTACCTGAATGAGGGATCACCCCTTGTTGCTGAACTGGCAAAGGAGATTGAGAACCTTCCTGACAGAACCTATGCCGTTCGTTCCTCCACCACTGCCGAGGACTCCGGGGAGTACAGTTTTGCCGGTCAGTTTCAGACCCTCATCAATGTCAGCGGCGCTGAAAACATATTGAAGGCCGTACAGAACGTATGGGATTCCGTGGCCCTCCTCAACAACAGCGAATATCTCAGGAGAACGAGCATTTCGGAGATTAAGTGCGGTGTCATTATACAGGAGATGATACCGTCACTTCTTGCCGGCGTCAGCTTCAGCCGCAATCCGGTCACTGATCAGAATGAGACAGTCATCGAGGCTGTGGAAGCTGCCGGTGAAGAGCTCGTCCAGAAAGGCGTCACTCCCATGCGCTGGAGGATAAGGAAAGAGCTGATACTGGAGGGCAATGAACAGTACAGGCTGTTTTCGGTGATAAAGCAGGTGGCGAGGGATACGGCCCGGCTGAGACGATACTACGGTCAGCATATTGACATTGAGTGGGTTTTTGACGGGAAGCAGCTCTATTACCTGCAGTTGCGTCAGATAACAGGGAGGAAGGAGGTTCAGATCTACTCCAACAAGATGGCCAAAGAGATGCT
>CAYPKP010000018.1:28076-62847 GCA_964411345.1 uncultured Rikenella sp. | reverse complement strand
TAACAGGGAGGAAGGAGGTTCAGATCTACTCCAACAAGATGGCCAAAGAGATGCTTCCGGGACAGATCAAACCGATGGTATGGTCTGTGAACATACCCCTGGTAAACGGTACCTGGATCGGGCTGCTGTCGGAGATCACCGGACCGCTGGGCATCAAGCCCGAAGAGCTTGCCCGGCCGTTCTACTACCAGACCTATTTCAATATCGCCGCTCTCGGAAGGATTTTTAGCGAGTTCGGCATGTCACCCGACAGTCTTGAGAGGCTGATGACCAGCAGCGGCAGCGGCGGGCATTCATTCAGGCCGGGGGTCAGGACCCTGAAACATACCTTCAGGATTATCAGGTTCCTGAATTCAAAACTGAACTTTGAGAAGAGATTCCTGAAGGAGTACCCTGACCTTAAGGTTAGATATACCCGGATGTCGGAACGGATGGAAGGTGAGTTTAGCCTCTCCTCCTACCCCAGCCTCTTTGCAGATCTGTTCGAAACGGGGCAGCGACTGGCATACCTTAACATTGTCACGCCGATGCTGGCAACGATGTGTCACAAGAGCCTGAGCAAGAAGCTCGGGAAGCTGGAGATCGATTACGAGAAGCTGGACTTCAGGCATGATTTCCCTCATTTAGCGGATTATGAACCACTTCCGCTCATGCATGACATAAGGAAGGAGATCGAAAGGCTGCCGCCGGAGACAAGGGAGAGGTGTACATCATTCAGGGAAATGGGCAGGTGCGCTGAGACAGAGCATGTAATGGAGAAGTTCAGCCTGTTGCTGGAAAAATTCGGTCACCTGAGTGAAAGCGGGAACGATTTCTCCTATCCAAAATGGGAGGAGGAACCTGAGACTGTATTCAACATGATCATGTCATCAGATGGCAGTGATAAGAGATCAGGACTGTTTACCTTCGGAAGCATAAGGGAGAAGGGCGTCAGTACGGGCAGGTCATTGAAAAAGTCCTACATGAAAGCCGGAAGGTTCAAGCTGTACCGTGAACAGATAAGCTCACTCTATATATTCGGGTACGGTCTATTCCGCAGGCTCTTCCTGTATCTTGGAAAAGAGATGGCAGCACGGGGCATTCTCCGGAGTGCGGATGACATTTTCTATCTGACAAGGGAGGAGGCAGAGAGCATCCTGAGCAATATAGACGGAGTCACCGGAGATGAATATGCTTCCCTCGCGGAAAAACGGAAGAAGGAGATGGAGGAGACCAGGGATATTGTCCTTCCGCCTGTTATTTACGGTGACGAAGCCCCCCTGCCAGAGACGGGAAGAAGCAGGAACCACTCCGGAACGGGAACCTCGCCGGGCATCTTTACGGGTGTCACAAGAGTTGTCAAAGGTATCCGCGACTTTGCAGAAGTGACAGGCGGTGATGTTCTTCTCATACCCTTCTCTGATGTAAGCTGGACCCCGGTGCTGGCGAAAGCCGGAGCAATAGTATCGGAAACCGGAGGCATGTTGTCACACTGCTCAATCATTGCAAGAGAGATGGGGATACCCGCACTGGTTTCAGTGCCGAATGCATGTGCACTGGGTAACGGTCTGACAGCAACCGTAAACGGATCAAACGGAGTACTAACAATTCATGACTATGAATGAAGCGATAGCCTTTCTTGAAAGCCATCCGCTGCTGACTCTTCTTATCTGCAGCGTTACCGGTTATCTCATGGGGTCAATCTCCTTTGCCAGGATTGTATACCGGGGAGTGACCAAAGAGAAGGAGCTGGAGGCTTATTCAGAGCCGATAGCGGGCACGGATGAAAAATTCGATACCGATTTTGTCAGCGCCTCCCTGGTCAACAAGCGCATAGGGGCAAAATTTGGTTGCCTGACCTCTATACTGGACATGCTTAAAGTCATTGTGCCCACCCTGGCTGCCAGGTACATGTTTACCTCAGAGCCCTATTTCCTGGTGGTGCCCGTATTTGGCATGATAGGCCACTACCTGCCGGTGTACCACAATTTCAAGGGAGGGCGGGGAGAGACCATCATGCTTGGCTCGATGATAGCTGTCAACTGGCTGGGGACTGTGGTTGTATTCCTGATCTCAACGGCACTGGGATTTATTTTCGGCAGTGTAGTACTTCTCAGATATGCAATTTACTTCCTTATGATATTCTGGTTATGGAATCATTACAGCGACTGGCGTTATGCTCTCTTCATGTTCCTGCTGATAAGTCTCTTCATCTTCTCGATGCGAAAAGAACTGTCGCTTATTGGCGATCTGCGCAGGAGGGGTCTGATGAACGACACAAACGAGGAGCTGTCGGAAAAGATGTTCATGGGCAGGCACCTGGGAAGAGCCATTGACAGGTACAGCATACCGGCCCTCTGGAAGAAACTGAAATCCGGAAAGAGGTCTGAGTGATGAAGCCACGCATGAAATTTCTGATTCTCCTGACAGTCATGCTTGTCATGCCTGCGGGTCTCGCGGCGCAGAAAGCCGGCATCAGGCTTGACAACCAGCTAAGCAGCTGGATCAACGTCAACCTGGCCGATACCGTAAGGTGGCAGGGAGGGCTGAGGTACATACCGGTATTGAGTCCCTACTGGCAGACAGGAGAGAACAGCAAGCTTGACGCAGAGCTGTCGGTCAAGAGCTGGGGAAATCTTGCCTTCTCCGGATTTAACTATGATTCAGCCGATTACAGTCTGAAGCCCTACCGTTTATGGCTGAGGTACACCACTTCAAATCTCGAGATCAGGGCCGGACTGCAGAAGATCAACTTCGGATCAGCCCTGGTATTCAGGCCCCTGATGTGGTTTGACAAGATGGACTTCAGGGATCCCCTGCAGCTGACAGACGGTGTCTATGCACTGCTTGGAAGATATTATTTCAACAACAACGTTAACATATGGCTCTGGGGCCTTTACGGAAATGAAAACCCAAAAGGATGGGAGGCTGCACCTTCCATCACTGATATCCCGGAGTACGGCGGCAGGTTTCAGATTCCGTTACCCCGCGGTGAGATGGCCCTGAGCTATCATCACCGCGATGCTGACTACAGCGGACTGCTGGCAGGCATGCCCATGATTACGGAATCACGCTTCACGGAGCAGCTCTTCGGCATAGACGGCAAATGGGATCTTGGCATCGGCCTATGGGTTGAGTATGTCAGAAAACTAAATGAGAAGGACAATCCGCTGATGGGCCGGTGGGAGAGTTACTTCTCACTGGGTGCCGACTACACCTTCCCGCTCGGTAACGGTCTGAATGTCACCTCTGAATATTTCCGTTACGCCAATGTTCCCGATGAGGGTGAGCAGGAGGCGAAGAGGAATCTGGTCACCCTGTCACTCAACTACCCTCTTTCCGTAACACATAACCTCTCGGGTGTAGTTTATTACAACATCGATGCTGAAGAGTGGTACAGGTTCATTAACTTTCAGCTCAGCTATGATTACCTGAGCATTTACCTTATGGCATACTGGAATCCGGACAATCCGGCTGCAGGCAGCGGGTCAGAGCAGGGCTCACTCTTCTCCGGCAAAGGATTTCAGCTTATGTTTGTACTTGACATATAACTGATTACAGATAATGGAAAACGAAAAGATCATTAAGATTGAGGGGCTGAAGAAGCATTTTCCTATGGGAAACGGCATGTTCACGGCCCTTAACGGGATCGATCTCACCTTCGGCAAGGGTGAGTTTGCGGGCATCATTGGTCCCAGCGGGTCAGGGAAGACCACACTGCTTAACATCATCGGTTCACTTGACTCGCCTTCTGAGGGCAGTGCCGTGATACTGGGCCAGTCGGTAGGCTCCCTCACTCCTGCCGCCTCAGCCTCGCTGCGCAAGTCGCAGCTCGGCTTCATCTTTCAGACATACAACCTCTTCCAGGTATACACAGTCTATGAAAATGTTGAGTTTCCGCTTCTGCTGCAGGGGATAGAGGCATCACGGAGGAGGCAGATGGTACTCGACGCCCTCGAATGGGTAGGGCTGACGGACAAGATCAGGTCGCGTCCCGCACAGCTCTCCGGTGGTGAGAGCCAGAGGGTGGCCATAGCCCGTGCCATGGTGAAGAGGCCCGCCATAGTGCTGGCAGACGAACCTACTGCCAATCTCGATGCTGCCAACTCGCATCATATTCTCCAGACCATGGAGAAGCTGAACCGGGAGCTTGACACCACCTTTCTCTTTGCCACCCATGACGAGAAGGTGATCGGGTACGTACGCCGGAAGATATACCTGGCTGACGGCAAGGTAGCCGGGGACGAACTTGTAATGCAAAACTGACGGGAGGGAATATTTATGCTTGCTTTCAGACTTGCATTGAGGAATCTCCTGGGCGCGGGACTGCGTACATGGCTCAACGTCATAGTCCTCTCCTTTTCTTTCATAGTGATCATCTGGACCAAGGGGCTGCTTGAAGGATGGGACCGCCAGGCAAAGAACGATATGATAAAATGGGAGATAGGTGCCGGCCAGTACTGGCACTCCAATTTCGACCCCTATGACCCCTTCTCACTTACCGACAGCCATGGTCCGGTACCCGCGCAGCTTGCCGGTGAGGCAGGAGACACGGGCATCGCTGCGGTACTCATCACCCAGGGCACTGTCTATCCCCAGGGAAGGATGCACTCGGTGATCATTAAGGGTATTCCCCCGGAGCAGAAGGTCATCGAGCTTCCCACCTATGCCCTCTCGGCAGGCGAAGGAGAGATACCGGCGATAATCGGCGAAGCCATGGCTGCCAGCACCGGCCTGAAGGAGGGTGACAACGTGGTTCTCCGGTGGAGAGACAGGAACGGCACATTTGATGCGACAGAGATAACGATAACCTCTGTCTTTGAAACTACGGTCCCCACCGTTGATGTCGGACAGGTATGGCTCCCTCTTGAGAACCTCAGGGAGATGATGCTTATGCCCGGTGAGGCGACAATCATAATAACCGGCAGGGATATGAGCTCTGCCGCTCATCCGGATGACTGGGTCTACAAATCGCGTGCAGATCTGCTGGCAGATGTTGAGATGATAATCAAGTCGAAGAGTGCCGTAGGGATAATCATATGGGGCATCATGCTCCTGATGGCCATGCTGGCTGTTTTTGACACCCAGGTGCTATCCATCTTCAGAAGACAGAAGGAGATAGGCACCTATGTGGCCCTGGGCATGACGCGCAGGCAGGTTGTAGGGCTGTTTACGCTGGAGGGCGCCATGCATTCAGTGCTGGCTGCACTGGTGGGAGCCGTCTACGGCATACCGCTGCTGATGATACAGTCGGCACGGGGTGTGGCAATACCGCTTAGCAGCAGTGACTTCGGGATATCCATGGCCGAGAGGCTCTACCCTGTCTACAGCCTTGGGCTTATTGCAGGTACAGTCCTGATTGTCTTTGTGGTCACAGCTATAGTAAGTTACTGGCCTTCACGGAAAATAGCCAGGATGAATCCGACGGAGGCATTAAGGGGGAGGATACAATGATTAAATTTCTGTTCAAAGGTCTCCTGAGAGACAAGCACCGGAGCGTGATACCTTTCCTTGTCACGGCATCGGGAGTAATGCTTACGGTCGTATTCCATGCATGGATGACCGGAGTGATAGGCAACAGCATTGAGTTCAACGCACGCTTCTCCTCCGGCCATGTCAGGATAATGACAAAAGCCTATGCTGAGAATTCCACCCAGTCGCCCAATGACCTGGCCATCATGGGCACTGACACACTCACCGGCATGATAGCAGCACAATGGCCCGATATGGAGTTTGCCGAGAGAATCTATTTTGCAGGTATCGTGGACGTCCCCGATGAGGCCGGCGAGACACGCTCACAGGGTCCGGCCATGGGTTTCGGCATTGACCTGCTCTCACCCGGCACCGCTGAAGCAGACCGCCTGAACATACGGGCATCACTTCAGAGCGGACGGCTGCCCTCTGCCGCCGGTGAAGCACTGCTGAGCAAGGAGTTCGCAGACAAGCTGGGCATCACACCCGGAGAAAAACTCACCCTTGTCAGTTCCAGCATGTACGGAGAGCTGACAATGTATAACTTCATACTCTCCGGAACTGTTGACTTCGGAACAACGGCCCTGGACAGGGGTACCATAATAGCCGACATAAGCGACGTACGGGAGGCTCTGAACATGCATGATGCTGCCGGTGAGATACTGGGTTTCTTCAGGGAAGGCACCTATGACAATGAGCAGGCATCGACGGTGGCAGAAGTGTTCAACAGTCAGTATTCAACCGCAGAGGATGAGTTTGCTCCCGTCATGACCACCCTCGCCGGGGATAAGACCATGGGATTCCTGGTTCAGTACTCAGGGAAACTGCAGGGACTGCTGGTACTTGTCTTCATCATCTCGATGTCACTGATCCTCTGGAATGCCGGCCTGCTGGGCGGCCTCAGAAGATACGGGGAGTTCGGCATGAGGCTGGCAATAGGAGAAGAGAAGGGACACGTCTATAAGACAATGATGATGGAATCATTCCTGATAGGCCTGTTCGGATCGGCGGCAGGACTTGTGACAGGGATGGTGATAGCCCTCTACCTTCAGAATCACGGTGTTGACCTCGGGGCCATGATGAAGAACGCGTCAATAATGATGCCGCGGGTCTTCAGGGCTCACATCACCCCTGAGACATGGTACATAGGATTTATACCCGGACTTGTCTCTACGCAGATTGGCACTATGCTTGCAGGGATAGGGATATACAAACGCCAGACGGCACAGCTTTTTAAAGAATTGGAAGCATGAAGAAACTGACATTCATTCTGATAATTGCCATTACCGGCATCATGCCCGTCAGGGCGCAGTACCCCGACGGCAAGGAGATCCTGGAAAAGATAGATTTCAATCTATCATCAGAAAACAGGATCTTCCTCTCATCGATGATCATTCACGGCCGCAGGACTACCCATACGGTGAAGATGCAGACCTGGACAGCCGGGACGAAGAAATCGTTCACCGAATATCTTTTCCCTGTCAGGGAGCAGGGCACCAAGATGCTGAAGCTTGAGAACCAGCTCTGGATATACTCTCCGTCGGCTGACCGCATCATACAGATTGCCGGCCACATGCTGAGGCAGTCGGTGATGGGATCCGACCTGTCTTATGAGGACCTAATGGAGGACAGCAGGCTGACGGACAGGTACAATGCAGAGGTGACCGGTACTGAAACAGTTGACGGGCGCGACTGCTGGGTGATCACCCTTGCGGCTTTCGTTCCTGACATTGCGTACCAGGGCATGAAGCTGTGGGTAGACAGGGAGAGGAGCATCCCGCTGCGTGAGGAGATGTATGCCAAGAGCGGCACCCTGCTCAAGCGCAGCGAGCTCTCCGATATAGAGTATATCAACGGACGGTGGTATCCCAAGAGGATCAGGTTCAAGGACATGCTGAAGGAGGGCATGGGCACCGAGCTTGTTGTTGAGGAGATACAGTTCAACGTGGATATTCCTGATCACATCTTCTCAAAGGCCAGCCTGAAGAAGTAAATCAGTACTTCCGCCTCCGCCGGGCCTGAGGCAGGCGGAGCAGTGCACCCAGTCTGTCCGAGGCAGCAGTGGGCTGAGCAGTGCACCCATCGTGCTGAAGCTGCGTTCGTCGGATCAGTGAGCCCAACCGGGCTGAGGATACGGGCTGAGAATACGATGGGCGGAGTGCTGTTTACAGTTCGGGGCAGGTATTCACCAGCGGTCCCGACTGCCTCCAGGTAACGGCTGTGTCAGTCTTCAGTGAGGCATCAAAGCTTATACCCTGCTCCTGTTCTCCCTTGAGAAAATATCTCAGCCACGGCACCATGTACCTGGCGAGGATTCGCAGTTGCTCTTCCCCGCTTATGCCTGGTTTGCAACGGGCCATCCTCTCTCCCACCTCGCACTTGTCAAAGCTCACTCCCATATTACAGTGCGTCCCTCCCTCTATAAGAATGAACGTCTTGTCAGGGCTGGACGATGCTTCATACATGGGCAGATGGTGCTCTTCCGGAGGTGTTATGCAGTCGTTGGTGCCCGAAAAAATAAGGGTGGGCACAGCGGTTGCCGAGGCTGCATCAATGGCAGATATGCGGGTGTCATATGGAGCAAGCGCCACCACGGCATGAATTGACAGGTTGCCGGCTGCAGCAAGGAAGGCGGCACCACCTCCCATGCTGTGCCCCATCAGGCATCTGAGTGTGTCCATCCTGCCAAACAAGGGAGATTCAGGGTCAGTATCAAGTCTTCCTGCTGCTGCCGAAACGTACCTGAGATCATCACCGTATCTCCTGTGGGACGGGAAGAGCCCGTCACCGGAGCTGAGGCATGCCATGATAAAGCCTTCCGGCACCAGCATGTCAACCAGGTGCTGATAACTATTTCCTGAAAGGAGGTAGCCATGGGCGAAACATATCACCGGAAACCGCTCACCTTTGTCAGCTTCACCGCAACTGTCGGCACTCAGGATCTTTTCCGGGTAGAAGAACTCAACTGGGACCCTCCTGTTCCCGCGCTCTGAATCCCTGAGTACAACGGAGGTATGACCAACACTGTATTGCTGTGCCATTGTACAATAACAACCAAGCAGCATGCAGAATACGGAGAGTGACCTGATCATGACTGCCTTTGTTTTATAAGTTTCAATTCCCAATTCATCATAATGCAAGAAACACAAAATAACTAAAAATTTGCCGTAACATCACCGCTGGTTTTTCATCCTGAATATCAGATGTCAGATTGATTATTACTTTTACGCGTATTTCCGTTCACCGACATGATTACCCTGGCTCCCGTTTCAACGCTGACATATGCAACTGACAGACAAACTGACCTTTGACATGCTTGTCCTGGTATGGACAGCAACAGCGCTGATCATATTCCTGGTGCTGCTGTTTGTCACCGCTCCCTTTGGAAGGCACTCGTCAGGAAGCTGGGGTCCAACCATTCCGGACAGGGTGGGCTGGATCATGATGGAGATACCGGCACCGCTGATATTCATTGTGCTCGTTTTTACCGGGGATGCAGAGAAGAGTATCACCGTCTGGTTTGTCACCGGGTTTTACCTCCTTCACTACCTCAACAGGGCCGTCATCTACCCCTTAAGGATACGGACCACGGGAAAGGTCATGCCGCTGGCAGTGGCTCTGATGGCTATCTTCTTCAACTTTGTCAATGCCGGATTCCTGGGATACTACACCGGAACCCTCCAGACTCATTACAACGGCGACTGGCTGACTGATCCGCGGTTCATTGCAGGCGTGCTTCTCTTTTTCACTGGAATGGCGATCAATATTACCTCGGATGAAAAGCTGATACACCTGAGAAAGAACCGCAGCAACGGCTACCGCATACCGCGGGGAGGTCTGTTTGAAAAGGTGAGCTGTCCCAACTTCATGGGAGAGATTGTGGAGTGGGGCGGATACGCTCTTCTCTGCTGGTCATTGCCGGCCTTGTCATTCTTTGTCTGGACATTCTGCAATCTCGTGCCCAGGGGGCTCTCGCACCACAGTTGGTACAAAAATCATTTTCCGGATTATCCTGAGGAAAGAAAAGCAGTTTTCCCCTATATTTTGTAAATTTCCCGGCAACTATCTGACTGCAATGAAAAACAGCTTCCTCAGCTACAGGTTTCGGTTTCTCTGGCTCGCAGTTTTTGCGGTTGCCATGGGCTTCCTAGAGGCCATTGTGGTGGTTTACCTGAGAGAGCTCTATTACCCTGAGGGTTTCAGCTTTCCACTGAAGCTCATGTCTCCTGAGCTTGTCACCGTTGAGTGGATCAGGGAGATCGCCACGCTGGTGATGCTTGCCGGCATCGGCATCATCGCCGGCAGGAACAATCTACAGAGATTATTCTATGCGCTGTTTGCATTCGGGGTGTGGGACATATTCTACTATGTTGCCCTTAAGATGCTCATTGGCTGGCCCCCCTCCCTGCTGACATGGGACCTGCTCTTCCTCATCCCTGTCTCATGGCTCGGGCCGGTGCTGGCGCCGGTACTGAATTCAGTGACAATGATCATAATGGCTCTGCTGCTGGTTGGAAGGGAGGAGAACGGTTTCTGTGTAAAGGTACGGCTTAATGACTGGATTCTCATATTTGGCGGTGCACTTGTAATTCTCTACACATACCTGATCGATTACGCCAGGCTTATTTTTGAAAGCGGGGTTTTGGCAAACAAAGAATCACGGGAGGCTGAAGAACAGCTCGTTGCACTGATAACAAGCTACACACCTGACAATTACAAGTGGCCAGTCTTTATCGTCGGAGAAATTCTGATAGTGGCCGCTATTGTAAATATATATATCCGAAGTATCAAACATCAGAAGAATACAACCCCTGGCTGACGGCGTCGTGGCTTCGGCTAAATATGGTGCAAAGGTGCCACAGCCAAAGGTAATTGAAAGGAAAGAAGACCGCCGGATTGGGGCGCCGGCAGTCTTCGTCGCATTAAAACGGACTTGTGGAAAGAAAGAAAGATAGATAGACAGGAGCTATTGACGCTCCCGGTAATATATCGTCATGGCCAGGTGGTCTACTATGCGCCTGGCGAAATACATCTCTCGCATCGGGTCTATCAGCGCCTTCAGGGTCTCAAGCGATGGCCCGATAAGTTCACTGAGTTTCGCTGAAGTGCCATCGTCAAAGGTCAGCAGAATATCTCTCCTGTGACAGACAGAACCACTGCCATCCTCCCCTTCATCATCCTTTATGACGGCGCCTGCCCTGTTCTGAAGTACCCCGTTCAGGAATACCTGTATCGAATCGATGGCTGAACTTCTCACAATCTCCACATCCCCCACGGTGAGTACATATTTCCTTTCGCTTTTACGGTAATCGTTCCAGACAAAGTAATTCTCCTCACCGAGGATAAGCTCTTCGCCTTCCATGAGTTCAAATGATGAAACGGATGTATCTCCCCGGGTAAACGAGACAGCCAGGCTGTAGTCATCGGTAAAATGGTACCGGCTTGAATAATTACGGTCGGCAAATGTCTCTCCTGACGAATTCACCTCAAGGGTTCCTATGTCATCACCCTCCAGGGAAAAGGCAGCATTAAGGAGATAATCATAGCCGCGCATGAATGAATAGTAGTAATGATAGTCCGATGCCGTGACGGTGAAATCGTTCTCAGCTGCCGTATCAGGAGGCACGGGATTGAACAGGTACCTGGGATGGAGAACAAGCCTCTGCGGCATGTTGATGACAAGCATCTCACTCTCACCCGTCTTCTCAAAGCGCCAGCACGGCAATGAAAAGTGCCTGCATTCAAAGGTCTCGGGCCTGAAATCATAAACACCTGCTATAAGATCCAGCCCAATGCTGTCACTGTAACCCTCGCCTGATTTGGTCAGATCGCTGAGCGTCATGAGATCATATCCTTTTGATTCGGCAATGGCTGCCGATGCGGTGTTGATCCTAGCAGCAGCATCTTCCAGTGCAGATTTGAGCTGGAGATCAGGGTTCACCCTGGAACAGTGCCAGGAGAGGACTCCCAGGAGGACTGCCACAACAAACAGTCTCTTTTTCATAGCGATTGTCTTCTGTTTAAGTTGATCTGAAATCCTTAGGATTACAAATCTACAAATGAATTATGAAGATTTGATGAAATCAGTGCACGGATGTTTAAGAGAATAATGCAGGAAAATCCATACTTTTAGCGTGTATAATAATCAGGGATGAAGAAATTTATTTTGCTTTCCATTATCACGCTGGCATGCAGCGTTATGTGGTCGCAGCCCCTTACCACCGGGGATATTGACAGGCTTGTGGAGGCAACCATGCATGAGTTCAACGTTCCCGGCATAGCCGTGGCCGTTGTCAAAGATGACAAAGTGACCCACATGAAAGGGTACGGAGTCAGCTCGATTGCCACCGGCAACAGGACAGACGAGAACACTCTCTTCGGGATAGCTTCCAACTCCAAAGCCTTTACCGCGGCTGCGCTGGCAATACTTGTTGATGAGGGGAAGCTGAGCTGGGATACGAAGGTCATTGACATCATACCGGAGTTCAGGCTGTACAACCCCTATGTCACCGCGGACTTCAACATAAAGGATCTCCTCACCCACCGCAGCGGCATGGGCCTGGGTGCCGGCGACCTGATGCTGTGGCCCGACTCCTCCTCCTTTACCAGGGAAGATATAATCCATAATCTCAGGTATCTGAGACAGGTCTCGCCGTTCCGCACTAAGTACGATTATGATAATCTTCTCTATATTGTTGCAGGAGAAGTGGTTACAAGAATTTCGGGAATGAGTTGGGAACAGTTTGTTGAGCAGAGGATAATGGAGCCCCTTGGTATGAACAGCTCAGCTGCATCACTAGGCAGCATAAGCGACAGATCGAACATCATCGATGCACATGTGCCGGTTGAGGGTACCTTGCAGGTAGTATCAAAGTATGAAAGTGACCTGATGAATCCGGCCGGGGGCATCTGGAGCAGCGTGGCCGATATGAGCAAGTGGGTCATCATGCAGCTGAACCGCGGCAGGTACGGTCCGGAGCTTGCCAGCCAGATCATCACGGAGGATGTTCACAGGGAGATGTGGACACCGCAGACCATCATACCCGTCAGGTCCCCCGGGCCCTACAGGAGCCACTTTGCAGGCTACGGCCTTGGATGGCGCCTGACCGATGTAAACGGTTATCTCCAGGCCTCTCATACCGGAGGACTTTCCGGAATCGTGACACAGGTCACCCTGATCCCGGAGCTGAAGCTCGGAATAATAGTCTTTACCAACCAGCAGGCCGGAAGTGCCTTCACTGCCATAACCAACACCATCCTGGACGGATACTTCGGCATCACGGGCAATGACCGGGTCAGGCAGCTTGGTGAAAATGTACGGAGAAGAGAGGCTGAGGCAAAGAAGATCACCGACGAGGTGTGGGCACGGATAGAGAAGCAGCGTGACGGTGAAACCGGGAGCATTGATCCTGCACCATATGCAGGTGAGTACACCGACAACTGGCTGGGAGATATCATCATCTCTAACAATGACGGGAAAATGAGATTCAGGTCAGTCCGTTCGCCCAAACTGAAAGGTGAGATGTTCTGGTATACCGGCAACACCTTCATCGTAAAATGGGACGACAGGTCCATGGATGCCGATGCCTGGGCTGTTTTCACCCTCGACAGGGAGGGCAGACCTTCGGAGATACGGATGGAAGCCATCTCTCCGCTGACAGATTTCAGCTATGACTTCCACGATCTCTTTTTTACAAGAAAGGAAAACTGAAAAAAATAGTGACCGCCGATGAAGAAACTGCTTTTTACCTGTCTTTTTGTTCTCTTCTCCGTCATCTCACCGTCGCAGCCACTCTCGTCAGGAAAGATTGACAGGCTGACGGAGAGGGTAAGAAAGGAATTCAACGTACCCGGCATAGCGGTGGCTGTCGTCAAGGATGGCGCGGTGATCCATATGAAAGGATACGGCGTCAGGTCGATCGCCACGGGCGAAAAGACCGATGAGAAGACCCTGTTTGCCATAGCCTCAAACACGAAAGCATTTACCGTGGCAGCCCTGGGAATCCTGATTGACGAGAAGAGACTTACCTGGGACACAAGGGTAATTGACATAATCCCCGAATTCAGGCTTTACGACCCTTATGTCACTGAGGATTTCAGGATCAGGGACCTCCTCACCCACCGCAGCGGGCTGGGACTCGGCGCCGGTGACCTGATGATGTGGCCCGATTCGGCCATGTTCACTGCAGGGGATATCATCAGGAACCTCAGGCACCTGAAGCAGGCCTCACCGTTCAGGACAAAGTATGACTATGACAATCTTCTCTATGTGGTTGCCGGCGAGGTGGTGGAGAGAGTCAGCGGAGCCAGCTGGGAGGAGTTTGTGGAAACACGTATCATGCATCCGCTGGGCATGACCGGCTCAGCAGCATCATTCAGAGGAATACCGGACAGATCCAACATCATTGATGCCCATGTTCCGGTCGACGGCAGGCTGCAGACAGCTCCCAAACAGGAGAACAGGCTGCACAACTCCTCAGGCGGCATCTACAGCAACATAAGCGACCTGAGCGTATGGGTCGTCTGTCAGCTGAACCGGGGCAGGTACGGGCCAAACCTTGACAAGCAGATTTTCTCCGAGGAGGTTCACACGGAGATGTGGAGTCCCCAGACAATAAAGCCATTAAAGGAGGATTCTCCCTATAAAAGCCACTTCTCTGCCTACGGTCTGGGCTGGAACCTTACTGACATAAACGGTTTCCTGCAGGTTTATCATACCGGCTCTCATACCGGCATTGTAACCAGGGTGACCATGCTCCCCGAGCTGAATCTCGGAATCATTGTCCTGACCAATCAACAGGCGGATGAGTCCCACGAAGCGATAACTTACTCCATCATTGACGGTTATCTCGGCATCATCGGTGCCGACAGGGTGGCGGCACTTAAGGAGAGTCTCCTCAGAAAGCGCGAAGAAGCTTCCGGGATCACGGAGGAGGCATGGGCAAAGGTTGAGGCTCAGCGCACCGAGGCAGGCAGTGAGACTGACAACTCCCTCTTCACAGGCAGGTACACCGATCCGTGGTTTGGCGATGTCATCATCACCGAAGTCAGCGGCAGACTGAGGTTCAACGCCATCAGATCACCCAGGCTGAGGGGTGACATGTTGCATTACACCGGCAATACGTTCATTGTGAGGTGGGATGACAGGACCTTCGATGCAGATGCCTTTGCGATCTTCTCATTTGACAGGGAGGGCATACCGGAAAGCATCAGGATGGAGGCAATCTCCCCTCTCACCGATTTCAGCTATGACTTTCACGATCTGAATCTCAGGAAAAAACAGTGAAAAACACCATTGCAGACTACATAAAACCCACTCTGGAGAGTGTTCTCATGATGAGGCGAGACGGGATTGAGTTCTCCGGACAAAGAACCGCAGGAGAGATTCTCCTGATACGGCAACCCGGGGGCCGGATCCTCCCGGGAAGGCATAAGTTGAATGAATTTTCGTGAAACAGTTTGAAAGTAATGACCATGAAGAAAGCATCCCTGCTCATCGCCCTTATCATGGGTTTCATCACTCCCTGCATCCGGGGTCAGTCATTTTTCACCGGTGATGACCGGATAGTCAACGGTTTTGCAAGTAAACTGTCAGGTACTGACTTTGAGTACCACTCCTGCATCCCGGGTCTGCGTGAGAGCATTCTCGTCAGGGCTACCGGCGGCAGGGATGTGATGGAGTGGGAAACCGCTGCCTCTCCGGAAGGTACAGGCAAGAAGTATGCAGCCTACGTCTGGATAGCTGCCCTTGGGTCAGGACCCGGAACTGCGAGGATGGATCTCTCTGTGAACGGCAAGCAGACTGTTTCCTTCTTCACTGACGGCCGCAGCTCCTGGGATATTGACGGCAACGGCGGAGCAGTGCTGAGTTTCAGGTCTGTGATGACAGACCAGCACGGCGATCATCACGGGTACATGATACTGCGCCTGCCTGCCGGCTCCACACCTGATGGAGAGCCCCTGAGGCTGAAAGTGACAGGCAGCGCCTCAAATCTAAGTTCATGGTATATGACATACCGCAAGCCGGTAGAGACAGGGGTCACGCTCAATGCCTTCCCTGCCATTCTGAAAAACCGGGACAATCCACTGCAGCTTGTGGAGGCTGCCATATTTTACTTCGGTGATGAAACTGAAGCAAGTATCTATGCAAACGGGAAGCTGATTGAAGAGACCGTGCTCAGTTTCGGTTACAATGCAGTCAATCTGGGTCTTCCCGTAGTAAGGAAGCCAAAAAAGATAAGGCTGAAGATCGTTGCCGGCGATTTCACCGCTTCCAGGTCGGTCACACTTGAACCGGTAAGAAAATGGCATGTCAGTTTCATCCAGCATTCTCATACCGATATAGGATACACCAGACCGCAGAACGAGATTCTGGCCGAGCATCTCCGCTACATTGACTATGCCCTCGATTACTGTGATGCCACTGACGGTTATCCTGACAATGCCAGGTTCCGCTGGACATGCGAGGCCAGCTGGCCCGTCGACGAATACCTGAAGTGCAGGCCGCAGGAGCAGGCAGAGAGGCTAATTCAGCGGATCCGGGAAGGAAGGATCGAAGTGACCGGCATGTATTTCAATTTTGATGAGTTGCCTGATGAGCAGATCCTTGCCGCCTCACTGCAGGCTGTTGGCAGAATTAAGGAGCGGGGTATCCCCGTCACCGTGGCCATGCAGAACGACGTAAACGGCATAGGGTGGTGTCTCAACGACTTCTATGACGGGCTGGGTGTCAGGTACCTGAACATGGGTACTCACGGCCACCGCGCCCTGATCTGTTTTGACAGGCCCACCCTCTTCTGGTGGGAATCGCCCTCAGGAAATCGGATGCTTGCATTCAGGGCAGAGCATTACATGACCGGCAATACGGTTATGGAGGTACAGTCGGGCGACATCGACAAGTTCAAGAACAACCTGCTCAACTACCTTATCAGCCTCGAAGCCAGGAGTTATCCCCATGAGCGGATGGCGATACAGCATTCCGGCTATCTCACTGACAACTCCCCGCCGTCAACCTCCATGAGTGAGATGATCCTGAAATGGAATGATATTTTTGAATGGCCGAAGCTCACCACCTCAACCGCAGAATCATTCTTCGCACAGATGGAAGCCGGTCACGGCGATCAGTTCCCCGTCATCCGGGGAGCGTGGCCTGACTGGTGGACCGACGGTTTCGGGGCCTCGGCACGGGAGGTGACGGCGACGCGCAAGGCTGCGGCTGAGCTCATTGCCAATACCGGGGGATTGTCCATGGCTGCCGTGGCAGGCATTAGCCTTCCGGAGGAGACAGCGGAGAAGAGTGCCCTGGCAAATGAAGCCCTGCTGTTTTATACCGAGCATACCACCGGATACTCTGAGAGCGTCCGTGAGCCCTACAGCCAGCCGACCATGGAGCAGAGAGCACTGAAGGAGTCTTATGCCTGGGAGGCCGTCCGCAGAACCTCCTTGCTGGGTGAGTCAGCCATGGGATTACTGCAGAGTATGTTCCAAAGGGAGAAAGAGCCTTCCCTGGCGGTCTTCAATACCCTCAGCTGGACAAGGTCGGCACTGGCAACGGTATATATTGATCATCAGATAGTTCCGCGCGGCATGAGGGCCGCCATCTATGACCGTGAGGGTAACCGCCTGGCTTCGCAGCCATTATCATCAAGATCCGATGGCACCTACTGGGCAATCTGGTGCAGTGACATTCCTGCGTTCGGATATAAAAAGTACCTGATCAGGCCGGATCAGGAAGAGAGAGCATCCTCACCCCCTCTCTCCGGTGAAGCAGTGCCTTCTGCTCCTGAAGGTGACAACATACTGGAAAACAGTCGGTACAGGATAGTCACAGACAATATAGCAGGGAATATAAAATCCATATATGACAAGGAGCTGTCAAAAGAGCTTGTTGACGGCGGTGCGCCCCATGCAATGGGAGAATTCATCCTTGAACAGCCTGGCAACAGGTCACAGATGGAAAACAAGATGCTCAACGACTTCAGCAGATTCCCCCTGGATACGGTGTGGTTTGATTCGATTACTGAAGGCGAGATATGGAACAGCATCAGGTTCTACGGTGAATCTGAGACTGCCATCGGTCCGAGGGGTTACTCATTTGAAATACGCCTGTTCAATACCTGCAAACGGATAGATATATCGTGTTCCATTACAAAAAAAAGCATTACCGATCCTGAAAGCTTCTATATAGCCTTCCCCTTTGCCGTTGAAAACGGTATGCACTTCACGGAAGTTGCAGGGGGAGTGATCAGGACAGGCACTGACCAGATACCCGGATCATCAAACGACTGGTACACGGTGCAGAATTTCACCGCTGTGCGCAATGACCAGATGCAGATCGTTATGGGTTCCGGCGAGATGCCCCTGATGCAGTTCGGAGCTATAAACACCGGCAGGTACCAGGCCGGGGCCCTGCCGCAGACAACACATATCTATTCCTGGCCGATGAACAATTACTGGGTGACCAACTTCAACGCCGACCAGCGCGGGGGGCACTCATGGAGCTACTATCTCACCTCCTCGGCCGACAACAGCAACAGTTTTGCCACCCGGTTCGGATGGGGTGCCAGGGTTCCTCTGCTGACAAGGATAATACCCGGTGCCGGCCCCGGTGATGAGCGGTGGGGAGGTACCTTCATTGACGGATGGCCACAGGATGTTCTGCTTGTAAATGCCAGGCCCGGTGAGGACGGAAAGTCTGTTTTCGTTCACCTCAGAGAGACAGGCGGGGTGGAGAGAACACTCTCCCTGACCAACGGATTTACAGGTTCTCCTCTGACGTTGAGGGAGGTGGATGTAACCGGCATCCCTGTTGCCGGGCCTCCTGCAAAGATCGGTCCGCTGGAGAGTAAATTCCTTGAGATAGTATTACGCTGACACACCATTTGCTGTCGCCAGCCTGAACTAAAGAAAGTGATATATTTTTCCGGAACCTATGAGCTTCATTCATCTCAGCATTTTCCTCTCAGCCCTGATAGGCCTTGTCATCACAGCCTGGATCAGGAGTTTTGACATCTACGAGAAAGAGACCTTTCTGGCAATGCTGTGGGCTTTTCTTGCCGGCGGGGCTTCCTCGGTCTTCGTGGCACTGGGCATATACGAGATCCTCAGGGTCTTTGGCATTGACGAAAGTGCGATCAGCACCACCGTCGGATCATTTCTGATCATCGGACCTGCAGAGGAGTTTGCCAAGCTCGTCGGCCTGATGATTGTCTACTGGCTTATGAGGAGGCAGTTCAATGAGCTCACCGATGGCATCATCTACATGGCCTGTGTAGCACTGGGTTTCTCCATCATTGAGAACTACTTCTATGCCAACTCCGGGGAGGGCAGCCAGTACCTTCTCTTCTACAGGGTGTTTATCAGTACTCCGGCCCACATCAGCTTCAGCATTATCATCGGTTACGCCTGGTACAGGTACAAGGCGGAAAAGAGGCCCGTCACCGTAGTCATCGGAGCCCTGCTCACCGCCAGCATTCTTCACGGCATCTTTGACGCACTGGCATTCAGTCCCTACCTCAACTTCCTGCTGCTGATCTATCTTTACCTGATAATCACCCAATCGTTGAAGATCATCCGGTACACCAATATCATATCTCCCTTCAGACCGGGGTTTCCGGAGCTGTTCGACAGTCCCGCGGGGGAGGCAGTGGCGGACCTGGAGTGCCCCTATTGCAGTTCCGCAGCTCCGAAGCTGCTGTTCAGAAACAGCTATTTCTCAGCATGCAGGTGTGATAATTGCGGGCATCATATTGCAACTGTAAGGGACATAGGGAAAATTTTCAGGATCTTTGCGCCTGAATACAAGAGGTTCGGGAGAAAGCTGACAACGGTGAAACTGGGTGACGGTCGCACCTGGCTCAGTGTTTACGGCACCGCCTTCTTCAAAAACAGGGGCGGTTACGGTTTCTTCAGGGTTGACGATGTTGCCGACCGCCTGAAGGATATCAACGAGGCTGCCGTCAGGATGTTCAGCAAAACCTCGTTCATCTCGGGGAACATGTTGAAAAGGATATTTGAATGATTAAATCATGGAAGGAACAAACAGTGGAGAGAGAGATATGAAAAGACTTTTGCTCAATGCAACGTTTTTTACGGGCAGGGAGCTGATAAGCAACACGGCCCTTCTGACCGACGGCGGGAGGATCACCGGTTTTGCCGACCCCGCTTCTGTAGCCGGAGAGGTTGAACGAATTGACTGCAGGGGCTACCTTGTCACTGCCGGGCTTATTGATCTGCAGATAGCCGGCAGCGGAGGATTTCTCTTTTCCTCCAGCCCCACGCCGGATGCACTGGCAGTCATCGCCTCATCAATCGTGGAGAGCGGCACCACGGGTTTTCTTCTGGCGCTGCCCACCAACAGTGCCGATGTGTACCGAAAAGCATTCCGCACCGCCACTGAAAGTTCTCATCAAGCCTTCATGGGTCTCCATCTCGAGGGTCCTTATATAAGCATGACAAAGAGAGGTGCCCATGCCCGGGAGCTGATCCGTAAACCTTCGGCTGAGGATATCTCGGGGCTTCTAGCAGAGGCCGGAGGAACCATCCGGATGATGACCGTGGCACCGGAGGTCTGCACACCCGAAACTGTCAAGATACTGAAGGACAATGGCATCACGGTTGCTGCCGGGCACAGCAATGCCACCTTCAGGGAAGCTGCTGAAGGATTCGCCATGGGGATAGAGAGCACCACCCATATCTTCAACGCAATGTCTCCGTTGCATCACCGTGATCCGGGTCTTCCCGGTGCCGTTTTCTGGTCGGAAAGCGCCCGGGCCAGCATCATTGCCGACGGAATTCACGTCGATTACACTATGGTTGCCATAGCAAAGAAGATAATGAAGGAGAGGCTCTTCCTGGTCTCTGACGCCGTTGAGGAGAATGAAGCCGGGGCATATCAGCATGTACGGCAGTCTGACCGCTATACACTTCCCGACGGCACTCTCTCAGGTGCCAGGCTGACGATGCTCGATGCTGTAAGGAACTGCATCACCCATGCCGGCATTGACAGGTATGAGGCGCTGAGGATGGCATCGCTGTATCCGGCACAGCTCATCAAGGCAGATGATCGCGGAGTCATTGCCCCGGGTGCAAGGGCCGATCTGATACTGCTGGATGACAGAGTGGAGATAAAAGGTGTATTTTTGAACGGTAGAATGCAATTTAAAAACTGAAGCGATGGCACTTCTTGGAATAGATCTCGGAGGAACGAAGGTTGCCTTTGCCCTCTTTGACCGTGAGGGCAATATACTTGACAGAGAGACCCTGCCTGTCGACAGTCGCAGGGGTAATGAGGTTGGACATCTGATAACCGTCACCGCAGCCCTGATGCTTTCAAGGGCAGGAAAGAACGGTGATGCTGCGGAGGCCATCGGCATATCGGTGCCGGGCATCAGCCGGCGTGAGAGAGGTACTGTTTGGGCGCCCAACATACCGGGATGGGATGACTATCCGCTCATGAAGGAGATGCAGGGCGTGGCGGATGGCATACCTGTTGTAATTGAGAGTGACAGGTCGTGCTACATATCCGGTGAGATATGGAAGGGCAGCGCACAGGGATGCCGTGATGCCGTTTACCTGGGCATAGGCACAGGCATCGGCGCCGGTATAATCATTAACGGGGAGATACTGCACGGAGCCCATGACATTGCAGGAGCTGCAGGGTGGATGGCACTGTCACGTCCCTTTGAGAGCAGGTATACGGTCTGCGGCAACTTTGAGTACTACGCCTCGGGTGAGGGCATCGCCCGGCAGGCAGCAGAGTACCTGGAAAAACACGGTGAATATGAAGGAGACCTCCGCAGGCCTGCTCACGGAAAGATAACAACCCAGGATGTGTTTAATGCCTGGAAAAAGGGAGACCTGCCGGCATCACGGATAATAGATCTTGCAGTCGAATACTGGGGGATGGCCTCCGCCAACCTGGTAAGCCTCTTCAATCCCGAAAAGATCATCTTCGGCGGCGGCGTCTTCGGTCCGGCATCAGAGCTTATACCTGCTATCAGGCAGGAGGCTGAGAAGTGGGCTCAACCCATAAGCATCAGGCAGGCAAAATTTGAACTTTCAGCTCTGGCAGGTGACGCAGGTGTCTTCGGTGCAGCCTGGCTTGCAATGAAACATCCTGACATCAAAAAAGAAATCGGATGAGTGGTACATTCAACAGAAGAGTTGTATTCTGGTCGGCATGCCTCGGCATGCTTTTGTTCGGAATCGGACTGATCATTCTCGGGGCAGTGCTGCCGGATCTCAGGATAAGGCACTCCCTCGATGCCGTAGAGGCCGGCACCCTCTTCTCGGTCCTTCCCGTAGGGATCATCATCGGCTCCCTCCTGTTCGGGCCGGTATGTGACCGCTACGGTTACGGGACGCTGCTTGCCACCTCGGCATTGCTTATGTTTATCGGGTTTGAAGGCCTCGCCTTCACCCATGTAAAATGGGTGCTCTCACTCTCCGTATTCCTGTTCGGCATAGGCGGCGGGGCACTCAACGGAGCAACCAACGCCGTTGTGGCAGACATAAGCGAGACAGGCAAAGGAGCCAACCTGAGCCTCCTGGGCGTCTTCTTCGGAATAGGCGCACTGGGTATGCCGCTGCTGCTCAGCGCCCTGCGACAGTCATTTGACTTCCAGCCTATTGTAGCTGCAGCCGGATTACTTGCACTGGCAGCCTCCCTGCTTTTCCTGGTGGTTAAATTTCCGCCGGCAAAGCAGGTCCAGGGGATCTCAATGAAGCAGGTTGGCACGCTGGTAAAAGATATGACTCTCATCCTTATTGCCCTCTTTCTCTTTTTCCAGAGTGCCTTCGAAGGCCTGATAAACAACTGGACCACTACTTACCTGATTGAGCGGGTAGGGGCACCGCAGAGTGCAGCCCTGATAGGACTATCCCTGTATGTGGCCGGCATGACGGTCATGAGGCTTCTCATAGGCAGCCTGTTCAGGCAGATGCCGGAGAAGAGGCTGCTCAGCATATCATTTGTCATTATCCTGACCGCACTGCTGCTCTTCAGACTCGGCACCACCATGGTACAGGCCGGGGCGGGACTCTTCCTGCTGGGTTCAGGGCTCGCTGCGGGCTTTCCCACCATGCTGGGTCTTGTCGGCAACAGGTATCCTCACCTGTCAGGGACGGCCTTCAGCTTCGTGCTTGTGATAGCCCTGCTCGGCAATATGGCGGTTAACTACGCCATGGGACTGGTTGCCGGGAACTACGGCATCAGGCATCTCACAACCTTCACCTTCGCAGAACTGCTTATAATGGTGGTGATTGCAGCTGCAGTATTCAAAAGAATAACCAAAAACAGATAATCATTTATACAAACGTAAACTATGCTGGCACAAGAATGGCTGAAAAATGCAAGGGACGTAATGTCCCGTATTGAAGAGACACAGACTGAAAACATACGCAGGGCGGCCGGGGTTATGGCTGACACCATTGAGTGCGGACGATGGGTTCACACCTTTGGGTGCGGTCATGCCACACTGCCCATTGAGGAGATGTATCCCAGGATTGGCGGGTTTGTGGGATTTCACCCGATGATAGAGATCCCTCTGAGCTTCTTTACGCACATCACCGGGGAGATGGGGGTACACCAGTTTGTATTCCTGGAAAGGGTTGAGGGTTACGGTGTTGAGATCATGAAGGGCTACACCTTTGATAAGCGTGACACCATGTGGCTCTTTTCCCATTCGGGCATCAACAATGTCAACATCGACATTGCCCTTGAGTCAAAGAAGAGGGGGATGAAGGTGGTGGTCTTCGGTTCCGCAGCCGAGGCGGCAGGCAAGAAGACCAGGCACAGCTCGGGAAAGACCATCTTCGACCTTGCCGATATTGTGGTGGACACCTGTGCTCCCCTGGAGGATGCCTCGGTGAAGCTGAAAAACCATGTCGACAAGATTGGCCCGGTCTCAACGATGGCTTTCGTTACCTGTGTATGGATGACCATAACCACAGTAGCAGAGATACTTGCCGACAGAGGTGTCAGGCTCTACATCCATCCGAGTCATAATGTTCCCGGCGACACCACCGCCAGGGAGAGGCTTGATGAGGCGCTGGGTGAGTACAAACGCAGGATTGCAGGTGTATAGTCAGTCACTGAAGACCATGGACTCACTGGAGAGGACGATATGTTTCATTGAAGGCGGCAGGCCTGACCGTGTTCCGTTTCACCCCATCCTCATGCGTTTCGCAGCAAAACATGCAGGGGTAAGATACAGGGACTTCTGTCTCAGTCACACTCACAAATGCATTGCGAACATCAAATGTGCTGCCGATTTTCATTCCGACTGGGTCAACACCATGTCCGATGCCTATGCGGAGGCCGAAGCTTTCGGCACAAAGCTTCATTATCCTGAGGATGACCTGCCCATGGTGCAGAAATATGCCATTTCAGAGATCAGCGACATTGACAGGATGAATGTTCTGAAGCCGGGTGACCATAGCCGTATGAGGGAGCGCTCTGCCGAGATCAGGGAGTACAGCGCCGTCACTGCCGGCAAGATGTTTATCTGCGGATGGGTTGAAGGTCCGCTGGCAGAATACTGTGACATCCGGGATATAAATCTTGCAATGACAGATCTCTACGAGCATCCGGAAGAGGTTCACAAAGCCCTGGACATCATCACTGAGAGTGCGATGGCTTTCATCACGGCGCAGGTCAGGGAGGGTGCTCACTGTATCGGTATTGGGGATTCTGTCTGTTCACTGATATCGCCTGAGCTGTATGAGGAGTTCTGCCTGGATCGCGAGAAGGCCCTGGTGGGACACATTCATGCACTGGGGGCACTTGCCAAGATCCACATATGCGGTAACATCTCTGCCATCCTTCCCGGAGTGATAAGCACCGGCACTGACATCGTTGACATAGACCACCGCACGGGGCCTGTGACGGAGGCCGCGGCACTGCTTGGCGACAGGCAGGTCTTCGCGGGCAAGAGCGACCCGGTGTCGGTTCTGCAGGACGGAGACGCACAGAGAATAAGGGAGAGTGCAGTTGCCTTCTTCAGGGAGGCAAAGGGACGTGCAATTCTCTCTGCCGGATGTGAGGTGACGCCGGGAACCACGGCTGAGAACCTGGCATGCTTCAGTGGACTCTCTTCGCAACTGTTGAAAATGTAATCATTAAAAACAGGAGGCTATCACAATGGAAAAAAATGTTGCACTGGTCCTTTCAAGTGGCGGAGCAAGAGGCTTCGCCCATATAGGAGCCATTAAGGTTCTGGAACAACATGGCTACAGTATCACCTCGGTGGCCGGCACCTCCATGGGTGCACTGGTAGGTGCAATCTATGCCGCCGGGCAGCTCGGCGAGTTCGAGGAGTGGGTCAGGACCCTGGATGTGATGGAGGTGCTGAAGCTTACAGACATCAGCCTGAGCAGCAAAGGCTTAGTCAAGGGAAAAAAGATCATTGAGAAGCTGAAGGAGATCGTGCCCGAGAGGACCATTGAAGAGCTTCATATCCCCTATTGTGCCGTGGCAACCAACTTTATCAAAGGCGAGGAGCACGTTTTTACCGAAGGAAGTCTCTTCAATGCAATCCGTGCTTCGATATCAATTCCCACATTCTTTCAGCCGTGGAAGATAGGAGACGATTATTTTGTTGACGGAGGTCTGGTAAATCCTATCCCCATAAACAGGGTGAAACGCGGTAAAGATGACCTGCTGGTTGTGGTTAATGTCAATGCCGACATACCCTATGAAGGGGTGCCTGAGGAGGATAAGGAGAAGAGGGAAGAAGAGAAGGACAGCAAATTCATCAGGAAGGTAAAGGAGATACAGTCGAAGAGTGAGAAGCAAATCCCGGAAGACAGGAAGGATGAAATCGGTCTCTTCAATCTCAACAACCGCAGCCTGAGCATAATGCTCAACCAGATCGGGTCACTTACCCTGAAGAATTACGAAACCGACATGATGATTGAGATCTCCAGGCAGTCATTCGGCACATATGATTTCTACAAGGCCGGGGAGATCATCGGCGAGGGTGAAAGGGCAGCCTCGCGGGCCCTGGAGGGTGACGCCGCAAGGCAGGATTGACCAGCGGTTTCTTAATGCTTAAAAGTTGTAGATTTCACGGAAATTGTTTATCTTTATCAGTTGACCTAAACAAAACCGAAATGAAAAGAATCACTCTTATCATCTGCCTTGTCATGATGATAGCGGCACCGGCCCTGAAGTCGCAAAAGCCGATTAAAGTGCTGGAAGACAGCGTACAGTTTGGCAACTGGATCTATCCGGGTTTCAATGTGACGATTCCAGAAGCCGATTTTGACAATACCCTGAAGAACTGGATCAAATTACAGGAGACGGGCACAAAGTCAAAAGTGCTGACCGAGAATGGTGAGATGACGATCTTCGGGGCCAATGTCAGGGAGATATCCCCTACCCCCGTAAACATCTACAGCCGTCTTGTGCATGAGGATACGATAAGCCGGCTGCTGGCCTGCATAGAGATCAAGAAAGACCAGTATGTCGAGCCGGCCTCCGGTGACATACAGCTGACTGCCGCCCGCAATTTCCTGAAGGAATTTGCCAAGTCGCAGTACATTGAGGTTATCAAGGGTCAGCTTGATGCGGAGGAGAAGATACTGCGCGACCTTAACAGGGATCTGAGCAGCCTGCAGAACAGCAAGGCCCGTTCACAGAAGACGGCAAAGAACAAGAGGAGCACCATCAGTAATGAGCAGGAAAAGCTGCAGGTCAGGCACAATGAGCTTAGTGCGCTGTCAGGCGAGATTATCAACAAAAACAATGAGATGATGAGCATGCCGGTAGGTGCCGGTCGCGATGCCATGGCAGCCCAGGTCAAGGAGCTGGAAAAGAGGCGCAAGAAACTGCAGAAAGAGATATCCAGGTCAGAGAGCAAGATCAATAAGGCAAGATCAGCAATAAACCAGGCTGACAGATCGATACCCGTGAATGAGAATGAGCAGGATGTACTGAAGGCCAAAATTGATGCGCAGCAGGCCGTGGTGCAGTCGTACATCGACAAACTTAACACTGTAAAGCTCTACTGATTAAATATATAACAGGAACAATTAAATCAATTTAATTAAAAATAAGAGAAATGGAAAGCCAGGAACAGAAAGAGAACTATCAGAAGAAAATTGAATCTCAGCTTGATGAATGGAGGGCTGATATTGACCGTCTTAAGGCAAAGGCCAGGAATGCCACTGCCGAGACCAGGCTGAAATACCAGGAGAGCATAGACAAGCTGGAGATCAAGATGGATGAGGGGAAGTCAAAGCTTAAGGATATCAGGGAATCAACCGGAGAAGCATGGGAATCAATCAGGGAAGGTGCTGACTCTATATGGGACACGATGAAGGCAACATTCGCCGAGGTGAAGGATAAGCTGCGTGATGACGACGACGACGAGAAGAAGGCTTAGAACCCGGAAGGAAACCTTCGGCTGAAGAATACTCTGATCTGCCCGGCAGGCGATGACATCAATTGCACGGGCAGGTTTGGATATGGCTTCCTGCAATTAACATTACAAACAGAATACCATGAAAAAACCGCTGAGGATAGTCCTTTTTGTCCTTATAGTTGCTGCCGTTCTCTTTTTCTGGTGGCGGCATTACTTTGTATTCGGTGAAGGTGTAAAAGCCGGTGACCTCAACTACCTTGTAAGAAAGGGATACATATTCAAGACCTGGGAGGGAAAACTGATTCAGACAGGATTCAAGACGCCGGCTCCGGGAGCAATACAGAGCAACGAATTTGAGTTCAGCATGGTAAATGACAGCCTGGCGCATGTTCTTGAAAGGGCAAGCGGAAAGTTTGTCGAGCTGCGCTACAAGGAGTACATCAGGCCCCTGCCCTGGAGGGGCATGAGCAGGTATGTGGTCATTGAGATACTTGACATCAGCGATCAGGGCAGGGAGGAGGAGACCCCGACGCTTATTCCCTACCAGACAATCTGACTGCAGTAAAAAATACAGAATTATGAAAAACAGAATTATAGTGCTCATTCTGTCAGTGCTTCTTTTGACGGCATGTACCCAGCTGACACAGATGATACAGACGGCGTCAGCCGTAAAGGAGCTGACGGAGGGCGACATAATTGCCGGGTTGAAGGAGGCACTTACGGTAGGTGCAAGGAATGCCGCTGCAAGACTTGCCTCGGAAAACGGGTATTACAGTGATCCGCAGGTAAGGATCCCTCTTCCCGGGGAGGCGAAGGTGATAGTGGAAAACATAGGCAGGATACCCGGAGGGGATCAACTCATCGAGAATGTCATTCTGAGCATCAACCGGGCAGCAGAGGATGCTGCCCGTGAGGTGGCCCCTGTCTTCGCGGGGGCAGTAACACGTATGACCATTGCCGACGGGTACAACATACTGCACGGTGCCGATAACGCCGCAACGGAGTATCTGAGGAGCAGCACATGGAATGAACTCTATTCTCTCTACAAGCCGAAGATATCAGCCTCCACGGAGAAGGAGATTGTGGCCGGCATCTCCGCACAGCAATCATGGCTTGCTCTCACGGAAAAATGGAACATGGTGGCCGGCAGTGTTGCCGGAAGACTTGCCGGATTCAATACTGTAACAACCGATCTGGATGATTTTCTGACAACCAGGGCGCTGGAAGGTCTCTTTGTGAAGATGGCAGATGAGGAGCTGAAGATCAGGAAAGAGGTTTCCGCCAGGGTCACCCCGCTGCTGCAGAGGGTGTTCGGAAGCCTTGACGGCCGGTAAGATCACGGTCAGGGGTGGATAAAAAGTCATCGGCCCTCCTTTCGCGAAACTTTTATATAATTGCAAATAAACTCATACAAATGACAAGGAACATAATTTTACTGATAAGCACGATGCTGCTGACAGTGGCAAATTTCCCGGCAACGGCACAGGAGGAAGAGATCCCTGACGGATGGCACAACGGAGGGGTGATCTCGCTGAACATGTCCCAGAACTCCTTCACCAACTGGGCCGCAGGGGGACAGAACTCTGTGGCTCTCAACGGGCTGCTGAGCCTGACGGCCAACTACAAGAAGGATAAATCTGCATGGGACAATGCCCTGACAATCGGCTACGGCAAGATGTTACAGAAAGGCAATGACCTGGGATGGGTCAAGACCGATGACAGGATCGATCTCCAGTCAAAATACGGACGCAAGGCATCGGGAAAGTGGTTCTACTCAGGTCTGTTGAGTTTCAAAACCCAGCTTGACAAGGGTTATAACTATCCGGATACGGAGAACAAGATATCTGATCTGCTCTCCCCGGCATATCTCCTGTTTTCAGTGGGGATGGACTATAAGCCCAATGAAAACTTTACAGCTTTCCTGTCACCGGTGACCTCAAAGAACACCATAGTAACCGACGATTATCTGTCGTCAATCGGTGCCTTTGGGGTAGATCCGGGCAAGAAGTTCAGGCCGGAGCTGGGTGCATATGCCAATCTTGCCTGGAAGAAGGATGAGATAGTCAAGAATGTAAATTTCCTGACCAAGCTCGACCTTTTCAGCAACTACCTGCATAACCCGCAGAACATTGACATCAGCTGGGAGAACCTGGTGGTGCTGAAGGTCAATGAGTTCATCTCTGCCACGGTAAACACCCTGCTGCTGTACGATGACGATATCCTTATAAAGGTGGACGAAGATTTTGAGGGAGAGCCTGTCATGGGCAAGCGCGCCCAGTTCAAGGAGGTTATCGGGGTAGGCCTTACTTACCGGTTTCTCAAATAGTCATTAAGGCACGGCGATGCTCAAGCTTATCAACCATCCGCTGATCACGCACAAGCTGGCGCTTATCAGGAGGAAGGAGACCGGAACCCGTGATTTCAGGCAGAACCTGAATGAGATAGCGGGATTGATGGCCTACGAGATTACCCGCGACATTCCCCTGCGGGAGGTAACTGTTGAAACACCTGTCGGATCGTGCCATACTGCAGAGCTCTCGCGGGAGATCATTCTTGTACCGGTACTCAGGGCAGGATTGGGCATGGTGGATGGCATTACCAGTCTGATCACAACGGCCAAGGTAGGGCACATAGGACTTATCCGTGATCATGAGACGCTGGAGCCGACAGAATATTTTGCAAAGTTCCCGGCCGACCTGTCTGAAGCCATTGTGATGGTCCTTGACCCGATGCTTGCCACCGGAGGCAGTGCCAGTGCGGCAATAGCAGCGATCAGGAAGCGGGGTGCCAGGACCATCAGGCTGGTATGCATTGTCGGTGCTCCCGAAGGTGTGGCGCGCGTGGAGAAGGAACATCCGGATGTGGATATCTATCTCGCGGCGCTCGACAGTCATCTGAACGAAAAGGGATATATCGTGCCGGGACTGGGAGATGCAGGCGACAGGCTCTTCGGCACACTGTGACTGATGCCGGGGCATGGCTGCAGGAGTAATTATTTATCAACTTTTTATTACCTCCACCATTCAGAACGGCAGAGGTTGCTATATTCGCAGATCAAACCCCGACTAAATAAAAAAAGGGCATGGGACTGAAGAACCGGCTTATCATAATGAATTTCCTCCAGTTTTTCATCTGGGGGTCATGGCTGATCACCATAGGAGCATACTGGTTTCAGACGAAGAACTGGACAGGCACTGATTTCGGAGCAATTTTTTCTACCATGGGGCTTGCCTCGCTCTTCATGCCTGCAATAGCGGGCATAATTGCTGACAGGTGGATCAACGCCGAGAAGCTCTACGGTCTCTTCCACATCTCGGGGGCAGTACTTCTCTTCCTCTTGCCCACGGTCAATGATCCGAAGACATTCTTCTGGGTGCTGCTGATCACCATGATATTCTACATGCCTACCATTGCGCTGGCCATCACCGTGGCATACAGTTCGATGAAAAGCAGAGGGATGGATATCATCAGGGATTACCCTCCTATCAGGGTATGGGGTACCATCGGTTTTATAGTGGCACTGTGGGTGGTCAGTCTCCTTGGTTTTGAGACTTCACCCATGCAGTTTTACGTTGCTGCTGCAGCCTCCCTCGGACTGGGCATCTATGCCTTCACCCTGCCCAAATGTCCGCCGCTGGCCCGCGGACACAAGAAGAAGCTGGTTGAGGAGCTTGGCCTCAATGCCTTCAAGCTCTTCAAAAACACCAAGATGGCACTCTTTTTCATTTTTGCCATGCTGCTCGGCGCGGCACTGCAGCTCACCAATGCATACGGAGATACATTTCTTCACGACTTTGCCGATATACCCGCATACAGGGATCTGCTTGCAGTAAAATATCCCGCCATCATCATGTCCGTATCGCAGATCTCCGAAACACTCTTCATCCTTACCATTCCCTTCTTCCTGAAGAGGTTCGGCATCAAAATGGTGATGCTCATGAGCATGGTAGCCTGGGTACTCAGGTTCGGACTGTTTGCATACGGGGATCCGGCAGGCGGACTCTGGATGATCATACTGTCAGGGATTATTTACGGTATGGCCTTTGACTTTTTCAACATCTCGGGATCACTCTTCGTGGAGACCCAAAGTGAGCCGGAGATCAGGGCCAGTGCACAGGGTCTGTTCATGATGATGACCAATGGGTTCGGAGCCTTCCTCGGCAGCCGTATCAGCGGGATCGTCATCGACAAATACTTCATGCTTGAAAGCGGAGCCTTCGACTGGAAGGGTATATGGCTGGCCTTTGCCGCCTACTCACTGGTCGTGGCAATCCTCTTCGCCATTCTCTTCCGGCATAAACACGTGCCGGAAGCAGTTGAAAATGTCAGCCATTAATGGTGAAACCTGCCCTCATCCCTGTATGATCTGATTCTAAAGGTTACCCCCAAGCTCCATAGGACCGGTTATTTTCATAAATGACCCGGTTTTTCACAGAGGAGGGTTCATTTTTAAATTTAATATGTACTTTTGTATGACATAACAGTTGATCATTTAAATACCATGTCATATGAGAAATAACAGCGGAGGCAGAGGCCCGGGCTACGCATGGCTGGTGGTAGGACTGCTCTGGGTTGTGGCATTGCTTAACTACATGGACCGCCAGATGCTGTCTACGATGAAGAGTTCGATGATGGTTGACATCTTTGAGCTTGAGAAGGCGGAGAATTTCGGCAAGCTGATGGCGGTGTTCCTGTGGATCTACGGATTCATGAGTCCCGTTGCCGGGCTGATAGCTGACCGTATCAACCGCAAATGGCTCATTGTTGCCAGTCTGTTTGTATGGTCAGGGGTAACCTTTTGCATGGGTTATACCAGTAATTTCAATGTGCTCTACGGTCTCAGGGCGGTAATGGGCATCAGTGAAGCACTTTACATACCTGCCGGGCTGTCGCTGATTGCCGACTATCATCGGGGCAGCACCAGGTCGCTGGCAGTCGGCATCCATATGACAGGCCTCTACGTGGGTCAGGCTATGGGAGGTTTCGGCGCTACGGTGGCCGATGCATGGTCATGGCAGAGTGCCTTTCACCTGTTCGGGATCATCGGTTTGGTTTACAGCGCCATACTTATCATTGCCCTGAGGGAGCATCCTGACAGGAAGAAAGTATCCCATCCGGCCGTAACACCGAAGCCGCAGAAGCAACCGGTACTTTCAAGTCTTACTCTCCTGCTGGGCATGACGAGTTTCTGGATGATACTTTTCTATTTTGCCGTGCCCAGTTTTCCCGGGTGGGCGGTAAAGAACTGGATGCCCACACTGTTTTCCGAAAGCCTGGGTATTGAGATGGCCAAAGCAGGGCCTCTGGCAACCATAACCATTGCTGCCTCCTCATTTCTGGGCGTCATAGCCGGAGGCATCCTCTCGGACAGGTGGGTGGCCGTCAATCTGCGCGGCCGCATATTTACAAGTGCCATAGGGCTGTCACTGACAATACCTTCCCTCCTCTTCTTCGGACTGGGACATGACATATTCTGGATCATCGGCGGGGCTGTGCTCTTCGGCATAGGATACGGCATGTTTGATGCCAACAACATGCCCATTCTGTGCCAGTTTGTCTCGCCGCGTCACAGGGCTGCCGGATACGGTCTCATGAATATGACAGGTGTATTTGCCGGTGCTCTCATAACCGGTCTTCTGGGCAAGTCGACCGATTCGGGACATCTGGGCCGGGATATGGCCGCCCTGGCGATACCTGTACTCATAGCCCTGGTTCTGCAGCTGATAATTCTCAAGCCAGGGGTGGCGGACAAACTGACCGATGAGTGATGATGATCAGATCATAATCCTGCAGTGAAAATATCAGTGTGCCCCCAGGAGGATGAGGCTCAGTCCGATAACTATCATACCGCTGACAAGACCGTAGATGGCAACATGGTGTTTGCCGTACTTGTGTGCGGCAGGAAGCAGTTCGTCAAAGGAGATATACACCATTATGCCTGCCACCATGGCAAAGACATAACCGAGACTTATATCGCTGTCAAACATTGAAAGGATGAAATAGCCTGCCACTGCCCCTACGGGTTCGGAGAAGCCGGACAGTACTGACCATTTGAGTGCCTTCTTTCGTGAGCCGGTGGCATAATATACGGGGACCGAAACGGCAATTCCCTCAGGAATGTTATGAATGGCAACGGCGATGGCGATGCTCACACCCACGGTAACATCTGACATTGCAGACATGAAGGTAGCTATTCCTTCAGGAAAGTTATGTATGCCGATGGCTATGGCAGTGAAGACCCCTATCCTCATCAGCTTCTGGTCTCTGGCACCTGCCCATCCCATTCGCCGCCGTCTTCCCTGGCACTCAGGCTTGTCCGGGTCTCTCGTCTCCGGGTGCATCTGCTCCACTCTCTTCAGCTCATGGGGGTTGCCCTGTGAGGGAAGTATCTTATCGATGGCTGCCGAGAGGCCGATCCCGATTATGAATGAAATAAACGTCAGCCACGCTGCGGGACCCGCATCATAATTCATCCTCATTATTTCTCCCGCCTCGGTAAGGATCTCGGTAAAGGATATGAATATCATCACTCCGGCAGAAAAACCAAGGGAAAAAGCAAGGAAGGTAGTCTTGGTGCGCCTTGCGAAGAAGGCAATCAGTCCGCCAACGCCAGTGGCCATACCTGCGAACAGCGTGATGCCGAAAGCAAAAAGTATCAGGGAGCGGTCCATTCAGGGCTTATTTAGATTCATTATAAATTGCAAATTTAGAACAAACATTGAAAAAACAATCAACAGGGCGTGATCATAGTAAAAAAAGCTATTAATTAGTGACCTGAGAAACAACGATGAATCTCTTTGATTATTACAGGATACTGGGCATAAGGCAGGGTGCTTCCGATGATGAGATCAGGAAAGCATACCGAAGAAAGGCCATGGAGTTGCATCCTGACCGCAATCATTCGGAGGATGCCCAGGATCAGTTCATCAGGGTAACCGAGGCATATGAATATCTCACCTCCCACCCCCACGGCAGGAATATCAGCGAAGAGGAGCTGAGGAGGAATTACCAGGCATGGGTTGATTACCGTCGGGCTGAAGCCAGGCGAAGGGCTGAACAGTATGCCAGGAAATCCTACTCCGATTTCAGGAAGAGTACTCTTTACAGGAGTACCTCAGTCATTGACGGCACCATGGTCTTTCTCGGTTTTATCCTTGCCGTAACAGTCATTCTCATGACGGTATTCGGCTACAGCTACCGCCTCAGGACAGCCACCTCATACCATGAAGAGCCTTCTCTGTCGCTGGCCATAGTGACTCTTACCATTGGTGTTATATATCTGATAGTTACACTATTTTATTTCAGTGCCTGGCTTGCTCAGGAGAAAAACAGGAAGAAGAAGAAAAATGTCAAACAGAATTAAAATCAGGAACCCGTTCGATCCGGTGGGGAACCCCTGTTTTGGTTGCAGTCCCACCAATCCGGCAGGACTCAGGCTAACCTTTGAGGCTGAGGATGGAAAGCTGTATGCAGCCTGGGAACCGCTGCCGCAGTTCCAGGGTTATATCAATGTGCTTCACGGAGGCATCATTGCCACCCTGTTTGACGAGACCGGGGCATGGTGCATCAACGTGATGGCGGGCACTTCAGGGGTGACATCATCACTGACGGTAAGGTACCTTAAACCGGTTCACATCAGCAGAGGCACGGTAAATGTGGAAGCTGCCATTGTCAAGCTGGAGGAGAGGAGTGCACAGTTACACTGCAGGCTCACAGACGGGGAGGGAAAGCACTGTGCCGAGGCTGATATCGAATACTTCCTTTACCCGCCGGATATAGCACGCAAACGCTATCATTATCCCGGAAAAGAGGCTTTCTACCCGAAGTAAGGTGAGCATCGTCTGCAGGTCAGTGACTATTGCAGACCTGCATTCCAATCATTTTCCATATCGTGCCAGGGGGATGGCAGTGTGGTCTGAGAAGTCAGACCTGAGATACTTGTAATAACCTGTTAT
>CAYPKP010000018.1:0-27976 GCA_964411345.1 uncultured Rikenella sp. | reverse complement strand
AGCAGACAGAGGAACGGGAAACCCGGCAGGGCAACCTCTTTTCCGGGCTCCCTGACGAAGTGCGACATGACGTGGGCCTGCAGATGATCAACCTCTATGAGAGGCACATTGCGTGCCAGCGCAAACCCCTTGGCAAATGAGCTTCCCACGAGCAGGGATCCGAGCAGGCCGGGTCCCCGTGTCCATGCAACGGCACTTATCTCTTCTGCTGTTGTGCCGGCCATCGCCAGTGCCCTGTCAACCACCGGAATGATGTTTGCCTGGTGGGCCCTTGAGGCAAGCTCGGGCACCACTCCACCGTATGCCTCGTGTACAGCCTGCCCTGCGATAAGGTTCGACAGCACCACACCGTCTCTGATGACAGCAGCGGAAGTGTCGTCACAGGAAGATTCTATCGCAAGGATAGTAACAGTTGGCGCCATTTTTGTATTACTCTTTTTTATTAACTTCGCCTGCGGCGGAATGTCGTAATGAATGGGCAAAATTATTAAAAAATTCGTCAGGGTGCTTCTTACTGTCGTTGCGGTGCTCATCATCGTTCCTGCCGTCATTATGCTGCTGCTCCAGGCCCCCAGGGTTCAGACATTCACCGTCAGGCAGATCACAGGCATCCTCTCCGGAAAGACAGGGGCAGAAATCAACATCGGGAAAGTGTCATACTCCTATTTCAGGAAGGTGCTGCTGGAGGATATCCTCTTTGAAGACCATAACGGGGACACACTCCTTGCTGTTCGAAAAGCCAATCTGAGAATCAGGAGTATAAAACCATCCGAGGGTTTCTTCAGTTTCGGCAGAACAGACCTTCATGATGCAGATTTCCGGATGGTTACCGACACGTCCGGTGTCATGAACCTCACACGTTACATTGATGCCATCAGGGGTGACAGGGAGCCTGACACTGTCAGGAGTGTCGAGATCCGGTTCTCAGATATCTATCTTCATAACGGTGCTTACCTGCTGTTGAACAGGTCAGACAGTTCAGGCACCATTCCGGGAAGGGTGAACTTCAATGACCTCAGGCTGTCAGAGATTAATGCAAGGGTCAGGGACCTGAACATTATCAGGGACTCGGTCAGCATGGTGATCAGGGACCTTACCTTCGCCGAGGCCGGAGGATTCACGGCAGAAAGTCTTGACATGAATTTGGCCGTTGCCAGCAATAAGCTGTCATTCAGGGACATAAAGCTAAATACCGCTGCCAGCACCATCGTGGCTGACAGAATAATACTTTCTGCCAGGGACTCGGCATCATGGAAAGACTTTGTCAATGAGGTGAAGTTTGACATGCTTTTTCAGAGTTCCGACATTGCCACTCAGGATCTGGCCTGGTTCATCGCACCGCTGAAAGGCATCAGTGAGTCCCTTACTCTTTCAGGACGGCTGAACGGCACTGTAGCCGAGCTGAATGGGCGTGATATAGCAATTAAATATTCAACCTCCACCAGCCTGAATTTCGACTTTGACATTTCAGGTCTTCCCTCGATAAATGACAGTTATCTCTTTGTCGACTTCACAGATATGCGTACCACCGCGTCTGATGTTGAGAAGGTGCTGATTCCGGGCAGGGACCCGATCAGGCTTCCTGAGCCGGTACACGGGCTCGGGCTCATCTCCTACAGCGGCAGTTTTACCGGGTTTACAACTGATTTTGTCTCTTTTGGCAAGCTTACCACTGAGCGAGGGAGCGTTTCAACAGACCTCTCGCTGAAACCTGACGGCAGGAACAGGTTCAGCTTCAAGGGATTTTTGAGCACAAGTGATTTTGACCTTGGCTATGTCACCGGCAACACCGGGCTCTTTGGCGGACTATGGATGCATGCTGACCTTGACGGATCGATGGAGTCATTCAGGCATCTCTCCGCCAACATCAGCGGAGTAATTGACAGCGTGGAGATTAACTCCTACAATTACAGCAATATCGCGGTGGAGGGCAGTTACGGGGACAGTATTTGGGATGGTTCAGTGACAGTAAGAGACCCGGCGGTGGTCATGGATCTGATGGGAAGGTTTGATCTTGAAAAGAGTATGCCTGAATTTGATTTCACCTTGAATCTTTCGCGCGCCGACCTGCACAGGATGAACCTTATCAGCAGCGATACGCTTTTCAACGCTTCCGCCCTTCTCACCGCCAGTTTCAGGGGTAACAGAACCGACAACATTGCGGGAGAGATCAGGCTGATAAATTCCACGCTGAACAACTCCAACGGAGAGCTCAGCATCTATGATTTCCTGATCAGCGCCCTTCAGGAGGAGGGCAAGAATGTTCTGAAGCTCAGATCCGATTTTGCAGATGCCGAGGTACGGGGAAAATACACCTTCGAGGCTGTTCCGGCCACGGTAAAGAGGGTGCTTGCCGATCTCTATCCGTCAAGATTTTCCTCAGCGGTGAAGGAGGAAAAGGTGCCTGAGGCTGACTTCACCCTTTCAGCGACCATCAGGAAGCTGGACAAGCTCAATGATTTCCTGGGAACAGGATTGAGCATCGCTGACGGGAGCAGGATAAACGGCAGTTTAAACTCCGTCCGTTCTGAGATAAGCATTGCAATGCGTTCCGGGGCGATCACCTATGCAGGAACCACGCTGAGCAGCATGAATCTCTCCGGTTCTGCCGGGGGCGGGCTTATGTCAGTCACCCTGGAGGCGGACACCCTGCTGCTGCCTGACAAGTCGGTACTGGGCAACTTCGTTGCAGAAGCCGGCAGTCATACAGACACCCTGGACCTGGGCATGCGATGGGATAACAGGGACGGAGGCAGGACTTTCGGGGAGGTAAGTGCCAGGGGATTCTTCAGCCTCAACACCATGAACAGGGCTTTCCTTGCGGTAAGCCTCCTTCCTACGGCATTCACCGTTGACCGCGTGCCGTGGAGCGTGAGTCCGGCACGCATCGTCATAGACTCAACCACCGCCTGGTTTGACAATATACTTGTCAACAGCAGCAACAAGTACATAAGGCTTGACGGGAAGATCTCCCCTGAACCCGAGGACAGGCTTACGCTCACCTTTGAAGGACTGAACCTCTCGTATGTCAATAACCTGGGCAGCAGGGACAAGCGCGGGCGCAGGGAAAAGAGTCCTGCCTCACCCCAGATGAAGATCGGGGGTGTTATGGGAGGCTATATAACCCTCTCCGGCATATATGAAGACTTTCTCTTTGAGAGTAATTTCAGTGTCAGCGACTTCATGCTGAATGAAAACAGATACGGTCTGCTCTCCGTGACAAGTGAATGGAATCCCGAGGCCAGGGAAGCTGAGATCCATGTCTTCAACGATTATGAGGGATCAGGATACTTTGACATCAGCGGCAGCTACTCACCGTCTTTAAAAATGGCAGATCTCACCGTCGCAACCAACAGCATGCCCCTCGATGTCATCAATCCCCTGGTAGGTGCCTTTGCCTCTGATGTAAGAGGTTCAGCCACCGGAGCCGTCAGGCTGCATGGCGGACTGAAGGATCTGACCCTCAGTGGTGCCGTGATGGCCCGGGATGCATCAATGAAGATCGACTTTCTGCAGACGAGGTACAGTTTCTCCGACAGCATCAGGTTCAGTAACGAAGGCATACTGTTCAGGAATATCAGGATATCAGACGAGTTGAAGAATCAGGGCACGATCAACGGGATGCTCTCACACCGCTCATTCAATGACATTGGAATTGCATTCGACATCAACATGGAGAGGATGATGGTCCTGAACACCCGATCCAAGGACAGTGAAAGCTTTTACGGCACCGCCTTTGCAAGCGGTTACGCAGGCATAAGGGGCAATGAGGAGAGGCTCTCCTTCAATATCTCGGCACGTACTGACGCCGGCACGGAGTTTTTTATCCCTTTGAATTCCTCATCGAGCGTCAGTGACTATCCATATATTGTATTCACAGATCCTTCCGGCAATGAAGCGGCAGCGTCAGAGGAGAGGACGGTATTCACCAGGCAGACGCAAGAGAGCAACCTGGAGCTCAATTTTGACCTTGCGGTGACCCCCGAGGCCAGGGTGCAGCTCATTATGGATGCCACTTCCGGAGGTATCATCAGGGGTACCGGATCTGGAAACCTGAATATTAACCTTAATTCGAAGGGAGATCTGAGAATGGCCGGAGACTATGTCATCAGTGACGGTGATTACCTGTTCACACTCGGTAACATACTCAACAAGCGGTTTGTGGTCGAGGAGGGGGGCACTATATCATGGAACGGTGCGATTGAAGACGCGAGGCTCGATCTGAAAGCCATATACCGTACCAAAGCCTCGCTGGCACCCCTCTCTTTTGCCTATACTGATATAGACAAGCTGAGAGAGAGGCTTCCCGTGGAGTGTCATCTTCTGCTCTCCGACAAGCTGCTTAATCCGGCCATCAAGTTCGACATATACCTGCCCACTGCCGACGAGGAGACCAGGGATTACCTGAGGATGGCCATAGATACCGAGGAGGAGCTCAGCAGGCAGTTTCTCTATCTGCTGGTGATGAACAGTTTCTATACTGACCCGGCCCTCTACAGTGCCACCGGCGGCGGAAGCGCACAGATTCCGGTAAGCCCCGCGGAGACGCAGGATGCCACCATTCTGGGTATGACAACCACTACCGAGATGCTTTCTAACCAGCTGAGTAACTGGCTGTCGCAGATAAGCAACGACTTTGACATAGGCTTCAATTACAGACCAGGTGATGAGCTCACCGATGATGAGATAGAAGTTGCCCTCTCCACCCAGCTGCTTAACGACAGGATCACGCTGAACGGCAACCTGGATGTGGGTGGGGCGCAAACCAAGGAATCAACCAGCAGGTTCAGCGGAGAATTTACCATTGAGTTCAGGCTTACCGAGATGCTCAGGCTGAAGGTCTTCAACCGCTCGAACAACATTCTTTTCTACCCTGTACATCCATACACACAGGGTGCAGGCGTCTTTTACAGGCGTGATTTTGACAGACTTGATGATCTCTTCATAAATCCCGTTGAGCGGAGGAAAAAGAATATCGTACAGGAGGAGGATGCCGGAGGCAAATAACTTTTCAACAACAGCCCTTTTTTTCCACCGAAGGGATAATTCCCACCTGTATTGGACGTTTTTTTAATATATTCGCGCGATGATATAAAAAAGTAAGTCAAACAGTTAACATTTAAAAGAAGCACAATGATATTAGCAAACATTTTACTACAGGGTACAGCAGCCATGCCGGCCGCCGAAGAGGCATCAATGTCACTGGCTGATCTGTACGTGGCCGGTGGCTGGGTGATTGTCATCATCACTCTGCTGTCATTTATTGCTCTTTATATATTCATTGAAAGAGTTCTTGTCATCCGTAAAGCCTCCAGGGTGGATGCAAACTTCATGAACCGCATCAAGGATTACATGTATGAGGGGAAGGTGGAGGCTGCGCTGCAGCTGTGCAGGAAGACTGACTCACCACAGGCAAGGATGGTGGAGAAGGGCATCACCCGTCTCGGCAGGCCCCTTGCCGACGTCACTGCAGCCATTGAGAATGTCGGAAGGCTGGAGATACACAAGCTGGAGAAGAGGTTTCCTACGCTGGCCACCATTGCGGGAGCAGCACCTCTTGTCGGCTTTTTCGGAACGGTAATAGGTATGATCAAGGCCTTCTATGAGATGTCGCTGGCAGGCAACAGTCTTGATATCAGCACCCTCAGCGGCGGCATCTATGTGGCCCTGATAACCACGGTAGGAGGTCTCATACTTGGAATCCTGGCCTACTTCGGATATAACCTCCTGGTGGTCAGGGTTGAGAATGTGGTATTCCAGCTTGAGACCACCTCCACGGAGTTCCTGGACATCCTTAATGAACCTGTAAAGTAGCAGCAGATGGCAATATCAACCAAAAACAAGGTCAGCGTAAACTTCAGCAGTGCGGGCATGTCTGATATAGTGTTCCTGCTGCTGCTGTTCTTCATGCTGACATCGACGCTGGTTCAGCCAACAGCCATCAAGCTGCTGTTGCCGAAGGGTACAACCCAGACCTCTGCCCGTCCCATGACCACTGTCTCCATCACCAGGGACCTGCAGTATTTCATTGAAGACCAGCCTATACAGCTTGAGAACCTCGAATCGGCCCTGCAGGCAAAGGTTGGAAGCAACCCGGAGATATATGTCTCCCTCCACTCAGACAGGAGTGTCCCCGTTGAGTATGTAGTGAACGTGATGAACATTGCGGCGAAGAATCAATACAAGCTTATACTTGCCACAACACCAAAATAGCAACCGTGAGCCTCTTACCCGTGAGAGGAAGCAGGGTCTGGTCATCAGCACACTGGTGCACCTGATTCTTGCTCTCCTTATCATTTTTGTCACTTTCAGGGTAAAGCTGCCCGACACCTCTGAGGAGGGATTGCTTGTAAATTTCGGGTTTGACGAGACCGGCGAGGGTCTCTATGAACCCGCACCGCAGCCTGTCTCCCCACCTCCTGCACCCCTGCCGGAGGCTGCTGATGAGGGTTCTGATGATGCAATACTGACACAGGAGTTTGAGGAGGCACCGGAGGTTGTAAAGAAGGAGCCTGACCCTGAAGAGATACGCAGACAGGCTGAAGCGCGTGCTGCCCAGATCAGGAGGGAGCTGGAGCTCGAGGCCGAACGGAAGAGGCTGGAGCAGGAGAGACTTGAGAGGCTGAAGAGAGAGGAGGAGCAGAAGAAAATTGATGAGGCCAATGCCCGTGCCAGGAACGCATTCGGCAATGCTGCAAATACAGGTACTGCCGGCCAGAGTGAGGGCGTGGCCGGGGGAGCGGGCAACCAGGGAACGGAAACGGGCACTGTCGGAGCACCAAGATACGGACCCGGAGGAGGTACCGGCAACATATCCTTCAGCCTCGGTGACAGAGGTGCTACGGCTCTGCCGTATCCTCAGTATGATTACCAGGGTGAAGGAAAGGTAGTTGTTGAGGTGACCGTGGATCAGTCAGGCAGGGTCACCAACGCCAGGGCAGGAGTTGTAGGATCGACCACGCAGGATGAATATCTCTTAAGGGTAGCGCGTGAAGCGGCACTAAAGGCACGTTTTGACAGCAGACCCGGCACCCCCATCCAGAAGGGAACCATAACCTATATCTTCAAGCTGAAATAGGTCACCGGTCGGGTTCAGAACAACCCGGCCACAAAATCCAGCACCCCCGTAAGCTTCAGGGCAGAGGCCATGACGGCTACCAGCAGTACGATGCGCACTACCCGGGGGCCCCAGCTCACGGCCACCTTTGAGGCGAGCCATCCGCCCGTACCCTGTCCCACAGCCAGTACTATCCCGTACATATACTTCACCTGATCACTGATGATAAAAACAAGGAGTGCAAGTCCTGTGAGAAGTGTGACTATCAGCACCTTGTGAGCATTGGCCTTTGTCAGCCCCTCTCCTGCCCCAAGCACCAGTGCTGCCAGCAGGAACAGTCCCACCCCTGCCTGAATGAACCCTCCGTAGACACCTACGAAAAAGAGCACGACTATGACCCACCAGCGTCTGCGGGCGCTGATCGCCACGGCATGTTCCCTGAGCCACTTCTCCGGCTTGTACAGTATCACGAAGAACATGAAGATCAGCAATCCGGCTATCAGAAGCTCCATGATCCGCTCGTTGATCCTTACCGCCAGGAGTGAGCCGGCCAGTGATCCGGCCACAGCAGGGGCAGCCATCCAGACAGTATCACGGAAGCTGAATATCTTTTGCTGCCTGAAGCTCAGGCTGCTCACGGCGCTCTGCACAAGCACGCCTATGCGGTTGGTGCCGTTGGCTATGTTGGCCGGGAGTCCCAGGAACATCAGCAGGGGCAGTGTTATCAGTGATCCGCTGCCGGCAAGGGTATTGACAAAACCTGCAAAGAGGCCGGCCACAATGACAGCCAGATACATGTACCATTCCATAAGAGAGGGATGTATTATCTCTCGAGGATATCCCTGACAGCGGCCTGGAGGTTATCTATCAGATCATTATCCTTTATTACGTAGTCAGCAATGCCACGGCGTGCAAACTCGAGCACCACGGCCCCCTTCTCCTGCGCGGATAGCATTATCACAGGCACTTCGGGTGCCAGCCTTGTGATCTCTTCATAGACGGCCATGCCATCCATGGGTTCATCACCATCCTTCAGGAAATAATAATCAAGTATGATCAGGTCAGGCTTTTCATCAAGGGCAGGGATGCACTCTTCACCATAGGCAAAGGCCCTTACCCTGTATCCGGCACCTTCGAAGCGTGTTGCGACCAGAGTGGTGATCAGCGGATCATCATCGACCACAAATATTAACTTTTCTTCCACGGCGACTCCCTTTATGGCAGGTAAAAATACAAAAGGAATTTCAATTTTCCTACATGGAGAAAAGAGGGTAATCCTTCATCATCTTAACCACCCTTTCACCCACCGAGGCAATGACCGATTCGTTTTCAATTCCGGTTATCACCTCGTCTATCAGTGACACAATAGCAGCCATGTCGCTCTCCTGCAGTCCGCGTGTTGTGACTGCAGGTGTGCCAACCCTGATACCGGATGTAAGGAAGGGAGAGCGGCTGTCAAAGGGCACCATGTTTTTGTTGACTGTTATGTGAGCCTTCACCAGCGTGTTTTCAACCTTCTTTCCTGATATCTCCGGGAATCGGGTTCTGAGATCTATAAGCATGGAGTGGTTGTCAGTGCCGTCTGAGATAACCTTGTAGCCCAGGCTCATGAATGCTTCAGCCATCACTGAGGCGTTTTTCTTCACCTGCTGCTGATAGAGGCGGAATCCGGGTGTCAGGGCCTCGCCGAACGATACAGCCTTGGAGGCGATGACATGTTCCAGGGGGCCTCCCTGGATGCCCGGGAAGACGGCCGAGTTGAGCATTGCAGACATCATCTTCACCTCGCCCTTGGGTGTGGTCACTCCCCATGGGTTGGGGAAGTCCTCTCCCATAAGTATTATGCCTCCGCGGGGTCCCCTGAGGGTCTTGTGGGTTGTTGAGGTTACGATATGTGCATGTCTCAGCGGGTTGTCAAGCAGTCCGGCAGCTATCAGTCCTGCCGGATGTGCCATATCTATCATCAGCATGGCACCAGTTTTATCTGCTATCTCACGCATCCTGGCATAATCCCACTCGCGCGAATAGGCTGAAGCACCGCCCACTATCAGCTTCGGTTTCTCCCTGAGGGCAACCTCCTCCATCATGTCATAGTCAACCCTGCCTGTCTCCTCCCTGACGCCGTAAGCAACCGGGCGGTATAGAATACCCGATGAATTGACGGGAGAACCGTGAGAGAGGTGTCCGCCGTGAGAGAGGTCAAGCCCCAGGAAAGTATCTCCCGGCTTCATCACCGTAAGGAATACAGCCATGTTGGCCTGCGCACCGGAGTGGGGCTGGACGTTGGCATACGCTGCATTGAACAGCTGCTTGAGCCGGTCAATAGCCAACTGCTCGGTCTGGTCAACAATCTCACATCCGCCGTAGTACCTTGCTCCCGGATACCCCTCGGCATACTTGTTGGTAAGGACGGAGCCCATGGCTTCCAACACCTGCGGACTGACAAAATTCTCGGATGCTATCAGCTCAAGTCCGTCAGTCTGACGTTTGCGTTCACGATCTATCAGATCGAATATGACAGTGTCTCTTTCCATATGTATCTGTTCTTTGATTATTTCATCAGTCAGGTCCCTCAGTCACTGATCAGGGAGAGGTGAGAGGCAAATATACGTTTAAATATTAATTTTATTCATGAGACTGTTTTTACTATTTTAGCTTCATGAGAAAGAGTGCAATTTTAGTTCTGGCTTCCCTGCTCTCAGCCTCGTGCAGTAACAGGGAGATCCCGGCAGCAGAGGGCAGTGCTGCTGTTTCCGGGGAAATACCGGTACCTGCCATCGGGTTTGCCCCGGAGCATTATCTCTGTTACAGGGCAGGGATGATAACAGTTGACGGTGATATCACAGACGAAGAGTGGTCATCAGCACCGTGGAGCAATCTCTTCACTGATATTGAAGGGAGCCTTAAACCTGCGCCGTTGTATGACACAAGGCTGAAGATGCTGTGGGATGACCGTTGCCTCTACGTGGCAGCCGAGCTCAGGGAACCGCATATATGGGCAACGCTGAGACAGCGTGACACCATAATCTTTCATGACAACGACTTCGAGGTGTTCATCGATCCCGACGGCGATACGCACGGCTATTACGAGTTTGAGATGAACGCCTTCAACACTGTATGGGACTTGCTGCTCACCATGCCATACCGTGACAACGGGCGGGCAATAGATGCATGGGACATTGCCGGGCTGAGGTCTGCCGTGAAGATATACGGCACCCTCAATGATCCCTCTGACACGGATGACAGATGGACACTGGAGATAGCATTTCCCTTCGCGGTGCTCGAGGAGTGGGGAGAAATGCCCTCCGATGGCACGGTATGGAGAATGAACTTCTCAAGGGTGAACTGGAAGACAAAAACAGATCAGGGGAGGTATGTGAAGGAGAGTGACCCCGAAACAGGCAGGCCTCTGCCGGAATACAACTGGCTCTGGTCGCCCCAGGGTCTTATCAATGTTCATTACCCGGAGATGTGGGGTTTCGTGCAGTTCCGTTCGGGCGACGGCACAGGCACGGAGGAGCCGTTTGCCATGGACCCTGACGAGATTGTCAGGTGGGAGCTCAGAAAACTCTATTACGCCCAGCGCCGCTACGCAGGAGAAAACGGGAAGTATGCCCCTGATGCAGGGTTGCTTGAAGAATACGGTTACACCGCATCTTCATCAGAACCTCTTATTGTTGTAACGTTATCAGGCTATGAGGCAGCTCTGCCCGGCTCTCAGGATAAGAGTATCATCTGCATTGATCATCAGGGGAGGAGCTGGAAACAGGCCTCAAAGTAACCGTGCGTCACTCCTCCGAGAACTGTCTGAGCAGTTCGCGGTATGCCGAGAAGATCCTCGATTTTGAAATGAACCCCACGTAGCGGCCCTGGTCGAGGACAGGAAGGTTCCAGGCTCCCGTGCGCTCAAATGCCTGAAGGACAGCATCACCCCTCTCCCTCAGGTCAATATATGAAGGGGGTATGGTCATGAGATCCCTGACAGTGACCTTATCGTACAGCTCAGGTTTGAACATCTTGCCCCGGACATCGTCAAGCAGTACCACTCCCTCGAGGATACCGTATTCATCGACCACCGGAAAGATGTTGCGCTTCGACCTTGATATCTGTTTCACCAGGTCGCCAAGGTTACCCTCGGGATTGACCGTAAGCAGGTCTTTCTCCACCTCCTGGGTCCAGTCGAGCAGCACCATCACCGCCTTGTCCTTGTCATGAGTTATGAGTTCACCGCTGGCAGCCAGCTGTTCGTTGTAGATGGAGTGTCTCTGGAAGCTTCTGGCTGTCACGAAGGCGATGGTTGATGTTATGATGAGGGGAATCAGCAACCCGTAGCCTTCCGTTATCTCTGCAATAAGAAAGATAGCCGTCAGAGGGGCATGGAGCACGGCGGCAAAGACACCCGCCATTGCTGTCAGGGTAAAGCTGCTCTCCACCAGAGAGAGTCCGAACAGGTGGTTTGCAACGCTGCTGAAGAAATAACCTGCCACAGCCCCGGTGAAGAGTACCGGGGCAACCACCCCTCCCACACCTCCGGCGCCGTTTGTGGAGGCTGTGGCAACCACTTTCAGAAGCAGCAGCAGTGCCATCAGCACTGCGAGAACCCAGAAACGGGAAGCCTCAATCCCAAACAGGCCGTGTCCCGGCAGGCTTCCTCCGTCAGCCTTCAGAAGCAGCATGACCGCATCATATCCTTCGCCGTAAAGTGCCGGCATGAAGAAGATCAGCATGCCGAGGATCACCCCTCCCGTAACCATCCGGATCCAGCTGTTTTCAATCTTCCTGTAGAGCTTCTCAATGGCGATGGTCACCCTGGTGAAGTAGAGCCCCGCAAAGCCGCAGAAGAGGCCCAGGATAAGATACCAGGGAAGCTCGGTGAGCAGGAAGCCTTCATTCACCTGGAATGAGAAAAGTACGTTGTCACCCATAAAGAAGTAGGCGACGGTGGCGGCAGTTACCGAGGAGATGAGCAGCGGTACTATTGAAGACATCGTCAGGTCAAGCATCAGAACCTCGAGCGTAAAAAGGATGCCTCCGATGGGGGCCTTGAAGATACCCGAGATGGCACCGGCGGCACCGCAACCCAGCAGCAGTGTTACATACTTATAGTTCAGATTAAAGTAACGACCTATATTTGAGCCTATTGAAGCGCCGGTAAGGACTATCGGGGCCTCTGCCCCCACTGATCCTCCAAAACCGATGGTCAGGGAGCTGGCCAGGATTGAAGACCAGCTGTTATGACTCCTTATAAAGCTTTTTCGCCTTGAGATTGCGTACAGAACCCTGCTGACCCCATGAGAGATGGTATCCCGCACCAGGTATTTGACAACCAGAACGGTAAGAGCTATGCCAAAGAGAGGATAAGCTATTGACAGCACTCCTCCTGCCCCTCTCATGACGCCCTCTGTAAATAACAGGTGTGTATAATGAATTGCATTCTTCATTGCCACCGCAGCAACAGCACTCACCAGCCCTACAACGAAGCTAAGCAGATAGATGAGGGTCTGCTGATCGGCAAAAAGTGTTTTAATGTTTTGTATTTGCTTGGTAAACAAAGCTTTCAAGGCAGATGGATTATATAAAACTGCATAATGCTCACAAATATAAAATATTTTGAGGAGCGGATGTTTATTTTGGTAAGTTTGGGATATTTTGCCTTTATGATCAGATTTGAACGGCATACTCTTGGGAACGGGCTGCGGGTCATTGCTCACCGTGATGAGGGCACTCCGATGGTGACCGCCAACATGCTTTATGATGTTGGTGCCAGGGACGAGGACCCGGAGTCGACGGGGCTTGCCCATCTGTTTGAGCATCTGATGTTTGAAGGCACCCGTCAGGTGCCACAGTTTGATCTTCCCGTGATGATGGCCGGGGGCGAGAACAACGCCTTCACCAACAATGACTTTACCAACTACTATATAACGCTGCCGGTCAACAATCTCGAAACTGCGTTCTGGCTGGAGGCAGACAGGATGACGGGCCTGGATCTCTCTGCAGAGAGGATCGCAACACAGAAGAGCGTAGTTACTGAGGAGTACCGTCAGCGATACCTCAACCAGCCCTACGGTGACCTTCTGCTGCTGCTCAGGCCGCTGGCGTACAGGGTTCATCCTTACAGGTGGCCGGCAATAGGCATGGATATAAGCCATATAGACAAGGCTGACACCATCTCTGCCCGGAGGTTCTACAGAAAATTCTACAATCCTGCAAATGCCGTTCTCTCCGTTGCCGGCAACGTGACACCCGGGAAGGTCTTCCGCCTTGCCGAAAAATGGTTCGGAGACAAGCCACGGGCACCGCGTCGGCGGCGTCGCCTGCCGGTCGAACCTGTCCAGAGCCAGCGCAGGGAGATAACGGTAAGGAGAATGGTGCCGTCAGCCCAGCTTATCATGGCCTGGCACACGGATGGCAGAAACAGCAGGGACTTCATCGTGCTGGACATGCTCACCGACATCCTGGCAGGATGTGAGTCGGCCCGTTTCCCGGCCCTGCTGGTGCGGGAGAGAGAGTTGTTCAGCGAGGCTGACATCTATCTGTCGGGTGAGAGTGACCCCGGACTGGTCATTTTCAGCGGCAAGCTGAGGAACGGTGCTGATATCTTCAAGGCCGGGAAAGCGGTGGAGCAAGAGCTCGGCAGGCTGTCGGCAGATCCAGTCACTGACGCGGAGCTTGACAAGGCACGCAACCGGTACGAATCGCTCAGGCTGATCTCCCATCTCAGCGCATCCAACAAAGCCTTCAACCTGGCGCTCCACGAACTGCTGGGTGATGCGGAGGAAATCAACAGGGAAAAAGAGAGATACATGAGTATTACAGCGTCAGAAATGGCTGAGACAGCAGCCCGCACCTTTCTTCCCGGCAACTGCAGCGTCATAAATTATCTTCCGGAAGAGCAATGAAGGAGACAATGACAGCAAGGCCTCCCCGCATAAACATACCTTCAGCCGGTGACACTACGTTTCCTCCATGCATCAGGCTGAGCAGCGGCCTGCCTGTATACCTCATCGGAAACGGTCCCGAGGGTCTTCTGAGGATTGAGTTTGTCTTCAATGCCGGACAGCGCGCCGAGAAGGTTCATCTTGCCTCTGCAACAACCAGCGCCATGCTTTCCGAGGGTACAACATTGCGTGACGCCGCTTCGATAAATAATCTTATCGATGCCACGGGTGCACTGTTCAGTCATTCTGCCGACAAGGACTCTGCGGGACTGGTAACCGTCACGCTGACAAGAAAGCTTGACGAGGTGATCTCCCTGGCTGAGGAGGTTTTATTCCATCCTTCCTTTCCTGAAAGGGAGTTCCGCATGATGAAGGAGAAGAAGATGCAGGCTTTTCTAACCGGCAGGCAGAGAACGGCGGTCAGAGCCAGGGAGGAGTTTTACCGTGCCCTGTGCGGTGATACGCATCCTTACGGAAGGGTGACATGTGCGGAAGACTACGGTTCGCTGACCGCCTCACACCTCCGTGATTTCCATAAAGACAGTTACACTCCGGAAAACATGTACATTACCGTTGCCGGACGAAACCCGGAACAGGCCCTTCCACTGCTTGAGAACAGTTTTGCGGGAGAGGGCAGATGTCAGTGGAACAAGACTGTGATCACTCCCATGGAGTTCGGAACTGCCAGCCCGGGCCTGATCTTCTGCGAAGTAAAAAACTCTGTTCAGAGCACGGTGAGAATGGGCTGGAAGGGAATAACACGGGATCACCCTGATTACCTGGGACTGCAGGTTGCCACCATGCTTCTCGGAGGGTACTTCGGTTCAAGGCTGATGCGCAAGATCAGGGAGGAGAAGGGTTACACCTACGGCATTCATGCCGTCGCGGGCGCTTTCCACGACATCGGCTATATTGCCATAATGACCGATGTAGCCACAGGCTGGCGCGAGGATACCCTGAGGGAAATAAGAAAGGAGATAGCCAGGCTGCAGGAGGAGGAGGTGAGCAACGATGAACTTCTGGTAGTCAGGAACCACACCATGGGCGAGATTGCCAGGCTGTTTGACGGACCCTTCCAGGTCGCTGAAGCGATGAAGGGCATCATAGACTACGATGCCGGCCATGATTATTATGAGAGGTTCGTGGAAACTGTCAACAATATTACCCCGGGTAAAATAAAGGAGCTGTTCAACACGTACTTCAGAAGTGAACGGGCGTACGAAATAATAGCCGGGACAGCATGAGACAGATCACGACACTGGCACTGGCGGCAGCCCTCCTTCTTGTAACGACGGTGCTTCACGGTCAGCAGGACAGCATACTGCCGGCAGTGCCGGTGCCTATTAATGTTACCGTGGATCCGTATACCGGAAGCATCACCTTCAGGTGGATTCCGTCAGTGTCAACCGATGTGGAGAGGTACATCATATATGCTTCAGATCCTCTTTACGGGTTTCTTGCCATAGACAGCGTAACGGCATCACATGCTCCGGAGTATGTGCATGCAGACTCATACGCACGCTACAGAAGCGCCGGTTACAGTATTGCCGCCAGGGACTCCTCAGGCAACCGGAGTCCGTTAAGCGAGCCGCTGTGGACTGTTTACCTCTCGGCAGCGAATGACAGCTGCAACAGCCGCATCAATCTTTCATGGACTCCCCACGCCAATGTCAGTCATCCTTCTGACCGCTATGAAGTGTGGGTTTCTGTTGCGGAAGAATCAGTTTATAAAGATACTACGCTGCCAAAAACGGAAACTTCCTATAGTTTTCGTGATTATCTGCCGGGCACCCGATACTGTTTCTTCGTTACTGCCACAAATGAAGAGGGAGCCTTTCCCTCCTCATCCAACAGGCAGTGCATCACCACGGGTATTGAAACAGCCCCCGGATGGCTGCGTCTTGTAGCGATCTCTGTTGAGGGCGGCGGAATGGCAGTCACCGGGAGCTATGACCGTGAGAGCACTATGGATGACTTTATCCTGCTCCGTTTTGATGAAGGGATAACCGGCTGGTCTCAGTGCGGTGCGGCTACCGGTTTTGACGGCAGTGTCTCCTTTGCGCTTTCTGATGCCGACACCGGCAGGGTCACTCCCTATCTCATGGTGGTGCTTAACAGCTGCGGCATTCCGGCGGACAGTTCGCTGCCGGGCAGGAATATCCTGCTTGGACACGAAAAGAGAGGTGTGCAGGTTAACCTGCAGTGGAACCGCACAGGCCTCTTCCCTGCACCCCTGTTTTCTGTCTGGCGCGACACGGGCTACGGCTGGGAGGAGGCAGCAGGCGCACTGACAGACACGTTATGGTCAGACGATCTCTCCCTCTTCGCAGGAAGTGTCACGGTGCCTTCGGTCGCATATCAGATTACCGCCTCTCATGCCGGGTCTCCGTCCGGCACACTCCCTTCGAGGTCAAATGTAACCCATGTACCATTGACCTGGGAGATTTACATGCCCAACGCCTTCACGCCGGACGGTGACGGGCTAAATGATCTGTTCATGCCTGCCCTCTCCTTCCTGCCGCAAGAGTATGAGTTCAGCATCTACACCCGCAGCGGGGTGCTCCTGTTCCGTACTGCCAATCATGGTGAGGGGTGGAACGGGCGTCAAAACGGCAGGCTGATGCCTTCGGGAGTCTACCTCTGGAGCCTGAGGCTTACGACACCCTCCGGGCAGAGTGAGTCAAGAAGAGGTACGGTAACTATACTGCCCTGATCATTAAAGGATAAATGACCCGATTTTCATATCTTTGTTCTTCCTTTGGGGCCGGTTAATGATGGGTAAGACGAAATCAGACATATTTACTGCGGAAGATCTCAGCCAGATTGAGGGTGAGTACAAGCTTCTTCGTGACAATCTTTACAGGTGTGACAACCCCGGTGACAGGGAGTTGATAGACAAGGCCTTCAATTTTGCCAATGAGGCGCACCGCGACATGTACCGCAACTCGGGAGAGCCGTACATTATCCACCCGATTCACGTGGCTCGCATCGTGAACCAGGAGATAGGGCTTGGAGCGAGATCGGTGGCGGCAGCTCTGATGCATGATGTGGTTGAGGATACCGACGTCTCGTTGGAGGAGATACGAAGGGAGTTCGGTCCCAAGATAGCTTCCCTGATTGATGGTCTGACCAAGATCTCTGGTACATACAACAAGGAGACCAACTCACTTCAGGCTGAGAACTTCAGGAAGATGCTGATGACTCTCTCAGACGATATCAGGGTCATTCTCATTAAGATAGCTGACAGGCTGCACAACATGCGCACCCTGGACTCGATGCCGGAATACAAGAAGATGAAAGTTGCCGGTGAGACTGTGTACCTCTACGCACCGCTTGCACACCGTCTGGGTCTCTTTGCCATCAAGACAGAACTTGAGGATCTGAGTTTCAAGTTCAGGCATCCGCGTATCTATGATGAGATAGCCCGCAAGGTCAAGATGGATGAAAAAAAGAACCTGGCACTCATCAACAGGTTCAGTCTGCCCATCATTGAGGAGCTCAACAACAATGACATCATCTTTGATATCTCCGGCAGGTTCAAGTCGATATACTCCATCTGGAAGAAGATGCAGTCAAAGAACATACCTTTTGAGGAAGTTTATGATCTGCTGGCTGTCAGGATTGTCTTTGAGCCCGGGCCGGAGATGAGCGAAAGGGCGCAGTGCTGGCAGATATATTCTCTGATAACGGATATTTACACTCCGAAGCCTGACAGGCTCCGCGACTGGATCAGCAGGCCGAAGTCGAACGGCTATGAAGCACTTCACCTTACGGTTATGGGGCCGGAAGGAAGGTGGGTGGAGGTACAGATACGCAGTCAGCGCATGGATGACGTCGCCGAGCGCGGGTTTGCCGCCCACTGGAAGTACAAGGGTGACATGCTTCAGACGGACAGCGAGCTGGACAGATGGCTCAAGCACATACGTGAGATGCTGTCTAACCCCATGTCTGACCCGTTGACTTTCCTTGATGAGTTCAAGATGAGCCTCTTCTCCTCGGAGATAATGGTCTTCACTCCCAAGGGGCTGCTGGTCAATCTTCCCAAAGGGGCTTCTGCCCTCGACTTTGCCTATGAGATTCATACTGACATAGGCAACAAGGCCATCGGCGCCAAGGTCAATTACAAGCTGTCACCGCTCTCCACCACGCTGCAGAGCGGAGACCAGGTCGAGATCATCACCTCCAACATAGCCAAACCTGAAAAGGAGTGGCTTGAGTACGCCCACACGGCGAAAGCGAGAAACGGCATCAAGGATGCCCTCAGGGATGAGTCGACAGACCGCATCCAGAAGGGGCGTGAGCTTCTTGAAGCCAAACTGGGTGAGCTTGGCATCCTTCCCAACTCGGACATCATCAAGAAGCTTCTTGACTATCATGAGCTCCTGAACAAAGATGAGCTCTACTCACGCATAGGATTGGGTCTGATAAATCTCGAAGATTTGCGCAAGGTGCTCAGGAAGGCACCTGAGGGCAGTCTCAAGAAATACTGGAAGCTGGCCATAGGAGGAGTGACGCGAAAGAGTTCCGGAGAGAAAGAGAGCCTGTCACCGGGCAGCACCATTGACAAGAGCCTTCCCTACCTGCTCCGTGAGGATGTTGACAACACCGGAGACTCTTACCGTATTGCCGAATGCTGCAATCCCATTCCCGGCGATGAGGTTGTAGGGTATGTTGACCGGTCGAATGCCATCATTGTTCACAAACCCAAATGCCCGACGGCGGTGAGGCTCATGTCAAGCGAGGGCAACAGGATCATCCAGGTAAGGTGGACCATCCACAAGATAGCATCATTTCTTGCGCGGGTAAGCATCAACGGCATTGACCGGATAGGGCTCATCAATGAGGTAACCAATGTCATATCCACCGAGCTCAACGTCAACATCCGCAACATCAACGTATCGGTTTACGACGGTATCTTCGAGGGCACCCTTGACCTTTACGTGCATCATACACGGGACCTCAACAATCTCATAATGCAGCTGTCAAATGTAAAGGGCATCGCCAGCGTGAAGAGGGTCGAAGAATTCATTGAATAATAGTGTCAGGTAAAAAAAAGCATCAGGCAATGTCGAATGAAGAGGCCAGAGTGATCGTCAGGCAGGTTTTTACAGAGTATCTTGGCAGCCGTTCACTGCGAAAGACCCCGGAGCGTTTTGCCATTCTGGACGAGATATATTCACGCGAAGGTCATTTTGACATCGAGTCTCTCTTCAACTTCATGAGAAACAAGAACTTCCGTGTGTCAAGGGCTACTCTCTACAATACCATTGACCTTCTTATAGACTGCAAGCTGGTGAGCAAACACAAGTTTGGGCGCAGCCAGGCACAGTATGAAAAGACCTTCCGCATCGGGCAACATGATCATATCATTGATACCGAGACGGGAAAAGTTATTGAATTCAGTGATCCAAGGATAAACGATATAATAAAAAATGCATGTGAGGAGAACTCATTCATTCTCCATCACTATGCACTTTATGTATTCGGGATTCCCGACAAATCCGCCAGGCAAAAGGACCGGACAGAGGATGCCGGCTGATAATCGCAGATCCCCGGGAACATCTGCCGGCACTCTGTCAGAAGGCGTATCCGAATGTAAAGCCGAAGGGTACGCTTACCGTAAACCTGTTGGTAAGATTGAGGTCATCAAGCCACTCCTCCATATCTCCTCCGGGAGTCTCATAACTCTTGTTCTTGACACCCAGTCCGGTGTAAATATCCAGTGCAAATCCCCCCTTGGTTATGACCTGGTATCCGAGTACCCCGTGGATATTGAGTTTGCTTGCTGCCACATACTGTGATTCATCAACGCTGCTGCGCATCTTTGTCCAGGCATAGGAAAAATGTGGACCCAGATAGAAGCCTGCAGGAGCGTCATCTCCGGTCAGGAAGAATTTGTACCACAGCTGGCCGTGAAATCCGCCTGATTTTACGGTAGTGTCATTGTCAGTCTCCGCCATATCCAGAATTGTCTGGATCAGCGGACTTGTTCCCAGGTAACCCAGGCCCAGCTGAATTGACTGTTTTGACATGGTCTGAGCCTCAAATGATACCTTGTACTCATTGGTCAGCGGCACAATCCACATGGCATAGAAGGGGCCTCCCAGAACTGTGAGAGGATTTGTCTTTACAGTGAACCTGTAATCCTTGTCCGAAGTGACATCCTGTGCAGATGTCCGGTTGCCGGACAGCATTATCAGGCCACAGATCATAAGCAGTGTGGTTAATTTCTTCATGGCAGTTTTTGATTATTAATGTTATCAACAATAAATGTAACTCAAATAGTGACAAATTATTATGGCCGGCAACTCATTTAATGAACAGTGCAATAAGTTTTTCAACCATTGCAGGCAATGCCTCCCGGAGTTGTCAACAATCGTCTCCCGGGAGCCGATAACCATGATTTATTTTGTAAATTGGAGCCAGTTCTCAAAAAAGGATTACAGAGAGAGAGATGAAGATAGACATATTGCTCGGCCTCCAGTGGGGAGATGAGGGCAAGGGAAAGATCGTAGATGCGCTGACACCTTATTATGACATCATTGCGCGGTTCCAGGGCGGGCCCAATGCCGGCCACACCATTGAATTCAACAATACAAAGCATGTTTTGCACCTGATACCTTCAGGCATCTTTCATGAGGGCAAGATCAACGTGATCGGCAACGGGCTGGTCATTGACCCTGTGGTCTTCAGGCACGAGGTAGAGAGTCTGGGTATTGATGTTGCCCGCGTGCGTGAGCGGCTTCTGATCTCGGCAAAGGCCCATATGATCCTTCCCACGCACAAGCTGCTCGATGCAGCCCATGAGGCTTCCCTGGGTGAATTGAAGATCGGTTCCACTCTCAGGGGGATAGGACCGGCATATACTGACAAGGCTTCCCGCAACGGACTGAGGGTTGGCGATCTCTTCAGGAAGGAGTTCAGGGATATCTACGGCTCCCGGGTCAGGGAACATGCCAGGACCCTCAGGGGGTACGGCTACAGCAATGATCTGCATGCGCTTGAAGAGGAGTGGTTTGAGTCAGTTGAATATCTTAAGCAGTTCAGAACGGTAAACGCCGACTACTATCTGTACACCAGTCTTCTGAGTGGAAAGCGCATACTTGCCGAGGGGGCTCAGGGAACGATGCTCGACATTGATTTCGGCACCTACCCCTTTGTCACATCGTCCAATACCGTTGCTGCCGGAGCATGTACGGGACTGGGGATGGCTCCCTCCAGCACCGGTGAGGTGTTCGGTATCTTCAAGGCTTACTGCACCAGGGTGGGGAGCGGTCCCTTCCCCACCGAGCTGGATGATGAACAGGGTCAGATGATGCGCGATCGCGGCAACGAGTACGGCTCAACCACCGGAAGGCCGAGGCGATGCGGATGGCTTGACCTTCCGGCGCTGAAATACGCAATTATGGTCAACGGCGTGACACGGCTCTTCATGATGAAGGCTGATGTGCTCTCAGGCTTTGATGAGATAAGGGTTTGCCGTTCATACCGGGTCAACGGCGCCGAGGTTACTGAATTGCCGTACTGTCTTGGAGATATTGAGGGGCTCAACTACCACTCTCTCCCGGGATGGCAGAATGACATCACCGGATGCCTGGGCTGGGAAGAAGTACCCGCAGCACTGAAGGGTTATGTTGAGTATATTGAGAAAGAGACCGGAGTGCCGGTAACGATTGTCTCCGTCGGCCCCGACAGGTCAGCCACCATCTACAGATAGCCTTTATTCCCTGCTGTAGACCCAGGCTTCGCCGTTGATGTCATCCTGTATGCCGGCCAGTGCGTTCCAGGCCTCCCGCACGGTAGCAAATGACCTGGCTGACACCAGGCTCCACCTGCCTCCGTTCATGGGAACAATCATGGCGTCATAGCCAAATCCACGGATATGTTCCAGCCACGCGTCAGCATATGAAGGTGTCAGGAAGCTGCCAACGATGACATGATACCGTGAATACTCCAGCTCCTGCTGCTGTGCCGCAAGAGCAAGCTCAGCCTGACGCTGGCGTTCTGCCTCTGCCTGCTTTTCATTGGCAACCCTGATGGAATCTGCAACACGAAACGCCTCCTGCTGCTGCCTCAGAGCCTCTGCCTCCCTGGCCTTTTTCTTCCCGAAAGGATTTATGCTTTTCATGAAATCACATGACGGGGTGAGAAGCAGTATCGCTGCAAGCATCACCATGGGGATTCTCTTCATAAACTGCAGTTTTTCATTGTAATAGGCAGTAAAGGTATGGATTTGACCTCAAATATCCAATGAAATTGAATTAAACGTATCTCCACACGACAATTCTTTTCTATATTAGATTGCTATTTTAAGTCCCATCAAAAGCATTAAACAGATGAAATCACTTATCCGGTTTTTTGAAGAGAATGTTGAAAAGTATGCCTCCAATGTTTACCTGTGGGAGAAGCTTCAGGACAAGTATGAGGGCACCACCTATCAGGAGACGCGCAGACAGGTACAGGAGTTCGGTGCCGGCCTCATGCAGCTGGGCATCAGGAAAGGTGACCGCGTAAGTCTGCTTTCCGACGGCAGGAACAGCTGGGTGATTGGTGAGATGGGGATTCTCCATGCGGGGGGAGTCAACGTGCCCCTTTCCATCAAGCTAAATGCCGAGGAGATCAAATTCAGGCTTATTCATTCAGGTTCAAAGATGGTTATCACCTCCAGCACCCAGGCGCCGAAGATTCTTGAAATCAGGGAGCAATGCCCCGAACTGGAGAAGGTGATTTTCATGGATCCCAGGGAGGAGTATGCTGAGGGGCAGATTCATTTCAACGAAATCAGGAAGATAGGACGTGAATGGCTTGATAACCCGGGCAACAGGAAGAAGTTTGAGGAGTTCACCGCATCCATTGAACCATCTGACTTTGCGAATATCTGTTATACCTCAGGCACCACTGCCGATCCCAAGGGTATCATTCTTACTCACGGCAACTATGTGACCAACGTATACCAGTCATACAGCCTGATGGATATACCCCAGTACTACAAGACCCTCCTGATATTGCCGTGGGATCACTCTTTTGCACACACTGCAGGTATCTACGCCTTCATGGGCAAGGGAGCCAGCATAGCCTCGGTGAAGGTGGGCAAGACTCCCATGGAGACACTGCGCAACATACCGATATGCATGAAGGAGATCAAGCCCAATCTCCTCATGAGTGTTCCGGCGCTGGCAAAGAACTTCCGGAAGAACATAGAGAAAGGTATCAGGGAGAAGGGAAGGATGACGGAGGCGCTTTTCAACTTCGCGCTGAAGATGGCCTATTCGTACAACAAGGAGGGATACAACAAGGGAAAGGGCATGCAGAGGCTCAAGAAACCGCTGCTCAGGCTCTTTGACAAGATCCTTTTCAGCAAGGTGCGTGAGGCCTTCGGCGGGGAGCTCGATTTCTTCATCGGCGGTGGCGCACTGCTTGACATTGAGTTGCAGCGGTTCTTCTATGCCATAGGGGTGCCCATGTACCAGGGTTACGGGCTCTCGGAAGCCTCTCCCATAATCTCCTCCAACTCACAAAGTCGTCACAAGCTGGGGTCATCAGGATATCTCGTAAACAACATGGACCTGAAAATATGTGATGAAGACGGCAAGGAACTGCCCACGGGCGAAAAAGGCGAGATAACCATCAGGGGAGGCAATGTTATGCACGGTTACTGGAAAAATGAGTCGGCCACCAGCGAGGCTCTTCGTGACGGATGGCTCTACACCGGAGACATGGGATATATGTCTGAAGACGGTTTCCTCTATGTGCTGGGACGGTTCAAGAGCCTCCTCATCGCCGATGACGGTGAGAAGTTCAGTCCTGAAGGCATCGAGGAGGCCGTCAGCGAGCAGTCGAAATATATTGACCAGTGCATGCTCTACAACAACCAGAAGCCCTATACCATCGCTCTTATCGTGCCTAACCAGCATGCCCTGAAGGTCTACCTGGAAGACCGCAATCTCACCGCCACTACCGAGGAGGGCAAGCGTGCCGTGCTGAATCTTCTGGAGAATGAGGTAAATGAATACCACATCAACGGAAAGTACGGCCATATGTTCCCTCACCGCTGGCTTCCGGTGGCACTGGGCATACTCAATGAGAGCTTCAATGAGGAAAACGGTATGATGAACTCAACCATGAAGATTGTGAGGGGCAAGATCACCGAAAGGTACAGTGACCTGATTGACTGGCTCTACACCCCAATGGGGAAGATCACCTACAATGAACGAAACATGGAAGAGGTCGAGAAGATGAAGCTTGGCTGATACCCGATAGATTAGTTGCACATGAAGATGAAAATTTTACCGGTTGCCCTGGCGGCAGCCGCTCTGCTGACATTCTGTACGGATGACAGGTCTCCGGCATGGCAGCCGGCAGACAATCCTCTTTTTACAAGCTGGGGTGAAGATATCGACCCTCTTTCACCCTGGCCGGAGTATCCGCGGCCGGGACTGGTTCGCGACGGATGGATGAGCCTTAACGGACTATGGGACTATGCCATATGCGGCAGGGATGAGGAGCGCCCGGCTCCTGAAGGAAAGATACTTGTCCCCTACCCTGTCGAGTCGGCTCTGTCAGGGGTTAAACAGATGATGTCTGACTCTCTTGCCCTCTGGTATTCAAGGGAATTTATCGTACCGAAGGCGTGGAAGGAGAAGCAGCTCATTCTCAACTTCGAAGCATCAGACTGGGAGACGAAGGTCTGGATAGACGACAACTTCGCCGTAAGTCACCGGGGGGGGTATGACCCCTTCTCGTGCAACATTACTCCCTACCTCTCTGGCAGGAAGAAGCACACAATAGTGGTCAGGGTCACCGACCCCGTCGACAGCGGCAGACAGCCAAGAGGCAAGCAGGTCTCCCAGCCGAAAGGCATCTGGTACACTCCCACAACAGGCATCTGGCAGAGTGTCTGGCTGGAACCCGTCGAAAAGACCTGGATAGGCGATATCCGGATTGTGCCTGACATTGACAGGGAGATGCTGACTGTCACCGTTACCGAAGAGCGCTGTCAGGGACCTGAGGGCTGTCCACCGGTAGACATGGCTCCCTCGCTTGCCGAGGTTACTGTAATGTATGGCGGTGAGACAATAGCAACCGGATCAGCCGTCACAGACAGTGTCATTGGGCTGCATATCCCGTCGCCGAGGCTATGGACTCCCGATGATCCGGCCCTGTATGACATAAGGGTCCGGCTTGTCACGGGAGGGACAGTGACAGATGAAGTACTCTCCTATGCAGGCATGAGGAAGATCTCCCTCGGCACTGACACCGAAGGCTTCACCAGGATTATGCTCAACAATGAGTTTGTGTGGCAGAACGGCACCCTGGACCAGGGCTTCTGGCCTGACGGCATCTACACTCCTCCTTCGGATGAGGCAATGGTGTACGATGTGGAGATGCTTAAGAAGATGGGGTTCAACATGCTGCGTAAGCATGTCAAGGCAGAGAACAGGAGGTTTTATTACCACACTGACAGGCTGGGTATGCTGGTATGGCAGGATATGCCCAGCGGTGATGACTACATATGGGGTGAGATGCCGGACATATCCAAAAGTGCTGCCGACTCGGCGCAGTTCATGACAGAACTGTCAAGGATGATAGAGACCAGGCAGAACTCTCCCTCAATAGTCATGTGGGTAGTCTTTAATGAAGGATGGGGACAGTACAACACTGCCGCAGTCACTGACTTTGTTGCCGCCATGGATCCCACCCGGCTTGTCAACAGCGCCTCTGGCTGGACTGACAGGGGAACCGGACACGTCAGGGATGTGCATCACTACCCGGAGCCAGTGGTCCCTCCTGCCGAGAAGGAGAGAGCCATAGTTCTTGGTGAGTTCGGAGGACTGGGCCTGCCGGTGGAGAGTCATACCTGGGAACAGAAGAACTGGGGTTACCGGAACATGGGTGATGCAGCCGACCTGCTCAAAAAGTATGAAGAGTATTATGCCGCTGTCAGGCAGATGGTTGAGGAAAAAGGGCTGAGTGCCTCAGTATATACCCAGACCACTGATGTGGAGACCGAGACCAACGGCCTTCTGACCTATGACCGGAAGGTTGACAAGATGGGATTTGACAATGTCCGGAAGGCAATGGCCGTGACAGGCAATAGATAATAGGCAGTAGGCAATAGTGATACTGCCTGCTGCCTACTGCCTGAGCAGAATGATCAGATGATCAGTCTGCTCTTGAAGGGCAGGAAGGTCATGAAGTCAGCGTGGTGTACTATATAGGCCTCCGTTGTGCGCTTCACGAGATCTCCCTCATGGGCATGGGCAGCAATTATATGACACACCTCGGGCGGTACCCCGCACTCTTCGGCCAGGCTTACGCCTGAGAAGGGATGCCTGAGGTACTGACCATATTTGCCCTGCACAGCCTTGCCGGTTGCATCAAGCTCATATTCAAGCATCTTACCGACATCCGCAAGGATGGCGCCGGCAATGAGGATATCCATGTTCACGGGCAGTTCACTGCGGAAGAATTCGTTCATCTTCATCCCGGCGTCCCGGGCCACATGTACGACACACCTCTTGTGGTCCATGAAGGTAACCTTCAGGTCCGGTCCGCACAGAAGTGTAAAGGGGATGCGGTTCAGGTCGTCAGCGGTGAGGACGCTTCTTTCCAGGGCTGTCTCCCACGTGCGTGCGGTCTTCTCCCTGAGCTCAGGGTCACTTATCCATTCCAGCTCAGGCCATAGTTTTTTAATCTCTTCAGTCATGGCACACTATTTTAATGCTGCGATGATTGCATCAGTCATCTGTACGGTGGAAGCGGCACCCATGGCTATCACTTCAGGCTTGCCGGTCATCTTCATCATGTCGTATGTCCGTACCTTACCCTCTTCAACCACTGCTGCCACAGCAGCCCTGATGCGTGAGGCAATCACTTTTTCGTCAATATAGTCGAGCATCATGCATGCCGACTCAATCATTGCCACCGGGTTAACGATAGGCACATCATAACTGGCATATTTGGGGGCAGAACCGTGGGTCGGCTCAAACACTCCTATCCCCTCTTCGGAGAACTGTGCACTGCAGGCAAATCCCAGTCCGCCGATAAGGCCGGCAAAGGCATCAGACACAATGTCACCAAACATGTTGCCGGCAACTATCACCCCGTACTCTTCCGGGTTCTTGGTCAGCCACATCATCTGGGCGTCAATATTGGTATTCCAGAGCTGTATTGCAGGATACTCATTCTTCTGTATCTCTTTGGCTATCTTCCACATGAGTCCTGATGTCTCACGGATGACGTTTGGTTTTTCGCAGACGGTGACGGATTTGTAGCCGTATTTTACGGCATGCTCAAAGGCGGCCCTTACTATCCGCTCAGTATATTTCTTTGTGAATATGCGTGTTGAGACGGCCAGTTCCTCTTTTGGGCACCATCCGAAATTACTCCGGAACTTTGGATGTGTCATCAGTGCGTCGTAGACCTGCTCCGGGGGATTTGACCATTCAACTCCACCGTAGAGTCCTTCAGTGTTCTGGCGGAATATGACCACGTCAACCATCGGTTCTTCCGGGTTGCCGTCACGTCCGCGCCTGATGAAGTTCAGGGGGTTGCCCTTGTAACTGCGGCACGGTCTGACGCAAATATCCAGTCCGAAATGCTGTCTCAGACCCACAATGGGACTGCTGTAAGTGAATCCCCTGCCCTGCAGTTCGGGAGCCAGCTCGGCAGCAGCATCATCCTTGGGTTTGGAGGTTATTGCTCCGAACAGGGCGATCTTATGCTCAGCGATAAGGTCCAGGGTCCGTTGCGGGAGAGGGTTGCCTTCGCGACACCAGAAATCCCATCCGATGTCACCGTAAACATATTCAGCATCAAAGCCTGCTGCATCAAGGACTCGCACTGCCTGTTCAAGGACCACGGCACCTATGCCGTCACCGGGCAGTGCCACAATTGTACGTTTAGCCATATCTGTTCTGTTTAACTTGGTTTTTCATTCGAATATATAATTATTTCATTTGTCGGATGGAGCCTGCATGAA
>CAYPKP010000017.1:62102-64402 GCA_964411345.1 uncultured Rikenella sp. | reverse complement strand
CGCTGTTGGCTCCTTCGGTGATCCGGAACTCGAAGAAGAGATCAAAGTTGCCGTACCGGTCAATGGTAACAATATCGCCGCCGCCCTTTGATTCTGCTCCACCTGAGGCGAGTACTTTCACGCAGCCATCCTCAATGACCCAACCTGTTTCCGGAAAGTCATCCTTATGGGCTCCGCGCCAGCCGTTTGTTGTCACACCGTCAAACAGCAGCTTCCAGCCCTCAGCTGCTTCCCTCTCAGTAACCGTATTGGGGATGAAGTTTGCCTGGTATATCCCCGCTGTGTCAGGCCAGATATATTTATCGAGGTTTTCTGTTACAATCCTGATATTCTTCCACTCCACACGCGTGCCGGCCAGCTTGTCAGCCACCGCATGAACCTGGAAGCCAATAAAGCCGGCAGTATCTGCATCATCAACCAGATCGGCAACCGGTATTCCGTTGATCCAGGTCCTGATCCTGCTTCCGATGGCTTCCACGCGGTAGCTGTTCCAGCCGTGCCTGTCGAATGACCTGACTGCGGCCTGGTTATTTGGTGTAACAGGGTATAGCCATCCTCTCCGTGCTTCATCATAGATGCCGCCGCTCCATGCCCTGTCAGTAGGGTCTATTTCAACCTGGTAGCCGTAGACAAGCTCCTTGCCGGCGTTGTCACGGCTGTGGCTCCGCACCTGTACCCCTGAATTGAGGAGCGTGTCAACCCTGACCTCGAACTCAAGGATGAAGTCGGAATAATCCTCAGCGGTGCACATAAAACTGTTTGGGGTGTCGGGTGTGGAAATACCAACCATCACACCGTTTTCAGCAATAAACTGTGCCTGGCCGCCTTTCTGAACAAACCCGGAGAAATCGGTGCCGTTGAAAAGAGCATGCCAGTCTGACTGACGGCAGCCGCTGAAATTCATGGTGAAAGCTAGTACGAGAGCGGACAGAAGAATTTTTTGTTTCATTCGTTTAGCAGGTTATTATTTTAATTATTGAACAGAACTTATAAGAAAATAAGAGCCAGGTCCTGCCTGGGGTTTTTGCCGGCAAAGTCCCATTTTTACATACAGTGCCAGGTCAATACTGCGGGAACTTCCACGGTTCGTTATAATATGGCTTCATGAGTTCGCAGGCATCTTCCTCGCCGAACCGGTTTGCCGCGTTGTTCCATGTCAGGGGTTTTCCGAGCCTGCAGGATACGTTTGCCAGGTGTGTCATCTTTGCTACCCGTGCTCCGATTTCAACGTCAGCATTTGGCAGCTTGCGTGTGGTCATGCATTCAAGGAAGTTGGCAACGTGAGCGGCGAGGCCGCCGCCTGCCACGGCCTGCCCCTCTATCTGCTCGGATTTTTTCACAAGTGGTACGGCTTCCATCCGTGGTGCCGAATCCACCTCCGGTATCACCTCCCATCCGTTGCGGTCAAGCACCAGTGTTCCGTTCTCCCCGATAAAGGCCAGTCCGTGTTCACGTCCGTACGGTCCGTCCTTGATTCCGCATGCATGGTCCCAGCTTATTGTGAAATCATCATAGACATATGAAGCCAGCAGTGTGTCAGGTGTCTCCATGGCATCATCCGGATAGGCGAATTTGCCTCCTGCGGTGTAAACGGCCTTCGGCAGGCCACTCTTCATCCCCAGCAGGGCATAGTCGAGCAGGTGTACACCCCAGTCGGACATCAGTCCCCCGGCATAATCCCAGAAATAACGGAAGTTATAGTGAAACCGGTTAGGGTTGAATGGCCTGTGCCTGGCCGGCCCGAGCCACATGTCATAGTCCACCCCTGCGGGCACCTGGCCGTCAGGCTGCACCGGCAGGGTCTTCTTCCAGATCATGTATGCCCAGACCTTTACCGTTCTTATCCGTCCCAGTTTGCCGGAATGGATGAAGGCCACTGCATCCTGCCAGTGGGGGTCGCTCCGCTGCCATTGACCGGTCTGGACCACCCGGCCATGCTTTCTGGCAGCCCTCACCATGGCGTCGCATTCGGCGATGGAGTTGGCAAGGGGCTTCTCGCAGTAGACATCCTTGCCCGCCTCCATGGCCGCGATGGCCTGGAGGCAGTGCCAGTGGTCAGGAGTGGCAATGATGACAGCATCAACATCACGGTTATCGATGACTTTCCGCCAGTCCTTCACCAGCTGGCGGGGCTTTTTGCCCGCAGCTTTTTCAGTGTCGGCGGCCCGTTTATAGAGCCATTCGTCATCGATGTCACAGATTGATATGCATTCAACCTGCGGAAACTTCAGGAAGGTCTCAAGGTTTGACCATCCCATGTTGCGCCCTCCTATAAGGGCTATCCTTATCCTGTCGGAGGG
>CAYPKP010000017.1:32697-62002 GCA_964411345.1 uncultured Rikenella sp. | reverse complement strand
TTGACCATCCCATGTTGCGCCCTCCTATAAGGGCTATCCTTATCCTGTCGGAGGGACTCACGGACCGTGACTTCATTCCGTAAATGGCTGGTGCGAAGCCCATGCCGGCTATGCCGGCAGTGGCTGCAATGCTCTTTCTGACGAACGCTCTTCTGCTGTTCATGGTAACGATTATTTGTTTGTTACAGATTTCTCCCTGGAGTGACTTTCCTCAAATATAATAAATCCTAACTTTACCCTTAAACCCATTTTTCATATAATGAGAAAACTGCTTTTTACTGTTTCCCTTGGCTTTGCCCTGGCAGGCCTTCAGGCCCAGGAGCCTGCATGGCTTGACACGGATCTTTCGTTTGAGGAACGTGTCATTGACCTGGTCAGCCGAATGACGCTTGAGGAGAAGGCGTCACAGCTGCTCTATACCGCTCCCGCCATCCCCCGTCTTGGCATCCCTGAATACAACTGGTGGAACGAAGCTCTTCACGGAGTTGCACGTGCCGGCTATGCCACCGTCTTTCCGCAGTCGATCACCATCGCAAACAGCTGGGATGAGGAGCTGATGCTTGACGTTGCCAACGCCATCTCCGATGAGGCCAGGGCCAAGCACCATGAGTTCGTTCGCAGAGGCGACCGCGGCCTGTACCATGGTCTTACATTCTGGTCGCCCAACATCAATATATTCCGTGACCCGCGCTGGGGCAGGGGGCAGGAGACCTACGGCGAGGACCCGTACCTCACCGGCCGCATGGGGCTCCGTTTTGTTCAGGGGATGCAGGGTTCCGATCAGAGATACTTCAAGACCATCGCCACGGCCAAACACTATGCTGTGCATTCCGGTCCCGAGCCGACAAGGCATGAATTCAATGCAGTGATCAGTGAACGCGATCTGCGCGAGACCTACCTGCCTGCTTTCCGCACGCTGGTAAAGGATGGTGGCGTATACTCCATAATGGGTGCGTACAACCAGTTTCGAGGTCACCCAGCCTGTGCGAGTGAGGAACTGTATGGTATTCTGAGGAACGAGTGGGGATTTGACGGTTACATAGTATCCGACTGCTGGGCGGTGTCCGATTTCTACAATTTTCAGGGTTATGCGGCAGGACCGGCAGAGGCAGCAGCCCTGGCACTGAAAGCAGGCACTGACCTGGAGTGCGGAGTCGATTACAGGCATCTGACAGAAGCAGTGAAGAGAGGACTGGCCTCAGGGGAGGATATTGACAGAGCAGCAAAAAGGGTGATGCTGGCCCGTTTCCGCCTGGGTATGTTTGATCCTGACAGCCTCGTGGAGTATGCCCAGATACCTTACCGGGCCAACTGCTCGGATTACAACCGGTCGCTGGCGCGGAGAGCGGCACAGGAGTCAGTTGTGCTGCTGAAGAACAGCAACAACACCCTGCCTCTGAGCCGTGACATAAAGAGGGTGGCCGTCATTGGTCCCAATGCTGCAAGCCACGAGGTGCTCGTTGGCAACTATAACGGCATACCGAAGAATCCGGTTAGTGTTCTTGAAGGCATCAGGGCAAAGCTGCGGCCTGAGGCTGAGATAATATATGCCGAGGGGAGTGACCTGGCACCGGGAATACATAACCTCACACCAATACCTTCACGTTACTTCCGAACTCGTGACGGACGACAGGGAGTGGAGGGGGCCTACTATATCAGCCGGGCCATGAACGGAGAGCCGCTCTTCAGTCGCACTGACGATATGATAGACTTCTACTGGGACAATGATTCACCCCATCCTCTGATGCCGGTGAACGATTTCGGCATACACTGGGTGGCAGATTTGGTGCCACCGGTCACCGGCACGTACTACCTGGGCACCTGGGGTTCGTCCGGTTATGACATCCTGCTTGACGGCGACACCCTGCTCTCATATTACCATGACCATCATGCCGCTGTCAGGGGTGTGCCTGTAGAGTGCAGGGCAGGGGAGAAGTACCGGGTAGAGCTTTTCTACCGCAATCACATCGGTGATGCCGACATGGAGTTGCTCTGGTGCATGCCCCGCGGTGACATTGTCGGCGAGGCTGTGAATGCAGCCTTGCAGGCCGATGCCGTGATTATGGTACTGGGTCTCTCTCCCCGCCTCGAGGGTGAGGAGATGAGTGTGAAGCTCGAGGGTTTTGAAGGGGGCGACCGTACCTCGCTTGCACTGCCTGCAATACAGGAGGAGTTGCTGAAGGCGGTGCTGGCCACAGGCAAGCCGGTAATTGTAGTGCTGATGAACGGTAGTCCGGTAGCTTCACTGCAGGCTGAAGAGAAGGCCGCAGCGGTGCTGCTGGCCGGATACCCGGGCGTGGAGGGTGGCAACGCAGTTGCCGATGTGCTGTTCGGCGACTATAATCCTGCCGGACGCCTGCCGGTGACCTACTACAGATCGGTCGACCAGCTGCCTCCTTTTGATGATTATGACATGACCAACCGCACATACAGGTACTTCAACGGTGAGCCCTTATACCCCTTTGGTTACGGACTGAGCTACACCACCTTTGCATACTCGGGTCTTGAGATGCCCGGGAAGGATGCTGCCGGCAGCGATGTGCGGGTGCAGGTCACCGTCACCAACACCGGAAGCATGGCGGGTGATGAGGTGGTGCAACTATACCTGACAGATGAGAAGGCCTCCACACCAAGGCCGCTGAGACAGCTTGCCGGATTCCGGCGGGTCCGCCTTGAACCGGGAGAGAGCCGCATGGTGGAGTTTGTCATAGGTGCGGAACAGTTCTCGATCATCAACGATAAGGAGGAGAGAGTCATCGAGCCAGGGTGGTTCACCGTTGCCGTGGGAGGCAGACAACCCGGGCAAAACGGCACATCTGAGGCTCAGGAGGCCGGGGTGGTGTCGGGACGCCTGAAGCTTACAGGCAAAGAGGTCAGTATCAGTGAACAGATCAACTGAATGCTCATGTTGCCCCGGGCTGACTTTCATTGAGATCAGAACCGGAATTGAATATATCGGATAAGCAAGGTGCAGCAGGCTGTCTTGCAGCCGGAAAAGCGCCGGCGAATAAACAAAGTGAGTGATCTTATCGTTTATTGTGAGTGACAGCAATTGAAAAAAACCGGAAGAGGACCGGCTGGGTGGTGATACTGACGGCGGCTACCATGGTGGTGGAGATCATTGCAGGGTGGCTCACAGGCTCAATGGCGCTGCTGGCCGACGGGATCCACATGGGATCACACGTGCTGGCCATCGGCCTCAGCTGGTCTGCATATGTGCTGGTGCAGAGACTCTCTGAAAAACCCTCCTTTACAGGAAGCCGGGAGAAGATCCTTACCCTGGCAGGATATACAAGCGGTCTCATCCTGCTCATCTTTGCAGGCATGATCATCGCCGGGGCCATAGGCAGGTTCATTAACCCGCGGGTCATTGAATACAGGGAAGCCATAATGATAGCCTTCATCGGCCTGGCGGTTAATGTGCTCAGCGCATTTCTTCTCCGTCACGACCATGAGGAGAGGGACAACAATATCCGGGCCGCATACCTTCATGTGCTTGCCGATGCAGTTACAAGCGTGGCTGCCATCATAGGACTCGTAACGGCCATGATCTGGGGTCTGCCCTACGTTGACGCAATAGCCGCCCTGATAAGCTCAGCAGTCATAATCAAATGGTCGGTCGGTTTGCTCAGAGACTCAGGGCGTGATCTGATCTCTTAGGCAAAATCCTAAATTTTGTTAAATCGTCCGGAACATGAGATAAGTCATCCGGGCGCTATGATGTCATACATATATTTGCCATTGCCTTTACAGTGTATATCTTACACTTGGTCTTTTAATGTTTTTTCTTAGGTTCAAGTTGCATTATAAGACATTTTAGGTTTTAGGGGTTATTATTTGGCCGTCCCGGATCATCCGGGACGGTTTTTTAATGGGGTCTGTTCTCAATGCTTATCTTTGTCTGAATAGCAACATGAGATGTTTCCCGAGAAATTCCTGGAACGGATAGCCAGTCAGCCGTACATTGATGCAGCAGGCCTCACCGCTGCCTTGCAGGATCCCGCCGAGTCATCGGTACGCGTCAACAGGCGTAAGTGGAATGAGGCGGTCACCTCGTATGACAGGGTAATCTGGGAGCCTGACGGTTACTATCTCCCTGGCAGGAGCCTTTTTGCTTTTGATCCGTTGTTTCACGCAGGGGTCTACTACCCCCAGGAGTCATCGGGCATGTTTACCGGTGAATTCTTCAGGCAGCTGACGGCAGGCCGGCGTGGCCTGCGGGTCCTTGATCTCTGCGGTGCTCCGGGAGGCAAGAGCACTCACCTCTCTTCGATTATCGGTGACAACGGAGTGCTGGTGTCAAATGAGGTCATTGCCTCAAGGGCTGCCGTACTTGCCGAGAACATAACCAAGTGGGGTATAGGCAATACCGTGGTGACGCAGAGCGATCCCTCCCGTTTTGCAGCTCTTCCCGGTTTCTTTGATGTCATTGTAGCTGACGTCCCCTGTTCAGGAGAGGGGATGTTTCGTTCTCCCGTGGCGGTGCAGGAGTGGTCTGCTTCCAACGCGAGGCTGTGCAGCGAAAGACAGCGCAGGATAGTCATGGAGGCCTGGCATGCGCTCACGCCGGGGGGTATCTTCATATACTCCACCTGCACTTTTAACCCGGCAGAGAATGAGCAAAATCTCTCGTGGCTTGGTGAGAAGACCGGAGCTGAGCCGCTGGCTGCAGATATCACCTCCATGGATGGGATCACGGAGATCAGGTACAGGGGTGTGACCGGCTACGGTTTTCACCCCGGAAGGGTCAGGGGAGAGGGGTTTTTCATTGCGGCATTGCGCAAGCCGTCACAGAGCGTTGAGGACAGCAGGACCAACAGCGGGAGTCCTGTCTCCGGGGAGAACAGTTTCGGCAGCCGCAATCCCGGCAAGAGTGAGAGGCGCAGTGCAGGGAGCCGGAACACCGGCATCCGGGAGGGCCGCACTTCCGGGAACCGCAATCATGGAAATCGGGAGAGCAGCAGCACCTACGCCCGGGGTGAGGGTATGAGGCCCTTCTCCGGAGCCTTTGAGGCGGCGGAGTCACTTACATCCTTTGAGAGGGAGAGAGTGACGGTCCATGAGGGCAGGATAATTGCCCTTGCCGGGGACGCGGGCCTCATTTCACAGATAAGCGGATCACTGAATGTCATCAAGTACGGGACAATGATCGGCGAGATAAAGAACAACACCCTGATTCCTGCCCATGATCTGGCAATGTCAGTCAGGCGAATCCCGGGTTTCTTTCCCGAATATGACCTTAACCGTGATGAGGCTCTTGCATTCCTCAGGCTTGAGCCGGTACGGCCGGAGAGAATTCCGGAGGGAAGGGTGCTGGTCCGCTACAGAGGTGTCCCCCTGGGATTTGTCAACAACCTTGGCACCAGGGTCAACAACGGATACCCGCGGCAGTGGAGACTGAGAATGGCAGCTCCGCCCGGTTACACGGAAATTTTGTAAACGGATTGTTGTTGAACTAAACTTTCACAATGTTTATTTGTTCTCTCTAGGTGAATAGATATATATTTGAGTAAATAAAAAGCATCAATGAAGACTGACATCGAGATTGCACAGAGTGCCAAAATCAAACCTGTAGTTGAAGTGGCCGAAAAGCTGGGGCTGAAAGCTGACGACCTGGAACTTTACGGAAAGTATAAAGCCAAACTGCCACTGGCACTGATAGATGAAAAACGCATTGCCCGCGCAAAACTGATCCTGGTGACCGCCATCACCCCTACACCTGCCGGTGAAGGCAAGACAACCACCTCCATCGGTCTGACCCAGGGTCTTAACCAGATGGGTAAAAAGGCTACGGTGGTGCTTCGCGAGCCCTCTCTTGGCCCGGTGTTTGGCATCAAGGGAGGAGCTGCCGGCGGCGGTTACTCCCAGGTGATACCGATGGAAGACATAAACCTCCATTTTACCGGTGACCTCTCTGCCGTAGAGAAGGCTCACAACCTGCTTTCTGCCATGATAGACAACAACATTCAGTCGAAGAGCGGCAATCTCGGCATTGATCCCAGAACCATAGCATGGAAGAGGGTGATGGATATGAACGACCGTTCACTCCGCGACATCGTGGTTGGCCTGGGAGGCACAACCCAGGGTGTTCCCAGGGAGACGGGTTTTGACATCACGGCGGCATCGGAGGTGATGGCCATTCTCTGCCTGGCTACCGGCATTGATGACCTCAAGAAGCGTCTTGGCAATATCTTTGTCGGATACACCTATGACGGCAGGGCGATCTATGCCCGTGACCTCAGGGCCCAGGGTGCCATGGCAGCACTGCTTAAGGATGCCCTCAAGCCCAACCTGGTACAAACGCTGGAAGGGACACCGGCAATCATCCACGGCGGGCCCTTTGCCAACATAGCACAGGGTACCAATTCAATACTGGCAACCCGCATGGGCCTCTCACTGAGTGACTATGTGGTCACCGAAGCCGGTTTTGCCAGCGAGCTGGGTGCGGAGAAGTTCTTCAACATCAAGTCGCAGGTGGGAAAGCTTAAAACCAATGCGGTGGTCATTGTCGCCACCGTCAGGGCGCTCAAGTACCATGGCGGCATAAAGCTGTCTGAGCTGGGGAACGAAAACCTCGATGCTCTCAGCAGGGGATTTGAGAATCTTGACAAGCATATTGAGAACATGCACTACTACGGCTTCAGGCCCGTGGTTGCCGTCAACCGTTTCAGCTCCGATACCGATGCAGAGATTGAACTGCTGAAGAAATACTGTGAAGAACACAATGTAAGGGTGGCTGTCAATACCGCCTGGGCAGACGGCGGAAAGGGTGCCCTGGAGCTTGCCAGAGCCGTAGTTGAGGCTGCTGATTCCTGTGCCGACTGTTTCACCCCGCTCTATGACATGTCGTGGAGCATAGAGAAGAAGATCGAAACCATAGCCTCACTGATGTACGGGGCAAGGAATGTGGAGTATACCCTCGAGGCGAAGGAGCAGATGAAGAAGATTGACGAGCTGGGTCTGGACGACCTTGCTGTCTGCATTGCCAAGACCCAGAAGTCGCTGTCCGATGATCAGTCGCTCCGCAACCGCCCCAGGGATTTCACCGTACGCATCAGGCGTGTGGAGCTCTCATCAGGTGCGGGATTCGTGGTTCCCATTGCCGGTGCCATTATGCGCATGCCGGGATTGCCCGGAACACCTTCAGCCGAGAAGATTGACATCGACAGTAACGGACAGATAAGCGGACTGTTCTGAAAAAGTCTTTTCCAGACATAACCGCCGCAATAGTCGCAGGAGGCAGGAGCAGACGCTTCGGCGGCATCAACAAGTCGCTCATTGAGGTGGCCGGAGTACCCATCCTCGATCGTATCATATCAGTTCTGGATCCGTTGTTCCGTGAGATAATTATTGCAGGATGGCCTGAAGGGAGTCCTGTCCCGCGGGGTGTGCGCATGACGGCCGACAACTTTGCCGGTTTGGGCCCCCTGGCCGGCATCGAGTCTGCCATGCAGGCCACCGTCACACCTTTGCTGTTCGCCTTCGGCGGTGACATGCCGTGGCTCTCGGAGAAGCTGATCAGGATGCAGTCTGAGGAGATGCTGAGGGTGAGATCAGATATCCTTGTCCCCAGGGTAAACGGGCTGGTTGAACCATTGCATTCCATATACAGCTGTTCCATACATGAAAGGCTTAAGAGATATCTCCTCTCCGACGGCAGCCCGGCGGTGATCGACTTCTACACTCTTGTCGACACCCGATACCTGGAGCTGCCTTCCGATGCCGGGACAACAAAGGCCTTCACAAACATCAACAGGCCGGAGGATCTTCCCTGAGGATCTGGCGGTAACCAGCGGATCCGCTCTACATTCACTCTTTCGCGAGAGGCCGGGTAGGATATTATTCTTAAATTTGGGGAGGACCTAAACCAACCGGCTATGCAAAAGAGACTAATCACTTTTTTCCTGCTGGCATTGCTTTTCGGCGCATGCCATCGCTACACCGACTACAGCGATGTTGAATGGCAGGAAAAGGCAATCCCCGAATGGGAAGATCCCGCGGTGAATACGGTCAATACGGAGAAGCCTCATGCCACCATGGTAAGCTTCCCGGACAACGCCACTGCCCTTAATGCAGGATGGAGGGAGTCTCCGGACGTCATGTCTCTCGACGGCACCTGGAAGTTCAGATATTCTGCCGTACCTGCTGAACGTCCCTACTGGTTCTTCCGTGATGACTATGACACCCGGGGGTGGGATGAGATTGCGGTGCCTTCGACATGGGAACGGGAAGGGTACGGTATACCGTATTATGTCAATGCAAGCTATACCTTCAAGGTCAATCCGCCTCTCATTGATCACTCCGACAATCCCGTAGGGTCTTACAGGCGTTCATTCACCATCCCGGCGGAATGGAAGCATAAGGAGATCTTCCTCACCTTCGACGGCGTCAGCTCTGCCTTTCATGTGTGGATTAACGGGGAGTATGCAGGGTACAGTGAAGACAGCAAGACAACCTCGGAGTTTGACATCACCCCTTTGCTGAAGAGGGGCCGCAACACGATTGCGGTGGAGGTCTACAGGTACAGCGACGGGAGTTATCTCGAGTGCCAGGATTTCTTCCGGCTCAGCGGTATCAAGAGATCTGTCTGGCTTCATGCGAGGCCGAAGGCATATATCCGTGACTATTTTGCAAAGTCGACTCTGGTAAATGACTACACCGACGGCTCCCTCGACCTGACCGTGGAGGTGGCCAACAGTGACAGGAAGCCTGTGGGGCTTAGGCTTGAGGCAGGAGTTTACGAGGGGAATACCAAGATATTCGGCGACATCAGGGTGGCGGAGGCCGTTGACAGCGTGGCGGTGGTGGAGATCAGGGGGGAGGTGCCGGAAGTAAAGCAGTGGTCGGCGGAATCACCCTCGCTCTATACTCTGGTGCTTACACTGGCTGACAGCAGGGGCCGGGTGCTGGAGAGTGTCAGCAGCCGCATCGGGTTTCGCACCGCCGAGGTCAGGGATGGCCGCTTCCTCATCAACGGCAAGGCTGTCAGCCTTAAGGGCACCAACCTCCATGAACATGATGCCGTCAACGGCCACACCATAGACGAGGCCCTGATGCTCAAGGACATCAGGCTGATGAAGATGCACAACATCAATGCCGTGCGCACCTCTCATTACCCGCAGCCGGAGCGTTTCTACGAGCTGTGTGACCAGTACGGTCTCTATCTGATCGATGAGGCAAATATTGAATCCCACGGCATCGGCTATAATCCTGATGTCACCCTTGCACACAAGCCGGAGTGGCTGGCACAGCATATGTTACGTACTGAGAGGATGGTGGAGCGCGACAAGAACCACCCGTCGGTCATCACCTGGTCGCTGGGCAATGAAGCCGGTGACGGGCAGAACTTCGTTGCTACCTACAACTGGATCAAGGAGAGAGACAACACCCGCCCTGTGCAGTATGAGAGGGCAGAGAAGATCACTCACACACCGGAGAGGCACACTGACATCTGGTGTCCCATGTACCCTTCCATTGAAGAGGTGGAGAGGTACGCCCTCAACGCCGGCAGGGCGGGATATGACAGGCCTTACATCATGTGCGAATATGCCCATTCCATGGGCAACAGCACCGGCAACCTGCAGGATTACTGGGATGTGATAGAGAAGTATGACATTCTGCAGGGCGGTTTTATATGGGACTGGGTGGACCAGGGGTTGCTGGAGACCAGTGACGAAGGCGAAGAGTACTATGCCTACGGCGGCGACTACGGCGAGGTGGGCGCATACAGTGACGGCAACTTCTGCTGCAACGGGCTGGTAGGCCCTGAGCGCATGCCCCATCCTGCCCTGAGCGAGGTTAAAAAGGTGTATCAGTATGCCGGCTTCACTCCTGCCGACCTGTCAAAAGGCCTCGTCACAGTCACCAATAAGTATGACTTCACGAACCTCTCCCTATTCACCATCAACTGGGAGGTGCTTGCTGACGGAGTGCTGACGGACTCCGGCAACCTTGAGCAGCTTGATCTGGCTCCCGGATCCTCGGCGACGGTCGAGGTGCCCTACGGAACCATAGATCCGGAACCCGGAACGGAATATTACCTCAACTTCTACATGACCAGGAGCGACGAGTGGGGTATCATACCGCAGGATCATCTCTATGCTTCCGGGCAGATGCTTCTGCCGTTCTACAGTGAGGAAGAGCAGAGTGCTGCCGACAGACTGGCATTGCTTGACCTGAAGAGTGAAGAGGGCCTGCTCACCGTGGCAGGGGAGGAGTTTACGGTTGTCTTTGACATGGCTTCAGGAGTCATCACATCCTATGTCGTACGCGGCCAGGAGCTGCTGCTGTCAGGCCCGCGGCCCGATTTCTGGAGGGCACCGACGGATAATGACTACGGCAACCGTATGGACAGGAGGAACGCCGACTGGAGGGAGGCGGGACAGAAGGCGGTGATGAGGTCAGCGCACATATCACGCCCGGCCATGGAGAGTGCAAAGGTGGGGTTCATATATGATATTCCCGGGCTGGACGGGAGGACGATAGCCATGGTGGAGACCGGATACACCGTACATGCCGGCGGCACCGTGGATGTGTCATTCAGATTCACCAAGAGAGACAGGAGCCTGGAGGAGGTGCCGCGTATCGGAATGCAGATGACCATGCCTGCCAGGTTCACCGCCCTCTCATGGTACGGAAGGGGGCCGCATGAGAACTATATCGACCGCAAAAGCTCAGCATTTGTCGGTATCTACGAAAGCAGCGTGGCTGATCAGTATGTGCCTTATGTCAGGCCCCAGGAGAACGGGTACAGGACGGATACCAGATGGCTCACCATCACCGCCGGCGACGGCCGCGGCATAAGGGTGGAGGGCGACCCCCTCTTCAGCTTTGCAGCAATGAACTTCCTGCATGACGACTTTGAGTCGCCGGGCAGCCTGGCCGGATACAGGCCTGATGCCAGGCTGGTCAACACCCATATTGACGATGTCAAACCGCGCGACATGGTGCGTGTCAATATCGACTATGGCCAGATGGGTGTGGGCGGCGATGACTCATGGGGTGCACGCACCCACCCCCAATACTGTCTTCGTGACGGGAGTTATGCCTACTCATTCCGGATTGTGCCCCTGTAGAGGAGGATCGGTGAACCTGGGGCTGGCCCAATAACCCTTGCCGGCATATTATTACCGTGGTCTTTTACAGAACGGCAGGCAGGCCATAACGGATCCGGTTATTCCGTTGCCGGTCGTATGCCAGCTTTCAGGACACTGTTGCTGCCTGTGATGATGTTGCTGACATCGTAGGTCAGAGGCTCGTCAAGGTACCTGCGGTCAGCCTTGATAATCACACTGCTTCTTGCCGGCAGGCTCACAGCGGCAGGTGCTCCCTCGGGCCCTCCGGTGAGTTCCATCGGCAGGTCAGAGATGTTTGTCAGTTCGAACCAGATCGTCTTTCCGTCGTCGCGGAATGGCTTTCCGGCGATGACAGCGGCCCGGAAAAACGGAGCTACATTTTCTTCAAGACCTGCCAGGATGTCACCGTGCCATACTGCCGTACGACCGGCGAACAATGCCTCTTTCAGGGCGGCGGCGGTACGCTCCCGGGCAAAGACAAGGGTCATGGGCCGGTGAGAGTACTGTGCCGGACTGAACTCTTCACTGATTGCGCCGTGGATATCACTGTTGCCCATCACCGCCAAACTGTTGTCGAGGCACATATCCATCACCAGGGGATAGTATTCGTGTTCGTTGGCAAACTCTATCCCGTGCATCCATCCCCTGGCAATGAGCTCTCTGTGCACAGGATAGAATTTTGGAATTCCGTCCGGCTCCTGTGCTTTCCATCCCGGGTGATTCCACTGGATGAAGGCACCCTGACCGATGGCTGTTTCGATGACCTCCATGAAATCCTCCCTGTCAAGAGAGTCGGCATTGGTGATGAAAAGCGCATTGAGGTGTCCGGGAGGCATGCTGCGGGTGATCTCTGTGCCGTGGATGAGGATGATATTACGGTCTCTGGCCGTATTCTGTAAAATATTCCAGGCTGCGTTATGGTCTGTGGGGATGTACTTTTTTCTTGGCTGGTACTCGATATGGTCGGTGACTGATATTGCATCAAGTCCGTCGCGCCACGCCTCGTCAACACGTACTGTGGGCCAGACCAGGCCGTCGGAAAAGACAGTGTGCATGTGAAAGTCACACTTAAGCGTCACATAACCGGGCACATCCGGCATGTTCACAACACGTCGCTGTGCCGTCATGTTCACTGCACCAAGGAGCAGGATTACGATAAGTAAGATTCTTGTTTTCATATATCTGTTTTTTCAAACTACTGCCTATTGCCTACTGCCTATTCCCTGTTATTTGCCATTTCCACTCACCTCTCTTCCCCGGAGTATGAGCCTGTCATAGAGATACAGCATCACGCTGGCTGCAACGGCGATGGCCGCAAACATCATCCACACCCTTGAAGGGTTGTATGTATCCCACAGGTACCTGGTGAGCTGCTGTGCATCCATGCCGAAAAGCTCCTGGGCTCTTGTGTAATAGTCTGTCTGGGTGAATGTTGCAGATACATCAGGGATCTCAAACCCTCTCTCTTCCACTGCTCTTCGCAGGAGAAGCAGTTTGTCTGCAGCCTGTTCGTAGGGTTTGCCGGAGACCCAGCCGGCACCGACGTGTCCCAGTGCTATCGGGAGGAATGCCGTTCCCATGTAAAGTGCTTTTCTGTCAGGCGGGGCTATGCCGCCAAGGTACTCCTGTATCTTGGGTGAGGAGGCCATCTCTCCGATGCTGAAGATCAGCACCCCGAGGACTATGATCCACGGATTGAGGTTGGCGAACATCATACCCAGGCCTATTGCCAGTATGAAGATTCCGCTCATGATGCTGTTCAATGGCCGGAAGCCGGCAGTCACCGACGAGATCACCAGCTGGAAAAGAATTATGAAGAAAGAGGCCAGGCTGGAGATTGTAACGGTGGTGACGGTCCCCGGTTCGAGCCCCAGGGTGACCGACATCTTGTCAAGGTTCACCCACGACTCAAGGAAAACAGGAAAGGAGTAGTAAAGCTGGTTGTAGGCTGTCCAGAAGACACCGATTATCAGCAGGAAAAGAAGGTAACGCCAGTCGGTGAGAGTCACCCCGATGTTCCTGAATGCAATGCCTATATTCTGAAAAAAGGTACTGTCTGTGCCAGTCAAGGCCGGCTCCCGGTATAAAAGCATTACGAGCAGGAAGTTGAGAGCCATTGCCGCCATAGACATATAGAAGACCATATCCCAGTTGTGCTTGTACATCAGGCTGGCCACGAAGGGGCCGATGAAGCCGCCGATATTGATCACCATGTAAAATATGCCAAAGCCGAGTGAAGCCGTCTCCCTGTTGGTCACCCTGGCAACTGTTCCCGAGATGATGGGTTTGAACAGGGCCCCGGCAACTGCCAGGAGTATGAATGCGGCGAATATGGCTCCGAAGGTCTCGAACCGGCTCAGCATTAAAAAGGAGAGTATATATGTCAGAAAGGAGACGATAAGCACCTTCTTGTAGCCTATCCTGTCTGCGATGGCACCGGTTATTACCGGAAGGAGGTACAGAATCATTGATCCCGTGCCCATGATCAATCCTTTTTCCCCGTTGGTGAATCCGAGTGCACCCGTCTCTTTGGCAGAGGTAAGGTATATGGCAAAGAACCCGTTATAGAAGGCGTACCATCCCCACCGTTCGAACAGCTCAATGACGTTGGAGATCCAGAAGAGGCCAGGGAATTTTTTCAGGGTTTGCGAGAAGCTGCTCATACAGATGGTCTTTTGGGCTGTTAAAATAATTAAATAATCTCTAACCTGAGGAGCAGTTAACAAAGGTTAACCATGATAGTCGGTGAGCAGTGAGATGATGACCTGTCCATGCCTTTGCGAGGCCAGGATCATTCTTCAGGTGTTATTGATGCATAGAAATATGCCTCCTTTTTGTCAGCGTCATCCCAGGTATAGACCTTGCGTCCCCTGTAACGCCCCAGGTGGCCCAGCAGTGCGGCATCGCCTGCACACATCGTCGTGTGGGCCAGGAGAGCCAGGGTCAGCACCCACTGCCACCAGGGTGGCACGAAAAAGATCACTGCAACCATGGAGGCGGTGACAGCCAGAAAGGGAGTAAGGGCTACAACGGCAAAGAGGTTCAACCCGGCGACAAAACGGTGGGCGGTGACATAGACAATCCCCTGCCGCAGGTCTGCACCCACCCTGATATCCCTGGCGCCGGCCAGCCTGAACGGTATGAGGTGCAGCAGCTCGTGCAGCGGAACAAGCAGCAGGGGTATCAGGATGAGTCCCGCAGCCAGTCCCGTCAGTACTCCCGGATGTTCAGGAGTGCCCGCAGAACGGGGCCACAGCAAAATCGTCAGTGCCGCAGAGACGACGGCAACCGTCCATACCATCATCATGGGCAGTGTCAGGGTTCTGAGCCCGCTGATGACAAACGGGGCCAGGTCATCATAGGCAAGGGTCAGCACCTTCTCCCAGGCAGACCCGTCCTCAAGTTCATCTATGGAAGGCTTGTCGTTCATTGCTCCTCAAACTTACATAAAATCACGGGATCTTCCCGGGTCACAAAACAGAGGAGTGCCATCCGGTGTTAATGAATCAGGGCAACAGGATAGTGGATTGGCTGATGACATCTGTCAGTTTTGTTGCAGTATGAAACCTTTGGCACGACAATTGGTTAAATTTGCAGGGAATTATGAAACGGCTGTTCGCAATAGTGTTGATACTGATGTCACTTCTGGTTTCCTACGGCCAGAAGCCAGGCATGGTGACGCCTGACACCACAGAGGCCGATACCGTTGTAAAGATACTTCATGTACTGAAGTCAGCGACCTTTGACGGGCAGACCTATCCGCTCGTTGAGCTGGATGAGATCACCGTCATTGATGAGGCTCCGCGCGAGGTGCGATTCAACTTCAGAAGGCACGCCAGGCTTGTCTACAATGTGCGCCGTGTCTACCCCTATGCACTGATAGTCAGGGACGAGTTCGGTCGTATAAACAGGACACTCGAGATGCTGCCCAGCGATCGGGCAAAGGACAATTTTCTGAGACAGTATGAAAAGGATCTTTTCAAAACCTATGAGGGTGACATCAGGAAGCTCACCTTCACCCAGGGAAAGATACTGATCAAGCTGATTGACCGTGAGACACAGCTCACATCATACGATCTCATCAGGGATTACCGGGGAAAGTTTGCCGCTACCTTCTGGCAGAGCATAGCACGCATTTTCGGTTCAGACCTGAAGGCCAGCTATGAGCCTGCCGGTGATGATTATCTTATTGAGCTTATAGTGAGAGACATAGAAGCCGGCAGGCTCTGAACGCCTGCTGACTGGGATTACTCTATTTTTGAGCTTTTCTTTTTGGTAAAGAAGCCGGCAAGTTCCGCTCAGCCCCTCTCTGCCAGTTCCATCAGTGCTTTCACAACCTCCTCTGCATCGCTGGCAATGTCCGTGAGTGTCGCATCCAGCATGTAGCAGGGGGCAGTTACTATGAGGTTTTTCGTGTCGACTGAAACTTCTCCGTGGGCCTTACGCTCATGTCTTGACCCGAGTTCAGCAAGATGCCCGGCGGTGGTGGCGTCAGATCCGACGGTGACGGTCACGTCGCCCAGAACCCTTGCTATCAGCACTGGTGAGATACAGAGTGCACCGATCGGTTTGCGGGCTTTGTGAGTTGTGCGTATGGCCTCTTCCACAACCCTGTCGACGCTGCATTCAGGTCCGTCGAAGGCGTAGGTGCAGAGGTTCTTGGCCACTCCGAAACCACCCGGGAAGAAAAGGGTGTCAAAATCCGCTGCCCTGTATTCTGTAAGGGCCTTTATCTTTCCCCTGGCTATCCGGGCAGATTCAATAAGGACGTTGCGCGACTCCTGCATCACCTCGCCGGTGATATGGTTGATTACATGATGCTGCATCACGTTGGGGGCAAAGAGCTGGTAAGAACATCCGTATTTGTCGAGTGCATACAATGTCATGACCGTCTCATGTATCTCCGCTCCGTCGAAGACACCGCATCCTGAGATAACTACTGCTGCTTTCATAATTCATGCATTATATTACAGCAAATATAATGAAACTTAAAGACCCCTGCCCCTGATGATTGTGCCGAGGGTGTAGTATATTATCTTCAGGTCCAGGAAGAGGGAGACGTTCTCAAGGTACAGCAGGTCATACTCAAGCCTTTCGAGCATGGTGTCAATGTCGGAAGCATATCCCAGCTTGACCTGCCCCCAGCAGGTGATGCCCGGCTTCACGGCCAGCACCCTGTTGTAGTGCGGTGCCTGTTCCCTGATCATCTCAATGTAGTGCCTCCGCTCCGGCCTCGGGCCCACCAGTGACATCTCGCCCCTGAGGACGTTGATGAAGTTGGGTATCTCGTCAAACCTGTGCTTTCTCATGAAGCGCCCGAGAGGTGTGATGCGCCTGTCTCCCCTGACAGCAAGCTGAGGCCCGTCGGGCTCCGCGCCGTCCTCCATCGACCTGAACTTGTATATCATGAAGGGCTGGCCGTGACGGCCTATCCTCTCCTGCCTGAATATCACGGGCCCTTTTCCCGATCTCCTGATAAGGATGGCCAGCGCGGCCATCAGTGGAGACAGCAGCACCAGGGCTGTCGCCGCCAGTGAGTAATCGAGCAGCAGCTTGACCATCTGCTGCCAGTGCGGCATTTCCCGGTAAGAGACCCTCAGCAGGGGGGTGGCATAGATAGGCCCGGCCTCCACGTGACCGGCTATGACCTGCCGCATTGAGGGTACGGCCTTTACCAGCACATCGCGGAAACAGATGCTGTTCACCAGGCTCTCCACCCTCTCATACTCGTTATCCTCGAGCGCCAGGATGACCTCATCAATATCATGCTTCTCAATGATCTCCACAATATCTTCATCCCTGCCAAGCCACGGCACCTTCCCGGCAAGAGACTGACCCTCCGAGCCGTCGACGCTGATATAACCTGCAAGAAGATTTCCTGCCGGCATCTTTTCACCTGTTATCTCGCTTATCAGCCTGGCTGCCTTGCCGTTGCTGCCTGCTATCAGGGTGCGGAACCCGGCCTCACGCCTGTGTATCTTCCCGGAAACCAGGGAGGTTATTGTGAAGCGGGGGAGCCATGTCAGCAGGAACTCCAGGGCGAAGAGCACCAGAAACGACCTGTAATAGGTGGAGTAGTCTCCCACCGCATCATCGAGCACCAGCACAAAGAAGAGGATGACCACGGCAGCCAGCGTGATCACCAGAGATTTGCCGAATTCAAGAAGCCTCGAACGGCGGAGAGTGTCCGAGTAAAAGCCGGCCATGGCAAAGACAAAGAGAAAAAAGAGAGGTATGATTAGGATGCCTAAATAGAATTTGTTGCCAAGCTCCATATGGAAGTATTCGCCGTAAAGCCTGGTCTCGATGAAGTACTTCCGGAAGAGGTAAAAGAGAGCCCATGCGATGGCTGATCCGGTGAAGTCAGAGAGAATATAGGCAAGTCTTATTCTGCGGGCAAACTTTTTCATCAGGTGAGGCAAGCGATATGCAAAGATATCTGTTATTTTTAGACCAAAATCATTCAGGAGTGATAGAAGAGTCGTTTGAAGCCAGGGGCAAAAGAAGGAAGCTGATAGAAGAGTTGCGTTCCAAGGGCATCACTGATGAGAGGGTGCTGGAGGCAATGAACAGGGTGCCGCGCCATATCTTCATGGATGATGCCTTTCTGAAGCATGCCTACCAGGACAAGGCCTTTCCCATCTCAGCAGGGCAGACCATCTCGCAGCCTTATACCGTAGCCGTACAGACTATACTGCTCAATGTCGGCAAGCGTGACAGGGTGCTGGAGATAGGCACCGGGTCAGGCTACCAGGCTGCAATACTGGCGGAGCTGGGGGTGAAGGTCTACACCATAGAGAGACAGCGGGAGCTCCACCGCAAGGCACAGACCATGCTCTCCGGCATGGGTTACCGGATCCACTGTTTCCTTGGCGACGGCTATGAGGGGCAGCCTCAGTACGGACCCTATGACGGCATCATCATCACGGCAGCGACAGCCGAGGTGCCTGAGAAGCTGCTCAGGCAGCTCCGCATCGGGGGTCGGCTGGTGGTGCCCCGCGGAGAACGGGATTCACAGGTGATGACGCTTTATACCCGCACGGGCGAAGATGACTGGGAGATAACTACCCACGGCTATTTCGTCTTTGTCCCGATGCTGAAAGGCATTGCCAACGGCAACAACAGATGAAATTGTCATGAAGATATACAAAGAGGTATTTTCCCCGATCGCGGTCAACACCTATATTGTTTCAGGAGATGATGCAGGATGCATAGTCATCGACTGCGGCTGTTACGGCAGGAGTGAAGAGCAGAGGCTGGAACAGCTGCTTGCCGATGCAGGTCTCGAGCCCAGGCTGCTTCTCAACACCCACTGCCACCTTGACCATCTCTTCGGAAACCGCTTCATGCTTGAGAGGTACGGACTGCGAACATGGTATCACGAAGGTGACAGACAGAACCAGCTCAACGCGCCGAAGCATGCCCTCATGTTCGGACTCGCCATGGATGAGCCCCCGGAGCCTGAGGGATACCTGTCCGACGGCGAGGTGGTGACGGCTGCCGGGGTGAGCCTTGAGGTTCTGGCGGTGCCGGGCCATTCACCCGGCGGAATAGCCTTTTACGCGGAGAAAGATGGGGTTGTATTTACCGGTGATGCACTCTTCTCAGGCAGCATAGGCCGTTCCGACCTCCCGGGAGGCAACCACGGGCAGCTGACAGACAGCATCAGGAGAAGGCTTTTTGCCCTCCCTCCGGAGACGGTCGTATATTCGGGTCACGGGCCTGAAACAACAATAGGACGCGAGATCGGCAGCAATCCGTTTTTTACCTGAAACATGATGAATATGTTTTTTTTTCTCTCCGGCTTTCTGTTAATTCGCCCTGTATCCCTGAAATAATTTAATAACAATCATACCATGACTACCGATAACTTTGTTGACCGTCACATCGGGCCGCGTGAGAGCGATGCCGCTGAGATGTGCAAAACCATTGGAGTAGATACAGCGGAGCAGCTTATAGGGCAGACTGTTCCTGCTTCGATAAGGCTTGACAGGCCTCTTGAGATGCCTCCGGCGATGAGTGAGCAGGAGTATCTCTCGCACCTCCGGAAGCTGGGCGGTCTCAACAGGCAGTACCGTTCTTTTATCGGACAGGGTTATTACGGGGTGGCAGTGCCGCCGGTGATTGTGCGCAACGTACTTGAAAATCCGGCATGGTATACTTCATATACTCCCTACCAGGCAGAGATATCTCAGGGCAGGCTGGAGGCGCTGCTTAACTTCCAGACCATGGTTACAAGCCTCACGGCCATGGATATTGCGAATGCCTCACTCCTTGATGAAGCCACTGCAGCCGGTGAGGCCATGCTTATGATGTTCGGAGCAAGGTCGAGGGAGAAGGTAAAGGCAGGAGCAAACAGGTTCCTGGTTGATCACTCGGTCTTCCCGCAGACGCGTGACGTGCTCATCACCCGTGCCGCCCCCATGGGGATAAAGACAGAGTTTGGCGACTATGCCGGTTTTGAGGCTGACGACACGGTTTTCGGAGTGCTGGTTCAGTATCCTTCTGCCAGCGGTGAGATTCGTGACTACCGTAAGATGGCAGAGAACGCGCATACCGCCGGAGCTCTGGTGGCCGTGGGTGCTGACCTGATGAGTCTCGCCCTGCTGACGCCTCCCGGAGAGTGGGGTGCCGACATTGTGTATGGCTCCAACCAGCGTTTCGGGCTGCCGATGAGTTACGGCGGTCCTCATGCCGGCTTCTTCGCCACCCGCGATGAGCTGAAACGCAGCATGCCGGGCCGCATCATCGGCGTCTCCGTAGACGTGCACGGCAACCATGCACTGCGCATGGCCCTGCAGACACGCGAGCAGCATATCAAGCGTGAGCGTGCCACCTCGAACATATGTACTGCACAGGCACTGCTGGCAACCATGTCGGGAATGTATGCCCAGTATCACGGCCCGGAAGGCATCAGGCGCATAGCCATGCATATCTTCTCCGCGGCATGCACGCTTGCAAAAGCACTGCGTGACCTGGGATATACCATAAGGCATGATCAGTTCTTTGACACCATACGTGTACAGGCCGTACCTGGCGTTACCGCTGACATGATTGAAAAGATCGCGCTGGGCAAGGGCATAAATCTCTGGTACCAGTGCGGCAACTGTGCAGTCATAAGCACGGATGAGCTCACCACCCTGAAGGAGATAAATGATATTGTCTCCGTCTTTGCCGAGGCGGCGGGCAAAAAGGCAGAGGAGGTGACAGCACTGTGCGACTGCTTCTGCATAGACGATAAATTCAAGCGTACCTCACCGTACCTGCAGGAGCGCACCTTCAACAGCTACCACAGCGAGACCGACATGATGCGATATATCAAGATGCTGGAGCGCAAGGACTTCTCATTGGCCAACGGCATGATACCGCTGGGATCCTGCACCATGAAGCTCAATCCTGCCGCCTCCATGTTTGCCATGAGCTGGCCGGAGTTCGCGAACATACATCCCTTCGTCCCTGTCAGCCAGGCTGAGGGGTATCACAGGCTTATGGAAGAGCTGGGCGAGGCACTGAAGGAGATCACCGGTTTTGAGGCGGTCTCGTTCCAGCCCAACTCCGGCGCTGCGGGGGAATATACAGGGCTGATGGTAATCAGGCAGTATCACATAAGCCGTAACGAGGGGCACCGCAATGTGGTGCTGATACCCTCCTCTGCGCACGGCACCAACCCCGCAAGCGCGGCCATGGCAGGCATGAAGGTGGTTGTGGTGGAGTGCGATGAACATGGTAACATCAGTGTTGAAGACCTGAGGAAGAAGGCAGTTGAGAACCGTGACAGCCTGAGTGCCGCCATGATCACCTATCCTTCTACGCACGGGGTGTTTGAAGAGGCCATAATGGAGATGACAGGCATAGTTCATGATAACGGAGGTCTGGTCTACATGGATGGCGCCAACATGAATGCACAGGTAGGACTTACCAGTCCGGGGCACATAGGAGCCGACGTCTGCCACCTCAACCTGCACAAGACCTTTGCCATACCTCACGGCGGCGGCGGACCGGGCATGGGGCCCATACTGTGCAACAGCAAGCTTGCAGAGTTTCTTCCATCACATCCGGTGGTGAAGACCGGTGGCAGCCACGGCATTACCGCGGTGGCGGCAGCGCCGTTCGGCAGCGCTCACATACTGACAATCAGCCATGCCTATGTGATGATGCTTGGCGCTGAAGGATTGACAAAATCAACGGTATATGCCATCCTCAATGCCAATTACCTGGCAGCAGCACTGGGAGAGATGTACAAGGTGCTGTACACAGGCGCCAACGGCCGCTGTGCACATGAGATGATCCTTGACTGCCGGGGCTTCAAGGATGCGGGTGTGGATGAGTCGGATATAGCCAAGAGGCTGATGGATTACGGTTTTCATGCTCCTACGCTCTCCTTCCCCGTGCACGGCACGCTGATGGTTGAACCGACAGAGTCGGAGCCAAAGGCAGAGCTCGACAGGTTCATCGATGCCATGAGAAGCATCTGGCAGGAGATAGAGGAGATAAGAAAAGGCAAGGCAGACAGGGAGGATAATGTGCTTAAGAATGCACCCCATACAGCCGCGTCGGTTATCTCCGACCAATGGAGTCATGCCTATCAGCGTCAGAAAGCTGCCTATCCGCTGCCATGGCTAGCCGAGAATAAATTCTGGCCCTCGGTTGGCAGGGTGGACAACGGTTACGGAGACCGCAACCTGGTATGCTCATGTGCGCCCATTGATTCGTACAGGTTTGAATCGTTGAGCTTCGGTACGGAATAATTGACTATATTGTAAAAATGCCCTGGCAGGGCATGACATCATCCCGACGGCGGTGCATGTCCGCCGCATCGTTTTATGAAATCAGAGATAGATGGATAACATTCACAAATATGAGATGGGAATCGTGGGCAACTGCTCATTCCTGGCCTATATCAACAAGAGTGCAGATGTAACATGGATGTGCCTGCCACGTTTTGACAGCAGCTTCCTCTTCGGTTCGCTGCTCGACGGCAAAGAGGGAGGTGAGTTTTCCATCAGGCCCTCAGAAGATAATTTCTACACCTGTCAGGAATATATCCGCAACACCAATATCCTGACCACAGAGTTCACCACTGACGACGGCAGGTTCAGGGTTACGGACTTTGCCCCCAGGTTTTACCAATACGACCGCTACTACCGGCCCCTGATGCTCATACGCAAGATTGAGCCCATAGAGGGCAACCCGTTCATCAATGTCAGGTGCGAGCCTGTTGGCAGATACGGTACCTTCAGGCCCGAGATCGTTGCCGGCAGCAACCATATCAGGTTTCTGAATCTTGAGTCGCAGGTCAGGCTGACTACCAATATCCCGCTTACATACATTGTCAACAACCAGTCGTTTCTGCTGAATGACACCTGCTATCTGGCATTCACATACGGAGTACCCCTGGAGGCCCCCCTGGAGGCTACTGCCGAGGATTTCCTTGACAAAACCACCAAATACTGGCTGCACTGGATCAAGACCACCTCCATACCCAATATCTTTCAGGATGAGATCATCAGGTCCGCCCTGGTGCTGAAGCTTCATCAGTTTGAGGATACGGGCGGCATCATAGCCTCGGGCACCACGAGCCTGCCGGAGGCACCCGGGGCAGGCCGGAACTGGGATTACCGCTATTGCTGGATGAGGGACTCCTATTACACTCTCAATGCCTTCAATAACCTTGGTCACTTTGAAGAGCTGGAGCGCTATTTTCTCTACATACAGAATATCATTCTGACCGAGCAGCAGAAGATCAGGCCCATGTATACTATCGCTGGCACTGCAGTCCCCAGGGAGAAGGATCTGGATCTGGATGGCTATCTTGGCAACAAACCCGTTCACCTGGGCAATGACGCCTATAACCAGGAGCAGTATGACATCTACGGGCAGGTGCTTGTCAGCCTCTTGCCGCTCTATATTGACAGAAGGCTGAACTACCTCTCATACAGTAAGTCGAGGGAGGTGATCCACTGGCTCCTCAGTCGCATTGAGGAGACGATGGAGAAGCCTGATGCGGGAATATGGGAATTCCGCAACAGGATGCAGGAGAACTGCTACACCTTCCTCTTTCACTGGGCCGGTGCCAGGGCAGCAGAGAAGATAGGAGCCAGCTTTGCGGACAACGACATGAAGAGAAGGGCAGAGAAGCTGGCTGTCAGGGCCGCGGAAAAGATAGAGATGTGCTACCAGCCAGACCTCAAGGTTTATATGCAGGCTGTAGGGAATAAAAACTATGACGCCGCCACCATTCATCTCATCACCATGAACTACCTCGATCCGGCAGGGGTCAGGGCACGGGATCACCTTGACGCCCTGGCAGAACACCTTAAGACTGACGAGGGACTGCTGTACAGGTATATTCATGAGGATGACTTCGGCAAGCCGGAGACAACCTTCCTGGTATGTGCCTTCTGGTACGCCGAGGCGCTGGCCTGTACAGGCAGGTTGGATGATGCAATCAGAACCATTGAGAAGCTGCTGGAGTTCTCAAATCACCTGGGCCTCTTCAGCGAAGACGCCGGACGCGACGGAAGCCAGTGGGGCAACTTCCCTCAGACCTACAGCCACGTAGGACTGATGAATGCAATATACCGGATAGCAGCAAGGCTTGACAGGCCGGTATTTCTATAATTTAAAGCCTGTCCTCACATGCCGGAGGTGACAATTTCTTATAAAAACAAAAGGAGATGAGCAAAAGCAAATCCTCAGATTTCAAAAGGATAGTGATAGTAGCCTACAGGCTGCCCTTCACTCTCAAGCACCGCAACGGGAACCTTACCGCTGTTCAGAACACCGGTGGACTGGTCTCCGCTGTGCTTTCCCTTACCCAGAGAATGAAGTCGGAAAGCGAGAATGAGACAATGGAGAAAACCGTCTGGGTCGGAAAGGGCGACTACGACAATGAGCGTCTGAACGCACTCCCTGAGGTTAAGGAGACTTTTGAGCTGAGTTCGGTAAGGATACCCGAGAGTGTGAATGAGAAGTTCTACGGGGGATTCTGCAATGACCTAGTCTGGCCGCTGTTTCATTATTTTCCGTCGATGGCTGTCTTCGGTCAGGGTTATTTTGAGAGTTATAAAAAGGCCAATGAGTTGTTCTATAAGGAGTTGAGAAAGATCATCCGGCCTGGTGACTTTGTCTGGATACATGACTACCAGCTATTTCTTCTGCCGGCAATGGTACGCGAAGAGTTTCCTGAGGCGTCAGTGGCTTTCTTTCTGCACATTCCGTTTCCGTCATACGAGGTCTTCCGCATCATGCCCGACGGATATCAGAAGGCTCTGCTGCAGGGACTGCTGGGTGCTGACCTTATCGGGTTTCACACTCATGATTATGCACAGCATTTTCTGAAGTCGGTACGAAGATGTCTCGGCTATGAAATTTCGCTCAACACGGTCACTGCCGAGGATGTCTATTCAAGGGCAGATGCCTTCCCCATCAGCATAGACTTCCACAAATTCCATGATGCTGTTTTGTTGCCGGAGACGGAGAAATATATTTCACGGATACGGAAGCAAAAGAGAGACCGTCTTCTGATCTTCTCTGTTGACAGGCTGGACTACACCAAGGGTTTCCTCAACAGGCTCTCAGCCTTCGAGCTCTTCCTGGAGCGTTATCCCGGTATGAGGGGAAGGGTGATCTTCAACATGGTGATGGTCCCATCACGCGACACCATCGTCCGTTACCAGGAGATGAAAAAGGAGATAGAAGCCACGGTGGGACGCATAAACGGCAAATATGGCACTCTGGACTGGAATCCCATCATCTACCAGTACCGGTCGTTGAAATTCAATGAGCTGGTTGCTCTCTATTCTCACAGTGACGTAGGACTGCTGACGCCTCTGCGCGACGGGATGAACCTGGTAGCCAAGGAGTATGTGGCTGCCCAGCATAAACGGGCAGGAATGCTTATCCTGAGTGAGCTTGCCGGTGCTGCTGCAGAGATGGGAGAGTCGGTGCTGGTCAACCCGTCAGACATAAGTCAGATGGCTGATGCCGTTCATGAAGCACTGACGATGAAGGATGAAGAGAAGCAGAAGCGCCTCGAAGCGATGAAAAACAGGATCCGCGACTATGATGTCTTCTCATGGGCTGATGATATACTACGCACTACCGTAAAGGTGAAGGCTGACAGGGAGAGTTATCGTATAAGGTTAATAAACAAGGACATAGAAGACAGGATTATAACGTCATTCTGCAAGGCTTCGTCGCCGGTGCTGTTCCTCGATTATGACGGAACGCTGGTACCTATACGTGAGTTGCCTGAGCTGGCGGTACCTGAGACAAAGCTTGTTGATCTTACTGTCAGGCTGGCAGCGGTTACTGACCTGGTGATCATCAGCGGCAGGAACAGGGATTTCCTTGACAGGTGGTTCTCAGAGGTCAATGTGACCCTGGTGGCAGAACACGGGGCCTTCATCAGGTATGCGGGCGGGGAGTGGGAGTCGTCACTCGGACAGGATGCTACCTGGAAGGAGGGGATTATGCCCGTCATGAACAGGTTCACCAACCGTTGCAAAGGGTCGTTTGTTGAGGAGAAGAGGGCTTCACTCTCATGGCACTACCGGAATGCCGACGAGGATCTGTCGGCACTAAGGGCCATAGAGCTGAAGGGTGAGCTGGAGGAGATGATACTGAACATGCCGTTGCAGATCATTGACGGCCATAAGGTTGTGGAGGTAAAGATGGCCGGATACAATAAAGGTACTGCAGCCATGAAGCTGATGGCATCGGGGAGGAATGACTTTGTGCTGGCCATCGGCGATGACAAGACTGACGAGGAGCTCTTTGCAGCGCTTCCTGACAGTGCTGTGACGATCAAGGTGGGCAAGGGGCCTACAAAGGCCACCTACAACTTCACCAGGCAGACGTCGGTGACCAGGTTCCTGGAAAGGATGATAGAGACCCGCGAGAAGCAGGAGTGCAGCTGATACGGAACTGCTTTGTTGCGGCGCATATGCAGGCTTCCGGCCGCGAAATCAGAAGAGATCCTCCAGCACCATTGAATAGAGCTCAGTCTGGGAGATGCCATGCACAGCGGCCTGTTTGGGAAGGATGCTCTCGGGCGTCATGCCCGGAATGGTGTTTATCTCAAGGAACTGCGGCCCGTCAGGTGTGATTATGAAGTCTACCCTTACAATACCCTTGCAGCCCAGCAGGTCACATATCTCTGATGAGAGCTCCCGGATCCTTTTCGTCATCTCGTCAGACAGCCGTGCCGGGGTGATCTCCTCGGAGAAGCCTTCGGTATATTTTGCCTCATAGTCGAAAAACTCCTTTTTCGGGACCACCTCAGTAACCGGCATCACGATCTTTTTGTCTCTGGTTTTTACGACGCCGCAGGCAACCTCAGTGCCCGGCATGAACGATTCTACAAGCACCTCATCTCCTTCCGTCAGTGCCGCCTCCACTGCAGGGGCAAACCCGCCCACCTCCTTCACCTTGGTCACACCGAAACTGGAGCCGCTGGCATTGGGCTTGACAAAACAGGGCAGCCCGATCTCCGTAACTATCCTTTCGGCATCAAACTGCTGGCCTTTTCTTATCAGCAGCCCGCCGGTCATGGGTATCCCGTATTCAAAGAGGTAAAGCTTGCATGCCTGCTTGTTGAAAGTCAGCGCTGACACGAAGGAGCTGCAGCTGGTATAGGGTATCCCCGTCATGTCAAAGTAACCCTGCAGGAGCCCGTCCTCACCCGGAGTACCGTGGATGGCAATGAAGGCGGCATCAAACCTGACCCTGCCCTCATCGAGCTTCAGTGAAAAGTCATTCTTGTCTATATTGAAAAGCCGTCCCTTCGGGTCTTCCCAGTACCAGTCGATCCCCCTGACTGTTATGATGTAGGTTTCATACTTCCCTTCCAGTGCCGAGGCAACGCTTCTGGCACTTCTGACCGACACAGGGTATTCCGATGAATTTCCCCCGGCAATGATGGCAACAGTTTTCATTATACTGCGGTTTTGGCTCAAAATTACATTAATTAACATCGCGGGAAAACTCTGCCCGAAAAAAGATTTCCGGTGCAGATGTCTGCAATTGGATTGCGGCAACCTCTGCCGGGGGAAGTTCAATTACTTTTTTCCTGTATAAGAGGCATCACCCTTGATTTTTGCCTCCGTGTACAATATCAACCGTTTTTATGTAAGTTTGGGTCTGAAACAAAACAGACTGAAAAATGGAAAAGAAACCTTTAGGCAGGATCGGCACCATTGTGATTGTACTTGTTGTTCTGCTGCTTATTGTATCATGGGGTGTGGGTATCTACAACAGGATCATCCCTATGAATGAGAAGGTATCCACGGAATGGAGCAATGTAGAGACACAGTATCAGCGCCGGGCTGACCTTATTCCCAATTTTGTAAATACCGTCAAGGGAGCTGCCGAGTTTGAGCAGGAGACACTGACGCGGGTCATAGAGGCGAGGGCCAGGGCAACCCAGATGACCATTGATCCTTCAAACATCACCCCTGAACAGCTGGAGCAGTTCCAGGCAGCCCAGAGTGAAGTAAGCTCGGCTTTGCAGCGACTGATGGTGGTGGTGGAGCGCTATCCCGACATCAAGGCCACGCAGAACTTCCGTGATCTGCAGGTTGAGCTCGAAGGCACGGAGAACAGGATAGCCGTTGCCAGGAATAACTTCAATGACGCCGCCAGGGAGTACAACACCTTTATAAAGCAGTTCCCGAACAATCTGATCGCCTCTCTCTCAAAGTTTGACTCAAGACCCTATTTTGAGGCACAGGAGGGAACGGAGACAGCTCCGACGGTACAGTTCTGAGGATCCGGGGATGAAGGCTGCATCATTTTTCACTGCTGAGCAGCAGGAGGCTGTTGTCAGGGCCATCAGGGAGGCAGAACATGCAACCTCGGGTGAGATACGGGTGCATGTGGAGACCTCCTGCAAGGCTGATGTCCTTGATGAGGCGGCCTGGCTCTTCAGAAGACTGGGGATGCATAAGACCGCTGACCGCAACGGCGTGCTGATCTATCTCGCCCTCAGGGAGCGCAGCTTTGCAATAATCGGTGACAGCGGCATTAACAGCGTGGTGCCCATAGGATTCTGGGACAACATACGTGATCATATGAAGATGCGTTTCAGTGAGGAGAAGTTTGCCGAGGGTCTCGCCGAAGGGATACTGATGGCCGGCGAGCAGCTGAAGGAACATTTTCCCTACGTCGCCAATGACATCAATGAGCTCTCTGATACAATCTCCTTTGACATAACTGAACCGGGACTCTGATCATGAAAAGGTTAACTTTTACGGCAGCCCTGTTACTGTTCATGATTGCGCCCCCGGCGGCGACCGGCCAGACATTGCTGCCCAGGCCTGATCCGCCGCGGCTCGTCAATGACTTTGCAGGAGTACTCTCTTCCGCTGAGATGAGGGCACTGGAGGATAAGCTTGTCGTTTTCAATGACACCACCTCTAACCAGATAGCCGTGGTGATCGTTGATGACCTGCAGGGATATGACCGGTCTGACTTTGCCTACAGGGTAGCCAGGGACTGGGGTGTTGGTCAGGGCGATTTCAACAACGGTGTGCTCATCCTGGTGAAGACAAAAAGTGAAAGGTCAGACGGCCAGATCTTCATCGCCACGGGTTATGGCCTCGAGGGCGCCATACCTGACATAGCATGCGCTGAGATCATCGACAGGGAGATACTGCCCCGATTCCGGTCCAACGACTATTACGGAGGCCTCGATGCCGGCACTGACGTACTCATGTCACTGGCAGCCGGGGAGTACAGTTACGACAGTTATGCCGAGGGAGACTCATCGGGTGCGGTTCCCGGCATCATCTTCTTCATTATTCTCATTATCTTCATCATAGCTGTATCTTCCGGCAGCTCCAACAACCGGCATATACGGAGGAGCGGCACGCAGAACCTCCCGCTGTGGCTCCTTTTGGGCATGCTTGGCGGCGGAAGGTCGCACGGAGGCAGCTGGGGCGGCTTCACCGGCGGACGTGGCAGCGGCGGCTTTTCAGGTGGCGGCGGTGGCTTCGGCGGTTTCGGCGGCGGCGGCTTCGGCGGCGGCGGAGCAGGGGGATCGTGGTAGGCAGTCTGCAGTCCACAGTCTACAGTCTTCAGTCCGCAGTCTTCAGTCGTCAGTTCAGACTGCCGATTGCCTACTGCCTACTGCCTACTGATTTACTCTCTGCCGGCTGTATATTTTCTCCATTTTTCCAGCGCGGCGGTCATGTCCGCGGGCAGGGGAGATTCGAAGGAGAGCCGCTTGC
>CAYPKP010000017.1:20635-32597 GCA_964411345.1 uncultured Rikenella sp. | reverse complement strand
TCCAGCGCGGCGGTCATGTCCGCGGGCAGGGGAGATTCGAAGGAGAGCCGCTTGCCGGAGACCGGGTGGTCGAATGAGAGCGTCTGGGCATGCAGTGCCTGGCGCGGAAGCAGCCCGAAGCAGTTCCGCACGAACTGCTGATATCTGGTGAAGGTGGTTCCCTTCAGTATTTTGTCGCCCCCGTACTCCTCATCGTTGAAGAGTGGATGGCCCTTCCAGGCCATGTGTACCCTTATCTGGTGGGTGCGACCGGTCTCGAGGCGGCATTCGATGAGCGACACGTATCCCAGCGGCTCGATGATTTTATAGTGGGTGACGGCATGTTTTCCCTGGCTGCCGTCGGGAAAGACCTGCATGATGCGGCGGTCGCGGATGTTGCGGCCCACATTGCCGGTGACGGTGCCCTCCTCTGGGTCGGGGGTGCCCCATACCAGTGCGAGGTAGCGGCGCCCCGTGGTGCGGTTGAAAAACTGTTTTGCCAGCTTGTTGTGGGCATATTCGTTCTTGGCAACTACGAGCAGTCCCGTGGTGTTCTTGTCAATGCGGTGCACCAGTCCCGGCCTCAGCTCCCCCGTCTGAAAGAGCGGGAGATCCCTGAAGTGGTACATAAGCGCATTCATGAGTGTGCCGGAGTAGTTGCCGTAGGCAGGATGCACAACCATGCCCGCTGCCTTGTCAACCACTATTAGATCATCATCTTCGTACACGATATTGACGGGGAGGTCCTGAGGTATCAGCTCTATCTCGCGGGGCGGGTTGGGCAGCAGAATCTGGATGACATCCGACGGCTTGACGCGGTAGTTTGGTTTTACGGGGTTCTCGTTTACCAGGATGTTTCCCGCCTGTGCTGCGGCCTGCACGCGGGTACGTGATACGTTCTCAATGCGGGCTGAGAGGTACTTGTCAATGCGAATCATCGACTGTCCCGGGTCAACCACATAACGGTAGTGTTCGAAGAGCTCCTGCTCCTGCTCCTGGCTCTCAGGCAGTTCGGGTTCACTCATCTGCACCGGCTCATCTTAGTTTAACGAGGCGCAGCAGTGAGACGGGCACTCCTTCCCGGGTTTTGACGAGCAGAAAATATGTGCCGGCAGCCAGGCTGCTGAGATCATACCGCCCGCTGTTGTCGAGCGTCAGTATCCTTGCGCCTGCGGAGGAGATCACATCTATCACAAAATCGTCAGGAGATTTCTCCGACGGCAGCAGTGTCACCTCCCCCGGGCTGGGGTTAGGGTAGATGGTGAAGAGGTCATTGATGAGTGTGCCGTGGTCTGATGATGTGGATGATCCTTCTCCCTTCATCACCGGCCTCATCATCAGCGTCCCCGGAACCTGGCTCGCCTGCCAGACGCCGCTGAGCATGAAGTAGTGCCTGCCGTCGTTCGGCGTGTTGAGGTCGAGGCCCGCATTCAGGTACTTATCGGAGAGCTGGCGCCAGCCTACCCAGAAGTAGTCGGTCACCTGTACCGGCCGGTCAAAGAGCCAGGTGACAAAGCCGTTTATCTCGCCTCCGGGTGCGGCAACGGCTCCTTCGGCAGAGCCCAGCACTGCTCCGGGCTGACCGTTGTCGTCTGCCCATACCATGATGTCAAATGCTCTCTGGTTGGCGTTGTCGTAGGCGTCGTTGAAGCAGATGCTTATCCCTCTTACAGAGTCGGGGATGAACGATCTGTAGCGCAGTGCCACCCTGGCGTTGTTTGCTCCCTGGCCGTTGATGCCGTAGCCCGCCTCAGCTGTGCCGTCGTCAATGGCAAAATAGTCGGAGAAACGCTGCAGGTAACTTATTGTGTCATTTTGCTTGCGGTCAAAATCATCGGTGACCAGCGATGCTGTAACCCGGAACAGTGCCGTGTCGGCAGCTGCAGTGTTATAGGTATACAAAAGCGGAGCATCATACAGGATGTCAGAGAGGGGGGAGGCGTTGGCAGCCCCGGCGTCAAAGTTGCGCACCACAGCCCCGGTGGAGAGGTCTCTGATGGTGACATGCCTGGTTATGTTGCGCACAATGGTGTCATTATTGCGGTATCTGAAGCTGAGTACCGGGCTCATGAGCGAGAGGAAGGCCTGGCGGAAATGTTTCCACGGCATGGCCTCGTACTCTTTGACCAGTGAACGCAGGGGCAGGGTCATGGCTGCGTCGTGGATGACGGTATCATTCCGTGACCTGTTTCTGTCAAGCCAGACATGGTCGAGGTTCCACTGGTCGGCTGTGCCCGACTGGGAAGGCTCAGTCAGCACGCCTGCAAGCGAGGCATGGCCGGTGAACCTGAACCTGAATCCGTTCTTCAGGAACCGGCTGTCAGTCACCGGTATCATCGCCTGCCGGAATCCTGACACCGTGCCTCCTTTTGCCTGCCAGACACTGTACCATCTATCCTCGTCCGGTGCGAAGAAGCTGAGCGTCAGGCTGTCGTCGCTCTCAGGCATGTCGGCCACTCCTCCCGCCTCGTAGAGGAAGCTGAGCCAGATGCTGTCGGCTGCGGGATATGCCAGGTCGATGGCTCGCGATGTCAGTCTGTCGGCGGTGAAGACAAGGTTTGAAGCCTCTTCATAGAGCAGACCGTATTCATCAAGGCAGTCGAAGGTGGCAACGCCCATGGAGGGCTGGCGGACAGAGAAGGTGTTATTGACAAAGACCTGCAGGTCAGACCATCTGTCGGCGGAGGGATAGAGGCTGTCGCCGGAGAAGTCGTCAAAGAAAGGCAAAGGCACCGGCTCCTCTGCTGCTCCAGCCTTCAGGCGAGTCATCCCTTCAGGCTGGCCGTCCGGGGTCAGGACCTTCATGCCTTCCAGCTGCCTGTTGCGTGTCAGCCCTGTGATAACCTCCTGTGCCGAAGCACCGGAGGCGGTCAGGAGCAGTAAAAGCAGGTATATCAGCCAATTATGTCTCATCATGGAGATTCATCTCAGTTCTCCGGCACTATCAGCATCTCGCCGCTGTCTGCAGGGAGTATCGCGGTGGTGTCTGCGATGATCTTCATGCTGTCAGTCGTCAGCCAGATATAGACGGCTGATCCCAGCTGAACGGTTGCGTCAATGTGATATTCAGGATTTTGCTTGTATACGAAGGCATTGAGGGAGTCTTCACCGGTAGTGACAGTCACGTCGAACACATATGCTCCGAGGTTCAGTGACGAGCTGAGTATCTCGCTTCTGGCCTGGTCAAGGGTATACCCGGTAAGACGGGGAATGGATGTACGCTGGCTGCTGAGACCCCTGCCCAGGACAAGGTCTATGACCATGCCCTTCTGTACTGAGTCGCCGGGAGCCACCTCACGGCCGTGAAGGGTCTGTCTGAGCACGAAATCGACTGTCAGGTCGGGCACATATGTCAGCTGTCCTACCTGCAGTCCTGCCGTCTCAATAACCGCCAGCGCCTGCCTCCTCGGCAGTCCCACGAGGTCAGGTACGGCAACCATTTCAGGATTGAAGGCATTGATGGTAACGTTAATCGTCCGTCCTTTCTTTACCCGGTGTCCTGGCAGCGGCATCTGCTCAGCGACGCAGCCGCGGGGGACGAAGGCTGTATATACGGAGTCGATGATACGGAATCGCATTTTGTTTTTCTCTGCCACGCGTATGGCCTCATCGATGGTCAGTCCGCGGATCTCGGGTGTTGGTCTCGACTGGCCGTGATGGGTGTAGATGTTAAGGAAGATAATGAGTAACAGTACTATGGCTACGCCGATGACCAGTGCCAGGCCTGCATTCTTCCAGAAGACCCGGCTTTTCAGAAATTCCTTGAAGCTCATCGTGTGATGAAGTATTAATTTATTAACGCAGGGTCAAAGATAAAATTATATTACGAGATCGGAGGTCCGTTACCACTCCCTTACCGGGCGGTACAGTGTATCCCTCTCCACAGGTCTGAATCCGGCAGACCGTATCATTGCCACCAGCTCGGTGGTTGAGAGTGTGGTGCCGCTTTCGGTGGCGCCGGCCATGGAGTATATTCTTGTGGTGTCATCGATGGTACCGTCGAGGTCATCTGTGCCGAAGGCGAGGCTCATCATGGCTGCATCCTTGCCTATGGCAGGCCAGTAGGCCTTGATATGGCTGAAGTTGTCGAGAAAGATGCGCGAGAGGGCGTAATTGCGCATATCTTCTGTGACCGGCACCTCGCTCAGCTCATGCATGCGGTTGTTCTCCCTCCTGAACTTCAGCGGTATGAATGCATTGAAACCCCCGGTGCGGTCCTGCAGCTCTCTGAGCCTCATCATATGGTCAATGCGCTGCGCCGGGCTCTCGGCATGACCGTAGAGCATGGTGGCGTTGGAGGTGATACCCTGCCTGTGCGCCGTTTCATGGATGGTGAGCCAGGTGTCAGCGTCAGCCTTCTCGCGGCATATCTTCCTGCGCAGTGAGGCGTCAAATATCTCGGCGCCGCCGCCAGGTATGGAATCGAGACCGCACTGATGCAGGTACTTCAGCCCCTCATCATAGGTCATGCCTGCCTTTTTGACCATATAGTGCAGCTCTGTGGCCGAGAATGCCTTTATGCTTATGTCGGGCCGCAGTGCCCGTATTGATGAGAGCATTTTCCCGTAATAGTATATGTCACGCGACGGATGAACGCCGCCGGTGATATGCACCTCTGTCACCGGCACTCCCTCAAAGCGCCTGACGATGTCAAGGACATCACTCTCAGAGAGCTCCCAGCTGTCAGGGTCACCCTCGGGCTTGTGATAGGAACAGAAACGGCAGTTGTAGATGCAGATATTGGTCGGCTCTATATGGAAGTTACGGTTGAAGAAGACTGCATCACCGCTCCTGGACCTCTTGACAGCGGTTGCGAGAAGGGCAAGCAGCGAAAGGTCAGCCCGGCTGTAAAGAGTCATGGCCTCTTCGGGGGTGACTCTTCTGCCTTCCAGGACGGACATGGCTATCGCCCTCAGTTCAGTGTCGGTGTTTCTCAGAAGACTCTCATTCATAGCTCCGGTGTTGACAAATTTAACCTCAGTATGCCGGAATAGAAAAGAAAAACCGCCCTAATTGTTCATTAAGACGGTCATTTTTTTATTGTCTGTCAGCCTTTCAGTTCTTCTTTCCCGGTTCATCGGATACGGTAAGTTTCCTCCTGCCCTTCGCCCTGCGGGCAGCAAGAACACGCCTGCCGTTGGGTGTTGACATTCTCTCCCTGAAACCGTGGGTATTGCTCCTCCTCCTTCTTGACGGCTGAAATGTCCTTTTCATCTGTAGCTTGAATTATGTTGTATAATTTCCTTTTTTTAAGACTGCAAAGGTAGTCATTAATTTGAAATAATGAACAGGCGCGGAATTTTTTTTCGCTCACCGCGGAAGGTAGACGACTTTTTTGGTCTCAAAGTAAGGTTCGTCAAACCAGCGGCTTACCGGGACAACCGTGCATTCTGCCTCAAAGGGTTCCAGTTCACCGGCGAGATCGCCGCCCTTAAGGATGATCCAGCCGTTTTTAAGGCTGTTGAAGGAGCGTGGGGAGATCAGGTGCCGGGTCATCTTCACGAGCCGGCTCATCTCCGTCACGGCCCTGCCGACGATAAAATCATAGCTGCCGGAGATATCTTCAGACCTCGCGGCGATGGCCGTTACATTGGCGACACCGGCAGCAGCTGCGATCTCCCGGGCCACCTTTATCTTTTTGGCGATTGAGTCGACGAGGGTAAACCTGATATCAGGAAAGAGGATGGCCAGTGGTATTCCCGGGAGTCCTCCGCCGGTTCCTATATCTGCCACGCTGGTGCCGGGAAGGAAAGTGATGAACCGGGCTATGGCCAGGCTGTGCAGCAGGTGGTTGGTTGTGAAGTTTTCAATATCCTTCCTGGAGATGACATTTATCTTCTCATTCCACTCGCTGTACAGAGCGGGCAGCAATGAGAGCTGACGGCGCTGCTCCGCGGTGAGCGACGGGAAGTATTTCTGGGCGACGGTGGTCAAATCCCGCTCTTTTTGTTCTGGACGGTGTTGTAGATGAGCACTTTAGCCCTGAAGAGACGGGCCTTTACCGTTCCGATCGGGAGGCTCAGCTCCGAGGCAATCTCCTCATAGGAGTACTCTTCAAAGTAGCGCAGTTCTATCAGGCGGCGATATCGTGGCTTGAGAGCCTTGACAATCCTGTTGAGTGACGCTGCCGTCTCTCTGTCTATCATCAGCTCGTCAGGGCCCCTGGTGTCAGAGGCAACTGTAGCCTCCACCTCTGACTCTTCTCCCTCTTCATGGTCAAAGGGTCTTGGACTCTGGCTCTTGCGCCTCATGAAGTCTATGCAGTTGTTGGTGGCGATGCGAAACAGCCAGGTGCTGAAGGCATGAGAGGGAACATATTTTGCCAGGTTGTGGAAGGCTTTGCCGAAGGCTTCGATGGTAAGATCCTCGGCATCAGAAGGGTTGTTGACCATCCTGAGCATGACATAATAGACTGAGTCGCGATACCTGTTGAGAAGTTCGGTGTAGGCTCTGCTCTCACCGTTCAGTGCCCGGTGGATGACCCTCAGGTCATACTGCGCTTTTTCCGATAAGCCTGTTTCTACTTCCATGTCTTTATCCTCCTCCTGCCTCTTCCGGTTGCTGTCAGGTAAAGGACTCCGTTGATCAACGGCGCCAAGATATCAAAAAAGAGCGAATTAAACCATAAGCCTGGCTCCTTGAATGTGGCTGTGGCTCTTTTGAGTATGACGGAGCGCATGACCAGGCGTGCGATGGCCAGGGCAGCCACCGCGGGCCAGAATGCAGTCATCACTGCCAGTGTGACCAGCAGGCCGTACCATAAAACCCTGGAAAAGGGTTCCAGGAACAGTCTTATCTTATCCTTCTGCTTGTAGTATGCGGCTGCGAGAAAGTGCCTTCTCTTCTGCTTGACCCAGGAGGCGATGCTCTTCTCCGCGACGGAGAGGGTGAACGAATTATGGGAGAGCATCAGGCTGATGTTGTCAGGCGTGGCATTACGGTTCACGAAAAGGTCGTCATCACCTGACATGATATGGTTGTGCGGGCCGAAGCCACCTTTGTCAAAGAAAAAGCTGCGGCGGTAAGCCAGGTTTCGTCCAACGCCCATATAGGGTACCCCTGCCATGGTCATGCCGAAGTACTGCATGGCAGTAAACATGGTTTCGTAGCGGATGTAGCGGTTGAGGATACCGGTGTCGGGCATGTATGCCCCGTAACCTATTATGATGTCTGCATCTCCGGCGGCAGCCGCGGCCACTTCGCGCAGCCAGAAAGGGGAGGCGGGCCGGCAGTCGGCGTCGGTGAAGACCAGCAGATCGTTCTTTGCTGCCTTGATGCCTATAAGCATCGCCAGCTTTTTGGTATGGTTGAAGCCCGGATCCTTCTGAATCATACTCACCCTGAGGTGAGGATATTGCTTCAGCATCTCCCCCAGGACATCAGCGGTGCCGTCTTCAGAGCAGTCGTTGACAACCACCGTCTCGAACAGCGGATAGTCCTGCTCCAGCACTGAAGGCAGAAACATCTTCAGGTTGTCTGCCTCATTGCGGGCACAGATGACCACGGAGAGGGGTGGCAGCTCATGGCGGGCCTCTTTGCTGGCATTGGGGCCGCGGGCGGCAGCGCGGTAATAACGAAGCCAGTACCATGCCTGGACAAAGGCTGCCGACAGCAGCAGAGCCAGCAGGGTTATATGGAGAGGATCGGTTGAGAAGATCATTCAGCGCTCAATGTGTGCGAAGCAATATTATAAAGAATTGGAAAACGGCGGCAAGAATCTTTTCAACAATATGGCTGTCGTTTTCCCAATTTGACAACTCCCTGTTCAAAATCAGCAGGATTAACCTTACTTTTGTGACCGTCACACAGCGGATGATGTTCAGGATAGACAAGAAAGACAGCTCCACATCAGCCCGGGCAGGGGTTTTGCGCACGGCTCACGGCGATATACCCACCCCGGTGTTCATGCCTGTAGGCACCGCTGCCACCGTCAAGGGTGTGCTTCACCGCGACCTGCGTACGGAGATCAATGCCCCGGTGATACTTGCCAACACCTACCATCTCTACCTGCGTCCCGGTACCGATATCATCAACAGCGCTGGAGGAGTGCACGGCTTCATGTCGTGGGACAGGCCGGTGCTCACTGACAGCGGGGGATACCAGGTCTTTTCGCTGGCCGCCAACAGGAAGCTGACGGAGGAGGGGGCCATCTTCAGGTCGCACATTGACGGCTCAAGGCATCTCTTCACCCCGGAGAAGGTCCTGGATATTCAGAGGCTGCTGGGTTCAGACATCATGATGGCGTTTGACGAGTGCGCCCCCTGGCCCTGTGATCACGGTTATGCCCTCAGGTCTATGGAGCTGACGCACCGCTGGCTCGACAGGTGTGTGGACCATTACAGGAAGAGCAGGCCCCTCTACGGTTACGAGCAGATGCTCTTCCCGATAGTGCAGGGGGCGGTGTACGCTGACCTGCGTCGCATCTCCGCCGAGAAGGCAGCATCAATGGATATGGCAGGCAACGCCATCGGCGGTCTCTCTGTGGGTGAACCGGCAGAGGTTATGTATGAGATGACGGAGGTGGTTAACAGCATACTGCCTGAAGAGAAACCCCGTTACCTCATGGGAGTGGGCACTCCGGCCAACATCCTCGAGAGCATAGCGCGGGGAGTGGACATGTTTGACTGCGTGATGCCCTCACGCAACGGAAGGAACGGGATGCTGTTTACACGTGACGGCATAATAAACATAAGGAACAAACGGTGGGCTGAAGACCTGTCGCCGGTAGAAGCCGGGTCAGACTCGGAGATCAGCCGCACCTATTCCAGGGCTTACCTGCGCCACCTGGTGATATCGGGAGAGATGCTCGGAGCACAGATAGCAACCATACATAACCTGGCTTTCTACCTCAGCCTTGTCAGGGAGGCGAGGGAGAAGATACTCGAAGGAACATTCGGACCATGGAAGGAAGAGACGGTAAAAAGAATTTCAGGGAGAGTCTGAGGAAGATTGCCCCGACGATACTGGACCGCTATATCATCAGGCAGTTCCTGGGCACGTTTCTCTTCTCGCTGGTGCTCATACTGGGCATAGCGGTCATCTTCGACTTCTCGGAGAAGATTGACGACTTCATCCAGAAGCAGGCACCGCTGAGGGCCATCATCTTTGATTACTATCTCAACTTCATACCCTATTTTGCCACCCTCTTTGCCCCGATGTTCGTTTTCATATCGGTGATCTTTTTTACCTCAAGGATGGCTGTCAACACCGAGATAATAGCCATGCTCAACAGCGGGATGAGCTTTCCGAGGCTGCTTGTGCCCTACTTTGTCTCTGCCGCATTCATTGCCGTGGCTGCCTTCATGATGCTGAACTATGTGCTTCCGCATTCGAACATCGCCCGGCTTGATTTTGAGGAGAAGTACTACCGGAGGTCTGATTTCAGGCAGATAAACGTCTCCTCGGTGCACCGCCAGGTATACCCCAATGTCTACATCTACATGGAGTCATACAACAAGATATCACAGAGCGGGCGCAATTTCAGCATGGAAAAGTTTGACGAACAGGGGAGGCTGGAGTCCAAGCTGACGGCCAACATGATCAGGTGGGACACTACAACCAACAAGTGGGGGGCATGGTGGTATTATATAAGGGAGAATGACAGTCTGGGCGAGAGGATCACCTCAGGGCGGCGCATTGACACCGTGCTGAATGTGGGGCCTGACGATTTCACCCGTGCCCCGGAGTTCGTATACACCATGACTCACGGTGAACTCAATGACTACATTGACGTGCTCCGGTCACAGGGTTCCGATGAGATAAAGCTCTATCTCAATGAGAAGCACCGGCGCAATGCCTCGCCCTTTGCCTTCTTTGTCCTCACCCTTATCGGCGTCTCGCTCTCCTCGCGCAAGATCAAGGGTGGCATCGGCATGCAGATCGGGATTGGACTGGCACTGACATTCTCATACATTCTGTTCATGCAGTTTGCGTCGCAGTTTTCACTGAAAGGCGACCTCAACCCGGCGCTGGCCATGTGGATACCGAACATTATCTATTTCTTCATCGCCCTGGGGACCTATCTCTACGCACCGAAGTGACCCCTGGGGCAGGATGAGGGAAATTTGTTTATATTGCCGTGCTTTTTTTTCAACGGCAACAGGGGGTAAAAATCTAAACAGAAACAGTTATGGCACTGGAAAAGAAGATACGTGAGCTCAAGGAGAAGCGTGAGAAGATGCTCCTCGGCGGCGGGGAGGAGGCTATCGGTAAGCAGAAGGCGATGGGCAAGAATACTGCCCGTGAGCGCATTCTGGCTATTCTTGACGATGGCTCCTTCAGTGAGTACGATATGTTTGTCGAGCATGATGCGCGCGACTTCGGCATGGACAAGAAGCATCTGCCCAGCGACGGGGTGGTGATAGGCACCGGCACCGTCAGCGGCAACCCGGTGGCCATCTTCGCGCAGGATTTCACCGTTGCCGGCGGGTCGCTGGGCCTTATGCATTCGCGTAAGATCACCAAGATCATGGATCATGCACTGAAGATGAGGATACCTCTAATCGGCATCAACGACTCAGGAGGAGCGCGCATACAGGAGGGGGTCAACTCCCTGGCCGGTTACGGTGAGATCTTCTTCAGGAACACCATCTCCAGCGGGGTGATACCTCAGATATCCGTGATACTGGGTCCCTGTGCCGGCGGGGCAGTATACTCTCCTGCACTTACCGACTTCGTCTTTGTGGTGGACAATATCTCCAAGATGTTCATCACCGGTCCCGAGGTTATCAAAACCGTCCTCGGGGAGGAGATATCCATGGAGGCACTTGGTGGTGCCCGCGTGCACTGTGAAACCTCCGGCAATGCTCATTTCTTCTCCGTATCGGAGGAGGAGTGCTTCGGCCAGATAAAGAAGCTGATTTCGTTCCTGCCGCGCAACAATGAGGTCAGGGCTGAGGTTGTTGAGACTGTGCCTCCCGACAGCAGCTGTGACATTGAGAAGATAGTTCCCGGTGATCCCACGCTGCCCTACGATGTCAGGGAGGTGATCAGGGCTGTTGTTGACGGTTCGGATTTCTTTGAGATACAGGAGATGTATGCCCGCAATATGGTGATAGGCTTCGGGCGCCTGGGGGGCAGGACGGTGGGGTTTGTTGCCAATCAGCCGCTGGAGATGGCGGGCGTGCTTGACGTAGACTCCTCGGACAAGGCAGCAAGGTTCATCCGGTACTGTGATGCCTTCAGCATCCCGATCATCACCTTCGTTGACCTGCCGGGTTATCTCCCGGGCATAGACCAGGAGCATGCGGGGGTGATACGCCACGGCGCCAAGGTGCTCTATTCCTACAGTGAGGCTACGGTACCCAAGCTGACGGTGATATTGCGGAAGGCCTACGGCGGAGGATACATAGCCATGGGATCACGTCACCTGCGTGCCGATTTTGTCTTTGCCTGGCCAACGGCAGAGATAGCCGTGATGGGTCCGGAGGGAGCTGCCAACATCATCTTCCGCAAGGAGATAACCTCTGCCTCTGACCCTGATGAGGTCCGACGCCAGAAGGTTGAGGAGTACAAGGAGAAATTTGCCAATCCCTATGTGGCAGCATCTCGCGGTTATGTGGATTCGGTCATTGAGCCGACGGAGACACGCAGGCTGCTGCTGCACGGTCTGGAGGTGTCATCCGGGAAGCATGTCCAGATGCCGTTCAAGAAGCATGGCATACCACCCTTCTGATCATCTCATGACACGTAACCATATGGAAAAGAGAGCGAACGACAGGATTAACATAGACCACACCTGGTATACCACCAGGATCAGTGCCCGCCATGCTGCACGCAAGCCCTATGCGCCTGCCGATCCGGGCGTGATAAGCAGTTTCATCCCGGGAACTGTGGTGGAGGTAATGGTCAGGGTGGGTGACACGGTAGAGGAGGGCGATGATATTCTTATCCTTGATGCCATGAAGATGAAGAACAGGCTCAAGAGCCATGTGGCTGGAAGGGTGACTGCCGTCAGTGTAAAACCCGGGGACAGGGTCTCGAA
>CAYPKP010000017.1:0-20535 GCA_964411345.1 uncultured Rikenella sp. | reverse complement strand
CAGTTCAGCGGCTGTCTTCAGCAGGTACCGGGAGACTTCGCGCGGCAGCACGGGCGGTTTGCTGAAGATGCCGTATACTGAAGATCCGCTGCCTGACATGGATGCATATACGGCGCCTGCCTCATAGAGTGCCTCTTTCAGTTCGCCTATCCTGGGGTAACGGCTGATGATGCCCGGCTCAAAATCGTTTACGACTCTCCCTCTCCATTCGGTCAGCGGCAGGCTCAGAAGCTGCCTGAGCGACTCTCCTTCGGGATCAGGTCGGCATCCCGCATAGGCCCCGGCAGTGCTCACATTCACGTCAGGGTAGAGCAGAGTGATGTGCCAGGCGCTGAGATCGAGGGGAAAATCCGAAAGTATGTTGCCAACCCCTTCGGCAAACGACGGGGTGCCGTCAATGAAAAAGGGAGCGTCACTGCCGAGCCTGCCGGCGAAGGAGCGCAGCTCTTCGGCGTTGAGGCCGAAGCTGAAGTAGCGGTTGAGTGCCTTGAGCATGCCTGCAGCATCTGATGACCCTCCGCCGAGGCCCGCGCCCACAGGTATGCTCTTGTGGAGATGGATGCGGATAAAGGGGAAGTCGAACGAACGGCGCATCAGCCTCACGGCCTTCATGACAAGGTTGTCATCCGGATTACCCTGCTCCATGACCCCGGTGACTTCCAGGGTGTCACTCTTCCTGTTGTCTTTTCTCACGACAAACTCCAGCGCGTCAGTCAGGGCGACAGGGTAGAAGAAGGTCTCTATATTGTGAAACCCGTCAGGCCGCTTTTCAACGATCCTCAGTCCTATGTTTATCTTGGCACCGGGAAATACAACCATAACTGCCCCTCTCTTGTGAGATCAAAAATATACGAACCTTTTCAAATATCATCATCTTTCACCATTTTATCCGTTTTCAACATCTTTTTAACAACGGCTGTTTGAAACAAAAAAGAGAAGAGCTGGAACCCGGATTGTTGTTATTGTTAAATTTGACATCGGCGGGGATTCTCCGGTATTATTTTCCAAATAACTGATTAACAATTTAATATTTAATGTCACAGGTAACTTCAAGGGGAAGGCAGGATAAGAAGTCTTCAGTGGTTGTCATACCTGAGGGGGGCAGGGTGCCGCCTCAGTCGCCCGAGATGGAAGAGGCCGTTCTCGGTGCTGCCATGCTTGAGATAGAGGCTGCCAGGATGGTGGTTGACATGCTCAGGCCCGAGGTGTTCTATTCTGCAGCGCATCAGAAGATTTTTGCCGCCATCTTTGAGCTCAACAAGAGGGATCAGCCGATAGACCTGCTGACGGTCACCCAGGAGCTGAAGAGGGTTAATGATCTCGAGGAGGTTGGCGGTGCGGTATATCTTACGGAGCTGACATCCAGGATCGTCTCCGCCGCCAATATAGAGTATCATGCCCGTATTGTCATGCAGAAGTATATTCAGCGTGAGCTGATACGGGCGGCCACCCTCATCCAGAATATGGTTTATGAGGACACGCTTGATGTCACCGAGCTGCTTGACAAGAGTGAGGATGAGCTGTTCAGGATAGCCGAGGGCAACATAAAGCATGAGGTAGCTCCTATCCATGAGGTCATCAAGCAGGCGCTGTCGGAGATAGAGGAGCTGGGCAAGAAGGAGGATGCTCTTGTGGGAGTGCCGTCGGGCTTCACGAAGCTTGACAGGCTCACCTCCGGGTGGCAGAAGTCCGAGCTGGTGATCATAGCCGCCAGGCCCTCGATGGGCAAGACTGCCTTTGCACTAACCATGGCCCGCAACATGGCCATAGATCACGGCAGGAAGGTGGCGATCTTCTCACTGGAGATGGCAGCCATACAGTTGGTTAACAGGCTCATTGTCTCCGAGACGGAGATCCCGGGCGAGAAGATACGCAACGGCAAGCTCTCACCCGAAGAGTGGTCGCTGCTCGAGTCGCGCATAAAATCGCTGACAGAAGCCCCGATATATATTGATGATACCCCGGCCATCTCGGTCTTTGAGCTGAGGGCCAAGTGCCGCAGGCTCAAGGCTCAGGGCAAGCTTGACCTGGTCATTGTCGACTACCTTCAGCTGATGACCGGTCCGCCCGATGCGGGCAGCCGGGAGCAGGAGGTAAGCTCAATATCGCGGTCGCTGAAGAGTATCGCCAAGGAGCTGACAGTGCCTGTGCTGGCACTGTCGCAGCTCAACAGGTCGGTCGAGACGCGCGGCGGCAACAAGAAGCCCATGCTCTCCGACCTTCGCGAGTCGGGTGCCATAGAGCAGGACGCCGACATGGTGGTCTTCATACACAGGCCTGAGAAGATGGGAGTGTCACAGTTTGAGGACGGACAGTCGACCAAGGGTCATGCTGACATCATACTGGCCAAGAACCGTAACGGACCTACAGATGAGATACTGCTTTACTTCAAGGATGACCGTGCCACCTTTGTTGAGCCTGACGACTTCAGCAGCGAGGTCGGCTTCCCCGATGCGGCACCGGGAGGGGTTTATACCCTGGGGTCAAAGATGAATGATGATCTCTCGTCAGACTTCAGCGACTTTTCTCCGGACGATAACGGGCGCAAGCCGCTATTCTGATTCTGCTGTCCGGCCTGCCTGTTTATCGCGGGAGCCGGCAACGGTAACAACTATCTCGCCGCGGGGTGGTGTCTCGCGAAAGTGTGCTGCCAGTGATGTCAGCGTGCCCCGCACCGTCTCCTCGAACTTCTTTGTCAGTTCACGTGATACGGCAGCACGGCGTTCGCCGCCGAGGGCTGAGGCCAGCTCCTCAAGTGTCTTCACCAGCCTGAAAGGCGATTCGTAGAAGATCATTGTTCTCTCTTCTCCCGCAAGGGATGCGATCCTCTTCTGCCTGCCCTTCTTCTGCGGCAGGAACCCCTCGAAGCAGAAGCGGTCTGACGGCAGTCCGGAGTCTGCCAGTGCCGGGACGAATGCGGTGGGGCCGGGGAGTGTCTCCACCGGTATCTCTCTTTCAATGCATCTGCGCACAAGGAGGAATCCAGGGTCTGATATGCCGGGCGTGCCGGCATCGGAGACGAGCGCAGTCACCGTTCCTGATTCAATGGAGTCACAGACTGCCTCCAGGCTCCGGTGCTCATTGAACTTGTGATGTGAACGGAGAGGAGCCCTGATGCCATAGTGGTCAAGAAGAATGCGGCTCTTCCTGGTATCTTCGGCAAGTATCAGGTCAGCCGATTTCAGCACCTCGAGGGCACGCACTGTGATATCACCCAGGTTGCCTATGGGAGTAGGTACCAGGATCAGCTTAGACATTCAGGCTGAATTTTCTTCGTACCACATCAACAAATGACGACTGTGCCGCGGGGTCAGAGCCCATGACCGTGCTCTCATCGAGTATCTTCATGGCCTCGCCCAGGGAGGCGGCCGCATTCAGCCTGGTGACGGCATCACTGTAGGCGGCTGCATCACCGCTGAAGAGCTCACGTATATAGTAGAACTTGTCATTGATGCCTATTGCGGCGGCGATATCAGCTATGGGCTTGCTCTGCATCACGGAGGTCACAACCTCATCCTTTCTTGATGAGGACATTTTTTCACCCAGTGTCCCCGTAACCCCGAACCTGTCGGCCAGGATGGCCCTTACACTCTCCTGTGTCTTTGCCCCGGGCACGGCAGGGCTCTTCCCGGTTTCATCCCCGGCCTTCTCCGGCTCAACATCAGAAACTGAGGATATCTTCTCAACCACCGACTTCTGCTCAACCTTTTCACTGTTCTCAACGGTGACCTTTTTTCCGGTCGTCACCTCCTTCTCCATTGTCTCAACCGTCACGCTTTTCTCAGTTGTCACCGCCTCTTCTGCTGTGGTGTCTGTAGCGATCTTTTCCACCGTCATCTCCTTCTCCACGGTCTCAGCCGTCACGCTGTCTGTCTCACCGGCCATCACTGAACGGCCGGGGGTTCGGGTATCGCCGTGACCGTACAGTCCGGGCAGGAGCTTCAGCATGTCAGATGCGCTGCGGATCCGCGACTTTGCCAGCTCCGTCTCTGCAATGTGCGAACCGGGTACTTCCGAGAGCTGGTCAAGCATTGTCATCGCCTCCTCCAGATCCCTTCCTATTATGCCTACTGCTTTTGTGAAATCCATCTCTCTTTGTTTTTTATAATGATCGTTTTCTTTATTTTGCAAAAGTAATTAATTCTGATCTTCTCAGCCTTAACAATAGTGTCACAATACTGAACGGCCTAACCCAGAGCTTAAGTATGGAGTTTCTCGAAAATTCAGTCTTCAATGCCGGCAAGCGCGGATCTGTAGAGGTGATCGCGGGTTCAATGTTCTCAGGCAAGACCGAGGAGCTCATAAGGAGAGTACGCAGGGCCATGTATGCCGGCCTCAGGGTTGAGATCTTCAAGCCGTCACTTGACACCAGGTACTCGGAGACCAGGGTGGTGTCACACGATGAGAAGTCCATTGTCTCCACGCCTGTGGAGAGTGCCTCTTCGATACTCCTCCTGGCGGCAGGGGTTGAGGTGGTGGGCATAGACGAGGCCCAGTTTTTTGACAACACCCTGCCGGAGGTTTGTTCGGGACTCGCCGATTCAGGAACAAGGGTGATAGTGGCAGGTCTCGATATGGATTTTGCAGGCAATCCCTTCGGGCCGATGCCTGCGCTGATGGCCATGGCCGAGTATGTGACCAAGGTGCATGCGATATGTGTCAGGTGTGGCAACCTTGCCCATTATTCACACCGCAAGATTGAGGATGACAAGGTGGTGGTGCTGGGTGAGAAGGATATTTACGAGCCGCTGTGCCGTTCATGCTACCTGGAGGCTACCAGACGCTGACCATCAGCCCATGTGGCTGATCTTCTCGAGCCTTGCAGGATCCACTATGGTGATTCTTTTTCCTTCCAGTGCAATAACCGACTCGGTGGCAAACATGGAGAGGGTTCTGATTGCATTGGAGGTGGTCATGTTGGAGAGACATGCCAGGTCCTCCCTGGATACATAGGCCCTGATGGTCTTGCCGTCATTCTCCACGCCGTAGGTGTCACGCAGTACCAGCAGCGATTCTGCGAGCCTGCCCCTGATGTGCTTCTGGGTCAGGGATACCGTTCTTTCATTGGAGAAGCAGAGTTCAAGTGCCATCATGCGCATGAGCTTTATGGAGAGGTCGGAATTGCGCCGGAGGAGCTTCATGAACTGATTGCTGTCTATCCGGCAGATGCCCGATTCTTCAATGGCCACGGCAGAGGCATAGTAGCTGGTGCCTGCTATGATGGCTGAAAAGCCTATGAGACCCTGGGGCCTGATCATCCTTATGATCTGCTCCCTGCCTCCTATGCCCTCCTTGAACACTTTCACCTTGCCGTATGCAAGACAGTAGAGGCCGGCTGGCCTGGCACCCTCTTCAAAGATGATCTCTCCTTTCCTGTAAGATGAACAGTTGTGATCGTGAAGGAGGAACTCCTTCTCTTCGTCAGACAGATCCCTGAAGAGTGAGAAAGGTCCCTCAAGGCACTGTTCCATGTAAGGATCGCTGTAAATCATTTTCCCCATATGTTAAATAACATATGCAAAGATATTAAAAAAGTTGGCCCTGGAGGAAATTAACACTTTTTAACACACTAAAAAACAGGTAGTTGGAGTAAGTGCGGGTAGTCAGCGGTATCGGGCTACAATGGGTATTCTCCTGCCGCTGCCGAATGCTTTTGCGGAAACGCGGAGGATAGGGGGAGTCTGTTTTCTTTTGAACTCACTGGTTCGCACCAGCCTGATAACCTTCTCAACCAGTTCCCTGTCAGCTCCTTCACCGATAATGGTGTCTGCTGATTTCTCGAGATCTATATAGCTGTATAACACGGGGTCAAGCAGGTGGTACGGCGGCAGTGTGTCACTGTCAAGCTGGTCGGGTTTCAGCTCTGCCGAAGGAGGCTTGACGAGTATGGAGAGGGGGATGATCTCCCCCCTTGCGTTAATCTCTTCAGCAAGCCGGTAAACCTCGGTCTTGTAGAGGTCACCGATGACCGACAGTCCTCCGGCCATGTCACCGTAAAGCGTTCCGTAGCCCGTTGCCGCTTCGCTCTTGTTGGAAGTGTTCAGCAGCACATGCCCGAACTTGTTCGCGAAAGCCATGAGCAGCAGGGCACGCAGTCTCGACTGGATGTTCTCTTCGGTTACATCGGCTTCCCTGCCGGCGAAGAAGGGTTGCAGTGTACTGTCTACTGCCTGCCGGGCCTCTTCTATGCTAATGATGTGGTATGGTGCTCCCAGTGTCTCGCACATCTTCACTGCGTCGGTCACGGAGTGGTCCGAGGACCATACGGAAGGCATCAGCATTGAAAGGGTATTCTCAGTCCCCAATGCTTCGGCAGCCAGGGCCAGCACCACGGCCGAGTCGATACCGCCCGACAGACCCACTATTGCCTTTTTGAGTCCGCTCTTGGCAAAGAAGTCCCTGATGCCGGTCACCAGTGCCCGGTGGACATGAGATGTCATATCTTCGGGATAACCTGCCGGGCAGGAGTATTTCTCCCTGTTCCCTTCCGTGGAGGGCACATCCACTATTCTTACCTCCTCCCCGCAGAATGCAAGCCTCTCGAGCACGGCACCGTCGGAACCGATCAGTACTGAGGATCCGTCAAAGATCAGTTCGGTATAGCCGCCTACCTGGTTGACAGAAATGAGAGGCTTGCGGTACTCCCTGGCATTTCTGGAAAAGACCTCTTCCCTTATCTTTATCCTGTTGTGGGAGAAAGGATTGGCGGCAATATTTATTATCAGTGAAGGATTCTCCTTCATAATCTCATCGAGAGGGGTGACACTGTACAGGCGCCACAGTCCCTTATCGCCGAAAGGCTGCTCGTCCCAGATGTCCTCACAGATGGTCAAGGCCATCCTTGTGCCGTTCAGTTCGACTGTCCGGAAGCTGTTCCCGGGCTTGAAGTACCTGTCTTCGTCAAAGATGTCGTAGGTCGGGAGGAGGGTCTTGGAGATCACTGCACCCACCTTGCCATCATGAAGGAAGAAAGCGGAGTTATGGAGGCTTTTGCCGTATTGGCCGGTGTTGGGTGATGGTCCTCCGACTATGGCCGCTATCCCCCTGCAGTGTGTGGCGATCTCTTCCACCGAGGCCATCGCAGCATTGACGATATCACTCCTGAGGAGCAGGTCAAGCGGAGGGTAGCCGGTTACGGCGAGCTCGGAGAATACCGTGAGATCAGCTCCACCGCTTTTTGCGGCGCCGATGGAGGAGATGATCTTCTCCCTGTTGCCGGCTATATCGCCCGGTATATAACTTAGCTGTGCAAGTGCCACCCTCATTGCCGGAGCGTCAGAATTTAAATCCCAGCCTGATCTTTACCATTCTTATTCCCGACCTGTCGTCGAGCTGGTTCACATCCTCGAGGTCTTTGGTGATATCGAAGAAGTCCTGGGCGTAGGCAAGTCCTGCTACTATGGATGCATCGATAGCCAGTTCATATTCAATTCCGATGCCTATATGCCATCCGGCATTGATGCCGTATACCTCGTTCCTGGCATTTTCATGCCTGATATCTATCGCCGGCACGTCGATTGTCGATTTGATCCGCATTCTGATGTCGAATCCCAGGTCAGTGAAATATGTAAGGTATCCCACCTGGTCAGGCTGGAGCCGGATTCCGGCGGGGATATTCAGGTAGTGGATGTTGTACCGCACCTCGGTTCCGGGAGCAAGCTGTTCGTTGAAATTGGTAAAGACAAGGATATGCTCTTCATCCGTGCTCTGCCTGCCGCCTGCCGACAGGAAGCTGAGACCTGATGATATTGCATAGTTGTCAGCAAAAAAATGAAGGACATTCAGCCCGATGTCAAAGCCGGCCTTCGCGCCTTCTCCCCTGTATTCCGATTCGTTTGAGCCCATCCATGAGATGACAGGGTCAGCATGAACGGCAAATTCAAGTTCCTGGGCCGAAAGGCAGGCGGGTGCTGTGAACAGGGCCGCAACGGCCAGGATCCCTGAAACCGACAGTTTGTTTCTTTTGTTCATCTTCTCATAGTTTGCAGCTCAAAATTATAAATAAATGTCCTTATTTTGCGAAAAAAGATCTTATTCCGTTGAATATGACCCATCGACTGTCACTGACCCTGCTCCCTGCCGCCCTGCTGACCATTGTCATTCTCGTCTCATGTCACCGTGATCCCTACAGGGTTGATCTGTCGGGTATTGAGTGTGACCTGGCAATAAGGGATCTTGGCAGCGCCATTTTTGATACTCCGCCGAATGAGCTGGCTGCCGTGGCCGACTCCCTGAAGCAGGAGTATGGCAGTGCCCTCAATACCTACAGCAGTGTCATCGGACTCGGAGATATCAGCGATGAGAGATGGCCCTCTGCCTTTATCCTTTTTGCCACTGACCTTCGCAACCTGGAGCTGTGGGATGATGTGAGGCGTGTTTTCCCGGACAATGCCAATCTGGAGAAGGAGCTTGAGGAGGCCTTCAGGCATTACAGGTATTACTTTCCTGACAGGGTGATACCTGAGGTAATCACCTGCATCTCCGCCTTCAACAACAGCATAATAGTCGATGATTCACTGCTGATGGTCAGTCTTGACCGTTACCTGGGGGCTGACTCGAAGTATTATCCCTCACTTGGCATTTACAGTTACCAGGCCCGCAAGATGACGCCTGCCCATGCAGCCACCGACTGTATGTATGCCTGGGCTGCGACGGAGTGGGATTACAGGGAGATCGGGTACGGCACCAGGAACCTGCTCAACTCCATGCTGCACGAGGCCAAGCTGGTCTATTTCACAAAACGGATGATGCCATCTGCTGCTGACACCCTGATTCACGGTTTTACTGCTGACCAGCTCGAATTCTGCAGGCAGGGTGAGAGGGAGATGTGGGAGTATCTTGTCGGGCATGACCTTCTCTTCTCCACTGACGGTTTTCTGATACGCAAGTTCACCGGCGAGGCACCCTTCACCACCTACTTTTCAGAGGAGTCGCCAGGCAGGGCAATCGTCTGGATCGGCTTCAGGATAATAGAGAAGTTCATGAACGGCAATCCCGAGGTGACGCTGGAGGAGCTGATGAGCATGGCTGATTGCCAGGCTATTCTCGGCGGTGCCAGGTATAATCCTGTTTGATGCAAAAAAAAGAAGCTGCCCTTACAGACAGCTTCCGGTTTCCCTTACAAGCGAATGCGGTTTAAGCCGGATGAATTGCCTCGACAGGGCACACGTCGGCGCAGGCACCACAATCGGTACATATATCAGGGTCTATCTTGTAGATATCACCCTCAGATATAGCCTCAACCGGACATTCATCTATACAGGTTCCGCAAGCTGTGCAATCATCTGTAATTACGTAAGCCATTATTAAATTTGTTTTAAAGATTACGGGCGTAAAATTATCTTTTATTTTATAAAGTTCCTAACCAAATTCTGATAAAATTCGTCCTTGCCTCTCTTGTAATCAAATATGATGCCATTCCTTGCCCCGGAGCCGTGCCGCAACCTCCCGGATAACGGGGGTAAATCATCCTGCGGGCTCTTTATCAGAAGTTTCGGGGCAATAGAGATCCGGCAGTTATAGGTGATCAGAAATCGAGGCTGAAGGAGAGGTAGAATATTTTCGGGAGGAGGTAGCCGTTATCGATGCCCCATGCAATGTCACCCCTGACGAAATAACCAAAGAGCTGTGCCCTGAGGCCTCCTCCGAATCCCTGCACCAGCGGATTGCGCATGGCATCGAGCCTGACCACCACGGGACCGTTGCGCACCACCTTGTCATTCCAGTAGTTCTCATTGCCCCAGGGGTTCCATCCCGACCAGGCCATGCCTATATCATAAAAGCCGACAATCTGGAGGCTGTTGAGGAGGTTGGAGCGGAGGGGATGTCCGGCAAAGTATCTGATTACCGGCCAGCGTATCTCGCTGTTTATCAAGGCAAAGTTGCTTCCGTTGCGAATATTCTGGGTAAATCCCCGCATATTGGTGGCCAGGGCCTGGAATCCGTAATTGACGTTGGGGTTGACGGGTACGGTCTGGTCGAACATCGGCACCTTGTTGAAGATATATCCCATCCAGTTGTCGACACCGCCCATGTAATAGATCAGGCGTGACGGACCGAAAGAGGTGCTTACCGCAAATCTGTTTGCCCAGATCAGATCGCGGTGGATCTTCTGATAATGCCTGAAATCGGCACCGAAGACGAACATGTCGCTTTTTCTTTCAGTGACCTCCCGGTAGTATTCTCCGAACACCTTGAACCTGGTGCCGTAGTATATATTGATGGTCCGTTTGCGGGTATTGTCATAGATCACCTCGCCCTTCAGTCCTGCCCAGTGGCGGGCTGACGACGGAGCCATGAGGCTGGCCTGGTCAGTTGACTGGATGACGTAGTTGTCATACCGGTAGGTCAGGGTTCCCTTCAGGGCAAGCACTGCGCTCAGCGGTTTCCTGAGAGAGGCGTAGGTGGTGTAGCTCTTTATCTTGTAATAGAGAGTGTCATTATAGCTGTCAAACGACTGCTTGTGGAACAGCACCTGTTTGTCAAACTTACCTCTTAGGGCCTCCAGGCTGACCAGGTACTCGTTGCTGTCGAAGTTGCCTGAGAACCTGAATCCGCCGGTAATACGGTAATCTTCAAAGAGGTCAATAGTACCCAGCTTGAAGAGCATGTTGAGGCCGGGATTGAAATAGGGTGCTCCGCCGTTGTAGGCCTGGTAGGTGTTGTTCAGGAAGTTGAAGTCGATCTGTGTGGCAGTGTAGTTGTTGTAGAAGGCGGGCCTGTAGACCAGGGCGGTGGGCATCGGCATCCTGGAAGTATCAAGGTCTATGTCCATGTAATCCTTCCGCCACTGGAGCTCGTAGAAGTTCTCCTTCTCCTTTTCAAAGACATAGTTGCGGAAGTCGATGGGTTCGTCAGCCGCATAGTACTCGTAGAGAGGTTTTTCGAGAGTGTCGTTCATGCGTGCCCGTTCCGCCAGGAGCCAGTCCCTGATGCGGTTGATGCTGTCGGCAGCCCTCAGCATGGCTGTCTCCTCCTCCCTCCATGCAGTGGTGCGTATATCACTGCTCCTGACCTGAGGGGCGTCTCCTGTTGCCCCGGCATGAAGCCTGTAACGTCCGTTGTCAAAGATCACGGCTGCATCCTGCCCTCCGTTCCTGTCAAAGGCTTCAAGGTTTCGGGGGAAGTCTGTTGCCTGGCGCCCGTCGATGAAGTACATGTAATGCAGGGCTGTGTCAATGAAGGCGATGGAGCTGTCAATAACGGCATCGTAGTAATTCAGTATACCGTTGCCGTTGCTGATGTAACCCGTGGAGAGGGCAGAAGCCTGCATCGGGTCAAGGTAATCGTTGAGCGTTCCCTCTTCAAGTCTCGTGAGCAGGTTGCCACGGGCTTTGAGATCATAGGTGAAGAGGTTGAAGGTAAGTCCTGTCTCCTCCTGTGGGTCGCCCCTGTTCGAGAGGGTGTCGGTAAGCCTGTTTGATGAAAAGATTATGGTCTCATCCTTTCCCCTGATGAATGATGGGTCAAAGTCGTCTGCCACGTCATAGGTCAGGCGCTCGTTGGTGCCGCTGATGATAGTGTGCAGATAGATGTCGGTCATGCCGTTGATGATGGCCGAGACCAGCAGGCGGGTGCCGTCGGGTGAGTAGGAGAGTGAGAGCACCTTCTCAAAGAAGGGCATGGTCCTCTGCTCCAGGTTCTTCTGGTCGGTACGGTAGAAGTAGAGCTCCACGCCGCCCTTCTCCTCATTGGCAAAGGTCAGTATCTGTCCTCCGGGGTGCCAGGTAATCACGGGATAGGTATGGTCAACCGACTGTTCATACTTTGGCTCGGCGGTAAAAATCTTCTTCGATTTGCCGGTGGAGGTGTCATATATCCAGATTCTGCGTTTGCCCCAGTCGTTGGATACATAGGCCATCATTCGTCCGTCGGGACTGATCTTCACCGAGGTGTACCGCTCCTGGGGTTTGGACTTTCTGATCTCGGGCGGTTTCCTGTACTCTTCGCCCGGTTTGACACTGTAATAATCTGCGTAGAATTCTTTCCAGTCACGGTAGGTATCCTTTATGCTCTTCCCCAGCCCGTATAAAAATCCGTCCTCAATATTCTTGTAGATTTTTGACAGGTAGATGATGTTGGGAATGATTGCATCGCCATAGGTTTCGCCTATGTATTTCCAGAATGAGTGGCCGGCAAAGACGGCCTCCTCATATTCGAGGTTGTCAAGGTTTCTGTACCTGCCGTTTTCGAACCCGTCCCTGACACGGTTGTCGGTTTCGCTGTCCCATCCGAAGGCTACGTAGTTGATGAGTCCCTTGATGTACCAGTCGGGTATCTGTATCCGTGAGCTGCTGGTTGTCCTGTCACGCACATCGGCATTGTAGAGCATCTCATATACCACCACCTCGGCTATTGCTGATGCTATCAGCCTGGAGAACTCTTCGTGGTCGCCGTTGAACCAGAGCATAACCTTGTTCTTGATGACGCGGCTGTAACCTCCTACGTTGTAGTCCTCCTCAGCCGATATCAGTCCGATGTTGCTCTGCCGGTAATCATTCTTCTTGTTGTAGACAATGAGAATCAGGCGCTTGTCAAGGGTGTAGTCAAAATAGTCCTCAATCTCGTTAAGCTTCTCTTCGGCCACCACGGAGGCAAACTCAGCCACCTCGCGGCCGAACTCATTGTAGTAGCAATCTATGTCATCAAACCTGAAATAGGTCCAGTAGAAGTCGCGGTGCTGTACCCGGTTCTTGCCGAAGGTCATCTGCATGCCGTTGTAGAACTGTCCTGATGCCGGCATGGCAGTCAGCAGCAGGAGGGCTGCCAGTGCAAGTATGAGGGGACTTTTCAAGCGCATATGCAAAACGGATCTGCACCTTCCGGGTTCAGCAAAATCTGTTCCAAAGAGAGGTGTCCGTATGGCAAAACTAATGGAATAACCAATAAAAAAGCAGAGCCTTGTCGATTTTTATTAATTTTGGAGCTGATTCTGATGCAATATAACTGGCTTGATCTTTGTTATGTAGAATGAAACCAGAAATCGACCTGAAGTCTGTCCGGGTAATAAAATGAGATAAAATATGAAAAGACTTTTTTCAGCAGTTGTTTTGTTATTGCTTGCAGCCGGTATTTGGGCGCAGCCCAGGATTAAGTTTGAAGATACGCGTCACAACTACGGGACGATCAGGGAGGAGGCCGGCAAGCAGGAGGCGGTTTTCAACTTCACCAACACCGGTGATTCCGTCCTTGTCATCACCAGGGTACAGTCGTCATGCGGCTGTACGGCATCTGACTATACCAAAGCTCCTGTTCCTCCGGGAGGCAAGGGTTTTGTCACGGCGGTATTTGACCCCCGTGGTTACAACAGCCGCTTTGCCAAGAGCATCTCGGTATACACCAACACCAGGCCGCCGGTCACGGTGCTGATCATTGAAGGACAGGTAACGCCCCGCGAGAAGAGTGTGGAGGAGCTCTATACCTTTGCCGTGGGACCGGTGAGGTTCCAGTCGAACCATCTGGCTTTCACAACTACGAAGAAGAACGAGAAGAAGATCAGGGTGATGCCGGTCATCAACACCTCGAAGGAGCCGGCCACGGTTGAGTTTGAAGGTATCCCCGCACACCTGTCGCTGAAGATGAATCCGGCCACCCTCAAGCCCGGAGAGAAGGGGATGATTGAGGGCACCTATGACGCCAGGCTCAACAGCAGCAGCTGGGGCAATGTCAACGACCTGATACGCCTCAAGGTAAACGGTGAGCCGATGAAGAACATTTACCTCTATGTGTCTGCCAACCTGGTGGAGGATTTTTCAGGACTGAGCAGCCAGGAGCTGGCCAATGCCCCCGTTCTGAAGCTGGAGTCCAATACCGTTGATTTCGGAACCATCAAACAGCAGTCGTCTGCCGATGTTGAATTCAAGTTCACCAATGAGGGCAAGAGCGATCTCATCATCAGGCATGTCAAGTCGGGATGCGGATGCACTGCACTGATGCCCACAGAGAATGTGATCAAGCCGGGCACACAGGGTTCCGTCAAGGCCAGGTTCAATTCCGGCGGTTACAAGGGACAGATCTACAAGAACATCTTTATCTATACCAATGACCCGAAGAATTCTGAGGTTATGCTGATGATCAAGGGTCAGGTTCTTGTGGAGGAGAGTACATCGAAATAAGGAAAGGCGGGGGACAGGAAGGATATGAACAGTGAAAAAGGCCAGGCCGGAGCACTTTCGGTTCAAAAGGGAGTTGTGCAGCCCCCCAGCATAAATCCCGACATGGCCAACCGTCTCCGGCGCAACAGGAGAAAACAGCTTACTGCCGATGACTATGCCGACGGCATACTGCGCGGCAACCGTACCATTCTCAGTCAGGCCATAACACTTATTGAAAGCTCCCTGCCGGAGCATTATGATCTTGCCCAGGCGGTGGTGGAACGTTGCCTGCCTGCCAGCTCCCGCTCTGTCAGGCTTGGTATCACAGGTGTTCCCGGTGCTGGCAAAAGCACTTTCATCGAGACCTTTGGCACGATGCTAACACGTTATCACGGCAGGCGTCTTGCAGTCCTGACCATTGACCCCAGCAGCCAGCAGAGCAAGGGAAGCATCATGGGCGACAAGACGAGGATGGAGCAGCTGAGCGTTGACCCTGATGCCTTCATACGGCCGTCACCCTCAGCAGGCACCCTTGGCGGGGTGGCACGCAAGACGCGTGAGACGATAATCCTTTGCGAGGCTGCCGGCTTTGACACCATAATTGTTGAGACAGTGGGTGTGGGACAGTCAGAGACTGCCGCACACTCGATGGTCGATTTCTTCCTGGTGCTCATGCTTGCCGGCGCCGGTGATGAGCTGCAGGGCATCAAGCGCGGAATCATGGAGATGGCAGATACGATTATCATCAACAAGGCAGACGGCAATAATATCCAGAAGGCAGAGATGGCCAGGGTAGAGTATAAGAATGCACTGCATCTCTTTCCTCCCGCACCGTCAAAGTGGAGCCCCAGGGTGATGACCTGCTCGTCACTGGAGAAGACGGGGATCAATGAAGTATGGGAGACGGTACGCGATTATGTCAGTCTGACCAAGGGCAACGGCTGGTTCTGGGAGAGAAGGAGGGAGCAGGCTGTCACGAGGATGCACGAGACCATCATAGATTCGCTTAAGTACTCATTCTACAGCCATCCGGAGGTGATGGCACTGATGCCCGAGCTGGAGAAACAACTGCGCGAAGGCGAAGTGACATCATACAAGCCGGCACTCATGCTGCTCGAAAAGTATTTTGGCAGCAACTGCCGTTAGCAGCAGATTCCTCTCTTTCCTCATAAAAACATTATGATTGTCATCTGCATGTATAAATACCGTCGTTTTTATGTATGTTTGAACCTTCAAAAAATTAGAATGTTATAATGTTAAACGTGTTAATATGAAAAAGACAGCTATCCTTGTTTTATTAGTGGCAATCGCGGCATCATGTGCCAGGGAACCCCAATACCGGATTACCGGTACCATTGACGGTGCGGGCAGTGAAGTGGTCATACTGCAGAAACGCATTCCCGGCGGCTATGATGTCATTGACTCTGCAACCATCGAAAACGGTTCCTTTGAGATGACCGGTACCGTAGAGTATCCGCAGATGGTGAATCTAGCAATCAAGAACAAGAGGGGAGGTCTCAATTTCTTCATTGAGAACTCTGACATCACAGTACACGGCCATGCCGATTCACTGTGGCTGGCCTCAGTGGCCGGATCCCTGACCCAGGGCGAGTTTGATACCTATAAGGCAGCATTCGATGAATCGAATGAAGAGATGTCAAAGATCTATGACCGCTACCGTGAGGCACGGATGGCCGGTGATGATGAGCTTGCAGGCTCCATCGAAAAGGAGATTGAGGCACTGGATGCCAGGCAGACGGAGATGAGAAAGGAGTTTATTGCCAACAATCCCGCATCATATGTTGCACCTACGGTACTGAATGAGATATCTTATTATCTGGAGGCTGATGAGCTGGAGAGCATGCTGGGCAAGCTTGACACATCACTCAACAAGGTTCAGTCGGTTGCCACCCTGAAGGAGAGGCTTGTTAAACTCAAGGCTGTTGCAGTCGGACAGAAGGCTCCGGATTTCACGCTGAATGACACCGAGGGCAACCCTGTTTCTCTCTATTCGAAGCTGGGCGGGGATACGAAGCTGCTGTTGATCGACTTCTGGGCAGCATGGTGTCCTCCCTGTCGCCAGGAGAATCCCAACGTGGTTAAGGTATGGAAAGAGTACAACAAGCGTGGTTTCGACGTTCTCGGCGTATCACTTGACCGCAGCAGGGAAGACTGGCTCAAGGCGATTGAGGATGACAAACTTACCTGGACCCATATCTCCGACCTCAAGTACTGGGACTGTGCTCCTGCGAAGCTGTACGCGGTGACAGGCATTCCGGCCAACTTCCTGGTTGACGGTGAGGGAGTGATTGTAGGCCATAACCTCAGGGGAGCGGCGCTGGAAGAAAAGGTAAAAGAACTGCTCGGAGCCAAATAATATCAAAATATTAACTAATTTAGAAAGCCGTTGGGAAAGCAGTTCTCCAGCGGCTTTTCATCATATAAAAACCGGAAATGAGCAAGAAGGAAGATTTTCTGAACTACATGACGCAGGGCTATGCATGCAAGGGCGATTTCATTGTCCTTGGCGGTGCCAGTCTTGACGGAGAGGCCGTTGCAGATGCACATATCAAGGTGCCTCTGAAGACCCTCAACAGGCACGGGCTTATTGCAGGCGCAACGGGCACGGGCAAGACCAAGAGCCTGCAGGTGATAACCGAGCAGCTCTCGCTGAAAGGAATACCCTCACTGGTTATGGATGTCAAGGGTGACCTCAGCGGACTTGCCAGGCCGGGGGTGGAGACCGCGTTCATCACCAACAGGCACGCAAGCATCAATCTGCCCTATTCCACCATGGGATTCCCGGTGGAGCTTCTGACCCTGTCGGAACAGGAGGGAGTGCGACTGCGAGCCACCGTCTCCGAATTCGGGCCGGTGCTCTTCTCACGGATACTCGACCTGAACGATACCCAGGGAGGGATTATGTCAATAATCTTCAAATACTGTGATGACAACAAGCTGGGGCTGGTTGATCTGCAGGACATCAGGAAGGTTATCCAGTACCTTCAGGGCGAGGGCAAGGCTGAGCTTGAGAAGGAATACGGGGCAATGTCTACGGCATCTACCGGCGTCATACTGCGCAAGATAATAGAGCTTGAGCAACAGGGGGCGGATCGCTTTTTCGGCGAGGAATCGTTTGACATAAAGGATCTGATGCGCCGCGACAGCAACGGCAACGGTTATATCAACATCATCCGTCTGACCGACATACAGGATAAGCCCAAGCTCTTCTCCACCTTCATGCTCTCATTGCTGGCCGAGGTCTATAATACCATGCCTGAGAGAGGCGATCAGCCGAAACCGGAGCTTGTCATATTCATTGATGAGGCCCATCTTGTCTTTAGCCAGGCCAGCAAAGTCCTGCTTGAGCAGATTGAGACAATTGTCAAACTCATTCGCTCCAAGGGCGTGGGGGTATATTTCATCACTCAGAATCCGATGGATGTACCTGCGCCGGTGCTCGCCCAGCTTGGTCTCAAGGTACAGCATGCTCTGAGGGCCTTTACTGCAAATGACAGGAAGGACATCAGGCTTACTGCAGAGAACTTTCCGATCTCCTCATGGTACAACACTGAAGAAGCTCTCACCTCTCTGGGAACCGGAGAGGCGCTGGTGACAGCCCTCAATGAGAAGGGGATACCTACACCTCTTGCCGCCATGGTTGTCCGCGCCCCCATGAGCAGGATGGACATACTCACCGGGGATGAGATCAGGTCGATTAACAGCGCATCACCGTTGGTGGTAAGGTACTCCCGGACTGTTGACCCTGAGAGTGCGGCGGAGATCCTCGAGAGGAAGATCTCGTCAGCCGAGCTGAAGAGGAAGGAGGCTGAGGAGAAAAAGGCAAGGGAGAAGGAGACCGGTCGGACTGCCCGTACCACCACCTCACGGCGCAGGACAACCCATCCGGTGGTGAAGGTGCTTACTTCTGCCACCTTCATTCGGGGCGTCATGGGCATCCTGACCAAGGCCATGAAATGACCCGATCCTTGCGGAGAGCCTGAGGCCAGCGTTGCATCGGCTTCTGAGCAGGTGATCATGAAAATACGGTACGAGGGCCAACACCGTCTCTGTGAAGAAAACAGCAAAACAGATATGTTTAATTAATTAATATAATGAATATGAAAAAAATGAGATTTGGAGTTGTCGTCATTTTTGCAGTATCACTGATTATGTCAGGATGTGCATCAATGAACAAGGCAACCAAGGGTGCTGCCATAGGCACCGCTGCAGGCGGAGCCATGGGAGCCGTCATCGGCCAGGCAACCGGCAATCCTGCCCTGGGTGCCATCATAGGTGCCACCGTCGGCGGAGCCACCGGTGCAGTAATAGGTCATCAGATGGACAAGCAGGCCGAGGAGATAAAGGAGACCGTGCCTGACGCAAAGGTTGAACGCGTGGGCGAGGGTATCGTTGTTGAGTTCAGCAGCGCCGTGCTGTTCGGGTTCGACCAGTCGGACCTCTCGGACGATGCCACTGTCAGTCTTGACAAGCTGGTTAAGGTTCTGAATGCATATCCCGACACCAATATTGAGGTGCAGGGGCACACCGACAGCAAAGGGAGCGAAGCATACAACCAGACGCTTTCCGAGAAGCGGTCAACGAGAGTTTCAGACTATCTCCTGGCTCATGAGATCAAGGCAGAGCGTGTCACTACCAGGGGCTTTGGGGAGACCATGCCCGAGTATGACAATGAGACAGAAGAGGGAAGAGCCCAGAACCGCAGGGTTGAGTTCCTCATCACTGCCAATGAAAAGATGATCGCAGAGGCAGCCGCCGAGGCAGAAAAGAACTGATTTCCGGGGCAGCCGCCGAGGCAGAAAAGAACTGATTTCCGGGGCAGCCCTATGAGTCAGAAAAAATAAGACGAAAGCATAATGTGCAAGTCAAAAAATCAATGTTTGCAGGCAGTCAAAGCAATCATCGGAAACAAAAAATAAATGAATTTTAATCGAATTAACCAACTAGTTAAACCATGAAGACAAAAATGTTTGCAGTAATTGCAGCAGCAATGTTATCTGTTGCATCGCTACAGGCTCAGGTGAGTTTTGGTGCAGTCGCCGGGCCCAACTTTCAGAACATGACGGGTAAGGACCATTACGGCGATAAGCTTGAGAACGGTCTTATTGTGGGCTTTCATGCCGGAGTTAAGGCTAACCTGCCCATTGCGACCGACTTTTTCTTTCAGACCGGACTTCTCTATTCATGCAAGGGGTCAAAAAATGACTTTTTAAGTATAGCAACGAAATCGACCGCCAGTGATTTGAACACCACCACCCGGATCGGATATATCGAGCTGCCTCTCAACCTGCTGTTCAGGCCTGAGTTCGGCAATGGCCACATAATGTTGGGTTTCGGCCCGTATGTAGCTTTAGGTATTACCGGGAAGCAGGTCCTGGAATATGATAATTATTCGTATGAGCAGAAGATCAAGTTCAGTAACCGTATAAGCTGGGATGAGTACTGGGATATGGATCATGCATATTACAGGCCATTTGATGCAGGTGCCAATATTTTCGCCGGCTATGAGCTCGAGATGGGGCTTTTCTTCCATCTGAATGCACAGCTGGGATTGCTGAAGATAAATCCGGAGATTGAGGATGAGGAGGTGGCAGATGAAGCTGCATATAAAAATACCGGCTTTGGAATATCAGTCGGCTATAACTTCTGATATTGCCCTGCCGACAAAAAATGAGGCTGTCTCAAAGCAATAAGGGGCAGCTTCTTTTTTTTTGATAATTATCCGGGACGGTTACCAAGCAATGTTTCAGGCAACAATCCTCAGAACCCTTTCAGATCCATGAATACTGCAGGTATGAGCAGCAGGAATCCCAGCACCAGCAGCAGGACTATAAACGGCAGAACCCATTTGAACCACTTTTCATAGGGTATGCGTGCCACGCTAAGCACGCCGAGCAGTACGCCCGATGTCGGAGTGATCATGTTGGTAAAACCGTCGCCCAGCTGGAAGGCCACCACCGTCGCCTGCCGGGAGATACCGATCAGGTCTGAGAACTGTGACATCATCGGCATGGTCAGTGCCGCCTTGGCCGAACCGGAGGGCATCACAAGATTAATAAGGTTCTGAACAAGGTACATCATGCTTATGGATGCCATCTTTCCTGTGCCAGAGATAGACTCGGACACCTTATAGAGAAGGGTGTCAATGATATTGCCGTTTTCAAGGATAATGACAATGCCGCCGGCCAGACCTACGATAAGTGCTGCCGACTGAATATCCTTTACCCCGTCAAGGAACAGTTTGGTAATTCTGTTGGCGTCATAGCTCATTGCTATGCCCGTTGCGAGTCCCATTGCAAAGAAGAGTGTGGCAATCTCCATTATGTACCATCCGTAGCCCATCACCCCGGTGATCAGGTAGAGTATGGTGAACATGAGCAGGTCAATAACGAAGAAATGGACTGATTTCCGGAGGGTGAAC
>CAYPKP010000016.1:51104-65206 GCA_964411345.1 uncultured Rikenella sp. | reverse complement strand
AAAGAGGTACGGGCAGGATGACATTTCTGGCGTGCAGGCAGTTCTGCCACCCTCCTATGCCATGCAGCAGCAACCCGTCAGAGTGAGTGACAACATTGCCGTTGAACTCAGTGTCAATCTCCGTGGCCCCCAGGATCATGATGTCCATCATGGTTGTCAGGTTGCCCTTGGAATGGTAGTTATAGGCGTTGAAAACCGAATAGGGTATATGGTTCTGATTCTCCTCCACTGACCTGACAGCGTCAAGATCAAAAGCCTGGGCATCAAGGATATATCCCATCTGTCCCTCTTCCAGCATCTTTACCATGTATTTTGTGCTGCCACCGAAGCCGAAGCTCAGCTTCCAGCCTTTCCTTTTGAGCATCTCATGGACAAAGACGGCGATGGCCAGACTGGTGCCTCCGGCTCCCGCCTGCATTGTGGCACCGTCATGCAGCAATCCCGATTTCTCGAGGAACATGGCTGTAAGTTCAGCGATGAGCAGCCTGTCGGGGCTCCTGGTGATCTGCGTTGTTCCCGAAACTATTTTTTCCGGTATTCCGAGTTTATCAACCACAACCACGCAGTCGACATAATTTCCCTCTATCTCCATGGGGAAGCACGGCAGGTCGACGAGGTTGTCGGTCACCACTATCACCCTGTCGGCATAGAGGTAGTCTGCCTTGGCATAGCCCAGCACACCTGTTGCGGAGGGTCCTCCCGTGCCTTTTGCGTTGCCAAAGGAATCAGCTGCCGGGGCAGTGATGACGGCTATGTCTATCTTGACCTCGCCATCCTGTATGGCCTGTACCCTGCCTCCGTGAGAACGCAGCACAGCCGTACCCTTCATGCGTCCCTCCGAGACGAACCTGCCCAGGGGTCCGTTCATGCTTCCTTCGATACGGTTTATGGTGCCGTCCTCGAGATATTTTATCACCGGCTCATTGCACGGAAAGGATGCAGATGGAAGCCAGACAAGCTCTTTTACGCCCATCTCCGCAGCAATGTCAAATATCCGGTTATTGACCAGGTCACCGTCGCGCAGGTGATGGTGAGTAGAGACTGTCATGCCGTCACGCAGTCCGCAGCGTTCCAGGGCCTCGCGCAGCGAGGCAACAACCTTGTTGTTGTCGCCCGGGTAATCAATGCATGTGGGCAGGGGAGGCGCATATTTCCTGCCTGAGGGGCGGTGCTTGCCAACGCCCATGAAAGGGACAGCCTCGTTGCCGTTTATCTCATCCGGCACCAGGCGGCCGGCAGCATTTTTTATCATCTTCATGACCGGTAATCTCTTTATGTTATTCCTCTGGCTCCTGCTCCTCCCAGTTCTCCGGCAGCAATCCCAGCCGAACGGCAAGAGCAATGGTTTTCTCCGCACGCGCCACCACGGGAGGATCAATCATCTTCGAGCCCAGGGCCACCACGCCCAGCCCTCTCTTCCGGGCTTCACGGAAGGCAAGGACAATCTTCTTTGCCTTTTCCGTCTCTTCAGGCTCCGGCGAGAACCCTTTTCTGATGACAGCTATCTGGCGGGGGTGTATGCAACCCATCCCTTCAAATCCCATTGCCTTGGATCTCAGCACATTGTCAAGCAGCCCCTCCATGTCTGCCACATCCGAGAAGACTGAGTCTATGGGTTGTATCCCTGCTGCCTTGGCTGCCACTACAATACGGTTGCGTGCATAGAGTGATTCCAGTCCCTCCTTTGTGCGTTGCACTCCCAGGTCAGCCGTATAATCTTCGAGGCCTATGGCCATGGCCACCACGGAGGATGCGGCGGTTGCGATCTCAAATGCCCTTTCCACGCCGGCAGCGCTCTCAATGATAGGCATCAGGAAGACCGGCTGCCCTATTTCTTCCCTCTTCCTGATCTCACCAATCCGCTCATCAACCTTCAGTACCGTCTCCCGGCTTTCACACTTGGGTATCAGTACCAGGTGGACATTGTGAGGAATCACATAATCCAGGTCATCCAGCCCCCGGTCGCCCTGGTTGATACGCACCATTCTCTCGGCACCGTAGAAATCCACGGTCCGCAGTGCATTCCTGACCAGGATCCGCGCCTCGTCCTTTCTTTCCGGGGCTACCGAATCCTCCAGGTCAAGTATCACACCGTCGGGCGAGTGCAATCCGGCATTCAGGAACAAGCCCGGGTTGTTTCCGGGAAGGTAGAGCCGTGAGAAGCGGAATCGCTCCTTCTCCGAGACGTACCTGTTTTCTTCAATCATCTCCGGCAGAAAGACGGGGGGATTCAGGCCCAGGGCCCGGACTGCTGCCTCCATCCTGGCCGCAATGACAAAGGGAAGAGCCCCGGAGTCATCGACTTTCAGACGGGCGTTTTCGATCCCGAAGTATCGGAGCAGATCACGGCACTGCTTTTCAATGGCATTGCCGTACATGCTTTTTACCCTGGACCTGATCTCGGTCTCCACGCCGCCCGAGGCTGTAAGCTCCAGGGTCACCTCAATGTCAGATCTCACTTTTGGACCGGTGTTACCGGCCACTGCCTGTTTCATCTCCATTTTTCAGGGGAATTTTTAACAAACTTAACAAAAATTATCCGAGGTAGCTCAGCAGTATCCCGGCTGCTATTGCAGATCCGATCACTCCGGCCACGTTTGGACCCATGGCATGCATCAGAAGATGGTTCGTCCTGTCGGCCTTGAGTCCTTCCACCTCAGACACGCGCGCGCTGTCAGGCACGGCGGAGACACCTGAGTTGCCGATCAGCGGATTGATCTTGCTTCCTTCGGGCAGGAAGAGATTCATCATCTTGGCAAAGAGTACTCCCGAGGTGGTTGCTATGGCAAAAGCTGTTGCACCCAGGGCAAATATGAGGATCGACTCCTTTGTCAGGAATATGTCTGCCTGTGTTGAAGCACCCACTGTAAGCCCGATCATGATATTAACTATATCAATAAGGGATGTCCGGGCCGTCTCTGCCAGTCTCTTAGTTACGCCCGACTCCTTGAGTATGTTTCCGAAGAATAGCATGCCGAGGAGTGGCAGTGCACTTGGTGAGATGAAGCAGGTAAGCAGTAGTCCGAATATGGGAAAGAGGATCTTCTCGGTCTTGGTGACCGCACGCGGCGGCTTCATGCGTATCAGCCTCTCCTTTTTATTGGTAAGGAGCCTCATTATCGGAGGCTGGATGACAGGCACGAGTGCCATGTAGGAGTAGGCTGCTATGGCGATGGGACCGATAAGGTTTTTCACCGGTGTGCCGTCAGCCAGCAGGTTCATCCCGTTGGCCAGGCGGGAAGATATGAATATGGCAGTAGGGCCGTCAGCTCCGCCTATTATCCCTATGGCCCCGGCTTCAGGAGGAGCAAATCCAAGCAGAAGAGCACCGATGAATGTAATGAATATCCCTACCTGGGCGGCAGCACCCAGCAGCAGCAGCCTGGGATTGGAAATGAGTGAAGAGAAGTCGGTCATGGCACCTATGCCAAGGAAGATGAGGGGAGGATATACTCCCTTGAGCACCCCGAAATAGAGGTAGTTCAGCACACTTCCCTGCTGGTAGATACCCACCTGAAGATTCATCCCGCCGTCGGTAAAGATCGGTATGTTCCCAATCAGTATTCCCGTGCCGATCGGCACCAGCAGCAATGGTTCATACTCATATCTTATGGCCAGGTAGATAAAAATCAGACCTACCAGAATCATAATCAGGTGACCTGTAGTCACATTGCGGAACCCTGTGAAGGCCCAGAATTGTCTGAGTCCTGCGAGAAAACCCTCTTCAGTCTGGTTGTCAGGCTGGTACTGAGGGAGGGCAGCACTGGTCTCAATACCTGTTTCTGTCTGCGCTTTCTGCCTGTCATGTTCAGGTTTGACAAATGCCAGCCATGCCAGTGAGGTTATCACCAGCAGGGCAAGCATGGTCCACGTTTTTCTCTTTGCCATCACTAACCGATTACAATTAGAACCTCATCCTGAAGGACTGACTGCCCGGCGGCAATATTAACGGCGGTGACCTTGCCTGCACTCTCTGCCTTAATGGCATTCTCCATCTTCATCGTCTCGAGAGTACACACCGTCTGGCCGGCAGTGACCTCGTCACCCGGCCTGACAAGGACCTGGATAATGACACCCGGCAGCGGAGCCCTTATATCTGCTGCCTTGCCGGAGGCTTCCTTTGCAGGTGCTGTCCTGATCTCCCTGGCCGGTCTGGCCTGCACAGGTGCGCCGGAGACCACGGTTTTGATCTTTGGGATCTCGCGCTGCATCTCAACTTCATAGGGTGTCCCGTTGACCTCTATCCTTGCAATGTTGTCGTCGATGTCGAGCACCTCAACCTCATACTGGTTTCCGTTGATCTTGAACTTGTAGTTTTTCATCCGGTTATTGAATTATTGTTTCATTGGTTGAATGGAACCTGCAGCAAAATTCAATCATGTTCTTCTGTGAGCTGCAGCTCATGCAGGTTTCATTTTGTTCTACGGTTACGGTGATCTCAAAGGTTTTTCATATTGTACAATTTCGAGCTCCACGGTGAGTAGTGCCTGGAGACACGCTTTATTGTAATGACACCGCTTTCCACGTCATGTAGCTCATTGAAGTACTGGTACAGTGCCATGGCGATCGCCGCATTGACCTCTCCTGACTGAATTGTCCTGGCTGTCTGTGCATCGGCCGGATCAATTCCCTTTTTACGGGCAAAGCTCTTCAGCTTGAAGTTCAGAATGAAGGTGAGTATGTACCTGAAAAAGAAATAGACTACCAGCAGTGAGAGAAATACTATGCTTATGCCGACCACAACGATGGTCCAGGCAAGCGGATCAAGGCCTGCTGCAGCCCCGGCAAGTAATAGTGTTTGCATTGTCATATCTTGTCAGAGTGGAATGTTGCCATGTTTCTTCATCGGTCCCGGATCCTTTTTCGTCATGAGGGTCCTGAGGGCCCTGATGATCCTGAACCTGGTATTCCGGGGTTCGATGACATCATCAATATAACCGTATTTTGCTGCTTCATAAGGATTTGCAAACTTCATTCGGTACTCATCCTCTTTCTTCTGGACGAATTCCTGGCGCTCAACGGGGTCTTCTATCTCGCTGATAGCCTTTCCGTCAAGTATCTCGATGGCTCCGTGGGGACCCATCACCGCGATCTCTGCCGTCGGCCATGCATAGTTCAGGTCACCCCTGAGCTGTTTTGATGACATGACGCAATGTGCGCCTCCGTATGATTTTCTGAGTGTTACTGTCACCTTGGGCACGCTGGCTTCGCCGTAAGCATACATCAGCTTTGCACCGTGGATTATGATGCCGCCGTACTCCTGTTTTGATCCTGGCATAAAGCCCGGGACATCGACAAAGGTAATGATGGGGATATTGAATGCGTCACAGAACCTGATAAACCTCGCTGCCTTGCGTGAGGCCTCTATGTCAAGCACTCCTGCAAGGTGAGCGGGCTGGTTGGCGACTATTCCCACGGGCATGCCGTCAAACTTGGCAAAGCCGACAACGATGTTCCTGGCATAGGCTTCATGAACCTCCACAAACTCATGATAGTCGACCACGCGAATTATGACATCCTTGACATCATAAGGCTGGTTGGGGCTTTCAGGAATGATATCATTAAGGTCGTCCTCGAGTCTGTCAATAGGGTCGTCGCACTCGGTCTGCGGCGGTTCCTCAAGATTGTTCTGAGGCATAAAGCTGAGCAGTTTCCTGATGAGGTCGAGTCCCTCCTGTTCCTCATCCACGGTGAAATGAGCTACACCAGATTTTGTAGCGTGGACATCGGCCCCGCCGAGATCGTCGATCGATATATCTTCGCCGGTGACTGTCTTTGCCACTTTCGGGCCGGTGACGAACATATAGCTGCTCCTGCGGCTCATAACGATAAAGTCGGTCAGCGCCGGAGAGTAGACTGCACCGCCGGCACATGGTCCGAATATGGCTGATATCTGCGGTATAACACCGGAGGCCAGTATATTCCTCTCAAAGATTTCCGCATAACCTGCCAGGCTTCTCACGCCCTCCTGAATACGGGCACCGCCGGAGTCATTGATGCCTATCACCGGTGCGCCCACCTGCATGGCCTGGTCCATTATCTTGCATATCTTCTGTGCAAAGGTCTCCGAGAGTGATCCTCCGAAGACGGTGAAATCCTGTGCGAAGACATAGACCACCCTTCCGTCGATTGTACCGTGACCGGTGATCACACCGTCAGAGAGGTATTTCTTGTCGGCCAGGCCAAAATCCTCAGTACGGTGGGTGACAAACATGTCATACTCTTCGAAGCTGCCTTCATCAAGCAGCATCGTAATCCGTTCCCTGGCCGTAAGCTTGCCCTTGGAGTGCTGGTCCTGAATCCGTTTCTCGCCGCCGCCCTTGCGGGCTTTCTCCCTGAAATCAAGGAGTTGCTTAATTCTATCCTGACTCTTCATTAAACCTTATTGTTTTTTGTTATCTCTTTCCTTGTCTTCACACAATTCGGTCAGAACGCCAAAGGTTGACTTCGGGTGGAGGAAGGCAATACTCAGTCCTTCCGCACCGCGCCTCGGCTGAAGGTCAATAAGTCTGATACCTGCCTCTTCGGCCTCCCGGAGGCGCTCTTCAATGCTTTCAACGGCATAGGCTATGTGGTGTATCCCTTCTCCCCTCTTCTCAATAAATTTACCTATCGGTCCTTCCGGGTCCGTGGACTCCAGCAGCTCGATCTTCGTCTGGCCTATCATGAAAAAGGCTGTCCTCACCTTCTGGTCAGCCACCTCTTCAATGTTGTAGCACTTCAGTCCAAGCACCTTTTCATAGAAAGGAATCGCTTCGGCTATTGAATTTACGGCAATGCCAATATGCTCAATATGTGTAGGTTTCATAAAACTGACGGTATTAGTTGTCCGAAAAAAAGATAGCGCAAATTAATGGTAATTACCCCCCTCATACAGGACAATTATCATGTTTTCGGTTTTTTTCAACAAGCATTGCGGGGACTCTCAGCAGTATCCCTCAGGGTTACAGAGAGCGTCAGAAAGGAAATTCGTCCGGAACAGCCTCCAGCTCCTCTGCCTCCGGTTTAAGTGCTGCCTCATGAACCGGGTTTCCGTCTACGAAAATGGCCTTGTACGGCTTTGTCGGGCAGGCATATTCGCATGCGCCGCATCCTATGCATATCTCGTCCCTGACCTCCGGAATGAGCAGTTTTCCTTCATAAGGTACCATATGACACGCTTTTGTGGGGCAGTGTTCAGAGCATGCTCCACAGGCTGTCTTCTCGGTATGTACAATACAGTTCTCCTTGATAAATACTGCCTTGCCCAGCTGGGTCAGCTTCTTTGCTTCAATCATCAGTGGCATGATGGCTCCCGTGGGGCAGACGTCGGTACAGCGGTTGCAGTCATAATTGCAGAATCCCCTGTGAAAATCCATCCGCGGCTGCATGATGCCGGCGAAGCCGTATTCACTGACAGAGGGCTGCAGGACATGGGTAGGGCATGCTATTACACAGAGCGAGCAGGCCGTGCACCTTGATATGTATGATTCGATGCTTACCGAGCCCGGTGGTGAGACCGGGTAGAGCCTGTCTTCCCTGACCGTTGAATCCTTAGTCGGCACCGGCGCATCACCCTGGGCGCGTACCAGCTGTGTAGCTCCGGTGAGAAGCACAATTGAACCGGTGATGAAGTTGCGCCTGGAGGGGTCTGTCTCCTCTCTCTTCGGGCTGCGCCTGAGGCGTACAGCACCGTACGACATGGCATTTTCACTGCAGCTGTCAAGGCAGTTGAAGCAGTTGACACACCTGCTTACATCAATATGCTTGTTGAGGAAGTCAATGCATGACGACTTGCACGCCATGGCACATCTGCCGCACCGGGTGCACTTTTCCTCTTCAAAACGAATCCTGAAGATTGACAACTTGCTGAGAAGACCCAGGAAGGTTCCCACGGGGCATACGGTGTTGCAGTAAAGTCTTCCGTAGCGGAATGACAGAAAGCCCACGAGAAAAAGAAACGCCAGGGGAATGAAATAAGCTGCCAGCTCATAGGGAACAATATCTATCCTGTAGAGGGCATATATGTCAAACTTTCCCAGCAGTGTGGCCAGGAGGTTATTGACAAGCAATACCACAGGCTGTCCGAAATAGGTCATGAACCTGCCAAAGATGCTGTAGGGATCAAGAATGGTAAGCACATATACGCCGCCGAGGACCAGTATTCCGGCAGTAAGCACAAGTATGAAGTAACGGAGCCATGTGTAGGGCTTCTTGTAGCCGTATCTGCGGAAGCGTCTCTTGATCAATCCTCCCGTACGGCTGAAGACATCCTGAAGTATCCCCAGCGGACAGAGGAAAGAGCAATATGTCCGCCCCGTTATGAGAGTAAGTATTATGACAACTATGAAGCCTGTGGCTGTGGCCACACCGGCAATCACGAATTTGAGCAGTGAGGGGGCAAACTGAAGATAGAGTATCGGGCCGAAGGCCTTCTCTCCCAGTGTACCCCTGTAATCAATGAAAAGATAAACAAATATCAGCAGTACGAGAACTGAAAATACGGTTCGTATATGTCTGAGTGCCGATGATCTCATCAACTGCTACATTTTCAGCCTGTGGATGTTCATTGATGCGAGATCCATCTTGCCTGCGCCCATTGCTGCAGCCAGGGCTATGTGTTCAATCGATGCAGGCTCCTTGCCCATCAGCTTGGCACCTGCAGCATCAATGGCCACCCAGTCGGTGGAGATCATCAGGGATTTCATATTTGAGAGGTCCCCTACTGACACGCCGCGGGGACCGTTGCGCATCATTACATTGTAGGCATCCATGATGTTCAGTGCAGGCTTTTTGTCAAAGAGAGTATAGTCGGCTATACACTGGTTGAGATTGTTCCTGTGCCAGTAACCACGATCCCATACAACACCCATCATATTCTTGAGGGCTCCGGTCATCCTGGCCGAACTGTGATGCTTCAGTATGGGCACATTGATAAAAACATCGCTGCTGAGCACCAGTTCATGGACCTTGGTTTTTGTAAGCTTCTTCCCGTTTGGTATGGTTACCTCCTGGTAGTAACTCTCCGAACCGCCGGGCACCATTTTTGCCCCGGCATCCTTTGCGGCCTGCTCAATGCCTGAGTTCTTGTAGCATTTGATCCAGTTATCGCAGGTATTGTCGAAGACATATACCTCTTTGGCCCCTGCCCTTAGGCAGTGTTCTATGACCCTCTTCACGAGGGCAGGATTTGTGTTTGCACCCTTGTCAGGCACCACATCCCATCCTATGTTAGGCTTGACAAGAACCTTCTGTCCCTTGCCGACAAATGTACCCATGCCTCCCATTGCCTGTATGCCGAGATCAAACATTGCAGCAGGCTCTCCGCCCATAACGGCCACAAGATCATAGTTGGCCCCCGCGGGCATCGGCTTGCCTGCAAACAGCTTCTCATACCCTCCGAAACTCATCATGGCTCCTGCCGCCATCCCGGCACCCAGAGAACTGCGCAGGAATTTCCGTCTTTTCATACCCTTCTGTATCTTATATTACCCTAAAAATGAGAGGGTGCAAAATAAACATTTTTTTTAATATATAGCCACCGTATTCTTATATTAGCAGCCTGAGGGCAAGCCAGTGCGCCATGGTGCCTGAGGATGCCCGAATGTTAAAAAAACCTAATGATGAAAATAGCAATATATGACTGTTTTTCGGGAATAAGCGGTGACATGAACCTCGGGGCGATGCTCGACCTGGGCGTTGACCGCGATATCCTGATTGAGGGACTGAATAAACTGGAACTGCAGGGATGGCATCTTGATATCACCGCTGACCAGAGGCACGGCATTACCGGCACGAAGGTCACCGTGGTGACGGAAGACGACAATAATCATGATCATATCCATGATCATTCCGGAGGAGAGAGTCTTGGCCCGGATCACGGTCACCATCATCACACTGACAGCCATCATCATGAGGATCTTCACGGTGACCGGCAGCACACCGGCAGCCACCAGCATGAGCATCATCACGGTGACCGGCTGTCGGAGGAGGCAGGAGGAGGCCGGCAACCCCACAGAAACCTTGCCGACATAGAAAAGATCATCAACGGCAGTTCTCTCGACAGTAAGATAAAGGAGACGGCCATGGGCATCTTCAGACATATAGCAGAAGCTGAGGCTGCTGTTCACGGCAAACCTGTCAGTGAGATACACTTTCACGAGGTGGGAGCAATAGATTCAATCATTGACATCGTGGGTGCGGCAATCTGTTTTGAGGCTCTTGCAGTTGACAGGGTATATGTTTCCGTTGTAGAGCTCGGCGGAGGGATGGTCAGATGCGCCCACGGAGTGATGCCTGTCCCTGCCCCTGCCACGGCCCGCATCATCAGCGGCTTCCCCGTACACTCCGGGGGCGTCGACTTTGAGGCAACAACCCCTACCGGTGCTGCTATTGTTGCTGCGATGGCAGAACCCCTTCCTGCGGATATCTCCTATGTCATCCGCAAGAGCGGGTACGGAATCGGGCATAAAAACAACCCGTCACGGCCGAACATCCTGAGGATCATCCTGGCCGACAGTGCCGGGGAAGGACCCAGGGGTCACGGTGCCGTGCTGGCAGAATGCAACATTGACGATATGAACCCTGAGATATCGGAACATATCTCCGGCAGATTGTTTGCCGCCGGCGCCGGTGATGTCTGGTTCACCCCGGTCATCATGAAAAAGGGAAGGCCGGCATATACCCTGAGCGTGCTCTGCGGTGAGGAGCACCTGGATGCGGTGAGGGAGGTTATCTTCACCGAATCGACCACCATAGGCCTCAGGGTGGTGCCCGTCATGAAGGAGACGCTTCACCGGGAGTTTGAGGAGATAGAGACACACTACGGCCCGGTTGTCATCAAAAAATCATACTACAACAACAGGCTGGTCTCGGTCAAGCCGGAAGCTGACCGGTGTGCAGAGATAGCCAGGGAGACGGGACTGCCGATGAAGCAGATCATCCGGGAGATAACAGCAGCCGTGAAGGAGCAGGAATGAGCAGCAGTGAGAAACTTGACAGACTCAGGTCGCTCATAGCTGGGAGCGGCGCTGCGGCCATAGCCCTCTCCGGTGGCACTGACAGCACTTTCCTGGCCAGTGTGGCAGCATCGGTGCCCGGATTCAGGGTGATGGCACTGACGGTCAGGACACCCTATATGTTTGACGGTGAACTGAGGGATGCAGCCATATTCTGCAAAAGCATTTCATTGGAGCATATGGAGATCAGCGTGCCAATGCCGGCATCGCTGGGCGACAATCCCCCTCAACGGTGCTATCTGTGCAAGAGCGAACTGATGGGAGCCATCGTGGCGGCAGCTTCGGAACAGGGATTTGACACTGTTTTCGACGGCACCAATGCCGATGACCTGCATGAATACCGGCCGGGCATCAGAGCCCTTGCGGAACTTGGCATAAGGAGTCCTCTGGCAGAGGCAGGACTTGCAAAAAATGAGATCAGGGAGCTGGCACGGGAAGCCGGACTTGAGGTGAGCGACAAGCCGTCCAACACCTGTCTCCTCACCCGTTTTCCTCATGGCACCATGGTCACGGTCAGTGATCTCAGAAAGGCATACGAAGCAGAGATGAGTATCGCAGCGCTGGGGTTTGCCGGCGCCAGGGTGAGGGTGCACGGAGAGCTGGTCAGGATAGAAATCAGGAAGGAAGAGCTGGCACGACTGGCGGATGAAGATACAAGGAAGAAGATAACAGCTGCAATCAGGAAGTCGGGTTACAGGTACGTGACCGTTGACCTGGAGGGTTACCGCAGTGGCAGTATGGACATAACAGAAACATGATATGAATGCCGTAGAACTGGAAAAGATACTTAAAGGGATAAGCAGCGGATCGGTATCCGTTGAAGAGGCCATGGAGAAACTGCGTGATTTTCCGTACAGCGACCTCGGTTTTGCACGCATAGACCATCACCGTGAGCTCCGTACCGGTTACCCTGAGATAGTCTACTGCGCCGGCAAGACGGCGGAACAGGTGGAGGCCATCTTCAGGGCCATGGATGAGCACGGCAACAACATCATTGGCACCAGGGCTCCTGCGGAGATGTATCACCACATACGCCACTCCTTTCCCGAAGCTGTCTATTACGAGACGGCACGGATAATAAGCATCAGCAGAAAGTCGCTGGTACGCCCGCCGACGAAGATTGCGGTGATTACTGCCGGCACCTCTGATATACCGGTGGCGGAGGAGGCGGCTGTTACAGCCGAGCTGCTCGGCAATGATGTGGTGAGGATCTATGATGCAGGAGTTGCCGGAATACACCGGCTTGTTGACAAGCTGCCCGAGATACGTTCCTGCAGGGTATCCATAGTGATAGCCGGAATGGAAGGTGCCCTCGCAAGTGTTGTTGGCGGACTGGTAAACATGCCTGTCATTGCGGTTCCCACAAGTGTGGGCTACGGAGCCTCCTTCGAAGGCCTGTCGGCTCTGCTGGCCATGCTCACAAGCTGCGCGGCCGGAGTGACGGTAGTCAACATTGACAACGGTTTCGGGGCCGGCTTCTCTGCAAGCCGGATAAACAGGATGCACGGGGCATGAGAGGCAGGGTACTCCTCTCCGCTGCTTATTTTCCTCCGGCCGAGTATTTCAGCCTGATAGCCTGTTCTGATGATGTCATCATAGAAAAACATGAGAATTACCTGAAGCAGACATACCGCAACAGGTGCATGATCCTGGGACCCAACGGCCCCCTGCAGCTGACGGTACCGGTGCTTCGGGGCTCCTTCCACAAGACACCCCTGAAAGAGCTGCGCATCGACAACAGCCGCCGGTGGAGGGAGCTTCACCTGAGAGGCATCGCCTCAGCCTATGCTGCTGCCCCGTTTTATGAATATTATTATGACATCATCGAGAGCATCATCTCGGACAAATATGAGTTCCTCCTGGATCTCAACGAAAGGGCCCTGAGGGAGATGTGTGAGGCTGCAGGACTTGAAGTACGGATATCATACACCGATCAGTTCATCAGAGAGGGAACCGTGGAGGAGGATTACCGTTACAGTATCACACCGAAAAGGGCAGTCACCGTTCCCGGTTACAAATCCCTCCCCTACACCCAGGTTTTCAGTGAGAGATACGGGTTTACGGATAGGATGAGCATCATTGACATGCTGCTCAATAACGGACCAGGGACCCGGGCATTGCTGCGGGGGTCCCTGGAAAACGGTCAACAGTAACCAACTGTCAGAATTTAAAACCCAGTGTTGCTGAAAGATATTTATCGTTAGTGTCAATGTAAACCGGATCGCTGCGATAGAGAGGATTGCTTCTCGGATCATCGGGATACAGCATATAGCCTTCACTGCCGTTCAGCCAGACCATTGAGAGGTCGATGTAAAACTTGTTCTGCCTGAAGCCTATACCGGTGCTGTAGCCGGTGTTGGTAGCACTCTCATTGAGTGTTCCGTCGCGAAACGAGGATCCGTAGTGACTGTATCCGCCGCGCAGGTAGAGTGATCCGAAACGTACTTCGGCACCCAGTCTCAGGTTACCGGCAGATCCCAGTTCTGATTTCAGATCTTCATTCTCGTTGAAGAAGTCATAGCCGTCCGTTCCCCTGCTCAGCCTGGCAGTGGCATAGTCTATGAATTCATAATCTGCACTCAGAATGGCGAAATTGCCGACCTGGTAGGCAATCCCTGCATTGATACGGTAGGGGGTGGTGACGCGGTAACGATAGGTAAACTCACCTGACTCATTCGAATAGTCAATGTCATCACTGAAATCAGCAGGAGTATCATTGTTGAGAAATGCGGTAAAGTTGTTGTAGTACCACTCATCAACAGTATAAACTGTTGGCGTTGTAAAACTCACCCCGAGTCGAAGGGATTCAACGGGCCTCAATATTGCTCCCAGCTTGAAATTGAAGCCTGATCCGCTTGCCACGAAATGATCCGTATATGAAAAGTCCTCGAAGTCAAATATCAGGTCTGCATCATCGATCTCGGAATGCAGGTAGTGGCTTGTATAGGAGAGGCCGGTGATCCCGAAAGCGGCTCCAAGGTATAGCCTGTCACTTATGTTTGCCCCTATGGCAATATTATGTTCATTGGTGTAACCGTAGTTGTCAATCGTTCTTTTCATCTTCTGACCGTATGTCGGTTGTTCATCGCCGTAGTATGAAAAGAT
>CAYPKP010000016.1:15022-51004 GCA_964411345.1 uncultured Rikenella sp. | reverse complement strand
TGCCTGCAGTGCCCAGAAGTCGGCCATCGAGGAGTTGTCACTTATACCATCTATCACCGCGTACCGGTAGAAATTGTTGGTACGGTTCAGGGTATAGGCAATGTTGAGGTTTGTCAGGCCTGACTTCCTGCCGGTAGTAAGTGAGGATACCACTCCCACCTGTCCCATCTTGAAGTCGGAGGCGCTTTTGTCATCACTGAAGCCGTTGAAATTGGTATTAATGGTACGGAACATCAGGTTTGGTGAGATGGCTATCTCCGTTGAGCGGAAGACGCCGGCGGCGGCAGGGTTCAGCGCCACGGCAGATATGTCTCCGCCCAGCGCCGTGAAGGCACCGCTCATGCCGTTGAACCTGGCAGTGCCCTGATAGTATATTCTTGAGTAGCGCAGGGCATCATCCAGTGTCTGTGCTGCCGCAGTGGCTGCGACAAGCATCAGGGTGGCTGCTATTGTTAAGATCCTTGGTTTCATTCTTTTCTTTCTTTTGCTTTTTGGAGGTGGAATGCAGCTTGCATGTACTGATACAATCAGATCCTTTTGTCAGCAGTTGCTCATGCAAGTTTCATTTTCCGTCTTTTTTGGTATACAAATCCTTGTGCTCCTGCTTTTTGCGGAACAAAACCACAAGGTTTGAAATGCTATATTATCTCCTTCTGCCGCCTGATGATGAGGAGGAGGTAGAGGATGATGAAGAGGATGAGGATGAAGATGATGAGCCTGAGCTATAGCTTCCTCCCGATGACCGTGATGATCCTCCGGAACTGTAGCTGCTTCGTCCTCCCGAGTATGATGATCCGCTGCTGCTCCTGTTAAAACCTGATGATGAGCTGCTGCGTGAGGGTGTTGAATAGGTGACGGACGGTGACGATGATCTCGACGGGGTGTAGCCCTGTGAGCTGCTGCGCGAAGGCACCGACGACCTGTTGCTGTTCGTGACCGGAGCACTGCTTCTGTTGTAGGCCGGATTTGGCGTGGTGCTCCTGGTGGTGTTGTATGCGGGTCTGGAACTCATCCTCGGGTTGCTGTAAGTCGGGGTGTAGGTTCTCTCCGTAGTCTGATACTGGGGCCTGTTCACCACCTGACTCCCGGTCTGTGTTCTTTCCGGTCCCTGCTGCTGGACACTCCTCGACCGGTTTTGGATCTGCCCCTCAGGAGCAGTCTGGTACTGTGTCCTGGTCTGATTCTCAGGTCTTACCTGTGACTGGGATCTGTTCTGATTCTGGATGGCATTGCCCGTGGCCTCTCCCCTGCGGGTATATTCAGGTCTTGAAACCGTGCTTTCAGCTGTCCCGGCCTTGGTTGTTGTGCCGGCATCGCTCACACCCCTGCGTGATCCTGCGGAGGTGCCTGCATTCTGGTCAGCAGACGAGGGAACCCTCCTGCTGGTTACCGTTCCTGAAGAGACAGATGCGTCAGCTGCCTTTCTCCTGGCATCAGAGGTTGTATATGAGCCGCGTGCGGTGCTGCTGTAACCTCCCCTGCGGGCAACCGTTGGCTTGAGATTCTCACTGTAGTAATAAGTGGAATACCAGGGAGAGTAGTATCCGCTCCATGGCGAGTAGTATGGTGAATAGAAGGATGAGTAGTATGGCGAGTAGTACGGAGAGTAATATGAATAATAGGAATAGGGACTGTACCAGTCATACCAGAAGGGATCATATCCCCAGTAGGAGTATCCGTAAGGCCTGTAGTACCCGTATCCCAGCCCGTAACTCATTGAGAACGGCGAGAAGTAGAAGGGATCTCTCCAGTAAGGATAGAAGTAGTCACTGTTGAACAGATATATCCTTTCGGCTGCACTGCTTCCGTAATAGTTGTTGATAACGGTGGCTTCACCGGCGGAGGCATAGTCAACGTATTCGTTTTCAGGGATATATTCATCAGCTATAAGGGTGTCGGCTGCAAATATATTGTCATAATATGCCTGGTCAGCGCCTCTGACAACCGTGGTGCTCTTCTCAACCACAACCGGTTGGTCTGAAGGCCTGTAGTAAAGGTCATCACTGACAGCTCCCGTAAAGCGCAGCGAGGAGCACGAGCTTGCCGTCAGCAGTATCACCGGAATTATGTACAAAAACTTTTTCATTTCACCTCCTGTTGTTATCCATATCAAAAATACACAAATTTCGTACCAAGAGTGGCCTCAGCGCTGCATAAATGTCATTTTCCCGGAGATTAATCATATTTTTGGTCCGCCACCCCTTCGTTTGTAGCCTGCCGGTCAACTGCAGCAGCGATTTCTCTATTTCTCTGCAGTGAAATTTTGCTCTTCACCCTGAGGCTCTCGTCTTGGTTTGCAAGATTTGTCTATTTTTACGCAATCTTTTTCCGTTATACAAATATAAACAGTTAAGCAGAGCAATGGCCAGGTTTCTTACAAACAGGGAGGAAAACTATTCGCAGTGGTACAATGATCTGGTGATTAAGGCTGATCTGGCCGAGAACTCGGCGGTCAGGGGTTGCATGGTGATAAAGCCGTATGGCTATGCCATATGGGAAAAGATGCAGGCTGAGCTCGACAGGATGTTCAAGGCTACCGGGCATGTCAATGCCTATTTTCCCCTGTTCATTCCCAAATCGTTTTTCAGCAGGGAAGCTGCTCATGTTGAAGGGTTTGCCAAGGAGTGTGCTGTGGTCACCCATTACCGTCTCAAAAACTCTCCTGACGGTTCGGGGATAGTGGTGGATCCGGATGCCAGGCTTGAGGAGGAGCTGATAGTAAGGCCTACATCGGAGACCATCATCTGGAACACCTACAAGGACTGGATACAGTCATACCGTGATCTGCCGTTGCTCATCAACCAGTGGGCCAATGTTGTGAGGTGGGAGATGCGCACGAGGCTTTTCCTTCGTACTACCGAATTCCTCTGGCAGGAGGGGCACACGGCTCATGCCACCAGGGAGGAAGCGCAGGAGGAGGCCCTCAGGATGCTCGGAGTCTATTCAGATTTTGTGGAGAATTACATGGGAGTACCTGTGGTCAGGGGAGTGAAGACAGAGAGTGAAAAGTTTGCGGGTGCCATAGATACCTATACCATAGAGGCGATGATGCAGGACGGCAAGGCACTGCAGGGTGGCACAAGCCACTTTCTCGGTCAGAATTTCGCAAGGGCCTTTGATGTCAGGTTCACAAACAGGGAAGGAGTGCTTGATTATGTATGGGCCACCTCGTGGGGAGTCACCACGAGGCTCATAGGGGCGCTGGTGATGGCCCATGCCGACAACAACGGGCTGGTACTCCCGCCGAAGCTGGCACCGATACAGGTGGTCATCGTCCCAATCTATAAGGGCAATGAACAGCTGGATGCCATTTCTGCGATAGCCCTTGAACTCAAGAGATCACTCGAGAAGGCGGGACTGACGGTCAGGTATGACGACCGTGACACCCAGAAGCCGGGGTTCAAGTTTGCCGAATATGAACTCAAGGGGGTGCCTGTCAGGCTGGCCATAGGTCCGCGTGATGCAGAGGAGGGCACCGTGGAGGTGGCACGGCGCGACACCCTCACCAAGGAGACGATAGCCCGCACCGGCATCGTTGAGCATGTCACGGCCCTGATGGAGGAGATACAGCAGAACATATACAGGAAGGCACTGGCATTCAGGGAGCAGAACACCTACAGGTGCGATACATGGGAGGAGTTCTGTGACATCATCGAGAACAGGGGCGGTTTTGTGATGGCACACTGGGACGGCACAGCAGAGACAGAGGAGCAGATCAAGAATCTCACCAAGGCTACCGTGAGGGCCCTGCCCTTCAACAATCCCGACGAAGAGGGCAAATGCATACTGACGGGCAAACCCTCACACAGAAGGGTGCTCTTTGCAAGGGCCTATTAATCCCCAGAACCGGAGCTGGTATCAAATAAAACATTAAATTTAGTCGGTGAAACAAAATACGTTATCATGACGGAAGAGACAGCCCGCAGAAAGGGAATGATAGTCGATACCCTCAAGAGCAAATCCGTACTCAAGCAGTTGGTCTTTGACAATACTGCCACCGCATTCATGATGGTCAAGGATATACTGAAGAACCTGGCGAAGGAGGTGAACGGTCAGCTCACCGGCATTGATCCGAGGATACATCTGGAATACACTGACAGGAGCAACTTTGATGCCCAGCTCATGGTGTCTGCCGACATGCTTCTGTTCAGCATGCACTCCAATGTCTTCCAGTTTGACCGTGAGCATCCGGCATGGAAGACAGCCTACATTCAGAAAAACAAATTCAACGCTTACAGCGGAATAATAAACATATACAACTTCCTGGCAGATTCATTCAAGTATTCAAGGCTTGATGACCTTGGATACCTCATTGCCCGTATCTTCATCAACCATGAAAACCAGTATTTCGTCGAAGGCAAGAGGCAGATGGGCATGCTCTTCACCAACTTCGGCAATGAAGCCTTCAGCACCGAATCACTTCAGAAGATAGTCTATACCGCCATTAACTATTCCCTCGAGTTCGATCTCCTGGTGCCGCCCTACGATACAGTGAAGATTGCCTCTGTAGGGCAGGCGGAATCAAAGATACAGCACTCAAGGCTGATAACCGGCAAAAGGCTGGGATTCCAGTTTAACTCTGACGATGTTCTGGATGCCAATTCCAAGCAGACGTGAAGCCGTGTGCAAATAGGAATGCTTATCTGCTTTTATTTTCCCTTATCTCCGTCTTTTTGATCTTACCGGTCGCGGAGTCCTATGCACAGGAGTTGCCGCAGGACACTCTCTCACGCGCCTTTTACGATTCCCTGAAGGTAAAGGCCGAGAGGAGGCGATTTACCAGTATGCTTTATGACATGCTTATCGTCAGCCACCCCCTTCCCGGCTCAGCCAGGGAGAACATGACGAGTACTGCGCCGTATGACGACTACAGCGGAAGGGTTATCAGAAACCGTGAGCTGGTGAGACTCAACGCCTTCGGTACCGCTATCGATGATCCTGCCGGGTATGACCCTTCCCGTACCGAGAAGGTGATGAACTCAACCTATACCAAGACAAAGAGGTTTATTCTGAACCAGTATATCCTGTTCCGGGAGGGAGATACCATCTCGCCGCAGGAGTTAGCTGACAATGAAAGGCTTCTCAGGCAGCTGCCGTATATTGATGACGCTCGCATCACAATTGTGCCTGTTGACAGCACTCATGCCGATGTTGCGATAATCGTACGCGAAAACTATCCCTACGGCGTCAACGCCAGCGTCAACGGGCTTGAGGCTGGCATGGTCAGGGCGTTTGACAGGAATTTTGCCGGACTGGGTCATGAGCTGTCGATCTCAATGCCATACGATTTCGGTGAGTATCGGTGGCCGGGCTTCGGGGTTAACTATTCCATAAGGAATATAGCCCGTTCCTTCTCCGGCCTGGAGCTGGGATTCTCCGACGGGCTGGGGGCCAACTGCCTGAGAGGCCAGTTTGACCGTGATTTTGTCACCTCTGAAACCAGGTACGCATGGTCTGCTTCTCTCACAATGACGCGTACCACCGAAGATCTTGACACCATGCAGACAGCGGTGCCGCTGAAGTATATCAGGCATGATTACTGGGCTGCAAGATCATTTATGATTGACAGGGAAACGGTGACACGCATCATTGCCGGCGGGCGGTATATTCACAACAATGTCTACGCCAGGCCGGAGATTGACGACTTTTCCTACTACCGTCTGCAGAAGTACCAGCAGTGGACCGGCAGTATCAGCCTGACCTCACAGAGATTTATCAATACCTCCCTGATATACAGTTACGGGCGCACGGAGGATATACCATACGGTTACATGGTAGAGGTAATGGGCGGCAGGGAGAAAAATGAGTACAAATGGAGGACCTTTGCAGGAATGAAGCTTGCCTTCGGCAATCTCTTCAACCGGGCAGGCTATCTCTACGGAGGTCTGAGCTACTCCTCCTTCATCAACGAGGGGGAGTCGGAACAGGGGGTTGTCCAGGCCAGTCTCAGGTACTTTACCCCCCTGATACCTGCAGGCCGCTCAAAGATCAGGATATTCTTCAACGGTTACTATACCGGAGGCTTCAACAGGTACACCGACGAGTTTCTGTTCATAAGGAACAATGACTTCGTGAGGGGCTTCCGCAATGACTCGATCAAGGGTACTGAAAGGGTGACAGCCTCTGTTGAACCGGTGATCTTTCTCAGCAAACCGCTCATTGGATTCAGGTTTGCTATCTATGCATTTGCCGATGCAGGTTTTCTGGCAAGCGACGGGTTCGGCGAGGGCAGTTATTACTTGATCCCGGCCATAGGTGCCGGTGTCAGGGTAAGAAATGACCAGCTTGTGCTGAACACCATACAGATCAGGCTGGCATGGTATCCCAACCAGCCCCCCTGGTCAGAAAGTTCCTGGATCAATGCAGCCGGAATACCCAGGCTGCGGCCGCCGGGATTTGAGCCACAGCCGCCGGGAATGATTCCCTTCCTGTAATTCCGGCAACCTGTTGCAGTATTGTCGGTCAGGCAGTTGGCAATTCACAGGTTGATTGTTAACTTTGCATAAGTCAGTCACAGATGCTACAGAGATTTCTCAGCTATGCAAACCAGGAGAGGCTGTTCAGCAAGAGCAGCAGGATTCTCCTTGCCGTCAGCGGGGGTATCGATTCGATGGTTATGGCTTGCCTTTTCAGGGATGCCGGCATAACCCATGAGATAGCTCACTGCAACTTCTCGCTCAGAGGCAGGGAATCCGACGGCGACGAAAGGTTTGTGGTCAGATATGGTTCACGTCTCGGAATAAAGGTACATACCACGAGGTTTGACACCCTGGGTCATGCTGCCTCCCGGAAGATCTCAGTACAGATGGCTGCCCGTGAGCTGCGTTACGAATGGTTTGATACCCTGGTCAATCGCGGCGGCTTTGATGCCGTGGCTGTAGCGCACAACCTTGACGACAACATTGAGACCTTTATCATCAATCTGCTCCGTGGCACAGGTATCAGCGGGCTTACCGGCATGAGTCCCCGTCACCAGAACGTCATCAGGCCCCTCCTCTTTGCACCCAGGGATGATATTTCGGCCTGGGCAGCGGAAAAGAAGGTAAGATACAGGGAAGACAGCTCCAATGCCGGCCTGAAGTATGCCCGCAACATGATCAGGCACATCATCATCCCCGATCTGGAGAAGGTGAGGCCGGGAGCAAGAAACGCCATTACTGCCACAATGAATCACCTCAGATCGACGTCGGAGATCACGGATCTCTACATCGAAAAGATCCGCCAGGAGATATTCCGGTGCCGGGAAGAGGGTTATGAGGCCGACATAAGCACTCTGTTGCTCCTCAGGCCGGCAGCACCTCACATCTATGAGCTGTTCCGGAAATTCAACATCAGCTCCGGGCAGACCGGTGAACTGCTCTCACTGCTGCGATCCCCCACAGGCAGATTCCTGGATACTGCAACCCACCGGCTGCTGGTTGACAGGGGCAAGCTCCTGGTAACCGCTAAGAGCGACGGGCCTCCTCCGGAGCAGCTGTTCCAGTCTATTGATGAGATGCACATATCAGGCCTCTTCACTGACCTGCGGGTACTGCATCCGTCCGACGAGCCTATACCGCCGGGCAGGCTGACTGCATGCGTTGACCTTGGATTATTGACCTTCCCGCTGAAAGTCAGACAGTGGGCCGCCGGCGACAGGTTCAGGCCGCTGGGCATGACCCGCATGAAGAAGATAAGTGATTTCCTTATTGACCTCAAGGTGCCTGCAACAGCCAAGGAGAAAGTGCTTCTCCTTCTTTCGGGTGAGAATGTCGTATGGGTTATGGGTTACCGCATAGATGACAGGTACCGCATAACCGACAAGACTGAGCGCATCCTCTCAATGACCATCTGAGCTGCCCTCCTCCACTCCTGCACCTTGCAGGGCTGGCATCAGCACCTGCAGGGTCACTCCGCTGTGCTTCCGCGGCCGCTTCCGGGGCATAAATGTCCTCTTCAGCCCGTCAGCGTTCGCGCTGACCGTTTATTCCCCTGTCAATCAGAAGAAGGTCAGCCAGTCCAATGGCGACGGCAGATTCCAGGATGACAGGTATGCGTCTTGCGATGCAGGTGTCATGCCTGCCGGTTATCTCGAGGTCGGTCATCTCGCCCTTTTCGGTATCGAATGTCTTCTGAGGCACGCCCGTACTGGCGGCAGGTTTGACTGAGACCCTCATGATCAGATCATTGCCATTGGTGATGCCTCCGTTTATGCCACCGGCATTGTTGGTAGAGGTCTTTCCCCGGGCATCAATGAACGGATCATTGTGGAGAGAGCCATAGCTTCTTGCCGAGGCGAATCCCGCCCCGAACTCGACACCGTTGACGGCAGGAATCCCGAACGCTATCTGTCCCAGCGCTGCCTCTACCGAGAGGAAAGCCGGCTCGCCCAGTCCTTTTGGCACGTTCTGCACCACACATTCCACCACTCCCCCGACGGTGTCATTTGTCTCTGATGCCCTCTCCACGGCAGCAGCAATATCTGTATCGCCTCCGGCCTCCCTGAGGGTGGCTGTGATGATGGCCGGAGAGAGTACTTTCCTGGCGAAGTAACCGGCGACGACCATTCCCCACGTCAGACGGCCTGAGAAATGCCCTCCTCCCCTCATGTCGCTGAAGCCCTTGTATTTGTATCCTGCAGTAAAATCTGCATGACCGGGCCGTGGTATGCTCGTAAACTGCTCGTAATCGCCCGGCCTGAAGTCCTGGTTGTGCGTGCACAATACCAGCGGGCTGCCGGTGGTGAAGTTATTGGATATGCCGCTTATGACCTCAGGCTCATCACTCTCCCTCCGGGCAGTGGTTCCGGGGAGCAGTCCCTTGCGGCGTGACAGGTCGGCCATTAGCTCCTCGCGCCAGTAAGGCAGTCCGGCCGGACAGCCGTCGATGACCACGCCCACGGCAGGCCCGTGCGACTCACCAAAAATTGATACTCTGAATATTGTTCCAACTGTGTTCATCTTTTCACTGTTTAGTCATCTGTTTGCTTTCTGCCCTCGCGGTAAAAGTTGACAAAGGCAGATATCTCCTGCAGCGTTACTCTTTTTACCACCGCGCGCCCCACTTCCCGAAGAAGTACCATATTGACTGAACCTTCCTCAGCCTTCTTGTCGTGCGACATCATGGCCACGATGTTGGCAGGCAGTTCAAGTTCAGGCAGCATGCCTGTCTTCTCCGTCAACGACTCCAGCATCCTCAGTTCCGAACGCGGCATGTCACCCGTCCATACTGAAAGTTCCGCTGCAAGCAGCATCCCCTTTGCAACCGCAATCCCGTGGGGAATGCTGTAACGGGTCTCCAGCACGTGACCGAAAGTATGTCCGAAATTGAGTACTCTCCGAAGGCCTTTCTCGAGTGGGTCACGTCTCACCACCGAAGCCTTGATCCGTACGGCCCTTCCTATCAGGTCACCCAGGATGAGAGGATCACGTTCCAGCACCTTCGTCATTGAGGCGGATATGTCAAAGAAGAGATTGCGGTCTCTGATCACCGCATGTTTTATCAGCTCCCCGAGTCCTGACTGAAGCTCCGCTTCAGGCAAGGTTGAGAGCATGCGGTGATCGCACAGCACAAACTCAGGCTGTTTGAAGGTGCCAAGGATATTCTTGTAATCACCCAGGTTGACAGCGGTCTTGCCTCCCGTGCTGGCATCAACCTGTGACAGCAGGGTTGTAGAGACAAACGCGTGTCTCACACCCCTCATGTAGATTGAGGCTGTCATTCCGGCCAGATCGCATACCACGCCTCCCCCGAAGCCGAGAATAAATGATGAGCGGTCTGCTCCTGCCTCCAGCAGTCTGTTGCACAGTTCCCCGGCTTTGCCAAGCGTCTTGCTCTGTTCTCCGGGCTCAACGGTCAGCACCACACCCGGAGGAAAGATCCTTCCGTACAGGCCATGCACATTTGTGTCAGTGATGATGAAGAGACCTCTGGCCGGCAATAACGGCTCTATATCCTTCATCTCACCGCCGAGCAGCAACATCGACCTGCCCTGGGGAGTATTGATTTTAACCCGGTTCACGGTGCCTAAAAATAGCAAAGGAATTATCTGTTTACCATGATTTAATTCACCTCGTCACACAATTATGGAAAAAAAGTAAAAAAATATTACTTTCAGCCCTGAAATGAACAAGGCGGTGAAGATTGCTGACAGGTACAGGAACGTCCTGGAATGGTTTGCCGGGAATATGCCTGTGGCCGGGACGGAGCTCCGCTACAGCGATCCCTTCCAGCTCCTTGTTGCGGTAATATTGTCAGCCCAGTGCACTGACGTGAGGGTTAACCTTATCACACCTGCACTGTTCGACAGGTTTCCTGATGCCAGGGCCATGGCCGGGGCAACCCGGGAGGAGATTTTCGGGCTGATAAAAAGCTGTTCTTATCCCAACAACAAAGCGAGGCATCTCAAGGGCATGGCTGAGATGATAGTCAGCCGGTTCGGAGGCAGGGTTCCCTCTGAGAGGGATGAGCTGACGCAGCTTCCCGGTGTGGGGAGAAAGACTGCCAATGTCATCGCATCGGTGGTATGGAACACTCCTGTCATTGCCGTTGACACCCATGTCTTCAGGGTTGCCGGTCGCATTGGTCTTATCCCCGGAGCCAGGAATCCGTTGGATGCAGAGTTGCGGCTGACGAGGGAGATCCCTGCCGCGCAGAGGCCGCTGGCGCACCACTGGCTGCTGCTTCACGGACGGTATGTCTGCACTGCACGCAAGCCCGCCTGCAACAAATGCGGCCTCAGGGAGTGGTGCGAATACTACCGGAAGAATGCTGCCACAAATGGATAAAAAGTGAAGCATGATAATATTTGGCAGAGAGAACCCGTTAATTTTACCGGGACTTTACCGCCACCCGTGACTTCCAATGCCTGATACAGTTACCCAGATGGAAAAACGCAAGGAGAAAACCAGGAACAGTGATTCACCGTCAGACATTCCTGTTTCGCTCAACCTTCCCGCCGATATTCCCGTACTGGCATTCAACTCCACAAACCAGCTCATAACCCTGAGCAATATCGAGACACAGCAGTATATAGAGGTAAACCAGGCTTTTCTTGACACGACAGGTTACAGCCGGGAGGAGATAATAGGAAAGACCTCTGACGACATTCAGTTATATGTGGATCTGGTGCAGAACCGGAGGAACATGAGGCTGCTGTCAAGGATGAAGAGGGTGAGCGACATGGAGATCAGGCTGAGGATGCGTTCGGGTGAAGAACGCTCCTTTCTCTTCAGTGCCCGTACATTCTTCGTGGGCGAGGAGATTTTTCTGATCACCTACTACAATGATATCAGCGCTCTCAACGACGGTTATGCAAGGGCCGAATCAGAGAAGATCCAGAAGGAGATATTTGAATCGATGAACAGTTACGCCGTGATCCTGAGACGCGGCGAAGACAGCGGCATATTTATTATCGACTTCAACCGCAAGGCTGAAGAGATTGAAGAGCTTGACCGCACCGATCTGATAGGCAAGGAGATAGGTGAGACTCCCCTGTCGGACAAGAAGGCTTTCATGACTCTCCTTGACAACATAGGATCAAGGGACGGGTCTCTTAAGATACCCCTTTCAGCTGACGGCAGTGATGATGCGGGATATTACGTGGGACTGCTTCTCTCGTCCGGCGACATAATTGTCACCTGGGAGGCCGGCAGGCTTCAGAAGGAGAGGGAGAACGAGATACTGAAGCAGGGCATCGTTTTCGAGACCTTTGCCGAACTGTTGCCCGAGATGATAATGGAGGTTGACACCAGGGGCCACGTCACCTTCATGAACACGCAGGGAATGGTCACCCTTGGCTTCAACAACAATGACCTCGCCCACGGTGTGACCCTGCCGGAGCTCTTCATGCCCGAGGATCTCGACAGGCTCATGAAGGAGCTCTCAGGACTCACAAAACCCGGTCAGATCACCTTCGATGAATATGTGCTCATCAATAAGCATAAAAGGAAGGTGTCAGTCATGTTCCATGCCGGTCCCATCATCATCAGGAACAGGGTGACCGGCTACAGGTGCGTGCTTACCGACGTGAGCAGGCACAAGGATTACGAAAAGAAGCTCTCCAATGAGAAGGCTCTGCTCGAGCACCTCATTGATGCAGCCCCGGAGGCCATTGTCCTCACCGATTTCGACGGCCGCATACTGCGAATCAACAAGGGATTCACCAATATCTTCGGTTATGAGGCGGCAGAGGCTGAAAACAGGATGATAGATGATCTCGTGGTGCCGGAGGAGCTGAGGGAGGAAGCCGTAAAGATAGATGAGGTGGCACTTGCAAACGGTACGGAGTCTATTGAGACCATCAGGAAAGACAAGGCTGGCAACAGGATAAATGTCTCACTTATAGCTTCATCCGTTATATCAGACGATAAGACCATTGCCTTTCTCGGCATCTACCGCGACATAACCAGTGAGGTCAAAAGCCGGCTGATGCAGGAGATTCAGTACAACATATCAACGGTGGCCCTGCAGGATTCTGACATCTTTGACATATACCCCACCATCGTCCACGAGATAGGCAAGCTGTGGAATGTGAACAACTTCTTCATTGCCCTCTACAACCGTGAGAAGGATACCCTCACCTTCCCCTTCTTTGCTGATGAACGCGACCATTTCCAGGAGACGGCCGCAAAGAACACCCTGACGGGCTGGGTGATAAAGAGCAACAAGTCGGTGCTGCTTGATGAAAATGACATACTCAAGATAGAAAAGACCGGTGCCATCAGCCTTGTGGGCTCTCCGTGCAAGATATGGATGGGTGTTCCGCTGCGCATGGACGAGCAGGTCATCGGGGCCATCTGTCTTCAGGATTACAAGAGCATAGACGCGTTCAACAGGGACGACCTGCAGGTGTTCGAGTTCATCGCCAACCAGATAGTGCTTACCCTCCAGCGCCGCAGGATGCTTGACAACCTTATCACCGCCAGGAAGAGAGCCGAAGAGGCCGCCTTCTCAAAACAGCAGTTCATGTCTACCATGAGCCATGAGATAAGGACCCCGCTCAACGAGGTGATAGGGATCAGTAACCTGCTTTCCCAGAGCGAGCCCAGAGAAGACCAGATGGAATACATCAATACGCTGCGCTTCTCTGCGAACCATCTTCTCACGCTGGTCAATGACATTCTCGATTACAACAAGATGGAGGCAGGCAAGATCGTCTTTGAAAAGACAGAGTTTGACCTTGTCACAATGCTGGAAGATATCAGGAGATCATACAGTCACCGGGCAAAGGAGAAGGGTATCTCCTTCAACCTCGACAAGTCCGCCGACCTGCCATCAACACTCATTGGCGACCCGGTAAGGCTGAACCAGATCCTGTCAAACCTCCTCGCCAACGCCATGAAGTTCACCTCTGAAGGCGGTGTCACACTACGGGCATCAGTTAAGGAGAGGCTGGACGGAAAGGCAATGATAGAGTTTTCAGTAACCGATACCGGCATAGGTATTGCCCCTGACAAACTTAGCGTGATCTTTGAAAGCTACGCGCAGGCCTCTGAGGACACGACACGCAAATATGGCGGCACGGGGCTGGGGCTGGCAATCTGCAAGAGGCTTGTGGATCTCCAGGGAGGCAGCATCTCGGTTGCCAGCGAGAGCGGCAAAGGTTCTGTCTTTACCTTTGGTATTGAGTACATCCTTCCCGAGACTGAAGGAAAGGCAGCGGATCAGGGCTCTGCCGACGCCATGAACGGCCTTAACGGCAAGAGGATACTGGTAGCTGAAGACAACAAGATCAACTTTTTTGTTGCCAACAAGTTTCTCGAGAGCTGGGGCGTGATAGTGACCCATGTCGAGAACGGCAGCCTGGCACTTGAAGAGCTGAAAAAGCAGGAGTTTGATCTCATTCTGATGGACCTCCATATGCCAGTCATGGACGGCATAGAGGCAACGCGGATAATCCGCAACTCACCTGACGAGAAGCTGAGCAGTATGCCGATCGTGGCCCTCACGGCGGCAGTCATGTCTGAAGCCAACGACAAGATTGAGGACCTGGTCATCAACGATTACGTGTTGAAGCCGTTTAAGCCCAAAGACCTCTACGACAGGATTCTGAGAAACATCAGATGATTGAGGACGAAGCCGGTGAGCACCTTTTTATTTAAGACAGTATTTTGAGAGGTACTGCGTTGCGTTCTTCTCACCCAAAGCCCTGGCTTTACGCAGGTAATGGCAGGCGAGGTCACTCCTGCCGCTGTTGACAAGTGCAATGCCCATATTCAGGTTGGCAGCACCATTGTCAGGTTCCAGATCGAGTCCCATGGCATAATCTTCGGCAGCTCTCTCCCATGAGCGCGCTGCCAGCCATGCATCTCCCCTGAGGTTGAATGCCGTGGCCTCACCAGGGTGTTTGTCGACATTTGCATTAAGGTATGGCAGTGCTTCATAGATTGCTCCCTCCTCGGCATAGGTTTTTCCGATGAGGCCCAGTGCTCCGGTATCTTCAGGATCAATGGAGAGGTATCGTTCCAGGTCGCGCTTGGCCGCCTGCCTGTCGCCTGATTTAAGCAGCATGCGCGACCTGTGAAACAGCAGTTTCGGATCAGGATAGCCCTCATCAATCAGCTTCCCGTAGACTGAGGCTGCAGCATACCACTCTCCTGCTCCCTCATAGGCATGAGCCAGCGTGTACCGCCACTCAGGAGGGGCATCATCTCCGTAAGCAATGCCGGCGATGATGCCGGCAGCTTCACCCTGTCGCCCTCCGGCCATCATGATCCTGGCTTTCAGGTAGTCAGTAACCGCCAGCTCCGGGTAGAGAGAAGCCAGCTCCTCCCAGCTCTCCGCAGCCATATCGGTACGGCCGGATTTGAGATAATGTTCAATCTCCCAGCTCTTTCTTTCATACACCCTGTACCACTCTTTCCTCCACAGATTCTTCCATTCAGCTGATGATGAGATGGTTGCAAAGACGGTGTCAAGGAGTACAGCCGGTTCTCCCCTTCTCTGCGGCGACCTGAGGTGAGACTCAAGGTAAGCGACCGCAGCCCTGGCATCACCGTCTGCGGCTGCGCACCTGGCAAGACCGTAGAGGCCTGCTCCCTGCTGCAGCTGCTCCGCTGCCATAAAATCATTTCTTGCCTCCCGGGTCCTGCCGGCACGGAGAAAGATGTCTCCCCTTACCAGCAGCAGGGTGATATTTGACTCTGCACCTTCCATACCTTTAAGGATAGCGGCAGCCTCATCACTCGCTCCCCTTTCGGAGAGTGATACGGCCCTGAGGATATCATCACCCCTGTTCTGCCCTGATGCACTCAGGAGGGTACAGGCCGTTATCATTAAATACAAAATGCTCTTTCTCATCTCCCGCTATTTTTTTCCTTCCACCACAGCCGGTCCCGCACCCTTCTCGGTAATCACGTGTACAAAACCGTTGAGGTGGAACTGTTCCAGTCCTGTTATCCTTCGTTCAAAAACCTCACAGTCGTAGTAATATACTCCCGTGGGAACCACCTTACCCTTATAGGTGCCGTCCCAGTTGAGTTTCGGCTCCGTGGTGCTGAACACCAGCACTCCGGCCCTGTTGAAGAGACGGAACTCAACCCTCTCCACCAGGGCTGAGGTCTTGGCCACCAGCCAGTCGTTGAAGTCGTCACCGTTGGGAGTGAATACATTGGGTATCTCATAGAAGTTGCATGAGTCAACGCAAATCATCATTGAGAGGTCGCTCTCATTGCCGTTGTCATCAAATGCTGATATGGCATAGCATCCTGCCACATAATCGGGCAGAGAGTGGATATATCTGAAGACATCCCTGTCGTTGAAGGTTATCAGCAGGCTGAGGTTCTCCTCCGTTGTAGGCTTGTAGAAGAGGTTATAGCCTTCGATATCCTCGTAACAGACCGGATCATCAACGGTCCATCGTACCATGTTGTAAAGGCTGTCACACTCCGAGTAGACGGTCAGGTCCGGCGGGCAGGGAGGCTCATTGTCAACCGGCACGGCACAGGTCTGTTGTGAGAAGTTGACAAGGTTCTTCGGAGTGCCGTCCCCCTGGTACTCTCCGGTTGAGACGGCGTAGTAGCAGTATTCCGTTCCGTTTTCCAGGTTACCGTCGGTAAATGTAAGCTGGTTGGTTGATCCCACCGGATCCCATCCGGTTCCGTTGAACCTGAAGAAATCATAGGAGGTGTTTATCCACGGAACATTGCGGTTAATGACGAACCTGACCTTCCTGTCTCCCGGCAGAGCCTCAAGGAACAGTGACGATGCTATGCCGGGGTCACCGATGAGAAAACGGTTTCCGGGTGCATTGTTGTAAAGTTCAATTTTGTATACCCATCCCTGGTCGAGGGTGTTGATGAGGGTGTCAATGAAAACCGTGTCATTGAGATCCGCAGTGGGCAGTGTGTGTATAAGCTGATAATCGCTGCCGGTTATTCCCCGGGCTCTGTAGATCAGGTATTCAAAAGGACCGGAGTCGGGTATGGTATCAAGTTGCCCCGGCTTCTGCCAGACAAGGGCCAGTGATCCTGTTACCGGATCGGTATTGCGTACCGAGACATTCGTGATGAGAGGCACCCCGGTGATCAGAGCCGTTATCTGCTCATTTGACGGCTTGCTCTCGGTACCGTTCGGATAGACGGCAACGATCCGGTAGGCATATTCGATTCCTGTCTCAAGCCCGTCACCATTGTCGGTATCCGTAAAGGAGAGGGCATCAGGGCCAGGAGCATAACCTACCTTGACAAATCCGGCAGCGGGAGGTATCCCGTCATAGCAGCTGTCTGCCTCCAGCGTCGATGCTCCCTCACGCCTGTAAATGCTGAAGCCGGCTATATCACCGGTGCCATAGTTCTCCCAGGCGAGTCTCACGAACTTGCCCTGCGGTACCGCCCCGGTGAGCAGAGGCGGCGGGCCCAGTACCTTGATGTTCATATTGTCAATGTCCACCAGCTGAAGGTCTGCGTTATAATCCTCAGCCTTGACAATTATGTCATAGGGCTGATGCCTTACGCTGCTGTGACAGGGAGTCCACTGCAATCGTGCAGTGGTCAGGCCCGGGACCGTACTGAGTGTGGTGAAGGTGGCCGGGCATGCTGCGGAGGTGAATATCCCTGACGTGGCAATCAGGGCCAGGGAGTCCAGGTCAACATCGGTAGCTGTAATATCAAGTGATACCGTCTCACCTACCTCCACACAGAGGTTGGGAAGAGGCGAGGTCACAGGCGGATTGTTGTCAGTGTCATATACCTCTATCTGCATATCCCTGACGACAACCCCTATCTTCACTCCTCCCCTCCACTCCTGGATCTCCATGGCTACATTGTAAATGCCCAGGGCGGTGGGAGCATCCCAGACCAGATCGCCCGAGACGGAATCAACGTAAAAGATATTCGAGGCCACCGGATAAGTGTAGTTCTCTATCGGCTTCCCATCCTCCCTGGTACACACTGTCAGCTTGTAGGAGAGGCTGTCACCGTCAGGATCAAAGGCCGCCGGGTTATGAATGAAGACATTGCCCAGGGCAGCCTTGTCATAAGGCGGATTGAGCAGTATCGGGGTGCTGTTGAGCCCGATGGCGTTGTTGACAATAAGTACGGTTGAGATTGAAAATACCACGTTGACGGAATTGGGGATGTTCTCAACGCCGAAGTTCCTGTTGGGGTCCTGCACCACTATCCTGTAAACTCCCGGTCCTGGATAGGTATGCTGAGAGACATAGACATTCTTCTTGTAATTGTTCGGCAGAAAGGTCTCCGATATTCTTGCCACGTTTGTGATTGAGTTATCGCCCCACTCAATGTCGAGGTTGGGTCTGTCGGCCTTGCTGAGTGTATAGGTGAAGGTGGTTACCGTGACCTCAAAGGTCAGGTCCGATATCTGCTTGTAGGTTATCTCACCCGCCCGGTTGTGCGTTGCCAGCGCCGGAAAGGCAGACAGGATCGCCAACAGCAATGTCATCCCTGCTCCCGTAATATATTTCCTGATTTTCATTCGGCTGAATAGTTGTTATTTCACTCGATCGTATTATTGAAATTATTTCATTGACCGGATGGAACTTACATGTATAATGACAATCATTTCGCCTTGCGGGTTTCTGCCCATGCAAGTTTCATTGGTCGAATGGAACGTGCATAAAGAATAACAATCATTTCCCTGTGCGAGTTGCTGCTAATGCAAGTTTCATCTGACAATGTACTCCCTTACTGTATCTGCAACTGTAAATCTGTACCCCTCTTCCGTCTTGCCGAAGCTGAAGAGAAGCATGTTGGCCTGGTCATCATACAGCCGCGTCATGATCCGGTTCAACACTCTCACCTCCGTGACCCTCTTCCCGCCGTATGCTTCAAGCCTGAACCTGTGTTCCAGCCCGTCACTCTCAGCATGCAGCAGTTTCATTTCGAGGGTCCTGCCATTTTCGAATATCACAATTCTGTCGGAAAGATATTGAAAATATCTCTGATCTGCGTCACCCTCCAGGATCTCACCTGTTGAGAGGCCAAGGTTCATGTCAGCTCCGAGGTCGTCACTGTATACCCTGACCGAAATGGAATAGACCCTGTTGGTAACGTTGTACTCAATGCCCGTGAGCGATACGTGCACAGGATGCAGGAAAAGCAGTATTGTCAGTGATAACAGTTTCATGCTCTCAACTCAGCCTGAGCAACAAAAATCAAGCCATCAAATCTTCTTCTCCCAGTCTGACCCTCTCTTTAAGATATTCAACTGTACCTACCTCTATGAATGAGAATCCGGAGCCCCCCGAGAAGTTACCTGCCACCACCACTACAATGTCATCATTATCAAGATCATACTTGATAAGCAGTTCTTTCAGCGAGCCGAAGATGAACTCATCGACTGACATTTTCCTTTCCGCAAAAACGGGCACCACGCCATATGACAGTGCCAGCTCCTTCATGGTACGGTGAGTGTAGCACTGGGCAATTATCGGGTTGAATCCCCTGAAAGCTGCCATGTTCCTGATGGTTGTTCCCATGGCAGTATCGGAGAGTATGGCCCTGGCCCTGATCCTTATGGATGTCTTGACGGCGACCTTTGCCAGGTATGCTGACACTGCACCGCTGAATGTTCCGGCCGGCATCTCGATATACCTGTCCTTCTCTCCCTCAATCTCGCAGGCTATCCGCGCCATGGTTCTTACAGCCTCGAGCGGATAACGTCCGGCAGCGGTCTCTCCGCTGAGCATCAGGGCATCACTCTGGCTGTAAACAGCGTTGGCCACATCACTCACCTCGGCACGGGTGGGTCGCGGACTTTCTATCATCGAATGAAGCATCTGGGTGGCAACGATCACGGGCTGCCTCTTCTCTATGCATTTGCCGATTATCATTCGCTGGATGCCCGGTATTCTTTCAAATGGCACCTCTACCGCCAGGTCGCCCCTGGCCACCATGATGCCGTAGGTATGTTCCATGATCTCCTCAAGATTGTCGACCCCCTGCTGGTTTTCAATCTTTGCAATTATCCTGATCTTGCTCGATCGCTCGTCAAGGAGCCGCTGGACAGCAAGTACATCTTCACTGCTTCTGACAAAGGAGTGTGCGATGAACTCGAGATCGAGCTTCACTGCCAGGTCAATAAAGATCCGGTCACGGTCACTTACCGATGGCAGGTTGATCCTTACACGGGGTATGTTGACGGTCTTCCTGGAGCCCAGTATGCCGTCATTCTCCATTATGCCGGCAAGCTTATCCCCGTCTCTTCCGGTTATGCGGATCTCTATCTCGCCGTCATCAATGAGTATATGCGCCCCTACAGGTACATGTTCCGCAATATCACGGTAGTTGAGGTTGATGATCCCGGAAGTGGTCTTTTCACCGGCATCACCGGCGACGATTACGCCCTGCCCCATTTTGAACCTCACAGGCTCGTCGCAGACGGTTGTCCTGATCTCAGGACCTTTCGTATCAAGCAGTACAGCTATTTTGTCAGAGACGCTTCTGACATTTGTCACGATCTTTTTGACACCTTCGGGGTCGAGATGTGCCGAATTGATTCTTACCACATCCATTCCCGCTTCCCAGAGGCTGCGCAGGAATCCGGGTTCACAGTTCCTGTCAGAGATGGTTGCTACAATCTTGGTCCTCTTCTTTATGATTTCATTTCCCATGCTCTTCTCTCCTATTTAAGTTTCGCAAGCAGTGCCTCAACCGCAAGCCGGTAACCGTCAAGTCCCAGGCCCATGATGGTTCCGGCGCAGTAGCGGCCTGTAAGGCTGGTATGGCGGAACTCCTCCCTGGATAGAAGGTTGGAGATATGAACCTCCACCACCGGTATATCAACGGCGGCAATTGCATCTGCCATTGCCACGGAGGTGTGGGTGTATCCTCCCGGATTGATGATCACTCCGTCAGACCGCTCTCCGGCTCTCTGGATCATGGTTACCAGTTCGCCCTCAATGTTTGATTGCGAATATCTGAAGGTGATACCGGGGTAGGCAGTCTCAATGTTGCCAAGCCATTTCTCAAAGCCGGAGTCCCCGTAGATCTCCGGCTCCCTTGACCCAAGGAGGTTAAGATTGGGTCCGTTGATTATCTCTATTCTCATGTTCTGACCGCAGCCTGCATGTTGCTTGCGGTTATACAAAAATAAGGAAACGAGCGGATTTTTAACGGTGATAAAATATAACTTTGAGGCGCAGCACCTTATAAGATGGCATTACCATGGAGTGACACCGAAAAGGGATTCCGCAGGTACCTGCGGATAGAGAGATCGCTCTCCCCAAACAGTGTTGCGGCCTATCTCAATGATGTCAGGAAGCTGAGGGAGTATCTGACGGAACAGGGGAGGTGCGGCACTCCCTCCGGGCTGACCTACGGTGATCTGAGTGATTTCCTGGCCTTCATGGCATCCGGTGACGACTCTGCACGTACACAGGCGAGGCTCATATCGGGGATAAGGTCATTCTGCCGCTACATGCTAATGGAAGGCATTATCAGGGAAGATCCCTCGGTGCTTCTAGAATCGCCGCGGACAGGGATGAAGCTGCCGGAGGTGCTCTCAGTGGAAGAGATTGACATGATGATCGGTTCGGTCGATCTGAGCAGTCCGGAGGGGCACAGGAACAGGGCAATCATTGAGGTATTGTACAGCTGCGGGCTGAGGGTGTCGGAGCTGGTGAATATGCGGCTGACAGACATTCACCGTAACGAGGGTTACATCAGCGTCACCGGCAAGGGCAACAAGCAGAGGCTGGTGCCGTTGGGTTCCGTGGCTCTCCGGGAGATAGACAATTACCTTGAGCGCAGGGTAACGCTGCCTGTGATCACCGACGTTAACATCCTGTTTCTGAACAGGCGGGGGAGGAGGCTGACGAGGGTCATGGTCTTCACCATCATAAAGAGAGCGGCAGAGGCCGCAGGAATAAGAAAAAACATAAGTCCGCACTCCCTGCGCCACTCCTTCGCCACCCATCTTGTTGAGGGAGGGGCCGATCTGCGGGCCGTGCAGGAGATGCTCGGTCATGAGTCGATAACCACCACGGAAATATATACCCACATTGACCGGAGTTACCTGAGGGACACTCTGCTGATGTACCATCCGCGGTCACTCAGAAAATAGCTTTCGTTCCGTCGGCGGTCACTCAGAGAATAGCTCTCGTTCCGCCGGCGGTAACTCAGAGAATAGCTTTCGCAGCCCCGCAGCAGCTCTTATCAGGCCGGAATCCGCGTGCCGCAATATGCATCCCATGCCGGTCAGAACCTGTCCACAACAGAGAGGAAAAAGGTATTTCATAATATCTGCCTTTTTATTACCTTTGCGGTTCGAAAAAAACCAGATTTAAATCAATAACCAGATCGAATATGTCAAAAGTTAAGCGTGTTTATTCCTTCGGCAACAAGACAGCCGAGGGCAGGGCAGATATGAAGAATCTGCTTGGCGGCAAGGGTGCCAACCTGGCTGAGATGTGTCTCCTTGGCCTCCCGGTTCCTGCCGGTTTTACAATCACTACGGATGTTTGTACCGAGTATTACGAAAACAACAATCAGCTTCCGGCGGAGCTCATGCCTGAGGTATGGGAAGCCATGAAAAAGGCAGAGGAGGCCATGGGCATGAAGTATGGCGACAGTGAGAATGCCCTGCTGGTATCTTGCCGTTCCGGAGCCCGCAGTTCGATGCCAGGCATGATGGATACAGTCCTTAACATAGGTCTCTGTTCTGCTACCATACCGGGTCTCATAAAGAAGACGGGCAACCCCCGTTTCGTGTGGGATTCATACCGCCGCCTGATAATGATGTATGCTGACGTGGTAATGGAAAAGGCTGAAGGGATAGAGCCTGCCGACGGCAAGAGTATCCGCAAGCAGCTTGATGAGATGCTTGACGCCTTCAAGCATAAGAAGGGATATCAGTCAGACACCGAGCTGACGGCTGACGAGCTTAAGGATCTTGCCGAAGCCTTCAAGAAAAGGATTAAGGAGACACTTGGAAAAGAGTTTCCCGATGACGCACGTGAGCAGCTTGAGGGAGGCATCAAGGCCGTCTTCAAGAGCTGGAACGGCAAGAAGGCTGTTTCATACCGCCGCATCGAGGGTATTCCTGACGACTGGGGCACCGCAGTAAACGTACAGGCCATGGTCTTCGGCAACATGGGAGATTCATCCGCCACCGGTGTTGCCTTCACCCGCAACCCCGCAACCGGTGAAAACCTCTTTTACGGCGAGTGGCTGGTAAATGCACAGGGCGAAGACGTGGTTGCAGGGATACGCACCCCGAACCCGCTTAACGATGACACCAAGAATGAGCAGAACAAGCACCTGCACAGCATGCAGGAATCTATGCCAGGCACCTACAGGGAGCTGGATGATATCAGGAACATACTGGAGAAGTCGTTCCATGATATGCTTGACATCGAATTCACCATTCAGGAAGGCACGCTCTACATGCTTCAGTGCCGCGCCGGCAAGCGTACAGGCACCGCTGCCCTGAACATGGCCATGGATATGCTTCAGGAGGGACTCATTGACGAGCAGACAGCCGTCATGCGTGTTGACCCGGCACAGCTTGATGAACTCCTTCATCCCATATGTGATCCGGAGGCCGAGAAGAAGGTCAATCCGCTCGTCAAGGGTCTGCCCGCAGGCCCCGGTGCAGCAGTTGGCAAGATCGTCTTCACCGCCGAGGATGCCGTAGCCTGGAACCGCAAGGGCGAGAAGGTGATACTCGTTCGCGAGGAGACCAACCCTGAGGATGTTGAGGGCATGCGCGCAGCAGAGGGTATCCTTACTGCACGCGGCGGCATGACCTCACACGCAGCCCTGGTGGCACGCGGATGGGGGAAATGCTGTATCGTCGGCGCAGGAGGCATGCACGTCGACACAGCCGGCAAAAAGGCAAAGATTACCGGTACTGATATCGTGCTCAGGGAAGGTGATGTGATCACCCTCAACGGTACCAGGGGCAATGTATATTCGGGCGCCATCACCCTCATGGATGCCACGGAAAACCCGCGTTTCCAGACTTTCATGAAGATGGTCGACAGGAACCGTACGATGGGTGTCCGCACCAACTGCGACACACCCGAAGATGCCAGGATAGCCCGTGAATTCGGTGCAGAAGGCATCGGACTGTTCCGTACAGAACATATGTTCTACGGCAAAGGTGCCGAGCAGCCTCTCTTCATCCTCCGCAAGATGATCCTCAGTGAGGGTGAGCAGGAGCGCAGGAAGGCACTTGACGAGCTCTTCCCCTATGTAAAGAAGGATATGAAAGGCACCCTGGAAGCCATGGACGGACTGCCTGTCACCTTCCGTCTGCTCGATCCGCCGCTGCATGAATTCGTTCCGCAGGGCGCCGAGAAGCAGGCTGAGCTGGCTAAGGCACTGGGCATCAGCGCAGAAGCAGTGGCAAAACGGGGCGAGGCTCTCCATGAGTCCAACCCGATGATGGGCCACCGCGGTGTCCGTCTTGGCATCACCTACCCCGAGGTGAGTGAGATGCAGATAAGGGCTATGTTCGAGGCTACCGCAGAACTTATAAAGGAGGGAAAGAACCCGATACCGGAGCTGATGGTGCCTGTCACCTGCGATGTCTCTGAGCTGGACGTCACCAAAAAGATCTTCGACAGGGTCTACAGGGATGTGTGCGAAAAGTTCGGCCTCAGCAAGATCGGATACAAGTACGGCACCATGATAGAGATACCCCGTGCCACCCTCCTTGCTGACCGGATGGCAAAGACAGCCGAGTTCTTCTCATTCGGCACCAACGACCTGACACAGATGACCTTCGGCTTCAGCCGTGATGATATCGGCGGTTTCCTGAATGAGTATCTCGACAAAAAGATGCTCACCGCTGATCCGTTCCAGACTATTGACCAGGACGGTGTTGGCCAGCTGATAACCATGGCCTGTGAAAAGGGCAGGAAAACCCGTCCCGATCTGAAGATAGGCATCTGCGGTGAACAGGGCGGTGACCCGGCTTCAGTGGAGTTCTGTTTCAAGAACGGACTCACCTATGTAAGCTGCTCACCTTTCAGGGTTCCCATAGCCAGGCTCTCTGCAGCGCAGTCGGCCATCAGGGCAGCCAGGAAGTAAACCGGATACACGTATTTATGCAAAAAGAAGGCGCCAGGGGCGCCTTCTTTTTTAGTCGGCAGTCGGCAGTCAGCAGTTGGCAGTGCCAGTCGGCAGTCGGCAGTTTGAGCCACCGACGAAGGCATAGCCCCCTACATGAAGTGTCGGGGAGGAGGCTCAATCCCGACCACGCAGTGCGTCTGGACGGCAGTGCCAGTCGGCAAATGAACTTTCAAGTCAGACTGCTGGCTGAAGGCTGCAGACTGCAGACTTTATCTGACCACCACCCATCTGCGGACAGTATAGTGCCGCGATGCCTCTCCCTCCCTGCGAAGGCTGAGCCTGATGGTGTACAGGCCCGGGGCCACTGCAGCGGACGGATTCCATTCGACAGTCTGCATCCCGGGCTCGCAGAACCGGTCAAGGAGTCTGGCCACCAGCCTGCCGTCGGATGACCAGACAGTGAGCTCAGCGTGGGCGGGTGACTCAAGAAGGAATGCCACCCTGCCGGCAGTTGTGACAGGATTGGGCCATAGGATCATCCCGGTCTCTTCGCAACGACTGTCATCGATGCCTGTGGGTGATATAACCATTGCATCGTCAAAGTACATGGTACCCTTCATGGCCCCTGCAGACCGCTGCCTGACCACCAGGCTGTGATACTGCCATTCTCCGCTGCCGCCGATAGCACTGAAAGGGATGGTAACCAGCTCCCATCCGGCCCAGTCAATTATCCCGGCATCCACAACCTGGTTGACGGTGCCCGGCGAATAGAACCAGAATTCCAGTGAGTTGTTACTGAGATCACCGTAGACCCACATTCCGAACCGCAGGCTCGTGCTGCTTCCCACAACCGGTTTGCGGGTGTCAAAGACCCTGCATACTCCTCCGCTGCTGCCAGTAAAGACATAGATAAGTTTCCCCGATGAAGGCGAAGTGCGGTATACATCGCCGGATGAGGTGAATGTTGTCAGGGGATTGTCCGTACCTACGGTGCTGCCACTGGCCTCAGGGTCCCAGAATGCCGAGATGTCATTGAATGACTCAACCACATATCCTGTCTGGAAGGCGCTGGTGCGAGTGGTAAAACTTGTTTCGGAGGCAGCACCGGGAGTAACACCCATGATATCCTTTACCGAAGCCTCAATCAATATCCTGTACTGGCTGTTGACCTGCAGGGCCGCAGCAGGTTCAAAGCTGTAAATGCCTTTGCCCTCGGCGGCAGCGAAGAACTCCCGCACCTTGGGAATAGCCCCGGACTGGCTGTCGATCAGTTTTATGCCTTCACTGGCAGAAGCCTGGTCCAGGGGAGCATCAAAATGCACCGTTATCCGCGGATAGACAGTGACGCCGGTCAGGCCGGCAGAAGGCCAGATCAACCCGGCCGTCAGCTGTGAGCGTGCCCTGGTTACAAAACTTACCTGGTACTCTGACTGCAGAGGCACATCCCAGAGCGAGGATGCCTCCGTGGTTATTCTCATCATGTAACTGGTCTTGCCGGCAAATCCAGTCTCCGGCTTCACTGTCAGCAGCTTTCCCTTCTCATCCCACTGGAACAGCAATGCCGCTGCAGGTTCAATAACAAATGCCGACTCAACTGCCGCCCTGTCCATCGGTATGTTGAACATAAATGTAAACGACTGGTTGAATAGCAGGCTGTCGGCAGTTGACGGCAGCAGGTCAGTTACCATGGGGACCCTGACAGTATCGAATACAGGGAGGAAGTCTGCCAGGGTTGTCTTTCCGGCAGTAACAACAGCAGAGAGTGTATCATTGTAAAAGTCTGTCATGCCACTGCACACAAGCTGGTAATTGCCCGGAGGCAGGGAGTCAAACATAAAGAAACCGTTGTTAAGGTTGTCGGTTGTCACTGAGAACTCACCCGGATAAAGAGTAACCACGGCTCCGTTCAAAGGCATATCCTCATCGGGTGTGCCAGGCTTGAAATAATAATCCGGTGATGTAAGGGAATCCCTTACCGTTCCTGCAATGATACCGAAAGGCTCAGCATTTACATTTGAATATTCAGCCAGAGCCCTCAGCATGGCCCAAGCCTCATGGTGCAGGTGATTACTGTTGCGCAGCCTCCATCCCTCAGGCACATAGTCATGGAAGGATCCCTCTGAGAGGACGCCCGGCATGGTCAGTGTACGGAGAACACCAAGCCCCACCTTGTCTCCCCACTCCGGGTAAAAGGTCCAGTCGCCCTTCACCCACTGAAAAGTGTGAGTCCAGCAGTTGTTCTTCTCAAAGATCTTACCCCACAGTATCTGTGCAAACAGCTTTGCCCCCGTGAAGACTGGCTGGTCATCGTATCCCCGGAACAGCATCAGTGGCTGGTTGCGGGTTCCGTCAAAGCCGTTGCTGTGGATAGAGAGGAAGATGTCGGCATTGAAACTGTTGGCCATAGCCGCAATAGTTGAGAGGGGAAGGTCGTCGGAGGTGAAGTTGGTTGTTCGCGATATACCTACGGTTGCATTGCGTGCCTGCAAAAGCTCTCTCAGGAACAGTCCCTTCTCAAGGTTTCCCTCCGACTCCCAGAAGTCGGTGGCTGTCATATGCCTGTCGTCGCCGTCGTTACCTCCGTGACCCGGATTGATAAAGATCCTGATACCGTCAAAATCTGATTTCTGTCCACAGAGAGCTGCCGGCAGAGAGAGGGCCGATGCCAGCAGGAGCAAGCCGTACACGCGTCTCATCTTACCCTGACCTTCATTATATATATCTCTCCTTTGTCCGTACAGAAGGCAATCGTTCTCCTGTCAACCGCAAAGGGAAACATCTCCGACCGTTGGGGTGTGGAGGTAAGAGTCACCCTCTTCTTCTCGCCCAGAGACCAGTAAACCAGGTCAGACGAAGTTATGCGGTGACCGTCATCCTTGTCGTCCATCCCGATCACAATCATGTCACTGAACCACCTGGGAGCGTTGATTCTTCCGAGATCATGCAGTATCCTGCCGTCAGTGCTGCATATATAGCTGCCTCTTCCCTGGTAGTTGTAGAGAATTTTTGTCCCGTCCGGGGAAAGTGATGCCCAGACGTAAAATCCGTCGCCGTTGGGCATCAGCTCTTGTCTCTCATCACCGCGGTAGAGGACCGGCATCATCTCCTCGATCACCACGAAGGCTCTGAGGCTTCCAGACTTAAGTACCGGACCCCGCTGTTCTATCCTCATCTCACTGTCCGATTTGAGAAGTACGGCATTGCCAGTCACGGCAGGCGGATTAACCCCTCTGCCTTTCTCCAGCAGCACCTCACTGCTGCCGCTGGAGATATCATAGCACCAGACTGTTGAGTATTTCCTGTTGTCACTGAAGACGTCACTCCTGTAGAATATCCTTTTGCCGTCAGCCGTTACCGCAGGCTCGTAACCGGCACCGGGCTCATTGCTTATCACATCCATCCTTCCTCTTCTTGTCTCAAGCATGTAGAGACCGTGGTATCCCTCTCCTGCCACCAGCAGGTTGCCTGATCCCGGCACAACGCCTGACAACAGGTAAGATCCACTCTTGTCCGGAGTTACCTTTTTCACGCTCCTGACCCTTATTGTCTGCGGGTAAGCCTCAGCGGCGAGGAGCAGAACCATTAGAAGAATAGCCGTTCTCATAACATTATGCATTGCCGTTTTAAAGATAATGAATTACTCTGATCACGTAATAATTTATGGCGTCTGAGTCCTGAGGAAAATCATGGCCTGCGAATGCTTAATATTTTTAACTTTGGGAAAGATCAAAAACTCCCGATCCATGATTAAAGCTGAAGATTTAAAGCAATACGGCATCACCGAAGTTAAAGGGTTGGTTTACAATCCCTCCTATGATAAGTTATTTGAGGATGAACTGTCACCGGAGCTGGAAGGGGCCGAGAGGGGTCTCCTTACCAGCCTGGGTGCTGTGGCCGTAGACACCGGGGTTTTTACGGGCAGGTCACCCAAGGACAAGTACGTTGTCTTCGACAGCAAGACTGAGAATACGGTATGGTGGAAGTCGGAGAATGCCCCCGTCTCTGACAACAAGGCCATAACACAGGAAGCCTGGGAACACTGCCGCAAAATAGCCACCGGGCAGTTGTCGGGGAAGAGTCTCTATGTTGTTGACTGCTACAGCGGTGCCAATAATGATTCCAGGCTCTGCGTGAGGTTCATCATGGAGGTTGCATGGCAGGCGCACTTTGTAAAGAATATGTTCATCCGTCCCACGGAGGAGGAGCTTCAGGATTTCAAGCCTGACTTTGTGGTGCTTATGGCCTCCAAGGCTGTCAACCCCGAGTACCGTGAGTACAAGCTCAACTCTGAGAACTTTGTCTTCTTCAACCTGACCGAGAACATGATGCTGGTGGGCGGTTCATGGTATGGCGGCGAGATGAAGAAGGGCATCTTCTCTGTCATGAATTACTACCTGCCTCTGAAGAATATAGCAGCCATGCACTGCTCGGCCAATGTAGGCAGGGGTGGTGACGTTGCAATCTTCTTCGGTCTGTCGGGGACCGGCAAGACCACCCTCTCCACCGATCCTGACAGGGCGCTGATAGGCGACGATGAGCACGGCTGGGACGACGACGGGATATTCAACTTCGAAGGAGGCTGTTATGCCAAGACCATCAACCTGAGCAAGGAGAATGAGCCTGATATATACCGTGCCATCAGGCGCGATGCCCTCCTCGAGAACGTGGTTGTAGGCGATGACGGCGTGATAGACTTCACCAGTGACGCCAAGACAGAGAATACCAGGGTCTCCTACCCCATATATCACATAGACAATATCGTGAAGCCGGTTTCAAGGGGCGGGCATGCCAGGACCGTCATCTTTCTGACCGCCGACGCCTTTGGCGTTCTGCCTCCCGTTGCCAGGCTCACGGAAGAGCAGACGCAGTATTACTTCCTCAGCGGCTATACGGCCAAGGTGGCAGGCACCGAACGCGGTATCATTGAACCCCTCCCCTCTTTCTCTGCCTGCTTCGGCGCAGCGTTCCTGCTGCTTGATCCGCTGATCTATGCCCGTGAACTGACGAGAAAGATGAAGGCACACGGTGCCAGTGCATGGCTTGTCAACACCGGTTGGATGGGCGGACCCTACGGGACAGGCAAACGGATCGACCTGCCCTCTACAAGAAACATCATCAACGCCATCCTGAACAAGAGCCTTGACGCTGCGCAGTTCACCAGACTGCCTGTCTTCAACCTCGATATACCTCTCTCAGTGGCCGGAGTCCCGCCTCAGCTGCTTGATCCGCGCCTGAGCTGGAACAACAGCAAGGATTGGGACAATGCCGCAAGGTCGCTGGCAGAGAAATTCATCAAGAACTTCAGCAAGTTCACATCGAACGAAGATACGGCTAAACTTGCAACATCAGGGCCAAAGCCATAATCCCGCCTATATGAACATTACCTTGACACTGTCGGCCATCTTGCTGGCATACATAGCTGGATCAATACCCAGTGCTGTCTGGGCAGGTAAGCTCTTTCACGGAATTGATGTCAGGGAGCACGGCAGCGGCAATGCCGGTGCAACGAATACTGTGAGGGTCCTGGGCTGGAAAACGGGTATACCGGTCCTGGTCTTTGACCTTTTCAAGGGTTGGCTGGCCGCCATGCTTCCTCTTTTCATGAAGGCAGCTGACGCAGGCACGGAACAGATGATGGCTCTGCAGATAGCATGCGGCATGGCAGCCATACTGGGCCACGTCTTCCCGCTCTTTGCAGGGTTCCGCGGAGGAAAGGGAGTTGCCACCACCTTTGGCGTGCTGCTTGCCCTCCACCCGTGGCTGACGCTCATCTGTGCAGGCATCTTCCTGGTTGTACTGTTTATAAGCGGTTACGTTTCACTGGGGTCGATGACTGCAGCCGTAATGTTCCCGGTGCTCCTGATGACTGCATTTGACACCCCTTCACTGCTGTTCAGAATATTCTCCGTGCTGGTTGCCATCGCAATAGTGGTGACCCATAAAAAGAACATCAAAAGGCTCCTCAGGGGAGAAGAGAACAGGTTCCTGAGGAAGAAAAAGGGGTGACTTCACCAGGCCGGCTCCCGTATAAAGAAATATGCTATTTTTAGACCGGATAACTCAAAGAACAACTTAAACAGAGAAAAATGGAAAGTATAAAAGGAACCCGCACCGAGCAGAATCTTCTCAAGGCGTTTGCCGGCGAGTCACAGGCAAAGAACCGTTATGAATTTGCAGCCAAGGTGGCAAAGGAGGAGGGCTACGAGCAGATAGCAGCCATCTTTTTAGAGACTGCGCTCCAGGAGCAGCAGCATGCCAAGCGTTTCTTCAGCTATCTTGAAGGTGGTATGCTGGAGATCACCGCTGCCTACCCTGCCGGCAGGACAGGCACCACCAGTGAGAACCTGGAGGCAGCAGCCGAGGGTGAGCATGAGGAGTGGGCTGAGCTCTATCCCGAGTTTGCCAGGGTGGCAGCTGAGGAGGGGTTCAAGGAGATAGCCACCTGCTTCAAGGCCATCTCGGCAGCCGAGAAGGTACATGAGGAGCGCTACAGGAAGCTGCTGGCCAGCGTGATGGGCAACAGGGTATTTGAGCGTGAGGAGAAGATCTTCTGGTATTGCCGCAAGTGCGGTTACGTGCACTTCGGCACCAAACCGCTGAAAAACTGCCCGGCATGCCTGCACCCCTTCAATTACAGTGAGGAGTTTGCACAGAACTATTGATTGTTGACCTGGCAAAATGACTGACGGTAAGGGGATGCTCGACCTGCTGAAGAGCAGGCAGAGTGATAGGAAATACCTTGAAAAGCCTGTAGAAAGAGAAAAGATTGAAAGGATCACCGAGGCCGGAAGGCTGTCGCCCTCGGCATGCAACGGCCAACCCTGGCATTTCATAGTGGTGGATGATCCCGCGCTCAGGGAGGAGGTGGCCGCAGCCACGGAGTCGGAGTTACTGCGCATGAACCTTTTTGTCAGGCAGGCTCCGGTACTCATTGTTGTCGTTCGCGAAAAATCCAACCTCACCTCCAGGGCCGGTGACCTCATCAAGCAGAAGGACTACTCCCTTATTGACATCGGCATGGCTGCCGCATCGATGGTTTACCAGGCCACTGCCGAAGGACTCGGCACATGCATCATCGGCTGGTTTGACCAGAGGAAGATCAGAAAGGCGCTGGGAATACCGTCACAGAAGAAGGTTGAGCTGGTCATCTCCGTTGGCTATACTGACAACCGTCTGAGGGAAAAGATACGCAAGCCGCCGGGAGAGGCAACAACATTCAACAGGTACTGAAACTGACAGAGCCGCATCAGGGATGCGGCTCTGGTTTTTTCAGGCCACCGACTTCAGACGGTGCTGCAGTGCAGGCCTTTACAGGCAGTGTCAGCTTCGGAATGCTTCACTGCCGTAAGAAATGAGTCAGTTAAGCTTAGCCAGGGCCTCTTTGATGCGGCGCACAGCTTCGGTAATACGTTCGTCAGAGGTGGCATAGGATATCCTGATACAGTTGTCGGCTCCGAAGGCGCTGCCACTGACCATTGCAACCCTGCCCTCCTCAAGCAGGAAGAATGTGAGGTCATCGGCATTTCTTATCACCCTGCCGTTATATCCCTTGCCAATGAAGTTGCTTATGTCAGGCATGACATAGAAAGCTCCCTGTGGCACTCTCACCTTCAGTCCCGGTATCTCGCCAAGCAGCCTGCATATCAGGTCCCTGCGGCGTACAAAGGCTTCACGCATCTTCTCCTTCGAGTTACTCTTCGAGGTCACTGCTGCCAGTGCTGCTCTCTGGGCGATGGAGCAGACGCCGGAGGTGAACTGCCCCTGCAGCTTGTTACAGGCTTTGGCCAGCCACAGCGGGGCACCCATGTAACCTATTCTCCAGCCGGTCATGGCATAACCCTTTGATACACCGTTGACGGTTGCAACCCTGTCACTGATTGAAGGGAAGGAGGCAAGACTAACGTGCGATCCTGAAAAGGTTATATGTTCGTAAATCTCATCCGAGATGATGATGATCTCAGGATACTTCTCCAGTACGGTGACCAGTGCCGCCATCTCTTCCTTCGTATAGACCATGCCGGTGGGGTTAGACGGCGAGTTGAATATCAGGACACGGGTACGGGGAGTGATGGCTGCCTCGAGCTGTGTCGGAGTGACCTTGAAATCGTCTTCTATTGTCGTTTGTATTATCACCGGCTTGCCCTCGGCGAATATTATCTGATCAAGATAACTGACCCAGTAAGGGGCCAGAAGTATCACCTCCTCACCCGGATCTACAACCGAGATGAGGATATTGATGAGCGTGTGCTTCCCTCCTGCTGACACCACAATCTGATCAGGAGTATAGTCGAGTCCGTTCTCCTCCCTGAACTTGCGGGCGATGGCTTCGCGAAGGTCACCGTATCCCGGTACCGGGGGGTAGAACGAATAGTTGTCGTCAATTGCCTTTTTGGCAGCCTCCTTAATGTCATCAGGAGTGTTGAAGTCAGGTTCGCCAAGGCTGAGGCTGATGACGTCAATACCCTGTTCCTTCAGCTCGCGGCTCTTCTGAGCCATTGCCAGCGTCTGTGATACCGAGAGGGCCTTCACCCTCCTGCTGATATGCTCCATGTGTCAGATTTTTAATGGTGTCGTTTGGGAAAAGGCCAAATGTAATTGTTAAAAGTGAAAAAGAAAAGGGATTATTACAGGGTGCGACGCGGTTTTAAGGCTGAATTTTTGATTAATTTGTACCCCTTAAGATTCTAAAACAACGGTAACAATGGAAACCTTCATGGATTTGCTCAGGATATTTCTTCCCGCACTGCTGGTGATGCTCACCGCCTGGCTTGTCATACGCAGCATGCTTCGCGACGACCAGGAGCGGCGCAGGCAGGATCTGCTGCTGCAGACGGTGAAGACGGTCACGCCTGTGCGACTGCAGGCCTATGAGAGGGTGGTGTTGTTCCTCGAGCGCATCACTCCCGAGTCGCTGATCATGCGCACCGCCCGGCCGGAGATGACGGCCCAGCAGCTGCAGTCGGCCCTGGTCTCCGGTGTGAGGAGCGAATATGAGCACAATCTGTCACAGCAGATATACATGACCAACGAAGCATGGGAGATGGTGAAGAATGCCCGCGGGACGGTTGTCAGGCTGGTAAACAGCGTGGCCTCAAAGCTGCCGCCCAACGCCACCGGCGAGGAGCTCTCGAGGATGCTGCTGGAGGAGGTCATGGAGATGGATGCAGAGCCGACAAAAACCGCAATAGCCTTTATCAAGGCAGAGCTTGCCCGGATAATGGGCTAACATCTCTCGCCTTCTCCCGGCCCTGAACCATTGGAGACACCCTCGCACGGGAATGGCGGGAAGAAAAAAAGACGCCCTCACCGGGCGCCTTATGAACAAACAGTGATTTATATGGTATGCTGCTAGAGGAGGCTGATGCTTCGTTTAACGAAGGCACTCAGTGCCTCTCCCTTCAGCATGTTATTGGCCAGCATGGCGAGGTCAATCAGCTGCTTGACAGTCTTATGCTCCTCCCCGAAGCCGGAGAGTATGCCTCTTCTCTTCTCCTCCAGCTGTTTCAGCTCACCCCTCAGCCTCTCCAGGTCATCCTTCTCGACCGTAGGCACCTCCTCAGGCTTCTTCTTGCCGTGCTCCTTCTCCATGAAGTCTATCTCCACCTTCGTCTTCTCCATCCCTGCGCTGTTCTTCTTCAGCTCGTCAGCATGCTCCTTCTCGAGGTCTTCGGCAAGAGCCACCACGCGCGGGTGGTTAATGTTAAGCACCAGGTCAAAGCTGTCGGGCATCTCCCCGTAAAATGAGTAACCGCCGCCGAACTGTGCCATATCCTTCATCCTTCGCATGAACTCACTCTGGGTGATGACCAGCGGAAGGTCATTCTCGTCAAGACTCTCGGCCCTGACATGAAAATGGGCCTTGTCGCTGTCGGCAATCTGGCTGCGAAACAACTGCGACAGATCATCCGACTGCGCCTGGGTGAGCTTCGAGGTATGGTTCTCATCCTTCTTTATAAGCTTATCAATCACATCACTGTCAACCCTCACGAATTTCGAGGAAGGATCCTTACCCTCCAGCGTGTTGATCAGGTGCGTATCAAGCTGTCCGTCAAGCACAAGAACATCATATCCCTTATCTGCTGCCTTGGCCACATAGGTATGCTGCGCAACGGGATCAGTGGTATAGAGATGTATCAGCGACTTGTCCCTGTCAGTCTGGTTCTCCTTGATTACCTTATCGTACTCCTCGAGCGTAAAGTATTTGCCTTCAGTATTTTTGTAAAGGGCAAATTTTGAAACCTTCTCATAGAACTTCTCTTCCGTGATCATTCCGTACTCAATGAAGAGCTTCAGGTCATCCCATTTCTTTTCGAAGTTCTCCCGGTCCTTCTTGAAGATATCTGCAAGCCTGTCAGCCACCTTTTTGGTAATATGGCCCGATATCTTCTTGACATTGGCGTCGCTCTGAAGATAGCTCCTGGAGACGTTGAGGGGGATGTCAGGAGAGTCTATCACCCCGTGGAGAAGAGTCAGGAACTCAGGCACAATACCCTCAACCGAGTCAGTCACGAAGACCTGGTTGCAGTAGAGCTGGATCTTGTTCTTCTGTATCTCGAAGTTATTGCGGATCTTCGGGAAGTAAAGTATCCCTGTAAGCTTGAACGGATAGTCAACGTTCAGGTGTATGTTGAAGAGAGGCTCCTCTCCCATGGGGTAGAGCTCGCGGTAGAAGTTGTTGTAGTCTTCGTCCTTAAGCTCTGCCGGTTTGCGTGTCCATGCCGGCTGAGTATTGTTGATAATCTTCGGTTTTCCGGTGTCAACCATCTTGCCGTCCTTCCACTCCTTCTCATTGCCGAACTGTACGGGCACGGGAAGAAACCTGCAATATTTTTTCAGGAGACCCTCGAGCCTGTTCTCATCCAGGAATTCCTTCGAATCCTTATCGATGTGAAGGATTACATCGGTGCCCTGTCCCTCTCTCACCGTCTCCTCCAGCGAATATTCAGGACTGCCGTCGCAACTCCATTTCACGGCAGGTTCAGCTTCGCGATACGATTTTGAGACCACCTCAACACTGTCGGAAACCATGAATGATGAATAGAAGCCCAGTCCGAACTGGCCGATGAGGCCGCTTGCCTGGTCCTTGTATTTGTCCAGGAATTCGTTGGCGCTTGAGAATGCTATCTGGTTGAGATACTTGTCTATCTCCTCCCCGCTCATGCCTATGCCATTGTCTGAAACGGTGATGGTCTTCTTTTTGCTGTCGAAGCTCACCTTCACCTTCAATTCACCCAGTTCACCCCTGAATTCACCGGCGGAGGCCAGTGTCTTCAGCTTCTGTGTGGCATCCACGGCGTTGGAGACGAGCTCCCTGAGAAAGATTTCATGATCTGAATAGAGAAATTTCTTTATGACCGGAAAGATGTTCTCGGTGGTTACTCCAATTTTACCCTTTTCCATATGATAGCGTTTTCTTGATTAGTCTGCCCCTGTCAAACAAAGTGCGTGCCGCGGCAGGAATTATGACAGAGTGGCAGTTCCAGTCGGCAGTCGGCAGTCAGCAGTTGCCAGCCGGCAGTCGGCAGTC
>CAYPKP010000016.1:0-14922 GCA_964411345.1 uncultured Rikenella sp. | reverse complement strand
GGCGGACCAGCACGGCACACGGTAACCGGCAGCCGTCAGTAATTGAATAACCGAAAACTGCGGACCACAAGCTTCACTACTGCCTATTGCCTCTTAACTACTGCCTGATACAGCTCTTTCAGTCGCCGGCAGGCGAGGTGGATTTCGTCGTCAGATATTGTCAGCGGCGGGGCGATACGGAAAGCAGTGTCGCAGAAGAGGAAATAATCGAGCAGCAGACCATACTCAGGGGCGCGTGCCACCATGGCAGGGATGACTGCAGGATCTTCGGGCACGACGGCCAGGAGGAGTCCTTCTCCCCTTATCTCCCTGAACGGCATTTCTGCCAGCCCGTCTCTTATAAGCTGTTCCTTCGTCAGTGCCTTTGCTGCCAGCTTCTCTGACACTGTCACCTCCAGCGACGCCAGTCCCGCCGCACAGCAGACCGGGTGTCCTCCGAAGGTTGTTATATGTCCTAGCGCAGGGTCGTGTGCCAGTGAGGACATTATCTCTGCCGATGATATGAATGCTCCCAGGGGCATCCCTCCTCCCAGTGCCTTTGCCAGCACCAGGATATCAGGGGTTACGTTATACCTTAAGAGTGAGAAGAGGCTGCCTGTACGTCCGAAACCTGTCTGCACCTCGTCGAAGATGAGCATGGCACCATGCCTGTCGCAGGCATTGCGGAGTCCCCCGAGGAAGCCGTCGTGCGGCTGTATCACCCCTGCTTCCGCCTGCACCGGCTCAATGAGCACTGCAGCTGTTTTGCCGGTTATCATCTCTGCCGCTGCCGGGCTGTTGAACTCAGCCATGGTAGTGGAGGGCATCAGTGGCCTGAAGGCATTGCGGTACAATTCAGAGCCCTGCACGCTCAGGGCTCCGGTGGTGGAGCCATGGTATGCATTTCGGAAATAGATAATCTCATTCCTGCCGGTAAATCTGCGGGAAAGTTTTATGGCACCCTCAACAGCCTCGCTGCCGGAGTTGACAAAGTACACCGATCCCAGCGACGCGGGCAGCAGCGAGGCAAGGCGTGAGGCATAGAGTACCTGCGGACTCTGCACCACCTCACCGTAAACCATGAGATGCATATACCTGTCTGCCTGTTCCCTGACGGCAGCCACCACCGCGGGGTGCCTGTGCCCGGTGTTGCTCACCGAGACGCCTGAGATAAGGTCAAGGTAATCCTTACCGTCCGGACCGTAGAGAAATGAACCTTCCGCCCTCTCAATTTCAAGCATCAGGGGCGAGGGAGAGGTCTGACCGATATGTTCAAGGAAGAGTTGCCTCAGTGACGGCATTCAACGCGTCATTATGTTGATGTAGTTCATGATACCGTCACGGTACGACTTGCCAACAGGAAGGATTTTCGGGGTGTTGCCGACGGCAATCGTCAGGCTGTTTTCACTGATTGATCTGATAACACTCTTGTTGACAAGGTATGAACGGTGAATCCTCACAAAGAGCTCTGAGGGGAGCTGCTGCTCGATGGCCCTCATGGTAAAATGAATCGTGTATTTCTCGTCGCGGGTGATGACACTCACATAGTTCTCGAGGGCCTCCACGTAAAGTATCTCCTTCAGCTTCAAGCGCACAAGCGATGAGGCCTTCTTGATGAATATCTCCTCCTCGCCCACTGTTGACGGCGCCTTGCGAGGGGCATAGTATTTCATGATCTTCTCCACCGCCCTGCAGAACCTCGGATAGCTGATAGGCTTGAGAAGATAGTCAACACCGTTGTAGTTGAAGGCCTTGTAGGCATGCTCCTCGCTACCGGATACGAAGATAATATGAGGTGGCTTCTCAAGGCTGGAGAGAAAGTCAAAGCCATCCATCTCCGGCATCTGGATATCGAGAAAGATAAGCTCAATATCCCTCTGTGACATCAGAAGATTACGGGCCGACAGGGAGTCACTGAAGCTACCCACCAGGGTGAGCGATGCTGACTTGCCTACAAACTCCTCCAGAGTTCTTAGCCATACGGGGTCGTCATCTACAATTATGCAATTCATTACAAACGATTGATTTGAAGTTGATTGGCAGGTAACAGAAATATGACAAAAACTCTTTCCTCCATACTACCGGTTGAAGAAATGACGATTAACTATTTGATTTACAGTTTCTATTCTCTCTAAACGAAATAGAAACGGTTTTATTCAATCCAAGCGTAAATATAGTAATTTATTTCAAGGAAAGAACTAACCCGTTCTGCAAATTTGAATTGGTCACAGGAGGCCTGCTGCTGCTTTTTTTACCTGTTTGCAACATCCGTGTTGTAGCCGGAATCAGGAAAATAATGTGTATCCAGGAAGTCCAGCAGCACCTTTGAAAGATCCTCAACCAATCTTTCGCGACGCGATATGTCACTTCTGAGGTCCAGGTCAAGCTCGATCTGTATGCCATCTATGGTACCCCCGGCCGCAGAGCCGTGCCTGGTAGTATTATATCCTCCGCTGAAGTATGGTTCACCTGCTGACGGAAAGGGAATCTCAGAACTAGGCACCGTGGGGTAACCCAGATCGCCAAGCATGCTGCCAAGGCTTGACGGACCGCGTACAAGCTGTGAAAAGGAGATTGCCCCCGGGTTTGTTCCTGCAAGGTTCCTGATACTGCTGTATTCTGTGAAAGTGCCCAGGTCAAGCATCTCATCGTCAAACTGAAGCTCATCACCGGAGAGCAGGTATCCCAGTTCTGTCCTCCTGATCAGATGCCTGTGTCCGTGAAGATCGATGAACAGTCCTCTGCCGAATTCAACGTTCACCAGGGATCTGGCGCTGTCAATGAAACCCTGAAACCGGTTCCATGCCTTCTCAGCATCCGGATTTCCGTCTGCAGCCTCCTCAATATTACGGTTGGGATCAAGCCTCGTCCGGTGCAGGTTATTGATGATGACATACGGATAATGCCCTGACATTCGATAAATGGCATCACGGACACCCAATCCGATCTCAAGGGTATAGATATCCTGGTTCTTGGCACAGTTGACGCAGGACCGCTCCGGAATCCCGTCAGGCATGAGGTAGCCGCCATGGGGTATTGAAATTATCAGTGGCATATTGCCGTGCAGGAAAGTCACATAGCTCTCCTGCCCCCCTCCCTGCATATCGGTTTCAGATGTCTCCTGCGCACAGGAGGGCTGTGTGGCAAGGAGCAGGAGACAAGAGTGAAGCAGAAGTGCGATACATTTCATGGTGCAAGCTGTTGATCATATTTTTGCTGTACTGACAGGTCAGTTGGTCCGTAAACAAGTGGCACAACTTTTCTCTGTCAATCTCTCAGCGGCAATCGGCTGATCAAAAAGCAGGCCAACAATAATCTGCCAGGCTGAAAACAGGTCATTGAAACCGTTCACAGTGAAACAGGGGTCAATATCCTCTTTAATGCCAGCAAATAAACCTGTGCCGGGGAGGAGTGACAAAAAAATCAGGGACAATCGTTTTTGTGAGGTCATTTCCATGAAATCTGTGCTGAATCATCGCAGGACGGTGGGCTGTTTCAGCCCAAACGGGAGATAATAAACAGGGGCCTGCAGCTGTATGGCGCTATATATCAGCCTCATATGACAGTGGCATGGCTTTTGGAACAGGCCATCGGAATAAATTCTGTTTATGAGTATTGAGTTGATCATTTTCCTGTGCATGCTCGCAACATTTGCCCTGAGCATTTTTCTTTTCAAAATGCCTGCCGGTGTATCACTGATGCTGGCAGCTGTTGTGGGTGCTCTGATTGGGGGGCAGGGACTGCCGGTACGGCATCTGGTAGAGGGCGGGTTCGGTTTTCTTGAGGCTATCCTGATTATATCGACAGCGATGATTTTCATGAGGGTGATGCAGGAGACGGGGGCTCTTGCAGGCGTGAGCCTGGGCATCCTGAGGCTCTTTTACCGCCAGCCGACCCTTCTGATAATCGTCATCACCCTTTTTGTAATGTTTCCGGGCATGCTTACCGGCCTGTCGTCAACATGCATACTGACTACCGGGGCCCTGGTCGCACCCATACTCATTAACATCGGGATGCAGCGACTGGCTGTGGGTGCCCTGATAGCCATGGCTGCAGTCTTCGGTGAGGTGGCCCCCCCCATCAGCATTCCGGTGATGATCATCGGCGGCGGCGTTGACATGCCCTATATTGGGTTTGGCATTCCCCTGCTGCTCGTCTCACTGCCTCCTGCCCTGATCACGGCACTCTATTTCAGGTTCAGGTATCTGCGCGATTACGATGTCGCCAGAGTGAAGGTATACCTTGATTCCACCGACGGAGAGAAATACGGATTCAAACTGTATATACCGATTATCTTCGTCATTCTGTATATGATCGGTGAGATACGGTTTCATGAATTTGTGCCCCATCTGGGTGTGCCGCTGATTTTTATCATAGGAACAGCTCTCGGGCTGCTGACAAAGAGAGGTGTCAGGCTGATTGATGTATCACGGGCAGCGCTCAGGAGCGCCATGCCCGTCATGGCAATACTTGTCGGCGTTGGTATGTTCCTGCAGATTCTGGCCCTGACCGGAGTCCGCGGCTACCTGGCCGTTACTGCCCTCGGACTGCCGGAGGGTATCAGATATCTGGCAGCAGGACTGATGCCTTTCATGGGATCGGCGTACGGCTCGGCATCCATCATCGGTGTACCGCTGGTATATGTATTTATCGGCAAGAGCACCCTGGTGGTGACGGCAGTGCTGGTGCTGATGGCTGCACTGGGAGACCTGATGCCTCCTCCTGCACTGCTCTGTGCCTATTCGTCGCAGATCATCGAAGAACCAAATCATTTCAGGATACTGAAAAAATGTATCATCCCCATGGCTGTCTCAATGGCTGTCGGGCTGTTGATACTGGTCTTTGCGCAGGAGATTGCCAACCTGATACTGTAATAATGGAGCTATGCTATATATAATTTATACACTGATACTTGCCTATGTCACCTTCGTGGTGGTCATTGAATTCCTCAAGGAGAAGAAATGGAGGAATCAGGTAGCAATGGCAATGGTACTCCTCATTTTCATTCTTCGCTTACTGCAAATCAAATAAGGGCCATGATCAGAAATCATCTGTCCACCATAATAATCACGGTCATAACAGCCACCATGGGTGTCATTGCAGCTGTCAGCTTCGGCAGGATGCATCACCCCGAAGAGCTTTTTCCCAGTGACGGCCTCACCGCGAAAGTAATGCTCAGCGACTACTTTGAAGGTATAAAGGGCACAAACGGAGATACGGAGGTCTACATGTTTGATAGCGGCGTTGAAGGCGGCACCGCCCTGGTGTGCGGAGGGGCCCACCCCAATGAGGCCGCTTCATTTCTCTCAACGGTTGTTATCCTGGAAAACCTCCGGGTCACCTGCGGCAGGGTCTTCATAATACCCCGGCTGAATAACAGCGCCTTTACCTGCTCCGACCCCATGGAGGGTTTCCCGACATCATATGAGATACCGACAAAAAACGGCGAAAGAAGGTTCAGGCTCGGATCGAGGGTTACCAATCCTCTTGATCAATGGCCAGACCCGCTGGTGTTCTCTCAGTACCCCTCAAACCAGCAGCTGTCGGGATTTGAAACAAGGAATATAAACCGTGCCTACCCGGGCCGGCCTGACGGCAACCTGACTGAAAGAATAGCCTATGCAGTTGTACGGCTGATAGAAAAAGAGAAGGTAAACATTGCCTTTGACATCCACGAGTCGTCACCCGAAGTACCCATTGTGAATGTCATTGTCTATCATGAAAACTACGAAGAGATAGCCATGAGCGCCGTTCTTGGGCTTGAGATGGCTGGTCTGCAGTTTTCTCCCGAGACCTCTCCGAAGAATTTTCACGGACTGAGCCACCGGGAATGGGGCGACTACACCAATGCCATTCCGTTCCTGATGGAGACCAGCAATCCTTCAATGGGAAGGCTCAGGGGCAGAACCGATGTCGATCTCGTCCTGAGAGGGTATTGTGACAACTATAAAAAGGCAAAGGAAACCGGAGCCCTGAGAATCGCATACCGTGAAGATACCGGCGAGCCGATCGCACACCGCGTCGGAAGGCATATTGCGGGAGTGGTGGAGTTAATCAACTCTTACAACCTGTATTATCCGGATAAGCAGATCGTAATTGAGAACCTGCCCGATTACGATATGATAATGGAGAAAGGGGTGGGTGAATTCTTAAACAATTAAAAAACAGTAAAATGAAAAACAGGATTAAAACTATTGCAACAATAATGATTTTGTTCCTTGCCGGCTCGTCATTGCTGGCCCAGGAATTTGAACAGCCGGTGCTTATCTCCTCTGCCGGCCAGAGTGCAGATGTAAAGCTGGTAAAGATGCTTGCCCAGAGGCAGGGGCTCAATGCCACCACTGTTCTGATGGCCAGGCCGGAAGACCTGACAGGCTTCAAGACACTGGTGATTGTACCGGGATTCAGTTCCAAGGGACTCGGTGCCGCCGGCATCAGTCAGCAGGATGAGCTGGAGAGAGTCCAGACCCTGATTAAGGCGGCCAATGATCTTAAGTTACCTATAGTGTTGATGCACATAGGAGGCAACGCCCGCCGCCAGGGCCAGTCCGATTCCTTTAACCAGCTTGTTGCCGACAATTCAAAGCAGATGCTGGTTGTCAAACAGGGTGATGAGGATGGCTTTTTCTCAAACATTGCAAAGAGCAAGAATATCCCTCTGACACTTGTTGAGAAAATTGCGGACAGTGCCGAACCGCTGGGAAACCTGTTCAAGTAACCGTTAAATGTCCTTAATGAACCTATCCTGACATAACTTTTGTGATGATAAAGAGAACTCTTCACCTGGTATTTCTGCTTGTCCTGATTTTGAATCCGGGCATCCGGGGGCAGTCGGCATACCCCTCAACAGGTATGAACGGCGTGGCTGCAACTGCCCATCCGCTGGCATCTGCTGCGGCCATTGACATGCTTAAGAGCGGCGGCAATGCCGTCGATGCTGCTGTGGCAGCTGCATTCACCATCGGAGTGGTGGAGCCGGACGGATCAGGACTGGGTGGTGGCGGAGGCATGGTAATTTACCTGAAGAAAACGCAGGAATCCTGGTTCATCAATTATTACGGCAGGAGCTCCGAAAGAGCCGCCGAACTGGACTTCAGTTCAAGCAGAGACAACAGTACTGCCAAAGCAATAGGTGTGCCGGGTACGGTTGCGGGACTGCTTATGGCCCACGAGAAATTCGGAAGCCTGCCGCTGAAGAAGGTCATGGAGCCGGCAATAAGTCATGCAGAGTATGGCTTCCCCATTGACCAGACCCTGGCAAAGCTTATCATGGACAACATTGACAAGATCATGAGTGACGCCGCCACCGCTTCCGTTTTTCTTGATGACGGTTTCCCGAGGATGGAGGGAGAAATACTCGTTCAGAGGGAGCTTGGGAGGGTACTCCGTCTTATTGCCGAAAAGGGCCGCGACGGATTCTACGAGGGTGAGCTCGCAAGATCTTTTACAGAGGGTATCAGGGCCCGCGGAGGAGTACTGACGGAGAAGGACTTTTCATCATATCAGCCGAAGCTTACCGTACCCCTGCACGGCACCTACAGGGGCTATGATATCCTCTCATCCAACGTTCCGCAGTCAGGCATCAGCCTGATACAGGGGCTGAACATGCTTGAAAACTTCGACCTCAAAGCCAGTGGCCATTACAGTGAGTCGGCAAAGACATTGCACATTATGGCTGAAGTTGACAAACTGATCTACGCTGACAGGTACCAGTACCTGGCTGACCCTGATTTTGTGACTGTGCCGGTAGCGGGACTCACCTCCAAAGAGTACGCACTGCAGAGATTTAACAGCATCAACCAGTCCAGGCTTGATCCGCCACGCTACAGGGATGCTGAACACGGTGACCCGGAAAAATTCGACAAAAGTTACATGAAGGAGCCTGTGCTGGATGCGGAGCCTGCCGGAGGGCATACAACTCACCTGTCAGTAATAGACAAGGATGGTAATGCTGTCGCACTTACACAGACCCTGGGACTCTTCTTTGGTTCCGGACAGACTGTCTCGGGTGTGCTGTTCAACAGCGCCATGACAAACTATTCTTACAATGCTGAGAATGTCAACTACCTGCAGAACAGTAAACAATGCAGAACCTCAATCACTCCGACCGTAATCCTTAAGGAGGGCAATCCATTTCTGATCCTGGGCAGTCCCGGTGCCAGCCGCATCATTTCAACAATAATTGAACTGGTTGTCAATGTCATCGATTTCGGAATGGATGTCAACGAAGCAAACCTGGCTCCAAGGTTCTATTGCCAGAAGTTTGAGGACTACCTGCATCTGGAGTCAGGCATAAAACCGGAAGTACGTGCCGAACTGGAATGGATGGGCCACCCGGTAAAGGTATATGAAGGAATTGACCTCTTTTTCGGAGGAGCACAGATGATACATGTGGATCCCCTTACAGGGGAGTATTCGGGATCCGCGGACAAAAGAAGAGGAGGAGTGGCTATAGGGTACTGAACCGTGATGAGGAATGCACTGAAAACAGGATCCTGACAAACAGTTGAAATGCTGATAATATCGGTAATACTGATCTTAATATTGAGTCTCCTGATCATTGAAAAACGGATGCTTCAGAAGAGCATCAGCTCCATGAGCCTGAGAATCCATGTCAATGGCACAAGAGGCAAATCGTCAGTTACTGAATATATTGCAGCGGGGATAGCCTCCTCACGGCCTGAGGTGATGGCCAAGATCACCGGCATCATCCCATCAACAATTCACAACGGGGTAATGCAGGTTGTTGACCGCAGGGGACCGGCAAGGGTACAGGAACAGGTGCACATCCTGATGTCAGCCTTCAGGAAAGGGGTAAAAACGATGGTGATGGAGTGCATGTCCATTGCTCCCGAACTTCAGAAAGTGGAAGGGTCAATATTCAAACCCCACCTTTACGTCATTACAAATATCAGGGATGACCACCGTGAGGTGATGGGCGAAGACCCTGAAGCTCAGGCGGAAGCCATCTGCAGCGCCATTCCGGCTAACTGCAGGGTCATCACCGGAGAGAAAAAATTCATTGGCAAGATTGAAGAGAAGGCCACGGCAGGCAACAGCACTGTCATAAGAGCCGGGGAGCTTGATGAGCGCCTCAGGGAGCGGCTTCCGTACGGGATCTTCCCTGAGAACGTTGCACTGGCCCTGACGGTATGCAGGGAGGCAGGAATTGATCCGGAACAGGCAGAAAAGGGAATTATGAACTGGATTGCCGGAACACAATCTCCCATGAAGACAATTGAATACGGGGGAAAGAAGATCAGGTTCCTTAATGCATTTGCGGTCAATGACACAGTCTCCACAGAATCATTTATCGGGCACTGGAAGGAGGTATCAGGCCATACGGGCAGAATCTCGGTGATACTTAACACCCGTGCCGACAGGCCCGTAAGAACTGACCTGTTTGCGGAATGGATTGCGAAGAACCGCGACTCCCTCGACCTGGCAATAGTGACCGGCAGTCACAGGAGAAGGGCACTTAACAGACTGTCAGCAGCAGGATTTGAAAAGGGGAAGGTGATCTGCTGGAACAGAAGAGAGATGCACAATCCGTTGAAATCACTCGCCAGCACTGTCGCCGACGGATCATTTGTAACCGGTACGGGCAACATTGGCGGAGACGGATTTCACATTATAAATGAGCTAAGATGATACTCCAGCTGTTCATCATCGGTCTCGTTGCAGGTTTCATCTTTTACGAAATCACGGGCATCTCGCCGGGGGGTGTGATCGCTCCCGCATATTTTGCACTTTTCATCTGGGAACCCGACAGGATAATCATGACTGTCATCTTAGCCCTGCTGGTATATCTCATTATCCGGGGCCTTTCACAGTTCCTGCTCCTCTACGGCAGGAGGAAATTCCTGCTGGCCGTGCTGCTCAGTTTCTTCCTGAAACTTCTCATTGACACCCTGGTACAGCCTGCCGGTATTTTCAAACTGGATCTGCAGTCGATAGGGTATATCATTCCCGGTCTCATTGCAAACGAGATGGGGAGGCAGAAGGTAACATCCACCCTTCTCAGTCTGGGTATCGTCACACTGATAATCTTCCAGGTATCACTTTTTCTGTCATGAACCGGCTGACCCTAAATACCAGATTATTGATAGCCTTTGCGGTGTTGCTGGCAGGAACCGCAGCCTCAGTAACCTTCTTCCGGAGGCAGCAACCCCTGCCCTGCCGCGATGAGATGGAAGAGGCCGTCGCCCTGGCGGTAAAGATGTTTGGAGTTATTGAACAGTTGAAACAGGAGAGAAATATCGTATCGGATGCCCACTCGAATGTACCCTATGACTTTATGATAGGCGACGAATGGACTGAGATCACCACCACCCTCGGGTCCCTGGATGCAAAGGAGACCTCCACGAACCCTGACTTCGCAGCACTGACGGTGAGGTTGTTGCACGAGGCAGGAATATCCGGCGGGGAGAAGGTAGGGGTCATCATCTCCGGTTCCTTTCCCTCACTTGCCATATCTGCACTGGCAGCACTTCAGACCATGGGTGTTGAGCCTGTTGTAATGAGCTCCCTGGGAGCCTCAACATACGGGGCCAACCAACCGGGGGCAACATGGATCGACATGGAGACGGCACTTGGAAGAGAGGGCATGAAGTATAAATCGGTCATCGTATCTGCCGGTGCAACAGGAGACAACGGAACGGGACTCCCGCCGGAAGGCATGGCAGTCATTCGCAATGCAGCGAACAGAAACAGGGTTGACCTCTATACTCCGGAGAACCTTCAGGAGTCCATACTGCGACGCGAGGCTATCTTCAGGGCGGCAAACATCTCTCTGCTAATAAATATAGGTGGCAATGAAACCGCCCTGGGTGGCTGTACCCATGCGGTGGGGATACCCAACGGCCTCAACCATGAGATGAACCACTGTGATCATCCTGACCGGGGATTGATCTCGCGCTTGAATGAAGCGGGGATTCCGTTTATTAACATGCTTGACATCAAGGACCTGGCCAGCCGTTACGGCATGGCCGTATCACCCGGGACAGAATATGCCGGCTCAACAAACCTCTACAGCACCACAACCACAAACAGGGTGATGCTGGCACTGATACTGTCAGTCTCCCTCCTGCCTCTATTCCTTTTAAGAAGAAGAAAATAATTCTCAAAATGAATATTAATGCGCATTAAAGCCTGACCAATGAAATATCAATCAATGCAAATCCTGAAGATTACAATTTCATTTTTACCCTAAAATAAATATGTGCCAGTATGAAAAAAACACTTCTTTTATTCGCAATCCTGGCCTTCGCCTGTATGCAGGTGTTTGGTCAAAGAGTGGTTACGGGAAAAGTTACGGATCCTGATGGAAACCCGTTGCCTTACCTGACAGTTTCAGTCAAGGGAACGACAACAGGAACCGTTACTGATGACCAGGGCAACTACTCTATTACCATACCCTCGGGGTATGATGTTCTTGCCTTCTCCTTCATCGGCATGCAGCCCCGCGAGGTCAAGGTAACGGGTAATAAGCTTGACCTGGTAATGCAGCCGAGTGACTATGCCCTGGGAGATGTCGTTGTCACTGCCCTCGGCATAACAAGAGAAAAGAAAGCTCTCGGGTATACCGTGCAGGAGGTAACGGGAACGGAGCTCAACAAGAGAGGCAACAGTGACATCGTTACATCACTGGCGGCTAAGGCGGCCGGCTTGCAGGTGACAACCTCCTCAAGCAATGCAGGGGCAGCATCCTACATGACTATCAGGGGTGCGGCTTCACTTACGGGTAACAACCAGCCGCTGTTTGTCATCGACGGCATGCCCATGAGCACGGAACCCTCCTACCGCGGAAGCACGGGACAGTCGGGTGTCTATTCCTCCTCCAGGAGTATTGACCTCAACCCTGATGATATTGCATCAATCACAGTTCTGAAAGGCGGTGCGGCGACGGCCCTTTACGGCCTCCAGGCCTCCAACGGGGTTATCGTCATAACCACCAAGAAGGGACCGCTGGATCAGAAGATGAAAGTGAGCATTCACTCTTCGGTCGGGATAAAGGAACTGGGCAAGCATATAGAACTGCAGAATGAATATGGACAGGGACTCAACGGAGGATGGAGAAGCAAGTACAACGGTGCTTGGGGACCAAGGCTGGACACCTGCAGCTATTCACTGGACCCGGCAATATGGGTAAACCCCCTGCTTGACGTCGACGGTGCCATAGTCAGCAACAACAGCGCGTACGCACCCACAAACACCGGCGAGCCTGTAAGGGTCTATGACCAGTTCGATTTCTTTCAGAAAGGAATAGCCTACAATAACAATGTCAGTATTGAAGCCGGGAACAAGAACTCATCCTACTTCTTTTCAGTTGGAAACCTGAATGAAGAGGGTATTGTTCCCAACAACACCTTCAACAGGCTGACCCTAAGGCTTAATGCAGACACCAGGCTCACCGAGAAGATCACGACAGGAGCCAACATAATGTATGCCCGCACCAAGAACAACCTGATACGTGAGGGAGGGACAAGCTCCGGTATAGGTATCGGTCTCTACAGGACTCCTGCCACCTTCAACAATGCTGCCGGATACAAGCTTCCCGACGGTACTCAGCGTACCTACACGGGTGTCAACGGAACCTACAATAACCCCTACTGGACCTCCAACGAACAGTTCTTCAAGGATCAGAATGACAGGTTCGTGGGGAGCACCTTCCTGAAGGCAGAGCTGCTCGACTGGCTGACTGTCTCCTATAATATCGGCGTAGACTGGTATGTAAGAAGATTCCAGGATATCTACAACTGGTACAGTGTTGGCAACAGGGAAGGTTACCTGAGGGAGAGATCTGAATTCCACTCCCTGTTCAACTCCGACCTTATTCTCAACATTCACAGGAAGATCACCAGCGACATCGGTTTCAACCTGAACCTGGGTCAGAACATGTTTGCGCAGGAATATAAATACCTGACGGCCTACACTGACAATCTGTCAATTCCGGGACTGTATCATGTAGACAATACAAGCAAGCAGGAAGCTGGTCAGGGTACTACCAATTACCGCACTGCTGCGCTCTTCGCTGACCTGAGCGTCGATTTCAGGAGCATGCTCTACCTCGGGGCAACACTCAGAAACGAATGGTCAACAACCATGCCTGAGGATAATCTGTCGGCGCTGTTCCCCTCGTTCAGTGCGTCATTCATCTTTACTGAACTGGCTCCGCTGAAAGACAACAGAATACTGTCATTCGGAAAGCTGAGAGCCTCATGGGCCAAGACAGCCAACATCGCCGACCCCTACAGGACATCCTCTTACTATGGTTCCGGCAGTGCCAATGACTACTATACCTCAGGCATCTCCTTCCCGTTCCTGGGCGTTTCAGGATATACCGTAGGGAATACGGTCGGCAACCCGGATCTGAGACATGAGACCCAGACGGCGTTCGAAGTCGGAACTGAGATGAGGTTCCTGCAGGACCGGCTCGGACTTGACTTCTCCTACTTCTTCAACAAGAATACAGACCTTCTTCTTTCCGTACCCATTGCAGCCTCTTCAGGTTTCTCCTCGGCCTACCTGAATGCTGCCTCCATGGAGAGCAAGGGAGTGGAGCTGAGCGTTTTTGCCGTTCCTGTCAAGCTGGGAGACTTCTCATGGGAAATCAGGTCGAACTTCACCCGTATGAGAAACCCCGTCACAGCGCTGGCCAAGGATGTCGAATATGTTCTGCTTAACGGAGACACCAAGGCACAGATAAATGCAGCTGTTAATTACGACTATGCAACCATATTCGGTTTCGACTGGTACAGGGATGCAGAGGGCCGTGTCCTCATCAATGATGACCCGACCGATTCCCACCCTGACGGATTCCCGTGGACGGATAAAACCAAAACGGTAGCCCTCGGAAAGGTCGGTCCCGACTGGACACTGAACATCTATAACACCTTGCACTACAAGGGATTTTCGCTGACTGCCCTGGTTGACATCAAGAAAGGCGGATATGTAAACAACGGAACACGCTTCAACCTCAATTATTACGGTCAGACAGTGGAGACTCTTGACCGGGAGACCCCGACCGTTTTTGAGGGCGTGTACGGACACCTTGACGCTAACGGCAACGTAGTCTCGTCGGGCGTAGTGAATACCACCGAGGTGATAAAAGATCAGTCGTGGTACAGGGGTGAGAACAGCTTTACCAGCGGAGGTGCTGCAACCCAGGCCGTTGAAGATGCCAGCTGGGTGAAACTGAGGGAGGTGACCCTCTCATATATGTTCAGCAATGAGATCCTCAATAAGATCAGGCTTCAGGGACTGGAGCTCTATGTAACGGGAAACAACCTGGTGGTATCAACACCGTATAAAGGCGGAGACCCGGAAGTAAGCGTATACGGCGCCACAAACGGACAGGGATTTGACTATTTCGCCAGCCCTGGTGTGAGATCCTATCTTTTTGGGCTGAAACTATCATTCTAACCTGCTCCGGCAACTATAAAAACTATGCAAATGAAGAGTTTATATAAATCAACAATTGCCGTAATGGCATTATCGGTCCTGCTTTTCACGGGATGTGAAAAATGGATTGATACCGACCTGAACACCAATCCGGATGTACCCTCAGATGTTCCGATGAATCTGATCGTTCCTTCCATGGAGCTGTCGATGTCATACCAGATAGGAGGTATCAGGGCTGTGAAAACCACCAACATCTACATGCAGTTTCTCAACGGCGTTGCCAGGCAGTCGTACGGTGAGTCCAACTATATCCTCTCTGCCACCGACGTTGATGACCTGTGGAGAAGAATGTACTATCAGCCTATGATGGATGCCACAAGGCTCATCCAGAAGGCCGGGGAACAGAATTCACCGCACTACGCCGGCGTCGCCAAGGTATGTATGGCACTCTGCCTGGGAACAATGACCAACCTGTTTGGAGATATTCCTTATTCGGATGCCTTCACCGGGGACCAGGGCGGCCTGCAACCGGAATTTGAC
>CAYPKP010000015.1:43741-67688 GCA_964411345.1 uncultured Rikenella sp. | reverse complement strand
CAGTGTTTTCGATACGGAGGAGGATTGTGGAGCAGGAGGAGCATACAGTATTACCTTTTCTGCCACAAAACCTTAACAGCATATTTTTCCTTTGTCCAAAACTTTCTAGAGTGATTCAAACCGCTGCAGCCTTGAATTGTCCCCCCCAAATAATTCCCAATACGCAAATCGTATACCCAAATCGCAAATCGCAAATCATCATGCCTTCCAAAAAACGTCTTAAACTGCTTGACCGCTATCTCACCATCTGGATTACAATGGCTATGCTCGCCGGGGTGGTAATCGGATGGATAAGCCCTGAGATTGCCGGCTTCTGGAACAGCCTTTCCAGTGGTACGACCAACATCCCTATTGCCATCGGCCTGATAGTCATGATGTACCCACCGCTGGCGAAGGTAAAATACGAGGAATTGCAAGATGTCTTCAGAAACACGAGGGTGTTAGGACTGTCCCTTGTGCAGAACTGGGTCATCGGGCCCGTTCTCATGTTCCTTCTTGCCATAATCTTCCTGAGGTTCAATATAGATTATATGTATGGGCTGATATTGATCGGCCTGGCGCGGTGCATAGCCATGGTGATTGTCTGGAATGACCTGGCGAAGGGCGATACACAGTACGCTGCAGGGCTGGTTGCCTTCAACTCAATCTTCCAGGTGCTTTTCTTCTCAGTTTATGCATATTTCTTCATAGCCGTCATGCCCGGGTGGTTCGGCCTGCCGGTGAATGATGCAGTTGAACAGATCACAATAGGCCAGATAGCAGAAAGTGTCTTCATCTACCTTGGAATACCGTTCATTGCAGGATTCCTCACAAGATTCGTTTTAATACGGATTAAAAGCAAGGAGTGGTACCATTCTAAGTTCATCCCGAAAATCAGTCCGCTTACACTGATTGCGTTACTCTTTACGATCTTCGTAATGTTTTCGCTGAAAGGCGAATATATAGTAAAGATACCCATTGATGTAGTCCGGATAGCCATTCCACTAGTAATTTACTTTGTTGTGATGTTCTTCGTCTCCTTTTTCATGAGCAGGAGGGTGGGAGCAAATTACGAGCAGACCACAACCCTGTCTTTCACAGCAGCCAGTAACAACTTCGAACTGGCAATAGCAGTTGCCATTGCTGTTTTCGGCATTAATTCCGGCGAAGCCTTTGCTGCTGTGATCGGACCGCTCATTGAAGTGCCCGTTATGATTGCCCTTGTAAATGTAGCCCTCAGGATGAAAACGAAGTATTTCCGCACGGCAGAAAGATGACGGCAAAGAAACCTGATACACCTTAATCTGATCAGACAAACCGGATAATTCCGGTAGCAGAGTTGTACAGATAGCAAGCCTGATCCCGCATATGGGTCAGACCTGATTCCGGGATCAAGGTGACCTGAGAGAATTGATATTTCTTATTTCCTCCTGAAGATCCGCGGAATGAACTTCGGTACCTCCTTCTGGTAGGTTGAGTATTCAGGGTACTTGCTGCTGCTTATGTTCTCGGTCATAATGGAGCTGCCGATGAACAGGATTACAAGCAGCACCGGTCCGAGGAGTGTGAAGTTGATCCATTTGCCCGAGGCAGCCACGCTGAAGAGATAGAAGCTGATCCAGATAGCCTGTTCAGAGGCAAAATTGGGATGGCGTACATACCTCCACAGCCCCTCCGTAAGAAAGCCCTTTCTGAGAGATTCAACATAAGGTTTTTCATTTTCCGACGGGTTGCGTTTCACTGTCTGGAATCTGTACTGCTGGTTGTCGGCGATGGTTTCGGTGACCAGGAACAGAAGCATAAGTGCTGCGGCAATCATGTCAGTAAGTCCCATCGGTGCACCATGGTAAAGTGCTGCCATCAGAAGCGGGGTGGAGAAGAGCAGTATGAGCAGGTTCTGATAGAGTGATATAAAGAGCAAATTGAAGAGTCCGAACCTGAACCTGCCTCTCAGGGCACTGGTATCTCTCAGGATCCTCCAGCGATAATCCTCTTCTCCCTGCCATGGGATGATGCTGTATCCGCCCTTGCGGTAGAAATTGTAACTGAGCCGTATTCCCCAGGCTGTCACCAGGGAGGCCATAAGAAATAACCTGGGCGAGGGATAGGCCATTACTGTAATCCATGCATATGCCAGCGGCATCAGGCTCCAGAGCTTGTCAACCTGGCTGTAGTTTCTTGTGATCTCACTTACAATGAAACAGATCAGAACAACTGCGATCATAAGGTTGATCCATGTCGAAACCAGGGACTGAAACTGCGGTTCGAATCCTGCCAGGATTTTTAGCGCAAACGGCGACAGAATAGTCATCATAAATGTCTAATTTGGTCTCAAAGATGTAAAAAAAATAAATTCAACAACAGAAACTCATAAAAATGAGAAACAGATCCGCGAAACCTTATCCGATCAAAAGCCTGCCTGTTGTTTTGCTGGCTCTTGTTGTGCTTTGCGGATGCAACGGCCGTTCAGGAGCTGAAAAGATCAGCGCGACATCTCCGGACATCAGTGATCTCGAAATGTCTGAGGAGCTGAGAAAAGTGTTCTCAGAGAGGAGAAGCAGGCTGGCGGGCCAGATTGAAGACGGTGTCGTCATCATCAGTTCGGGCAGTTTTCCTTCCGCAGACCACTGCGAGTACCGGGTGAACAACAACTTCTATTATCTCACAGGTTTTGATCAGCCTATGAGTGTTGTTGTCATGGAAAAGGGTTCCCCCGGCTCATATTCTCTTTTCCTTCGTGGTAGATCAAGGCGTGACATCATCTATAACGGAGGGGGACAACCGGTTGAAGAGATCAAGGCTTCATACGGATTTGACAGTATCGTTGCCTATTCCGGATTGCAGGGGGTAATCGGGGAGTATCTTGGCAAAGACAAACCTCTCTATATCGATTTCAGTGACACAATGCTAAAAAGCATTCTGCTGACGGAAACCGGAAAGCAACGCAAGCCTGAGACGCTCGTTAGGGATATGGCACCGCTGCTTGAAGAGATGCGGGTCTTCAAGGATGAGTCAGAGATCCCGAGGATTCAGAAGGCCATTGACATCACCGGAGATGGCTTCGTGAATGCATGCCGCATATGCCGGCCCGGTATGTACGAGTTTGAGATCGAAGCGATCATTGAATATACATTCCGCCGTTACGGAGCCCTGAGGCCTGCATTTTCATCCATCACCGGCTCGGGTCCACATACCAGTACCCTCCATTATTCCGAAAACAACAGAAAAATGGAGGATGGCGACCTCCTGCTGATGGATATAGGAGCGGAATATGGCTATTATGCAGCCGACATATCCAGGACAATTCCGGTTAACGGCCATTTTACGAAAGAACAGAGAGATATTTATGCGCTGGTTCTTAAAGCACAGAAGGCGGCCATCGACGAGCTGCAACCCGGCAGGCCGCTCTACGGCGGTCATGCGAAGGCCACCGCGGTCATTGCCGGAGGCCTCTTTGACCTGGGATTGCTGACAGACACTGCCTCCGTATGGCAGAAGGAGTTTTATACGATCTACCAGATCAACCATTACCTGGGTCTCAATGTCCATGACGCCGGAAGCTACGGCTTCACCGGCGCATTTATCAGGGAGTATATGGCCGTTGATACGGCAATAGGAAGACCCCTGGAGGAGGGAATGGTGCTGACCGTGGAACCCGGCATTTACCTGAGGGAAGACGGACTGTCGCAGCTTTACGAAACGTACAGCGGCAGGGTCAGTGAGGAAGAGATTGGGGAGTTTATTGACCGAGTACAGCCTGTATATGAGAAATATGAAAACATCGGAGTCAGAATTGAGGATGATGTCCTGCTCACTGAAACCGGCCATATTGTGTTGTCACATAAGATCCCAAAGGAGATTGATGAGATTGAAAAATTAATGGGGCGAAACAGAAACCGGTGGTTGAAACAATAGAATATGCATAAAATGAAAAGAGTAACGATTCTGCTGTTAATGCTGTCTGGCCTTGCCAGTCTGAGTGTTATATCCGCCACGGGAGGGAAGAGGCCGGTGAATGTCATCCTGATCTACCTTGATGACATGGGTTACGGAGACCTCTCGATGACAGGCTCAGGGGGTTATTCTACCCCGAATATTGACCGGATGGCCGACCGGGGCATTTTCTTCACTCATTATTATTCACCCCAGGCTGTCTGCAGTGCATCGCGGGCAGGACTGATGACAGGCTGTTACCCTAACCGTGTAGGTTTCAGCGGAGCACTGGATCACAGGGCAACAACAGGCATTAATGAAGAGGAGGAGACCATTGCCGAACTCCTGAAGAGACAAGGGTACAGGAGTGCCATTTTTGGCAAGTGGCATCTGGGTTGCCAGGAGCAGTTTCTGCCTCTGAAGCACGGATTTGATGAGTTTTACGGAATACCTTATTCCCATGACATGTGGCCCTGGCATCCTGACATAAAGGACTATTTTCCGCCCCTGCCGCTAATTGAAAATGAGCAGGTTGTTGCCACCAACCCGGATCACTCCCTGTTTACACTTGAGTTTACCAGGAGAGCAGTTGAATTTATTCACAAGAACCGGTCCGGGCCTTTCTTCATTTACCTGGCCCATCCGTTGCCGCATGTGCCGCTGGGAGTGTCCGGTGCCTTTAGCGGAAAGTCGGAGCAGGGAATGTACGGGGATGTGATGATGGAGATCGACTGGAGCGTAGGGGAGATTATGAAGACCCTGAGGGAGCTGGGCATTGAGAGGAACACTCTGGTTATCTTCACCTCAGACAACGGTCCGTGGATCAACTACGGCAACCATGCCGGGAGTACTGCCGGTCTGCGCGAAGGAAAAGGCACCACGTTTGAGGGCGGACAGCGTGTGCCGTGCATAATGTGGTGGGAGGGAACCATCCCTGCCGGGACTGTTACCAACAGGCTGGCAGCCGGAATAGACATTCTCCCCACCATCGCTGAAGCTGTGGGTGCAGCTCTGCCTGTCAGACCGATTGACGGTGTAAGCCTTCTTCCTGTTATGAAAGGCGATGATTCAGTTATCCCGAGGAAAACATTCTATTACTATTACCGCAAGAACAATCTTGAGGCGGTGACTGACGGCAGGTGGAAGCTTGTTTTCCCGCACCACGGACGCACTTACGAAGGTTTCAGACCGGGAAAAGATGGCAGGTCCGGGGGGGCATTTGAAAACCACTGGTTTGAGGGAGGCCTGTACGATCTGTGGAGGGACCCGGGAGAGAGATATGATCTGAAGGAGTATTATCCTGAGATTGTACAGAGACTTGAAGGTCTTGCTTCTGAGGCACGGGACGACCTTGGTGACGACCTGACCGGCATCCCGGGGAAAAACCGCAGGGAGCCGGGAAGGCTAGATGGCAGGGAATGATTTCTTTTTCTTTCATTTAGCCTGCCCGAAGGAGGACAGCTTGGCCCTCAGATACCTGCCGGTATATGATGATTCGCATGCGGCCAGTTGCTCCGGTGTGCCTTCAAAGACGACATGCCCGCCTGCCTCTCCGCCTTCTGGACCGAGGTCAATGACCCAGTCGGCACACTTGATCACCTCCACGTTGTGTTCAATGAGGATCACCGAGTGACCGTGATCGACGAGGGCGTTGAGTGAGTTCATAAGTTTCCCGATATCGTGAAAGTGGAGTCCGGTGGTGGGTTCGTCGAAGACGAAAAGCATTCTTTCGCTGCTCTTCTCCTGGCTGAGATAGTATGCCAGCTTTACCCGCTGGCTCTCGCCGCCGGAGAGGGTTGATGACGACTGTCCCAGCCTGACATATCCCAGCCCTACATCTGCCAGCGGCTTCAGTTTGTCAGCTATCTTCCTGCAGCTCTTCTCCTTGCATTCGCCGAAGAACACAATAGCTTCGTCAATGGTCATCTCCAGGACGTCGTATATGTTCCTTCCGTGGAAACGTACATCAAGGATATCACGCTTGAAGCGCATTCCCTTGCATGTCTCACATGTAAGCTCCACGTCGGCCATAAACTGCATCTCAACCCTTATGACACCTTCGCCCTGGCACTCCTCGCACCGGCCTCCCTCGACATTGAAGGAGAAGTGGGCAGGCTTGAATCCCGACTGTACAGCGGCCTGCTGCTCTGCGAAGAGTTTGCGTATCTCATCAAAGGCCTTAAGGTAGGTGACCGGGTTGGAGCGGCTTGACTTGCCAATCGGGTTCTGGTCTATCAGCTCCACGGCCGTGATGCTGGCCATGTCTCCCTCCATAGAAGTGAAGCGGCCCGGCTTCAGGCTGTTGTCGCCAAGTCTTGAAGAGAGTGCAGCGAAGAGAATATCATGCACCAGGGTGCTCTTGCCGGAGCCGCTGACTCCCGTCACGGCAGTAATGGTATGGAGCGGGAATCTGACGTCAATCTCCTTCAGGTTATTCTCACGTGCACCTTTCACAGCTATGTAGCTGTGCCATCTGCGTCGCACCGCCGGCTCTGCGATGCGCATGGCACCTGTCATGTATGCAGCGGTAAGGGAGCTGTTCTTCTTCGGGAAGTGTACGCTTCCCTGATAGATGACCTCTCCGCCATGAGTCCCGGCGGCAGGACCCATGTCTATTATCTGGTCTGCAGCACTGATGATCTCCTCCTCATGTTCAACCACGATAACCGTGTTGCCCAGGTTGCGCAGTTCGCCGAGCACATTCACCAGCAGGTTCGTATCGCGCGGATGCAGTCCGATGCTTGGCTCGTCAAGGATATAGAGTGATCCTACCAGGCTGCTGCCCAGCGAGGTGGCGAGGTTGATGCGCTGCGACTCTCCTCCTGAAAGGGTGTTGGAGAGCCTGTCGAGGGTGAGGTAGGTGAGTCCCACATTCACGAGAAATCCCAGTCGCTGCCGTATCTCCTTGAGAAGACGCCCGGCTATCTCCCTCTCCTCACCGTTGAGCGTCAGCTGTTCAAAGAACTCATGAGCCTCACTCACCGGCATGGAGGTTACCTCCGTGATGGATCTCCCTCCGACCTTCACCCATCCCGCCTCCTTGCGCAGTCTGTTGCCACCGCAGGAGGGACAGGTGCGTTTGCCCCTGTAGCGGCTGAGCATAACCCTGTACTGTATCTTGTATTTCTTCTCCTCAAGGTGCGCGAAGAATTGTGTCAGGCCGAAAAAATACCTGTTGCCGCTCCATACCAGGGCCCTCTGCTGAGGAGTGAGCATGTACCAGGGTTTATGAATCGGGAAGTCAAACTTGTCAGCACTGTATATGAGTCTCTCCTTCCATTGCTTCATGGTCTCTCCCCTCCAGCAGGCGATTGCGTCATCATAAACGGAGAGGTTCTCGTCGGGTATGACAAGATTCTCATCAATGCCTATTACCTTTCCGTATCCCTCACATTCGGGACATGCGCCAATGGGCGAATTGAAGCTGAAGAGGTGTTCAGTCGGCTCTTCAAAGGTGATGCCGTCTTCCTCGAATTTATCGGAGAAGCTTACTGTTTGCGTTGTCTCTTCGTCAGTCACGGTAAGGGTGATATGACCCCTGCCGGTAAGAAATGCCGTCTGCACTGAGTCGGCGGCACGGCTCATCTCTTCAGGACTGCGTCCTGTCGGGAACCTGTCTATTATAAGGTCAAGCCGCGGCATGGTGCCGATCATCTCCGCAGCACCCTCATCATCGAGCCTCACAAGGCCCTTTTCGGTGCTTATGCGGTTATATCCCTCCTTTACCAGGAAGCTGATAAACTCGTGCGGATCAACATTTTCAGGCACATCCAGCGGAGCTGTAAGCACTATGCGGCTTCCTTCCGGCAGTCCGGCAAGATAGTTGACCACGTCATCCACTGTATGCTTTCTGACCTCCCTGCCGGAGACGGGAGAGACGGTATGCCCGACGCGGGCCCAGAGAAGACGCAGGTAATCGTGGATCTCTGTGCTGGTGCCTACCGTTGACCTGGGATTGCGTGTGTTGACCTTCTGCTCGATGGCTATTGCCGGCGGTATCCCGTTGATGAAATCGACATCGGGCTTGTTCATGCGCCCGAGAAATTGCCTTGCGTAGGAGGAGAGACTCTCAACATATCTCCTCTGACCCTCGGCATATATGGTGTCAAAGGCAAGAGAGGACTTTCCGGAGCCGGATACCCCTGTTATAACGATAAGGCTGTCACGCGGAATTGTCAGGGTAATATCCTTAAGGTTATGTACTCTTGCTCCCTTGATTTCGATATTACCCTTCATGCGTTCTCCGTTTGCGAAAAAGCCAAAATTAATGATTTTGTATTGATTAAATTTTGTTTTCTTTGTCCTGAGTATATACGCAACCTGCATGAGGCAGAGCTTGTATAAATAATTTTCAGGTAATTTTCGTGCAGGTTCAGTTCAGCCATTGCAATAATTATTATACATATACGAATGAAACTTACATGAGCAGACACACAGGGGAATGATTATCTTGTCTCATGTAAGTTACATCAGACCAATGAAATAATAATTTAGTCATCTGATGAAACAATAGGGTGATACAATCCGTATAACCCAACAGAAAAAAACACAAACGAAACAAAGGAGGGCCGCCTATCGTATAACTGTACTCGTGAACCAAAAGAGTTAGTTATGAAGAGCAAAATGACCGATTATGAGCTTATTAAGAGCTACATAGACGGTAATGAAAGAAGCATAGAGCTGCTTATCCTGCGTCACAAAAGCAAAGTCTATTCTTATATCAGCCTTTACATTCGCAACCGCGATCTGGCCGACGACGTTTTCCAGGACACCTTCCTGAAGGTGGTACAGTCAATCCGCGCCGGCCGGTACCAGGATGACGGAAGGTTTATATCGTGGGTGATGCGAATAGCTCATAACCTGATCATTGACCACTTCAGACACGAAAAACAGATGGGTATTGTCCTTAACGATGACTACGAGGCAGACCTGCTCAACTCGCGCAAACTGTCGGACGACAATGTTGAGGATGTCATTGTGCGCAGGCAGGTTATGCGTGACGTGAGGAGCCTGATTAACGGACTGCCGGAGGACCAGCGCGAGGTGGTCATCATGAGGCATTATGCCGGGATGAGCTTCAAGGAGATTGCCGACATGACAGGTGTCAGCATCAATACTGCACTGGGCAGGATGCGATATGCACTTATCAACATGCGTAAAATAATGGTGGAAAAAAATATCACCCTTTCACTTAGCTGATACAATTTTTGATTATGCATGGCGTTTCTCTTTTATGAGAACGAAAACGCCTATGGATAAGAATTCTACCCTCTTGCTTTCTTATTTCGAGGTTACCAATACACCTTCAGACCTTATAGCTGATGCCTTTGGTATTGATTCGGCCCTGAGCGTTTTACTTCCCGACATGGAGGATCAGCCTTCTGATGATGTCATTGCAGACCTTTTTGAAAAGATAAAACGCAAAAAAAACCGGAAGTCCGGGAAATAGATCATGAGTCCATAGCCGGTAACCCGGCTGATATATGATGAGGCTTTCTTCGGGAAGCCTTATTTGTTATATCCCTGACACAGTACTTCATTTTTGTGTGACGTTTTTTTTACCTTAGCAAAAACAAGATTAAAATGAGAAAAATACTGGTTCTTATGACCCTGGTACTTACTGCCTGCTCATCAGCAGACAAGAAGGTTGAAGTGACAGCATCCGGATTCATCGGTGAAACAGTGATCACAGGTGCTGTGGATCGCATAATGGAAGAACAATCCCCGGCTGACAAAATGGTGATGGAAAAGGGAGTGAGGCATGCCGCCTCGCTGTGGAGGGCGGAGGACGGCACTGCCGAAGAGTTTGCCGATTTTGTTGCCGCCAGCTACATCTCCGATCAGGTAAAACGGAGAGATGTCTTTCTGAAGGTCAGCAATTACTTCGAGTCGATCTCGGGTAACATGAACGAGATCACTATTGATCTGAGAAAGGTTCTTGATGAGGCTGCAGGAGAGATTGACGAGATTGACCGCATGTTCGGCAACTACTCCGTGGGCTCACATCTGCAGACCGATTTCTACAATAACAGGATTGCCTTTGTGATAGCCCTCAACTTTCCATACTACAGCCTTGCGGAGAAGGAGGAACTTGGTTCGGGATGGAGCCGCGAAGAGTGGGCCATGGCACGGCTCGGCGACCAGTTCATATCACGTGTGCCTGCCGAACTGAACCAGGCAGCAACGGTTGCTACGGGTAACGCGGAGATGTATATTGCCGAATACAATATACATATGGGCAGGTTGAGGACAGATGACGGGCAGCAGATCTTCCCCGACGATATGATACTGCTGTCTCACTGGAACCTTCGTGACGAGATCAAGTCGAATTATGCCGACAAAGAAAAAGGCACGGAGAAGCAGGAGATGATTTACAGGGTGATGGAGCGCATCATCCGTCAGGAGATACCCGGGAAAGTCATTAACAGTGCTGATTATGAATGGTTTCCCTATTCCAACAAGACAGTCAGGGATGGCTCAGCCATTGAACTGGCTGCCGAGCCGGATACCCGTTATTCGCACCTGCTGAATATTTTCAACTCGGAGAGGGCCATTGACCCCTATGTTCCCGGGATGAACAGCGCCATTCTGCGCAGTTTCTCAGGCGGGATGGAAATTTCACAGGAGGACGCGGAGGCTCTCTTTGATGAATATCTCAGTTCACCGCAACTGGTGAAACTCGGAGAGTTGATAAAGTCAAGGCTGGGACGTGAGCTGCGGCCCTATGACATCTGGTATGACGGATTCAAATCGAGAAGCTCAATTCCCGAGAGCCTTCTCACGGCAAGGACTTCAGCCCTCTATCCGACTCCTTCAGCTTTCAATATGGGTATGCCGGCCATGCTGGTCAAGCTGGGCTGGTCACCCGGGAGGGCAAAGGAGATTGCTGACAGGATAGTGGTTGACCCTGCCAGAGGCTCAGGCCATGCCTGGGGTGCCGGAATGAGGGGGGCAGTATCGCATCTCCGCACCCGTGTCTCTGACAGGGGTATGGACTACAAGGGCTACAATATAGCCGTGCACGAATTCGGCCATAACGTCGAACAGACGATCTCGCTCTATGATGTTGACTACTATATGCTCTCCGGTGTTCCCAATACGGCCTTCACCGAAGCCACGGCGTTCCTCTTCCAGGACCGTGACCTCATGCTTCTTGGCATGAAGGAGGACAACCCGGAGAAGGAGAGACTGCAGACTCTTGATGCCGCATGGTCGCTGATGGAGATAATGGGAGTCAGCATGGTGGAGATGAAGCTATGGAAGTGGCTCTATGAGAATCCACAGGTTACAGCCTCAGAGCTCAGGGAACAGACCGTCACGACAGCGGTGGAGGTCTGGAATAAATATTTTGCCCCGGTAATGGGCACAAGTGACTCACCGCTGCTGGCCATCTATTCGCACATGATCAACGGGCCTCTTTACCTGCAGAACTATGCTTACGGTCAGATAATCCAGTTTCAGATTGAAGAGCACCTCAAGGGCAAGGACTTTTCTGATGAGATTGACCGCATGTACAGTCTGGGGCGTCTCACACCACAGCACTGGATGAACCAGGCCGCAGGAGTAAAGATCTCGGCACAGCCCGTTCTCAGGGCTCTCGGGGAGGCACTGAAATAATATAATAGCCTGTGGTTGCCATAAAGTTCCTGATAAAGGGGATTTCACCCAGGAGATGAGGCAGCCGGCGGGGGCGAAGGCCGAACTTGATCTCAAAATTCGGATTTACAAGCCAGAGGGATTTTCTCAGGATGGAGAATCCCTCTCTTTTTGCTGTCCGCTCAAACCGACCGATATTAATGCCGGTATCCTTTATCTCAAGAAGACCTTCTATACGGGCCGGGTTCTCTCCCGCAGCACGCAGCAGCCACCTGTAGATCCTGCGCGGAAGGAGGTGGATCCACGGAAGCTTTGAAAGAACCCTGCTGTCACACATCTGCTGGTGCCCCCCGAAGGGATTGTTCCATGGAGGAAAGGCAATAAAGAGGATGCCGCCGCGATTGATGAACCTCTTTACAAACCCGATGAACCGTGCCTGGTCGTGAATATGTTCAAGAACATCACGCATCATCACCAGGTCAAAGGAGCCGGCAGAGGCTGAGTCGTAAATGTCAGATGCCATGAACTCAATCCTGTCTCCTCCGGGAATTGCGGAATAGAAGCTGCGTGCATTGCCAATCTTGCTTTCTGAAAGGTCAATACCCGTCAGACGACTGCATCCTGCCTCAAGAAACGGCAGGAGATTACCCCCTTCGCCGCAGCCGATCTCCAGCACCGAGATCGATTCGGTAACTGGCATGATGCTCTCAATGAATGGAATAACATGCCTTGATGTGGTATGTGCCTGCTCCCTGAAATAGAGCTCCCGGTCGGTGTGACGTTCATGCATGGTCCAAATGTAATTTTTTTTTCGTTTTACTTGACTTTTGTAATTTAATATGATATATTTGTGATATCAAAATAATATCACAAACAATGAAAGAAGAAAAAATTTTCAAGGCAGCATCAGGGTATCTTTTCCTCCTGCTGGGACTGCTCGTCATGGCAGCAGTGGTTTTTGCGTTCATTCATGAGATCATCTGGCTGGGGGTGGTGCTGATTGTAGTTACCTTCCTCATTCTTCCGGGACTGATGGTTGTCAACCCCAATGAATCGATGGTGATGGTGCTTTTCGGTGCATACAGGGGCACAGTCAAGACCAACGGCTTCTGGTGGGCGATTCCCTTTTATTCGCGCAAGAAGATCTCACTGCGGGCCCGCAACTTTGACAGTGAGCCAATCAAGGTGAACGACAAGAACGGAAACCCGATCAAGATAGGGCTTGTACTGGTCTGGAAGGTGGAGAACACCTATAAGGCAGCTTTTGATGTTGACAGGTATGAACATTTTGTGCTTGTGCAGAGCGATGCTGCTCTTCGCAAGCTTGCAGGGCTCTATCCGTATGACAACTGGGAGGGTCACGAGAATGAGATGACTCTTCGCAGCGGCGGTGAGGAGGTAAACGACGAGCTGGAGAAGGAGATAAGGGACAGGCTCAAGATTGCCGGTATCCATGTGATAGAGGCCAGGATCAACTATATAGCCTATTCGGAGGAGATCGCCGGCGCCATGCTCCGTCGTCAGCAGGCCACTGCTGTTGTGGCAGCGCGCTTCAAGATAGTTGAAGGTGCTGTATCCATGGTTGAGATGGCCCTGGAGCAGCTGTCCGAGAAACGCATAATTGACCTTGACGAGGAGAAGAGGGCTGCCATGGTCAGCAACCTAATGGTGGTGCTGTGCGGTGACAAGGATCCCAATCCGATCATCAATACCGGCACCCTTCATCAGTAGATATGCGGAAGAAGTCATTTGTCTTGCGGATGGACCCGGATAAGCTTGGTGCCATTGAAAAATGGGCCTCTGACGAGTTTCGCAGCACCAACGGTCAGATAGAATGGATCCTTGACCAGGCACTGCGCAAGGCTGGACGTCTGAAGACACGGAAAGAGAACAATAACGAAAAGAACGATGAAAAATGAAACGCCGGCGGTCAGGTATACCTGTCCGAAATGCGGGGGAAGACAATACGAAGTAAAAGGTGTTATAATGCAGCACAGCCAGTTCAGCCAGGTATTCAGTATACCGGGGAGGCATTATACGGCGGTTATCTGTGACAGATGCCGTTATACGGAATTATACAACCTGCCGCTGAAAAGAATAAAAGAAGCATTTGACTTTATCCCGGGAGGGTGACAGGTCAAAGGTTGGACAGGTAGACGGAGCAGCAGGCCACAACGCCTGCTGTTTCTGTTCTGAGCCGGCTGGGGCCCATGTGTACAGGCTGAAATCCGGCCTGAAGCGCTGCCCTGACCTCCTCCGCCGTGAAGTCGCCCTCCGGACCTATCATAATCAGGACATCATCACCCCTGTTGAAGGAGGAGGTCAGAGGCATACGGTCAACGGCCTGGTCACAGGAGGCTATGATCCTCTTCCCGGCATACACCCCGGCAATAAAGTCATTGAACCCGACCGGATTGTTGAGTTGCGGAAGGTAGCTCTTGACCGACTGTTTCATGGCAGAGAGTACCAGGCCCTCCAGTCTCTCCCTCCTTATCCTGCTCTTCCCGGTCCTGGCACAGAGAAGAGGGGTGATTTCATCTATGCCTGTCTCAACGGCCTTTTCAATGAACCATTCAAGCCTGTCATCATTCTTTAGGGGAGAGATTGCAACATGAAGCCTGTACTCCCTTTTTCCGTAGTCATGTTTAACTGACGTGACTGTTGCTGACATTGCGGAGAGGTCGGTTTCGTTTATGACGCCCTCGTAAAGGTTGCCGCGGCCGTCGGTGAAGGTGATCTCTTCTCCCTCTCTCATTCGCAGCACTTTCAGGCAGTGTCGCGACTCCTCCCGGCTGAAGAGGGCTTTGCCGTGCGAAATTTCTCCGCAATAAAAAATCTGCATTTTTGCGCTTCTTTCCGCAAATTTACGGATTTTAGCATTTGCAATTTCAATTACGGAAATGAAGGTAGGCGTTCTCTCAGACACACACGGTTGGGTTGACCCGGCCGTTTATGAACACTTTGCAGATGTCGATGAGATCTGGCATGCCGGTGATGCCGGCAGCATTGAAGTTATAACAGAGCTGGAGGCCTTCAGGCCCCTGCGTGCTGTCTGGGGAAACATTGACGGATCTGATGTCAGGAGAGCCACACGGGAGTATCTCTTCTTCATGGCCGCATCGAAGAAAGTGCTGATGATACATATAGGAGGATACCCTGGTCATTATGCTCCGCGTGCACTGGAGCTTATCAGGGAGCTGAAGCCCGACATATTCTTGTGCGGTCATTCACATATTTGCAAGGTCATCTACGACAAAAGCCATAAGATGCTCTGCATCAATCCCGGTGCCGCGGGAAGGACGGGCATGCACCGTGTCATGACTCTGCTTCGGTTCTCGGTTGAAGGGGAGCTCCTTTCCGGCATGGAGGTGATTGAGTTCGGATGCCGTGGTCGGAGCGGCACTTACTGATCATACAGGTAGGGATCCTGTTCAAAACCGCTGCCCCCGCTCTCCATTCGTCTGATGAACCTCTGCAGCCTGTCCGGCAGCCCGATCATGTACTGGTATTCATCACGCGACCGTGCGCCGGGATCTCTTCTGTCCTTCTCCTTTATGCTGTTGAGAAGGTCATTGTATGAGGTGTTGGATGAGTAACTCATCAATATCCCCCTGAAATAGGAGAACCAGTACCATACGTTGTTGTCCGCCTTGAGGTAAATATCAATCAGGTCTCCCGACCTCTTCCTCTGAAGCTCCACCCACCCGTCAAGATAGACATTCAGAGGCTGGTTTCCTATAAATCCCACTCCGATTTTTCCTTCGGAGATGAAAGACATTGAGGCGGGATTCCAGACCAGTGTGACATCGTTGATCAGCATCTGGAACGAGTACTCCTTGGGAAGTGACCTGGCCACACCGAAGAGCTGAAGCTCCTCATTGATCGATCTGGCAGCCTGCACTCCGATAAGGTCACGCATTCCCTTGCTGTTGAATTCAGAAGAGAGGTTGACGGTGCGGAGTGTTGGCACGGTCCGTATGTCGCCGGCCATAAGTTCAAGAGCCTCTGTGCTGTAGTGGAAGGAGAGGCCGAGCATGGTCTGCACCCTTACCTTTGAGGAGTCGGTATCATGGGTGACCAGTCCGGCGCTGCTGAGCCTTAGGCGGTCATAGTTGACGCCGAAGTCGATCTTGCCCTCGCTGCGAAGGATGCAGAAGTTTCTGTCGAAGGAGATCATATTGCCGTGGAGGCTCCGGTCGGCAAGCTTCTCCAGGGATGCAATATGGTACTGCCCCGCACCCCTGTCATGGAACAGGTATCCGCTGACCGAAAGAAGCGGGTTGTCACTCCACGACTTCCTCGGGGAAAGGAAGGTTCCGTATACTCCTGCAGAATCAAGGGTGACAAACGTTCCCGAGAAGAGCAGATTATCATCCCTGTCTCTTGGTTTTTCGTCAACCGGGATAAGAATATTCATCGGATCCAGCATAGAGCTGAACTTCACCGGCAGGTTGCCTATATTCTCACAGGCGGTGACAATTCCTGCAGCACCGGTGAACCTCAGATGCTCTTCGGCAGCCCGCAGGCTCACATCACCGGCAAAGGTGAATGCGGGGCTGAGTGTGAAATTCTGTGATTCGGGGATATATCCCGTGGCTTTTGTGGCCATGGTGTCAACCCTGATCTCAGAGAACTCTATCACCTGGCTTTCGCCACTCTCGTCCGTATAATCATATTTGCCCGATCCGTAATAACTGGCACTGCTCTCAATATTTATTCTAGCCGAATGTACCAGATGCTTGTTGTTGATAGCCACCAGTGCGCTGTCTGTCTCCCTGATAATGGCCCCTCTTGAGATGTAGAGCACGCCCCCGCCGGGTTGCACAAGCGCATCAGCCACCGGAATGTAATTGACGTCTCTCACCTGGAGTAATTCATCCTGCAGGTAATATGATGCGGAGCCCGACTGGAACTTCACGGTATCCTTCATATTGTTGGTAGAGAGGAAAGTCGGTTTCTCCATCATCCCCGGTGGCACCCTGAGCAGCTCCTCGGCCGTCAGCAGAGCCGTGGACTCCCTTCCTTTCTGCCACATATCCAGCACCTTGGTTTGCATGTCATATTCAAAGTTGGTCATCCTGGAGAAATACTCGATACCGGGAAAGACCACGAAAGAGGAGTCCGTATTGAGGCTGAAATCAGATTTCTGCTCCGCAAAATCGACATGAGTCTTTGCATTGCTGGCCACAAAGCCGTATCCGCTGCCTCGAAGGGCTTTAAGGTAATAGTCGGAGGTGTCGGCGTCAACCGTCATGGCGCCAAAGGAGAAGGTCTCAGAGGTGATCCGGGAATCAGCCATCTCTGTCTGCCCGCTGCCCTCCAGCCTGTCAGGCTTGAGGATGAGTGTCCCATCCATTGTGGTGCCGTTCCCGAACATATCGAAGACCTTTCCCTCGCCGTTCTGGGCGTACCACTCGTCCGTGGTGGTGAGCCACTGTATATCCACATCCTCCGAGCTGAGTTCGGGAAACCTGTGCAGCGTGTCAGGCTTCATTGCAAACCTGTCAGCCCTGGTTATCATGAATTCAGGAAAAAATCGGAATGTGTCGGCAACGGCAGTGGCTGTAAGATGATCGACACTGCCACTGCCGATCAGTCCCGAATTGCTCATGCTGAGATGGTTGTAGAGGGTGCCACGCCCGTCGTATATGGGAATGCCTTCCGGCGGAATAGTCATGGTGAATCCGAGCGATGTGTCGGGTTGCACGGTAAGGACCTGTCGCATCGGCTCGATTATCCCGCCCCCGACAAAAGTGCCCGAAAGGGCCATGTCATCATTGGTGTAGTGATCTATGTTGTTGTAGGTAAAGGGATCAAGCCTGAAGTAGAACTTCTCCTTTTCATACAGCCCGTCGAGATCACGTATCTCATCATAAAAGATGTATGAGTCTTTGGTGGAATTGATGATTGGGTATTGCCTGAGGCTTTTCAGTCCCGATTTGTTGAGAGGGTCATCAATAAGCAGCCGTGCTGATGCCATCTCTATCATGTTATCGATACGCTTTATCACCGGTCTTCCGTATGCATCCCTCTCTTCGGTCTCAACAGCGATCTTCAGTGAATCGATCCTGTCAAGAAAGATGCTGAAGGTATCATAGCTGAAAGAAAACTGTTTTCCGTAGATTGTGAACAGTCCTGCCTGTACCATTCCGTCAAATGAGATAGACCTGTTTTTGCCTATCACCAGGCGTCCCCCGTAGGGTCTTATGGCCACATTTTGGGAGTCGCTCAGGGATACTGCCCTGACGCCTCTGATGTCAAGCTCAAAGGTGTTGAGGTCCAGTATGGCGTTCTCCTCCTCATCACGGGTTTCGCTGTAGATGGATATGGCATCATAATCCTTCTTTTTGGCAAACGATGCAATATAATCGTCCACTTTTGGCTTGATGGCTACCTCGTTGAAATTCCGGTCATAAAAGAGAAAGCCGTTGTTTGCCAGCTCAATGCAGAGGGCTGTTGCCTGTTCGACGGGCATGCGCAGCCATTTCGCAAGACCCTCGACGGGGAAGATGTCATACCCGTATGATTTTGCATAGTCGCGGATCCGATAGAGAGGATGCACCTCGTCAAACCTCATCAGCCTGAAGAAGTTGGCTTCGTTGTAAAATGAGACGGACTCGAACCTTGCCGCACCTATTGACGAACCCCTTGTCCGTGACATTATGACAAACGGGTCATCCATATCCCATGAGAGGTGTTCAAAATAGAGGTCAAGGTTATGGTAGGAATCGAAATAGGGACTTCGTGACAGCGGGCTGTTTGTCCGGAACATGCTTACCTCCCTGGTGGCGGCATTGTAGGAGAAGCCCAGGCTGGAGTGGAAGACTGAGTCCCGGCCGAGAAAGAGGGTGGAGGAGGCGTCGATACTGCTGATGCTCTTCTGTGACAGGAGGAAGTTCTTGGATGCCACATGAATGGCCAGCGTGTCATTCCTGTAGAGGCTGATGCTTGCAGGGAACCAGTTGGTGCCCGTGCCTCTTACAAGGGCACCCTCAAGCGCGAGACCTCCCTCGTAGTTGACGTCCCTGTAGATATCTTCAATAAAGAACCTGTTTTCATAGGTCTCAAACCTGGGCATGGTTGCCTTTTCCGGCGATACAATCTCCACCGCCCTGTCGGTCAGTTTTCCCGGCACGGGTTCATGGAAGTAGTCAGGGTGGGAGAGGAGCGAGGAGTCACATGAAAATTCGCTTTTGGTGACATCAATATCGAAATCAGAGACGGTGGCAAATACTTTTGAAGGGTCATATCCTGCCTTCTGCCAGGTCACCGTACCTTCTTTGCAGTGCAGGCGGAAGAGATCGGGGTAGTAGGTGCCTGAAAAGTCATGGATCTCCGTACTGTCCTTTCCCAGGAAGCCTACCAGCGTCACCGTTCTGATGTCGATCTTCAATACGGTATCACGGACAAACTCAACTTTGCCGCCCCTGGTCTTCCATCTCACCGATCCGGAGGCGTATATTGTATGATCAACGAGCAGCAGACCGGTCACCTCAATGAACTTCTCGATGGAGGCATTGGAAAACCTGGGATCAAAGGCCATCTCGCTGAGTCCTTCCAGCCACGCGCTGACCTCATTTTTTTTCTGGCTGGTCTCCACGAAGTCGGTGAGGGTTCGGATAAAATAGACAAATCCGGGTGCCTGACTGATTCTCCGTCCCCTCAGCTGGCTGGCAACGTTAATGATCCGGTCTTTGGTCTCACGTGAGAAGCAGGTGCTGTCATACAGTGCCTTGAAAAGATCAATCTCCGCTATTTCCGACTTGCTGACCAGGGTTCCCATGAAGGAGGTCAGCTCTGCGGTGAAGGTGGCGGTGTCACCGGAGAACTGTCCCTGTCCTGCTGCACTCAGTGCAGGCAGTAGCGCCACCAGTAAGATGAGAATGATCTTTTTCATAGGTTGTCAAAGCGCCCTGACTATGCTGAGAAATTCCTCCTTTACCAGGGAAGCCCCTCCTATGAGTCCGCCGTCGACATCAGGATTGGCGAAGAGTTCTGCAGCATTTGACGACTTGCAGCTTCCGCCGTAGAGTATGGTGGTCTCTTCTGCAGTCTCATCACCGTACTGTTCCCTCACGAGAGTGCGGATGAAATGATGCATCTCCTGTGCCTGTCCGGGGCTGGCTGTCACGCCGGTGCCTATGGCCCATACCGGTTCATAGGCTATGATGCACCTGCTGAAGTCCTCCCTGGGAAGCACGAACAGAGCTTTGCTCAGCTGTCTCCTGACCACATCAAAATGGATGTTCTTCTCTCTCTCGGCCAGCACCTCTCCGCAGCAGAATATCACACGCAGGCCGTTAAACAGAGCCTCGGCAGTCTTGGCTGCAAGAAGCTCATCATCTTCACCATAGTAGGAGCGGCGTTCAGAGTGGCCGATGATAACGCTTGATGCTCCGGTACTTTTTATCATGGCGGCAGATATTTCACCGGTGTAGGCTCCTGACCTGTGGTCATTACAGTTCTGAGCCCCTGCACTCAGGCCGGGAGCATTGAGCAGTGAGCCCACGATACTAAGATGTATTGCCGGTGTGCAGAGTATTACCTCCTTGCCGTCAAGCGGCTTGCTGACAAGCTCCTTGTTGATGCCTGTTGCCAGAGCTACACCCTCACCGAGATCCATGTTCATCTTCCAGTTTCCTGCTACTATCTTTTTTCTCATATGATTGATATTTATTGTTTTGCGATTTTTTCTTGCTTATTCTCATTTGCGCTGAAGGGGAGAGTCACTGCAAAGGCCAGAAGAACGGTGAGCACGGCTATGACAGTGACCATCCTGCCGTTTCTCTTTGTCTGCGTCCTGATGGCCAGGGCATTCAGGTCACCGGTAAGCTCATCCTTACCGGGGAGGTTATGATACGACCATTTGCCCGTGATTGTACCGTTGTGGAGAAGCACGAATCCCGGGTCAGACCTGATAACCGTTTTGAGGGTGATGTCATCGGCGTAGAGCGCATCGAAGCCGGTGACCATTCCTCGGGCCTGATCCGGGGGTGTCGCCGTGACGATGTAAAATCTAACTCCGTGTTTCTGCATCTCCAGCCCGAGATCATAACCCTTTGCCAGCCCGTCCCTGTCAGACTTCTCCAGATCCCTGGCGATCATGAGCATGACATCTCCAGGCTGCCCGGTAACCTGGTCGGTCATGTCGAGACCATGCTCGGTTACCAGCGTAAAATCATGAATAGGAGGAATATAGCCCCTGGATATCAGCACCGACTTCTGGTCAATGAATTTCCATGCCGTGTCATCCGCAGGATAATTGTTGAGGGTGAATTCCTGTTGCACCCCCTCTTTCTCATATATAAACCTTATGTCATATTTGTCAGGTTCAGCGTCAGGCGGTATTGCCATTGCTTCAGGAAGGTTGGTGCCTGTGCTGTATGGCCTGAAGTCTATCGCCGGGAGATATGCAAGATTGTATCTCATGAACAGCAGAAAGAGAAAAATAAATGCCACTGTGGCATTCAGTCCTGTCACTGCCGGGAGGAGAGCCGTTCTGTCGCGTCTCCTGGCAAAAACAAAGACAACCAGCAGGGTGATGGCAATATTTTTGAAGAATGTCTGCCAGTTGGTCATCACAATTGCATCGCCGAAACATCCGCAGTCGGAAACAGGGTTGAAAATGGCAAGCACCAGGGTCAGCGGCGTGAAGAGTGCCATAAACAGTGCGGCCATCCATGAGGCAATGGTTACCATTGATCCTGTGATGAGCATCATGCCCGTTACGAACTCGATCAGGCAGAGCAGTACAGAGAGAGGGAGGGCAATGCCGTCAAGCCACTCCATTCCGAAGGCTGTCAGGTAGTCGCCTATCTTAAAGGCAGTACCCATGGGATCAATGCCTTTAACGAATCCGGAGAAAACAAATATCAAACCGGTCAGAATCCTTCCTATCCTTGTTAAAGTACTCATTATAGAATATTTCTCTCTTTAAGTTTTGTCAATATCAACCGGAATATCTCTTCCGGAGCCAGTATCTCGCCCTCCTTGCTGTAGCAGTTGACCACCTCCAGGCTGGTATCGGTAGCGGCCACCTTAAGGTAGATCTCACGGACCTTTTCCTGGAAACTGAGGCTGCTTTCATGTATGTCAGCCCGTCCGTTCAGGTAGCTTCTGTCATTTCCGGTGCGCCGGGCTGCAAGTTTCTCGGCAGTAAACCTGAATGGTACATCGAGAAATATGTTGATGTCAGGTCTGGGAATGTCAAAGTGTCCGAACTCAAGTGTGAGTATCCACTCCTTCAGTCTTGCGGCTTGCGCGGTGGTATTCAGTTTCGCGCACTGATATGCAATATTGGAATAGGCATAGCGGTCGAGGATGACGTAATTTCCCTCACTGAGCCATTCCCTGATCATTGGGGCTGCATCCCTGCGGTCGCCGGCATAGAGCATGGCTACAAGGTAGGGATCTACCTGGCTGATCTCGCCGAACTCGCCTCGCAGGAAACGGGCAATCAGCTCTCCGAACCAGGGAGCCTCCATGCGGGGAAAATGGATATAATTGTGGTTGATTTTTCTCTCAGTGAACCACTTTTTAAGCAGGCCGATCTGTGTCGATTTGCCTGCTCCGTCCAGTCCTTCTATGACAATAAGCTTCATCAGCCTTATTCAGTATGTATGCCGGGTACGCGGCTTCCCCCGGGGTTCTAAAGATAGAAAATTAATAAAAAGTCACCCGGAGCGCTCTATACTCAATTTATGAACAGGATATGAAGGCAGAATATTGTTATGAACCAATGACTATATTTGTGGCTGCACCGTTACGATCATGTTCATAAATATAAGAGGCAGGCTGCTTGACCTGGCAAAGCCCAGGATTATGGGGATCATCAATCTTACAGAGGATTCCTTCTATTCTTCCAGCAGGTATAATTCCGAAAGTGAGATTCTTGCCGCGGCAGGGAAGATGCTTTCGGAAGGGGCTGACATCCTTGATCTTGGAGGCTGCTCCACACGTCCCGGGTCTGCCGCAGTGGCAGAGGAGGTTGAGAAAAGGCGTGTCTGCGATGCTGTGGGGCTTATCCGCAAATCCTTTCCGGAGGCCGTGATTTCGGTTGACACCTACCGGGCCTCGGTGGCGGAAGCGGCGGTATGCAACGGCGGGGCTGACATCATCAATGACATCGCCGGGGGAGAGATGGACGTTGATATGTTTGCTCTGGTCACCAGGCTGAACGTTCCCTACATCATGATGCATATGCAGGGAACACCTCAGACCATGCATCTCAATCCCACCTACGGTGATGTTGTGTCAGAGGTTCTGCTCTGGCTGGGAGAGAGGGCGGTGAAGCTCATGAAGGCAGGAGTAAAGGATATTATTCTTGACCCCGGCTTCGGTTTCGGCAAGAGTGCAGAACATAATTTCGAGATGCTCAGGCGTTTCTCCGAGTTCAGGGTGGCAGGGCTGCCGCTGCTGGCAGGCCTCTCGCGCAAGTCGATGATCTGGAGAACCCTGGATATTACACCCGATGAGGCTCTTACGGGCACTGCGGCATTGAATATGACCGCACTCATGATGGGCGCCTCGATCCTGAGGGTTCATGATGTCAGAGAAGCCCGGCAGGTAATCACTCTTTTTGAAAAGATTTACCCGGAGGGCATCCTATTCGATCAATATTCTTAAATTTGTCGGTCACCGCACTCAGGACTCATGTTCGATTTCAATATTCTGGATATCATCGATATATTCATGGTAGCGTTCCTTCTCTACCAGCTATATCGTCTTATCAGGGGTACGGCCGCCTTCAGCATCTTCCTGGGGATTTTCTTCGTCTATCTCTTCTGGCTGGTGGTCAAGGCTCTGAACATGGAGCTGATCAGCGCCATAATCGGACAGGTGATAGGAGTGGGAGTGATAGCCCTTATTATCGTGTTCCAGCAGGAGATACGGCGTTTCCTGCTTGCCATAGGCAACAGGTACATGAACCGCAACAGGTTCACCTTTGACAGGTACTTCCCCGCCGGAGGGGTGGACCAGACCACCAACCAGATTGTGGAAGAGATAGTCCATGCCGTGGAGTCGATGGCCCAGTCGCGCACCGGTGCTCTCATAGCCATTGGCCGTACAAGCCTGCTGGATATATATTCCGAAGGGGGAGAGCTTCTCAATTCACTTGTCACCGATGAACTGCTGAAGACAATTTTCTACAAGGGATCTCCCCTGCATGACGGAGCCGTGCTTATTCAGAACGGAAAGATTTTTGCTGCCCGCTGCCCTTTGCCTTCCACTGACCAGACGGGGCTTCCCTCCAGGTTTGGCATGAGACACAGGGCCGGAATAGGACTTACTGAACAGACGGATGCGCTGGTGATAATCGTATCCGAGGAGAGGGGCAGGATCTCCGTCGCCGATGCCGGCAAGGTTCATGAGGATGTTACACCCAATGAACTGCGCCAGATGCTGCTGACTCTCAAGATCTGACTGCTGCTGACCCTCA
>CAYPKP010000015.1:0-43641 GCA_964411345.1 uncultured Rikenella sp. | reverse complement strand
GGAGCTCTGATGCGGATACAGGTGAAGATTGCTGACAGTCAGTTTATGACGACCGGCCAATTCAGTAATACCTGAGCCTGAGGTCGATCACATTGTCATATACATAATAGCAGGGTTCATCGCACGACGTTTCGTCATAGCGAACCTTTGGGCGGGCGGCTCCTGTGGTGATATATTTCTGACCGTCAAAATTGAATTCCAGGGTGGCGGAATAATCCTTATAGAGAATTGCATCAAATGTCAGGAAGGATACCGGTACATCAAGATAGAAGATTCTAATTATGATGCTGTCCTCAATTGCTCCCTCATAAAGTGTCACTTTAGGATTCAGCGGAATTGTTTCAGGGTTCCTGTAGTAGATCTTAAGCAGTGGCTGAACAGGATAATCAGGGTCGCACTCCCTGCAGTCTGTCATGTAACCCTTCTCGCAGGAGAAGACCAGGAGTACTGCGAGAATAACCAGCATACTACCTCTGCGCATAGTTGTAGATTCTTGTTTTCTTGACCGGTATCTGTCCTGCTGTGCGGGTGAGCACATATGACACCCTAACGGTGAACCATGCAGGTGATACTTTGAAAAACGGGGTATTCAGCCATGTTACTCCCGCACCTATGCCCAGGCTTTTTCTTCTCCATTTCAGCTCCGCGGCAGGTATCAGGCAGAACTTGTTGTCAGGTTTGACGGTTGTGCCCTCATAGAGAGAGTAGAACCGGTAACCGGCAGAGAGGGAGGGGGCAATTGTAAGCGTGTACAGTTTTGCCGGACGCGAGAGAATGTACTCTCTGCTGAGACCCGCGTGGATAAGTGACATGCGGGTGCTGTACTGATAGAGTATGTCATGGTCGCCCTGGATCAGCAGCCTCCTGCTGACAGGATCGGAGGCTCCTCCGATGACGATGGCCGTTCTCACAGCGGGGTCAGCCAGTGAGACGGAGGCTCCTGCCATTAAGCAGTGTGAGGTGATCATCCCCGTGGCTGACACCGAAAGCTCTACGGGGTTGAAGCCTGTTTTGCTTTCAATGCTCTTTTCATTAAGCACCTGGAGGATATCCCTGTGCCCGGCATACTGTGCAAGCATGACCGGGTTGACCTTCTTCCCCTCCGAATAGTACCATCTGTTTCCCCTCTCAAGGAGATACTCCACAGCCTCCTTCTTCCCGCTCATAACCGCGAATCCGAGTGCATCCGCACCTTCGCTGCTGACTTCATAGAGGTTAGCCCCGGCATCAATCAGAAGCTTCATCATCAGGGTGTCACCGTTAAAGGCAGCAGCCATGAGGGGAGTAACTCCCTTTTTGTCGGGAGCATTGGGGTCGGCACCGTTTTGCAGGAGCAGATCTGAAATATCGGGGTAACCAAAAGTAACGCCAACCATCAGGGGCGTGTTGCCTTCACTGTCCCTGAGGTCAGAAGGGGAATCATAATAGAGCAGCATATCTGCAATGTAGAACTGTCCAAGGGCTGCGGCGTGATGCAGCGGAGAGGCCTGGGTCCGGTCAACCTGCTTCAGAGAGGCACCATATCTGATGAGTATCTCTGCCGTCTCAAGATCGTTTGACCGGACAGCGGATATCAGAGGCGTAATACCATACACGTCATAACTGTCGGGGTCGGCCCCCAGCAGAAGCAGGATCTCAACAGACTGCCTGATGCCTGAGGCAACCGCATAATGCAGCGGGGTGGCAATCCTGCCCTCAAAATTGTTTACATCGGCGCCCTGAGCATAGAGTCTCACAATCTCATTGCATGCTCCCTTTGATGCAGCTATCTGAAGGTTTATATCATCGGCATTGTAACCATAATCCAGATATTCACTGATGTCAACATACATATTCTGCTGATTATACTCTTCAAGGAGTATCCTGATGCGGGCTATAATTGAGTCAGCCTGCAGGGAATCAGGCTGAAAACCGGCATGTCCGGGATGCAGCATCAGGGTGTCATTCTGTGACCTCAGCGCAAGGGCTGAAAGCAAAAACAGGGTCAAAACCGCGAATCTCCTGGTGGCAGAGCTCATGAATACAAAAATAGTCTCTGTTTTTGGTATGAGGGGCAGTGTTGATATTTTTTTTCCGGGGTTGACAAAATTGTTGCCGCAAGGCAGGAATTGAAACATAATATTATACTTTTATACCCGTTTGAAATGGGGACATAGAACGATGAATTTGTACGACAGAGGATTACGGCTGATATTGCTGACAGTTATTGGATTATTTCTCACCGTCACCCGTGTCGGGACCGAGCATCTGGCAGAGACAGGTGCTTCCTACAGCCCGGTTCATCTGCGCATTGACAACAAGCTGGCAAACCATGAACTGTTTGCCGGTGCCGAAAAGGGCGTTGAATGGTTTCTCAGAAACTGGGACATAAAGGGAGCTTCCGTTGCAGTGGCACGCAAAGGCAAGCTTGTTTATGCACGGGGCTTCGGGTATGCTTCACTTTCAGATTCTCTTCCCGTAGAGCCCTACCACCGGTTCCGTGTTGCCAGTGTCTCCAAGCTTGTAACAGCTGTTGCCATACTGAAGCTGCAGGAGGAGGGCAGACTCTCTGTCGATGATCATGTCTTCGGTCCTGACGGCATCCTGGACGATACTCTCTTTGCAAATCCCAGGGACCGGCGCGTATTTGACATAACTGTCGGTCATCTGCTGGCGCATGAGGGGGGATGGTCACAGCGTTACGGCGATCAGATGTTCATGCCGACGGTCGTGGCTTCGGCTCTTGGTGTGCCCATGCCCGTTGATCTCAGAATGATAGTCAGATTCGCACTTGACAAGAGGCTCCATTTTACACCGGGTACCGGACAGTCATATTCAAACCTGGGTTACAGCATGCTCGGGCTGGTTATAGAGAGTGTCACAGGGATGAGTTATGAGCAGTATTGTGTCAGGCAGGTGCTGGAGCCCCTGGGTATATATGACATGGCCCTGGGCCGCAATTATCCAGAAGAGTCTCTTCCTTTCGAGGTCTCCTACTATGAGGTTGAGGATGCACCGCTCAAGCCCTCTGTTGACGGCACGGGAGAGATGGTTCCTGCAAGCCGGGGGGGAAATGATATTGAAGCCCTGGGTGCTGCCGGCGGCTGGGTGGCCACGGCCCCCGATCTGATGAGACTGCTGCTGGCTGTCGACGGCTTTGACTATCCCAGGGACCTTTTGTCGCCTGAGAGCATTAGTTTTATGACCGATGTCTACAACGGTTATGCTCCGGTAGGATGGAGGGCGACACTCACCAGCGGTTCATGGTGGAGAACCGGATCCTTTCCCGGGACGACAGCCATGATGAAACGTCTGCCTGACGGTACTGCCTGGGTGGTGCTGATGAACAGCAGTGCCTGGAACGGGCCTGAGCTCTCCTCTGACGTTGACAGGATGATGGCCAAATTCATTTCCAGGGTAAGGGAGTGGCCGGACGAGGACCTCTTCGCATATTCGCTGCCGGTACCCGTTATTGAACAGGAATAACCCTGCTGCCCGTGTGTTTTACCGTCAATGTAAATATTGTCAGGGAGGAGCTTGAGGAGCGGTACGGCAGTGAGCTGATCGACCATGAAAGCTACAGGCCCAGTTACTACTATCATGCTTACAGCCTGCCTCTTATGCCTGTTCTTTGCTCAGGTGCCGGGGAACCGTTGCGGCTCTTCAGGTGGGGGCTGATACCTTCCTGGTCAGCTGATGAAAATGAAGCACGGGAGATGATGACCAAAACCTTCAATGCCAGGGCTGAGACCATCACCACCAGGCCGGCTTTCAGGGACTCTTTTGCCAGCCGTCGGTGTCTTGTGCCGGTAAAGGGTTTTTTTGAATGGCAACATATCGGTGGAAGAAAAATTCCCTGGTACATCAGCCTGCGCGACACAGATATCTTCTCCCTGGCAGGGATATGGGATTCGTGGGAGATGAAGGGCGGCGTCACTGTCAGAACCTTCTCGGTTGTCACTACAAGGGCCAATGACCTGATGGAGGAGATTCACAACACCAAAAAAAGAATGCCCGTGATACTGCCTGCCGGAGCCGAACAGGTGTGGCTAAATACCGGGATTACGTCTGAAGCGCTGCTGTCGCTCGCTGAGCCTGTGGCTTCGGAGATGCTCGATGCACACACCGTAAGTCCCCTGATAACCAACAACAGGGCAGACCGCAACAGGCCTGAGCTGATAATGCCCTACAGCTATCCTGTCCAGGGAACGCTGTTTTAGGGGCTAGTTCTGTGCCACAAAGACGAAAGTCAGGAAGCCGGCCTGCTTTGCCGGCGCAGATAGGTCACTGTTGAACCGTGAACGGTAGGCGTAAGTTACGGCTGTCTCGGTCAGGCACCGGTCTCTGGTGGTTGAGAGGCCTGAGGCAGGTTCAGCCTTAATCACATTTCCAGCGGGATCAACCACGATTGCCAGTGTCACCTGTCCCGCACCCTCACACTTGTAAATGGGTATCGGAAGATATACATGATGACGACCGGCAAGATCGTAGAAGATCCTGGTTGGCCCGTCGAATGTTCCCCGTTCTTCAGGTTTATCCTTCTTTTCAGTGATCTGTGGTTCTATAGGTTCCCCCGGCACGGGGATCTCATCCGTCCCGCTTTCATCAGCCATCTCCTGTTCTTCAGCGATATTGCTTTCCTCAAGCATACCGCTCCTGATCATCTCCTCCCTGACCATCTCTTCATACTCTTTGGGATCAAGGTCCACGGGCTTGTCGGCAAGGTTCTTTATGATGTTTACCATCCTGTCGAAGTCGGCTCCCTCAAATTCACCGCTTTTGGCAAGCTCCATGGCCTTCAATGTCTCCGGATCAGGGGGTTCTTCCTCGAAGGCCAGGATGATTTCCGCTGCAATCTCACGCTTCATGGCAGATACCTTTACCGACATGAATATCACCGCCAGGGCGAGGTGTATGATGATCGTCGCCATGACTGCGGTAAACACTATCTCGAATCTGCTCATCAGGGTACGAAATTATAAAAATATCTTTCTCGCGGCTAAATTAAAATATTCAGAACCGGGCTGTGAGCCTGAGATTAACCATGCGACCGGTGAGGTAATTGGGAACAGCATATTCGCGTGTCTCTCCCTCGCTGTTCCTTACTGTCCTGATCCAGGTGTATGATATGGTATTACTGATATCGGCCAGGTTGAAAAGCTCTATGCCTGCCACAAGCTCCTTCATGAAGAGTCCTTCCCTGATCTTCCGTTCGCCGATGAGCACCTTTGAAAAGCCTATGTCCACCCGCCGGTAGGGTGGGATCCTGAACCAGACATCCCACTGTTCCCTGTCAGGAGGCGATGTGGGTATGCCTGTTCCGATGATTATGTTTATGTGAGCCCTGAAGTCAGGGTGTCCCGGCAGGTAATCCTGGAAGAAGACGCTGAAACTGACACGCTGGTCGAAGGGGGCCGGGTACCAGCCGCTGTTGGCAGAAGGTATTCTCATCTCCGATCTCATGAGTGAGAGGCTGAACCATGACTCGGCACCTTTCACAAACTCTCCGTTGACCCTGAGATCGAGTCCTGCGGAGTAACCTTCGGCGATGTTGCCGCTGCGGTATATCAGTCTGACGTTGTCAACGGTATAGGGTATCAGCCTGTCAAAGAGCTTCCCGTACACCTCTGCGGTGAGCCTGAATGGCCTTTCCCATGCTATGAAATCATAGTGGCTGCCTGCCGTCAGGTGGAGGGAGCGTTGTGCCTTCAGCAGATGCTGCGGGGTTTCCGACTCCAGCATCATCTCCCTTCCTCCCGGTGGCTGATGGTAAGCTCCTGCTGCCATATAGACCGCCATGCGGTCTGAAAGGGCAACGTTCAGGGAGATGCGAGGAGAGACCAGCAGCTCTGAGTTGTAGGTGTCATATGAGCTCCTGATGCCGGCATTGAGATCGCACTTCTTCCCGGCTGCTTGGAAACTGCTCCTGCTGATGATCCAGCCTTCGGCAATGAAGCTGCTGATGTCACTGCTCCTGTCAGTATAGGAGGTCAGGGCAGCGCCCTGAGTCTCGTCGCGCACAGTATAACCTGCAGAGTCAACCCGAAGCCATTCGTTGATTCCTATTTCATGACTTCTGTGCTTCACCGTTGTTCCCCACTCCAGCCCTCTTCTTCCACTGTTCAGCTCTCCCCTGTATGAGAGGCCGGTCATCGCTGTTTGCAGGGTGTTGCGCGCATGGGAGAGCCAGCTTCCGGCACCTGCGTTGAGAAGGGTGTCCGGACCGCTTCCCGGACCTTCCATCCTGTCCAGTGAAGAGAGGCTGTAGGCACCGCGTATGTCGTAGCTCTCATTTTCATATGCCAGGTAAGAGGAGAGTATAACCTTCGTTGTTGCTCTTTCGCTGTGCCGTATCATCAGCTTCAGGGCCGCCCCTCCGTTGTCATACCTGTCGCGTTCTCCTCCCTCGAACCATGCATAGAGCCTGTAGGCATTCTCTACAGTTCCGAAGGTGGTGGTGCGGCTTCTGGGAATAAAGGTGTACCGGTTTGAGGAGCCCCATAGCGAGAGGGTCAATTCACTCCTGTTTCCGGTCCTGTATCCGGCCATGGCCTGAAGGTCTGCGAAACGGGGCACGTAATCGGCCCTGGTGTCGAGGCTTCCCAGCAGCATGGCGTTGGAACGGTACCTGGCCCCGGCAATGAACCAGAATCTCCCGTCCCTGCTCCGTCCGCCGGCGTGCATGGATGATGTCATCAGACCAGGAGACAGAGAACCCTCAAACTCCTGTGGTTCACGATAGGTGATATCCAGAACCGAAGAGAGCCGGTCGCCGTAGGCGGCACTGAAACCGCCGGGAGAAAAACTTACTGATGCCGTTAGGTCAGGATTGATCCTGCTGAGCCCCTCCTGTTGCCCTGACCTGATGAGATATGGCCTGTAGATCTCAACATCATTAATGTAGACCAGGTTCTCGTCATAGCTGCCACCCCTGACCGAATAGCTGTAGCTGAGCTCGCTGAATGACGATACGCCGGGAAGTGTGGCCACGGCAGCCTCAATGCCTCCTGTCAGCGACGGGATGGAAATGCCGGCGGAAACAGGTATGGCAACTATTGTTATGTTGTCGGCTCTTGACGCCGTTACCTGCACACCCTCAATCGCCAAGGTAACCGGCAGGAGCATGACCTGCAGGATCGCAGTGGTGTCATCGGGGCTGATGACGAGGGTGTCGCTTCTGAAGCCGAGGGATGATATTATTATGAGATGATCCTGGTTGCCGTACGGCAGCGGCAGGATGAAACTGCCGTCAGCACCGGTAGCCACCCCGATGTTTCGGGCTGGCAGGTACACTGCTGCCCCCGGTATGGCAACGCCTGAAGTGTCAGTGACCCTTCCGTTCAGCGTTCTGTCCTGTGCAAAAAGCGATGACTGTGATGCAGCGGACAGAATGGTTAGAATGAGAGCAAATGATATCCTTGATGACCGTGCCATCAGTCACTCTTTTTTTTCTTGCGGCTCTTGTTCTTGCTCTTCTTTGTCTTGGATGGCCTGGAGCTATTGTCGGGTTCATTCTTAAGCAGCCCGTTTTTCACCTCCCGTGCAAATTTCTGCCATGCAAACGGATTTAGCAGGTTGTTTGCAGGCATCTGTCCCCTGGTATAGAGATTGTCGGACATCTGCTGCATGACATACCTGTATGATTCGCCGGGTGTGGCTTTCATGTCACTCCATATCTGCTGTTCTACAAGGGCAAGGTTGTACTCCATGTTTTCCAGGAGCGGGTCAACCGGTTTGTTCTCCAGCACGGCTCTTTTGAACTCCGAGTAGGTCTTCCACGGCAGCACCAGCACCTCACCGATGAGAATGGTGTCGGTAACCATCAGCACATCAGTGATGAAGTGCGTGCCCGAGACTGTTTCCGGTACTGTAAGAATGGTCGATTTGTAGCCTATGGCGCTGAAAAAGACGGTGTCCCCGGGAATGCTGATGATGGAGAAGATACCCCTGCGGTCACTTGCCGCACCGCGTCGGAGATGTTTTGAATAGATGCTCACATCAGGCACGATGTAACCGTTCTCATCAGCTGTAAGTCCGTCAATCTGAATGAACCTGTTCTCCCGTTCCTGGGCGCTGACACCTGCGGTTATGCCGGCCAGCATGAGACAAATCATTAAAAACCTCTTCAACGACCACTATTTTTGCGTTGTAAAGTAAACAATAATGAGATTTGATTCATGAATTTAACTTAACTTTAATCATCTTTACTGTCGCCCGATAATGCAAATTTCAAAGCTAAAAATATATGCAAAAGTTATTACTGCTTGGTGATGAAGCAATTGCGCAGGCAGCGCTGGATGCCGGCATGAGCGGCATGTATGCCTATCCCGGCACCCCCTCCACGGAGATAATGGAGTATGTACAGGCTTCTCCCGATGCAGCAGCAGGGGATGTGCGGCGTGAGTGGTCTTCAAATGAGAAGACTGCCATGGAGGCTGCACTGGGGATGTCATATGCAGGCAGGAGGGCCATGGTGGCCATGAAGCATGTAGGCCTCAATGTAGCTGCGGATGCCTTTATCAACTCTGCCGTGACTGGTGTCAACGGCGGGTTGGTGGTCGTGGCTGCCGATGATCCTTCCATGCACTCATCGCAGAATGAGCAGGATTCCCGTTTCTACGGCCGGTTTGCAATGGTGCCCGTCATGGAGCCCCGGAACCAGCAGGAGGCTTATGATATGATATTTGATGCCTTTGACCTGTCGGAGAGATACAGGCTGCCGGTGCTTGTACGCATAACCACCCGTCTGGCGCATTCCCGGGCTGAGGTTCAGCGCCGGGAGGCAAGGGTGCAGAACAGCAGCAGCCTGCCTTCTGATCCCCGGCAGTTCGTGCTTCTTCCGGCCATTGCCAGGAAACAGTACAGGGCGCTGACGGGACTCTATGACAAGCTGCGCAGTGACCCGGTGCTTTCAGGCTATAACAGGCTTTCAGTGGGCAAAAGCAGGAAACTGGGGATCATTGCCTGCGGCATAGCATACAATTACCTTCTGGAGAATTTTGAGCAAAACGAAATTGAATATCCCGTGCTCTCCCTGGCCGCGTACCCGGTCAACAGCGAGGTTGTGGCCGACCTGGTGAACAGCTGCGACCGCGTCCTGTTACTCGAGGAGGGATACCCGTTTATCGAAGAGCATCTCCGGGGATTGCTCGACAGGGATGTTAAGGTTGCGGGCCGGATTGACGGCACCGTGCCCCGTGACGGTGAACTCAACCCTTCAATAGTGGCGGCAGCTCTGGGCATGCAGAAAAGTGCCGGCAAGGAGGTGCCTGCAGTAGTACGTCAGCGTCCTCCTTCATTCTGCAAGGGCTGTGGTCATGCCGACCTCTTTGCGGCCCTGGGAGAGGTCATGAAGGGCGTTGGTCCCGGTCGTGTTTTTTCTGACATCGGATGTTATACACTGGGGGCACTGCCTCCGTACAATATGGTCAACTCATGTGTGGATATGGGAGCCTCAGTGACCATGGCAGTCGGTGCCGCTGATGCAGGCCTCTTTCCGGCAGTGGCTTTCATCGGAGATTCAACGTTCACACACTCCGGTATGACTGGTCTGCTGGATGCAGTGATAAAAGACTCCCCCATCACGGTGATCATCTCGGACAATTCCACAACCGGCATGACCGGCGGACAGCAATCGCAGGCCACCGGAAGGATAGAAAGCATCTGCCTGGGGCTGGGGGTGAAGCCTGAACACCTGAGGGTGATAGTGCCCCTGCGCAAGAACCATGATGACAATATGGCTGTCATCAGTGAGGAGCTCAACCATCACGGACTTTCCGTAATTCTGGCGATGAGAGAGTGCATCCAGACGGCATCCAGGAACAAAAAGGCTGCTGCGGCAGAGAAAAACCAGGCTGAGTGACAAAGGGAAACTTGCATGAGCCGCCGCTCACAAAAAGGAGGTGATAGGTTTTCTTCATGCAGGCTCCATTCGACCAATGTGATAATGATAAAATAACCGCATGAAATCAGACATAATACTTGCAGGGGTGGGAGGACAGGGTATCCTCACCATAGCAGCCACGATAGGTCTGGCTGCCGTTGAAGAGGGCCTCTTTCTGAAACAGTCAGAAGTACACGGCATGAGCCAGAGGGGTGGCGACGTTCAGTCGCACCTCAGGATCTCCGACAGAGAGATCCATTCTGATCTCATCCCCCACGGCAAGGCTGACCTGATCATCAGTGTCGAGCCTATGGAGGCATTGCGATATCTTCCCTGGCTGTCGCCTGAAGGGTGGGTCATAACCAACTCCGTACCCTATGTCAACATAACCGATTATCCTGAAAGTGACGCGCTGATGGCTGCGCTCAAGGAGACCGGAAACAGTATTGTCATTGATGCTGACAGCATAGCCAGAAAGCTGGGCTCACCCAGGTCGGGGAACATGGTGATACTGGGAGCGGCATCATCCTTTATCCCTATGCCGTTTGAGGTTCTGGAGCATGCGGTGCAGCAGCTGTTCAGCCGCAAGGGCAAGGAGGTTGCAGATCTCAATATCCAGGCCCTCAGGGCAGGCAGAGAGGCCGCCGACGCCAGGTAGGGGGATGCCGGATCAGGCCCCGGCATTTTACCGGGGCCTGCCAGCGAGACAGGTGCTATCCACCTCTTCTTCCCCTCTCGGCCTATTCGGCCTGCACCTTGCTCTTCGTCTTTCCGTTGCGCACGGCTGCTTCTCCTGCAGCAGTCAGGTCAACTGACATGTCGGACAATCCTGACGGCAGGTCCTGGCCGTCAGTACCGGACAGGTCTCCTGTCCTGGTCCGGGAGCTGAGCAAAACCATGTCAGAGGCTACAATCTCGGTCACGCTCCTCTGCATTCCGTTCTTGTCAGTAAAAGTGCGGTAGGTAATGCGTCCCTCAACACACACCTCCCTGCCTTTCCTTAGAAATCTGGAAGCTATCTCCGCCAACCCGTTCCAGGCAACGATGCTGTGCCAGGTTGTCTCCTCGACCTTGTTTCCGTCGGCACTCTTGTAGCTGCCGCTTGTCGCAAGCGTGAAGTGAGCAACTTTCTTCCCGCTCTCCAGTGTCTTCAGATCCGGATCCTGCCCGAGGCGTCCGATCAACTGTACCTTGTTTCTCAGTGCATTCATGATTCTTCGTTTTGAGGTTACTGATGCTGTTGTCGTTACAAAAGTGCACCCTTGCAGGCAACCGAGCCGGTTATTAAACATTTCTATCCGTTTAGCAGTCGTTTTTATTCGTTTGTAAACGGCTTTGATGATCAAAATCAACATGATATGCTCATTTGTTTTAATAATTTATTCTAACTTTAGCAAAACATTCTGCTGTGGAAAGAGTATGTCTTGACTGCGGAGCCAGGCTCCTTGGACGGTCTGATAAGAAATTTTGTTCAGACCAGTGCCGGAACAATTACAATAACCGTCTCAACCGTGACCAGAACAACTATGTAAGGAATGTCCACGCGCAGCTTCGGAGGAACCGGAGGGTGCTGGCCGACCTTTACGACGACGGGCACCGGCGGATTCACCATGATGCGCTCATAGCCCGGGGTTACAATTTCACCTTCTTTACTCACCTGGTGGAGACCCTTGAGGGGGTTCGCTGGTCATACTGTTTTGAATACGGGTTCAGGGAGATCGACAGCGAATATGTTGAGCTGAACAGATCAGACAGTTACCTGGAGCCGGCATCAGGGGAAGACCGGGGAGAGCCGGATGCTGACTGAGTGGCTCCCGGCCATGAGAGGAAGAACAAACAGTCTGTCCGGGTGTTATTATTGAGGAAACAAAAAAAACCACACATTTGCATGCAGGACCGGCGCAGATCGGCCATCACAAAAAATATGGACAACATACTGATACAAATATGAAAAGGATATTTTCAATTGGTGCGGCTCTCCTCATTGTCATGACAGCCTACTCACAGGATCAGACGGTATATGAGCACGGTTACCTGGTGAAGGTGGGAGACATGGCCCCTGACTTTACAGTCAGGGAAGCAGGGGGGGAGAGCTACTCTTTGTCGGATCTTCGCGGTAAGGTGGTCATGCTGCAGTTCACCGCCAGCTGGTGCAGTGTCTGCAGGAAGGAGATGCCCTTTATAGAGGACGAAGTATGGCTGCCGGGAAAGGACAAGGGCCTGGTGGTAATAGGTATTGATCGCGACGAACCGGAAAGCACAGTCCTTAAATTCAGGGATGACATGAAGATAAGCTACCCGCTGGCGCTTGATCCAGGCGCCGGGATATTTGCTCTTTTTGCACAGAAGGAGGCGGGCGTCACCCGCAATGTCATCATCAACAGGGAGGGAGAGATCATCTTCCTTACCAGGCTTTTTGAACGGCAGGAATTTGATGAAATGAAGCGTGTAATCTTCTCGGAACTGGAAAAAAAGCAGTAAACAGCCATCTTTTCTTCACTCCCGTGCAACCTTTCGCCCCTTTCCTGCGTTTATCAGGACAACTACCTGTTGAATTAACTTAAAAACGAAGTAAAATGAAAAAGATCATTGTCGTAATTCTTGCATTTATTCTTGCTGCACCTCTCTTCTCGCAGGTTAAGTTTGGCCTCAAGGCAGGTATAAGTACCGACTTTACCTTCACCAATCTCGATCTCTCGGAGGCAAGTGTGGATGTTGTCCTCCAAAACGCAAAAGAAGCCGAGTGGGGCTTTCAGGGCGGGGCCTTCATGAGGGCTTCTTTCGCAGGTTTTTACCTGCAGCCGGAGTTTCTTCTTGCCACGGCTTCAAATACACTTACATATGAAGGTGTGGTTGACGGACAGCCTGTTGATGAGCTTCTTGAACAGAAGTTCACCAAGCTCAACATACCGATACTCCTGGGCTTCAAGATGGGCCCCGTAAGGCTTAATGCCGGTCCTGCCGCCTCTATACTTATTACGAAGCCTGCAGACATGGCTGATGTTGCAACCTACAAAAGTGCAACTTTCGGTTACCAGGCCGGCATCGGGCTTGATCTCTTCCAGAAACTGACGCTTGATGTGCGTTATGAAGGCAATCTCAATCAGTTTGGCGATGGTATCACCATCGGAGGCGAGACCTTTGAATTTGATGACAGGACAGGTGCCCTGCTCCTGCATGTTGGTCTCATATTCTGAGTGCAAAAACAGATAAAGGAACTCTTCTGCTCTCAGGCGGAAGAGTTTTTTTTATATTTACCGGTGTAAGGTTTACAGGGAGCAATGCTTCTGGCAGGTAACATAGTGTCCGTCCTCAAGAACGTCTTCGCCGTTCTCTACCTGATTACGGTCTTCTCCATCTGCCTGATGATAGTCTTTGAGAACCGGAATCCTGTCAAGACGCTGGCATGGCTGCTTGTAATACTATTTGTGCCTGTTGCCGGCCTGATCATATACATTGTCTTCGGCCGCAATTACCGGAAGCAGAAGATCTTCAGCAGGAAGAGCCAGGCAGACAGTGTCAGGCTCGAGGCCAGTGCCAAACGTCAGGAGGTGATGCTGCCGCTGATGCTGGCTGAAGAGAGTGAGGCGGTAAGGTCCAAGGAGCACCTGATACATCTGATGCTGCGAAACAACAACTCGCTCCTTACCCTCGACAACCGGATTGAGCTTCTTGTGAACGGCAGTTCAACTTTCCCTGCGATGCTTGATGCCATCAGATCGGCAGAGGAGTTCATTCATCTTGAGTTTTACCGTATTGAGCCCGACAATCTGGGCATGCAGTTCAGTGATCTCATGAAACTCAAGGCGCGCCAGGGAGTGAAGGTCAGGGTTATCTTTGACGATGTGGGCAGCTGGAACCTTCGCAAACCCTACCTGAGGGAGATGAGGGCTGCAGGGGTTCAGATCTTCCCCTACATGCCGGTCCGGTTTCCAAGCTTCTCCAGCAGGATAAACTACCGCAACCACCGCAAGATCCTTGTCGTAGACGGAAAAGTGGGTTTTGTCGGTGGACTCAATATTGCCGACAAGTACCTCAGCGGACTGCCCGGCTTAGGTCCGTGGGTGGATACCCACCTCAGGCTGGAGGGGGAAGCTGTGGCTGCCCTCGACAAGGTTTTTATCGCCGACTGGGACTTTGTCAGCGGGGAGGAGCTGCATCCTGACAGCACCATGGAGCAGGTTGCCAGGACAGGGAAAAGATGCCTTGTGCAGGTGGCCTCAAGCGGACCCGATACCGACTGGGCCACAATAATGCAGGTCTACTTCTCAGCCATCTCTACGGCAAAGTCATCGATATATCTGACTTCGCCATATTTCAGTCCTGACGAAAGCCTGCTCACAGCCCTCAAAACGGCAGGGCTGAGCGGTGTAGATGTCAGGATGATTTTTCCCAGGTATGGTGATTCGATACTTGCCAGCTGGAATACACGCTCATATATAACCGAGCTGCTGGAGGCAGGGGTGAGGATATTCCTTTACGGGGATGGGTTCATCCACTCGAAATATCTGCTGGTTGACAACGTATTTTCATCGGTGGGCTCACCCAATGTTGATGTCCGGAGTTTCGACCTCGATTTTGAAGTGACGGCGCTGATTTATGACGATGATTTTGGTGCGAGGCTCGGGGCTCTCTTTGCGGAGGACCTTAAGCACTGCAGCGAGGTAATACTTAGCGAATGGGTGAAAAGGAAAAGGACAGAGAGGCACAAGGAGTCGCTGGCGCGAATCTTCGGTCCGCTATACTGACAGACAGAGAATGAAAAAAATAGTGCTGACACTCTTTATGATAATTGCCGTCACCGGCATCACTGCGGCCTTTATTCTGTGGCGCGTGGCTTTTACTGATAATGTCAAGCCGGAAGAGGCAGTGAGAATAAATATCCCTACCGGCTCCTCGGGCGATGATCTCAGAGCTATACTGAGAGGGAAGGATATATTGCGCAGTGAACGCAGGCTGGCAATAACCTCGCGGCTCAAATCTTCAGGCCGCACAGTCAGGCCGGGGTCATACGTCATAGAGCCGGGGATGAACAGCAACCAGCTTCTGAACATGCTGACCTCGGGGCGGCAGTCGCCTGTGAGTGTCACCTTCAACAACATACGCACCCTGGAAGAGCTTGCCGGCAAGGTGGGGGGACAGATAGAGGCAGACTCTGCCTCGCTTGCCGCTTTTTTTGCCGACGAGAGCAACTATTCAGCCGATGGATTCACCAGGGAGACGGTCATTTCGCTTTTCATTCCCGATACCTATGAACTCTGGTGGTCAATTGATGCCATGGGTTTCTACCGGCGCATGCTGAAGGAATACAATTCATTCTGGGATCGTGAAAGGATGGCAAAGGCAGAAGCTGCCGGCCTCACTCCCACGGAGGTGTCAGTGCTGGCCTCCATAGTAGACGAGGAGGCATCAAGGGCAGATGAGAAACCGCGCATAGCCGGTGTTTACCTTAACAGGCTGCGACTCGGCATACCACTGCAGGCTGATCCCACGGTGAAATTTGCCGTCAATGATTTCACGCTTAGGCGCATACTAAACCGCCACCTCGAGGTTGACTCTCCATATAATACTTACAAATACAAGGGACTGCCACCGGGACCTATTCGTTGTCCGTCACGGTCATCACTGGAGGCAGTGCTCAATGCCGAAGAGCATGAATATCTCTATTTTGTTGCCAAACCTGACGGATCGGGCTATCATCATTTCTCGAGAACGCTGGCTGAACATAACAGGTATGCTGCCGCCTACCGGCGTGAGCTTAACAGGAGGAAAATTTACCGGTAGAAGAAGGTTATGTCAGACTCTGCGGCCGTAGTGGTTTACAGCTTCAATAATCCTTGCTGCATTTTCCCTGTTGTCTGCCACACCGGCCAGAATACGGCTTCTCTCTTCCCTCATCTCAGATGTGAATTCCTCATTCATTAGTCTGTCAGTGAGGGTGATCCAGTCATCCGGAAATGAAACCGTGCTGCAGAGGCTACCCAGGCCGGTGCCTGACACCACTGCCGGTGCTGCCACCACATGACGGCCCGAACAGAGTGCGTTGATGAGCTTCAGCTTCATCCCCGAAGGCTGAGAGGCGTTAAGCAGGCAGACCTGAGCATTTGCCAACAGTTCATTCATCTGCACCTGTGAAGGATTGGCAACCATTCTTACATTGGGGAGCCTGGAGGCGATTCGGGTCATCTCTTCCGACGGTCTTTTACCGGCAATAACCATTTTGTGTCTTAATCGTGGGGCTAATTCCCTGAGCAGGTACAATGCTCCAGCATCGTTTTCTGCAGTTGAGAAGTCTCCGTGCAGCAGCACGAAATCACCTTTTCCTTCGGCTGTCTCACATCCGTTGCCGGGATGAAACGGCCCCACGAAAAGGGTTTTGCCGTATCTCGACTGAAAATACTCCGTGTCGCCGGGAGAGATTGTCAGCAGGAGAGATGCATTGGAAAGAACAGGTTCATATCTCTCCAGCTTGTCTGCCTCCCTGCGAAAGAACAGCTTGCGGAAGGGATTTTTCTCATTGGCAGCCAGGTTGTCATAATAGATATGTTCAATATTGTGTGTCCTGACCATCTTCATCCGGCCTTCGAGGGCAGGGTGATTGAGGAAACGTGTGGTATGCAGTCCCTCAAATATGATCGGATTGGTGTCGGACATGAGATTTTCGAGCAGCGAACTGCTGCTGCGAGACAACACAATGAACGGATCCTTTCGGAATAGATGGAACAGGTTCAGGTCGCGATGGTAGTAATAAATCCTCAGGCACTCGCGTTCCAGCGTTCTCGAACGGCCCCGGCCGTAACTGAAGCAGTGCAGAATAATGCCGATCCCCTGCTTCTTCAGGGCTGCAATCTTGTAGAAGACATCCATCACGCCGCCGTAGTCAGGCGGGTAAGGAATGTTGAAACTTACCAGGTGTATTATTCTGTTGTAGCCGGTGCGGGTCATAGATGAGGATAACCAGTTCACAAACATAGCTAAAAAAAACTTTTGTATCTTTCATTCCGCATAGCCCGGGATGGTGACTGACTTCTCCGGCTGAAGAGGGTATCCATGAAGGTTTTAATTGCAGTTATCAGTGACGTTGCTACTGATATGAGAGTGCAGAAGCAGGCCTTCCTGCTGGCTGAGATGGGTTGTGAGGTGACGGTTCTGGGAAGAATGAGATACAACTCTCTTCCGTGTCTGCTTCGCGGCATAGAGGTGTTCCGCATCAGGGTGCCCTTCAGGAAAGGTCCGGGCATGTACCTGACTTTTAACTTTATGCTTTTGATTCACCTGCTGGTCAGGCGCTTCGACCTGTGCGTTTCAAATGATCTTGACACTCTTGTTCCCTGTTATGCCGTATCACGCCTGTTCAGGAAGAAGCTTGTCTATGATGCGCATGAATACTTTACCGGCCAGCACGGACTTGTGGAGAAAAAGATCCGGCACAGACTCTGGAAGGCGGCCGAGAGACGGACAGTCCCTCACGTGAAACATATGATCACCGTGAGCAACTCCATCTCTGATCTCTATCGCAGCGAATACGGCGCCAATCCAGTTGTTGTCAGGAACCTGGCTCCCTCAGTGGCTCACCTGGTGCCGCATGACAGGAAGATGCACTCTGTGGGGGAGGATGAACTGCTGGTTGTATACCAGGGTTCAGGCATCAATGAGGGCAGGGGAGCTGAAGAACTGATAGATGCAATGGCACTCGCTGAGGGAGTGCGTCTGCTTGTCTCCGGGTCGGGAGATATCATACGGAAGATACGTCACCGCGCATTTGAGAGCCCCGCAGCAGCCAGGATCATTTTTCTCCCCGTGATGCCGTGGGAGGAGATGATGAGATATACTCTAGGCTGCGATGCGGGGATGACACTGGATGCCGATACCTGCACGAACCAGCGCTACAGTCTTCCTAACAAGCTGTTTGATTATATTGCAGCCGGAATCCCTGCCATCTCCTCGCCTCTGCCTGAGGTGTCGGCAATTATCAGGCAGTACGGTTGCGGAGTGGTGCTTGAAGAGGTATCGCCGGAGGCCATTGCGGAGGCGCTGGTAAGGCTGAGGGATGACCGTGCACTGCTGTCGGCACTCAAGGAGAAGTCCGCGAGAGCCCGCAACGAGATAAACTGGGAAAAAGAGAAACTGAAAGAACAAGAGTTCTTCAGAAACGTTATTGAAGTAAAAGAGAGCAAATGAACAGATCCTTTCTCAAGAGATATCTTCCCGAGATTGCCGGCGCCGCTGCGGGTGCCATAGGCGGCTATATCTACTGGAAATATGTGGGTTGTCTGTCCGGCACCTGCGCCATCAAGTCAAACTGGTACCTGATGGTTCCCTGGGGAGCAGTCCTCGGTTTCCTGGCCGGCTCAGTGATCGGAGACCTGATAAGAAAAAAGGGTAAGAGAAAACAACACCAGGAGGAGTAGGAGAGGCTTCTCACCTTTATCAGGAAGTTTGTATATTGCATACATAATACAAAAGACAAACCAACCTGATAACCATGAAGACCAACCGACGGAATTTCCTTCGCACTGCTGCTGTGGCCGGGGCAGGTGCCATCACGGCCGGATCGGGCCTCTCATGCTCACGCCGGGAGGAGAGCGGTGAGCTGATGCCTGAAGTAAGGGCTGCTGCCGCCACCATTCATTCACAACTGTTTAATATGTGCGGTTACGGGGCGCCACCCCTGGAGAAGGTCCGCATAGGTTTCATCGGACTGGGGATGAGGGGTCCCGGGGCTGTGGAACGTATGGCGCATATAGAAGGAGTTGAGATAGCTGCCCTGTGCGACAAGTATGCCGACAGGGTGGAAAGGATGCAGTCGATGCTCTCCAGGTTCGGATTGCCGGGGGCAAAGGCCTTCAGCGGCAGCGAGGAGGCATGGAAGAGGCTGTGCGATGACCCTGACATAGACCTGGTATACATTTGCACTCCGTGGGCGTGGCATACTCCCATGGCCGTCTATGCCATGGAGGCCGGGAAACATGTGGCGGTGGAGGTGCCGGCAGCAAAGACGGTAGATGAATGCTGGCAACTGGTGGAGACCTCTGAGAGGACGAAGATGCACTGCATGCAGCTGGAGAATTGCTGTTACGATTTCTTTGAGCTGCTCACACTCAACATGGCACGCCAGGGTCTCTTCGGTGACATCGTCCACGGCGAGGGAGCCTACATCCATGATCTCCGGTGGGACTTCACCTATGACAAGAACGGATATGCGGACATGTGGCGTCTGAAAGAGAATGTCAGGAACGGCAACCTTTATCCCACCCACGGGCTGGGACCCCTGTGCCAGGTAATGAATATCAACCGCGGAGACAGGATGGATTATCTCACATCCATGTCTACCAATGATTTCTCCATGGCTCCGGACCTTGCCGGGCTGGCAGCCGAGGACCCCTTCTATGCGCCTTATGCTGAGAAGAAGTACCGTGGCAACATGAACACCACCCTTATCAGGAGCCTTTCCGGCAGGACCATCATGATACAGCATGATGTCTCCAGCCTCCGGCCCTACTCACGTATTCACCTGGTGAGCGGCACAATGGGTGCTGCCAGGAAATGGCCTTCGCCGGCCAGGATAGCGCTTGGCCATTCATGGCTTCCTGCAGAAGAGTATAAGGCACTGGAAGAGCAGTATACACCTGCCATTGTCAGAAGAGTCGGAGAGATGGCAAGGGAGATAGGCGGACACGGCGGCATGGATTTCATAATGGACTGGAGGCTGATAGACTGTCTCCGCAACGGGCTGCCTCTTGACCAGGATGTATATGATGCTGCCCTATGGAGTGTAGTCACTCCCCTCAGCGAGTGGTCAGTGGCCAACAGATCCTCTTCCATTGAGGTGCCTGACTTCACATGCGGTGCATGGGAGGCAAACAAGCCGTTTGTTCCCGACCTGTCAGAAGGAGGGAACACGCAGGTGCTTCAGATAAAGGGCAGTTCCAACCAGCTGGAGGTTTAATCCTGTCATTCAAACGCAGGACCAGGACCTGCTGCCGGGTGCTATGTGTAAAATTTCCTGTTGATCCGTTCACTCTTTCTCTTCTCGGCCAGTACAAGCCAGACGATATATGAGGAGACTAGTACAAGCAGGATCACTATGGCGTATTTGATGATGAGAGCCGTGCTCGGTTCACCGGCACCGGCGGCGGGAGGGTTGGCGGAGTAGCCTACATCAATCCCAAACAGGTTCTTTACGAAAAAGAGCAGAAAGAAGGTGAGCATACCTGCCGCCACAGGAGTGGTGATCCAGCCTGATGCAATTGTTCCCAGCAGTTTCAGGTTGATGTTCCTGATACCCTTGTAGAGTCCTATCCCGAGAACCGAACCCACTACCACCTGTGTGCTTGATACCGGCACCAGGGGTATCGGTGGCAGTCCTGCCCTGACCATCAGTCCTGACAGCGCCGAGGATGAGAATATGAACAGCACGAGAGCCTGTGACATCACAACCACGAATGCTGCTTCGGATGACAGCTCCAGCAGGTTGGCGCCTACCGTCTCCATCACTTTCCTGGAGTAGGTGACCACTCCCGCGGCGATGGCCAGCCCGCCAAGGAAGAAGAGCTGCTGCGCCCCGGTGAGGGTGAAGAGGCCGAATCCTGTCTCGTCAAGCGGTACACTTGGGACGAAGACCCCCATGACATTGGCTATGTTGTTTGCGCCCAGGCTGTAGGCTCCGAAAGCTCCTGCTACCAGCAGTCCTGCTCTCATGTAGGCCTCATACCTGACAAGGTGTATCCTTATCCTTTTCCTGGCAATCTTCACCAGGTGGTAAAGTCCGAAGGCAAAGACGGCACCCAGCAGCGGGCCTGTCACCCAGGTGGCTACTATCTGTGTCAGTGCCCTGGTGTCAACAGCATTGTTGGTGAAGAAATCCCATCCGATAATGGCTCCCACGATCGCCTGGGTGGTTGAGACGGGCAGCCCGGCCCTTGTCATGAAATAGACTGTCAGTCCGGCTGCCAGTGCAACGGTGAAGGCTCCTCCCATGGCATTCACGGATCCCAGGCGTCCCAGTGTCTCCGAAGCACCGTCGCCCTGCAGCACTGCCCCGAGGATAACGAATACGGAGGCTATGATTGCGGCCCTGGTGAATGACACCATTCGGGAACCAACGGCTGAGCCAAAGATATTGGCTGCATCATTGGCGCCCAGGGTCCACCCCAGGAAGAGTCCGCTGGTCAGGAAAAGGAATATCATAGTCAGAGTAATTGCCTGATAGCCATGGAGGCAAGAAGATCTGCAGCATCCTGTGCCGCATCGGATATATTCTCAATATGGTGGGTAATATACCGTATATGAGCCTTCTCAGCCAGTGACAGGTCATTCATCTCATGAAACACCTTTTTTTTCAACTCAAAGGCAGCCTTGTCCGTCTCGCGCTCGAAGAAATAGACCTTGATCAGTTTCTCCCTGACCAGGTGCGGCTCCCGGAAGAAAGCCCTGGCAGCAGGCATCAGCTCCTCAGCAGCATTGGATGACACCTCCGCCAGAGATATGAAATCCCCGGTCAAAGATGAAGGTATGCGGGGGATCTCAATGTAAAACTCATTCAGCGACCCTTTTGCCGTGTCAATGATCTCATCCATCTGCCAGAGCAGCTTGACGATCTCACTCCTCTGATGCGGAAGTATGGAGTGCACTATCATGTCATTCTCAATGGTTCTCTGCAGTTTGTCTGCCTTGCCTTCAAGATCGTCAATCTTGTCCAGATGAGATCCGAAGGTTTTCTGATCGCCCCTGACGTAAGCCTTTACACCCTCCTTGAAGATAAGTATGCCTATCTCAATGGTGTCGAAGAACTCATCTATCCTGACCGTCAGCTCCCTGGTGGTGCGGGTGAATAGTGACATATGCCCTTGTTTGCATTGGTAATGACAAATATATTAAGAAAACAGGCAGGGGCCGAATCTTTCAGAAATCAATGATCCTCTCTGCCCTGTTATTTTTCAGCCAGCTCTTTAGTATCATCTGTGTATCACTGGTGTCAGGGGCTTTGACAATACAGTCATGTATAGCTTCCAGCCCGAAGCCCACCTCATTTATGTCAAAGAATCCGTAACCTGCATATTTGCCGTTTATTATCTTCACGGCAGACCGCTCTTCTGCATTGCGCCCACGGTCGATGACCAGGAAATTGCGTTTCCTGAAGGTGAATTCATCCATTGCCATCAAGGCTCTTTCATTATACTCTGCCGGTTTCTCCTCTCCGCAGCATGCTCCTCTGCAGAGGCTTACCTGCCGGTGGAAGCAAGGCCCGTCGGTATCATAAAGGCCACACAGTTTCTGGCACAGCCCGTACCTGGCCAACAGCTGCTCAAGCCTGCCCAGTGCATTGCTGCGTGAGCTGAAGAGCGAGAGGGGGACAGCATCACCGGTTACCCTGCGGTATTCGAAACGGAGATAACCTCCGGGGTCAGTGAAACTGTAGATCCCCCAGGGGTAACCGGTACGGCGCTGTGCCCTGTTGAAGATCGGTTTTTTTTTCTTTATCTCTGACGATTCGAGCAGCAGAGCTATCAGCTCACTGCCGGTAGGCTCCCAGGTTATGTCTGCGATCATGGAGCGCATCTCCATGGCCCTGGCGGAGGTGTTGTTTGAGAGATGGGTGTTCACCCTCTGAAAGAGATTGCAGCTCTTGCCGACATAGATGACATCACCCTCCTCATTGTAAAAATAATAGACTCCGGGTTCCTCGGGTATCTCCCGGAGCCTGGCCATGTCAAGTGCAGGATGAAGCTTTGAAGCTTTACGGTTTCTGATCAGGCTTCCCGACTTGAGTGCACTGTCTCTCTCGAGCAGCATCTCCAGCAGCTTCACAGTGGCAAGTGCATCACCGGAGGCCCGGTGACGTCCGTTGATCTCAATGCCAAGCTCACTGCACAGTTTGCCCAGGCTGTACGATTTATGGCCGGGAAGCAGCTTCCTGCTGAGTGCCACGGTGTCCAGCAGCGGCCTTTTGAAGTTGTAGCCCAGCATGCCGAATTCCTGCCTGATGAACGAATAGTCGAACCGGGCATTGTGCGCAACAAAAACGGCACCTTCAGTCATCTCGACAATCCTTTTAGCCACCTCGTAGAACTTCGGGGCATCCTCCACCATCTCGTTTGTAATCCCTGTCAGGGATGTGATGAAATAGGGTATGGAGCGCTCGGGGTTGACAAGCGTGCTGTACTCTTGAACAATCCTGTTGCCGTCATGGAGATATATGGCTATCTCGGTTATCCTCTCCAGCCTGGCGCTTCCTCCCGTGGTCTCTATGTCAACAACTGCATACACCGGTCGCGAAAAATACGAAGATAATTACTTTCAGGCCCGGGATGAAATATTCATAAATTTGCATTCAGTTTAGTCCTGAAGATTATGGATTGTATTGGGAAATATTATTGTCTCAACGGCCGGATATTCGGCCCTGTCGAAGCCATACCCGGGCTTTCCGGGGAGATCTCCTTCTACGAGGTTATCAGGACCAGGAACGGCATGCCCCTCTTTTTTGACGAGCACATGAAACGGCTCAGCAACGGGATATCAACAAGATATGATCCTGTTCACGACATCGCTGACAGGGTGGCGGCAGGCTTCGATGCCCTTGCAGGCAAAGAGTCATTTACAGAGATGAATGTCAGGGTTACCGTTTCCTTCACAGGAGGTGAGTATTCGATCCTTATTTGCTATATCCCTTCATCATATCCGACCGACGAGATGATACGCACCGGGGTCAGGCTGATACTCTATCGCGCCGAGCGTGCTGACCCCGCTGTCAAGATACTGAACAGCAGTCTCAGGGCCGGTGTAAACAGTGAGCTTCAGAGAAGGCAGGCATATGAGGCTCTGCTGGTAAACCGCGAAGGGCTGATAACCGAGGGAAGCCGTTCAAACGTATTCTTCATCAGGGAAGACGGGACCATTGTCACACCTCCCGACAGCATGGTACTGTCAGGCATCACCAGGGAAAAGATTGTCGGCTTATGCAGGTCGGAAGGTATTAACCTGATATTCAGGCCGGTAGCTGAGAAAGACCTTCCCGGCTTCAGGTCACTCTTCATTACAGGCACCTCGCCTATGGTTCTGGGTGTGCATAGTGTTGAAGATCATCACTTTGATGTCAGTAATCCCGTGACTGACAATCTGCGCCGTCTCTATGAGCGAATGGTTGCAGGCAGTATCGGCAACTACAAAATGAGAAACAAAAAATATTAATACTTATCTTTGCAACAAAAGCAACAGCCATGGCCAGCATAAAAGACCTGAAGAAAGATATTGACTACCTCTTTTTTGAACTGATATCTGACTGCTTCATGTTTACCAGCCTCCATGAAGGGGAGAAGAGAGACAAGGCTCAGAACCTAATAGAGGAAGCAGTGAGCATGCGCAATGATTTCATTGACCGTGTCAACAACCCCGACGGCAAGGACAACCCTGCCATTGTGAAAGCCTATTACTCGGCCCTGCGCAAGGATCTGTTCGAGAAGGTTGACGGATACTTTGAAAGACTGAGCAGCATCACCAAAGAGTAGCGCGGCCGGATTGAGTTTAATGGCATCGGATTTTCTGTGATAAACCTGTGCTTTTTTTTCGGTTAACTAAACCTGTATCTGTCCCAACATTGCTGCCGGGATTTTTTTCTTACGGCGGTTATCGGAACAGACCAACAAATCAACATCCGGTCATATTTTTCAGATCCATTTCATAATCATCTCGTTACAGCTGCTGCAGCGACCTTCTTCGGTCAGTCCCGTTACTGCAGTATGATATCCTGAACGTTTCACAACTAACGAGTGGCATGACGGACAGACTGTATCGCCACTTCCGTCCCTGCCAGACATGTTGCCCGTGTAGACAAAATCAAGATATTCTGCAGCGATCTCTTTTAGCCTGAAAATTGTTTCCGAAGGAGTTGCAGGAGTGTCTCTGATGTACATCGGGAAGTAACGGCTAATATGCAGCGGGATCTTTCTGCCGGCATTACCGGCGATCCATTCAGCCATACTCCTCATGTCATCTTCAGAGTCATTGAGACCCGGAAGGATTAGTGTGGTTATCTCAAGATGCTTTCCGGAGGCGGCAACGGTACCGATGGCATCCAGAACAGGCTTCAGCGTGGCTCCGGTATATTTTCTGTAGAAATCATTGCTGAATGCCTTCAGGTCAATATTGAAGGCATCAATTACCCTGGTGAGCTCTTCCAGGGGCCGCCTGTTTATGTACCCGTTGGTTACCATCACATTCTTCAGTCCCGCAGCTGATGCCAGGCTGGCGCAGTCAGTGACATATTCATACCAGATGACCGGTTCGTTGTAGGTATAGGCTATGCCTATGTTGTCATTCTTTCCTGCTGCCCGTGCCACAAGCTCTTCCGGACTGAGGCCGGCTGAGCCGGGGGGTGGCCCGTTCTGAGAGATATGATGGTTCTGGCAGAAATCACAGCTGAGGTTGCAGCCATATGACCCCACGGATAGAATAGTGCTCCCGGGGAAGAAGTGATAGAGAGGCTTCTTTTCTATGGGGTCTGCAGCATAGCCCGAGATAACACCGTAGGTAATCAGGGTAATCATCCCGTCCCTGTTCTCCCTTACCCTGCAGATTCCCCTCTCTCCGGGTTTCAGCAGGCAGGCATGCGGGCAGAGCAGGCATCTGGCAGCGTCATCTCCCTCATTAATTTTGCTGAGCCTCATCTCCTTCACCTTTTGAACTTATAAATTTAGTGTTATTTTTGTTTCTCCGGATCCGTTGGTTTACCGGTATTGACAGTGCTTGAAAATCTAAAGACTGATATGATGACTACAAGGAGAAAATTTGTCAGGCAATCCGCCCTTGTCATGGCTGCGATGCCAATTCTCAACAGTGAACTGCTTGCTTCAGGAGGCCCTTCAAAGAAGACAGGGCTGGCCCTGTACACCATACGTGACGAGATGCGAAAAGACCCTGCCGCTGCACTGGCTGAGGCGGCAGCAATAGGTTATAACTGGGTGGAGGCTGCCGATCACCGTGATGGCAGGTTTTACGGCTTCAGTCCCAAGGAGTTCGGCAAGCTTGTAAAGAGGGCAGGAATGGAGGCGATAAGCTCCCACAGCAGTATCAGGCCTGAAAATGCCGATAAAATGATTGACGAGGTTGCTGAGGCAGGTATGAAGTACATCATGCTGCCGTCACTGCCCGGGGAATGGAGCAGTTCTCTCGACGGGTTCAGGAGGAGTGCCGAATTTTTCAATGAGGCAGGGGAGAAGTGCAGGAAGGCAGGTATCACCTTCGGTTTTCACAACCACCAGATAGAGTTCATGGAGATCGATGGCACGGTTCCCTATAACCTGCTTGTTGAGAACAGTGATCCCGGGCTTGTGGTATTTGAGCTTGACATTGCATGGATCACTGCTGCCGGCAAGGATCCGGTAGCCTATTTCAAAAAGTATCCGGGCCGTTTTCCCGTCTGGCATCTGAAGGATCTCAGCCCTGAGAAGCAGGATGCCACGCTGGGTGAGGGGATCATCGACTTCAAGCCCATTCTTGCCATGTCAAAGAAGGCCGGGATGAAATACTGGTTCGTCGAACAGGATAACTGTCGCACCCACAGTCCCATGGAGAGCATCGCAATCAGTCGCCGTTATTACATGGATGTGCTTCTGAAATAAATCAGAGTGCTCTCCTTGCGGAATTGTTCTTGCCTGAGGCTACCACGGCCTCAAGGAATTTCATGCCCCTCACACCCTCATATATGCCCGGGTAGTCAGCCAGGGGCTCTATATCCCTCCCTTCGCCCAGGGCTATGATATGCCGGGCAAAATTCCTGTAGAGGTTGGCAAATGCCTCGATGAATCCCTCCGGGTGGCCTGCGGGAATGCGCGTATGCATGGGGGCTGCCACTCCCGTTTCGGAAAAAGCGGTGCCTGTACGGTAAACCTGGGCGGGCCTGTCAGGCCACAGCACCGTCAGTGAGTTGGGTTCCATCTGTCTCCATGCTATACTGCCCCTGTCACCGTATATCCTCAGTGACAGGTTGTTTTCCTCTCCCATGGCCACCTGGCTGGCCAGCAGGGTGCCGCGGGCTCCGTTTTCAAAGTGAAGCATAACACTGCCGTCATCATCCAGCACTCTTCCCGGTACCACAGAGCCAAGATCGGCAGAAAGCTCCGTCACCTCCAGTCCCGAGACATATTCTGCGAGGTTGAAGGCATGAGTACCTATATCTGCCATGGCCCCGGCCATGCCGGCTTTTTTTGGGTCTGACCTCCATTCAGCCTGCCTGTTGCCGGTGGTTTCAACCGGTGTCGAGAGCCACCCCTGGAAATATTCGACGGCGATCTTCCTCACGGTGCCTATCTCTCCTCCCAGTATCATCTCCCGGGCTTTTTTGACCATGGGGTACCCGGTATAGTTGTGAGTCAGGCAAAACAGCCTTCCGGTACGCTCAACGGTCTCCTGCAGGTCAGCGGCTTCAGCAACACTCATGCAGAGAGGCTTGTCGCACACCACATGAAACCCTGCCTCGAGGGCCATCTTTGCCGGGCCGTGGTGAAGATAGTTGGGAGTGACGACGGAAATAAAATGTGGTCTGACATCTTCAGGCAGAGAAGCCTCCCGGGCTATCATACCCTGCCATGTGTCATAGACGCGTGAACTGTCTGCTACCTCCGCTTTTCCCGTGGCTGCTGAGACGGAAGGATTGCTGCTGAAGGCACCGCACACGAGCAGGGTCATGCCGTCGAGGCGGGCCGCCATGCGATGCACGGGCCCTATCAGGGAGCCCTCACCGCCACCTATCATGCCCATTCTAAGCTTCATTGCCGGTCACTTCTTCATTTGCACTGATGCCCGTGACAGGAATCCCGTTCAGATTGCAGAACTCCTCCGTCGCCTCCATCAGTTTCAGTGAGTTTTCACGGTAGTATGTGCCGAGGCGCAGGGCAATTACCCTTCCAGCCCTGAGAGAGAATGAGACCTTAAGCTGGCCGAATCCGGCCTTCTCAATATCTGAGGCCCTGATGACCAGGGCAGGAGCATAGAATTTATCTTTCAATACTATTTCATTTTCAGAAATGACCACATAGCGGTCGGTCACTCCGGTGCCCTTGAATGCCAGCCAGACGCCAAAGAAAAAGAGAAATGCAGCGGCAATCCAGGTGTTCCGGGTCGCTTCACCCGATCTGTACATCATCACTGCCAGGATTAGTGCAACGACCATACAGATGATGCCTGATATCAGCTTCAGTATCCGGTTAACTTTGCCGTTTTCACTGAGATCAAGATTGAACCTCCGTGTTTCCATAGGAAATTTTACTGCAAATTAGCGATTTTTGGTTACAAGGATAAGAATCACGCAAAGATTGCTTTTATCCGCCTATGGTAAAGGCAGGCTGGCATATGGATGGCCGGATCCCTGTATCTGGCAGCACCCTGTCAGAATTTGAGCTTGATGATCAGGGTTATCAGATTGATGACCGGAATTACCCTGTCCTCACCGGGATTATTTCCGGGATTTTTTTATTTTTATTGCCTGGTTTTAGAAAAACTTAACCTGAAATGATATGAAAGAGGAGACAAAAAAGTTCACAAGACGCTCATTTGTAGGCACCACAGGTGCCGCAATTGCCGGTCTTACCATTATTCCCAGCAATGTTGTCAGCGGTCTCGGCCACCGGGCCCCGAGCGATAAGCTGAACATAGCAGGTATAGGAATCGGCGGCGTCGGCGCCACAAACCTCAGGAATGTTGCGGCAACGGAAAATATCGTTGCCCTCTGTGACGTTGACTGGGGTTATTCGAAAAGAGTCTTTGATGCATATCCTGCAGCAAAAAGGTACTGGGACTACAGGAAGATGTATGATGAGATGGGTGATTCCATCGATGCAGTGATCATTGCTACGGCAGACCACACTCATGCCCTGACTGCAGCACACGCCATTACCATGGGCAAGCACGTCTACCTGCAAAAACCGCTTACCCACAGCGTGTATGAGTCGAGGCTGCTGACCAGGCTGGCGGCAAAGCACAGGGTAGCCACATCCATGGGTAACCAGGGTTCTTCCGGAGAAGGTGTGGATCTTGTTCAGGAGTGGATACAGAACAGGGAGATTGGCGAGGTGACAAAGGTGGAAGCCTTCACAGACAGGCCTATCTGGCCGCAGGGCCTGAACACTCCGGCGAAGGTCGACAAGGTTCCCAAGACCCTCGACTGGGACCTCTTCCTGGGTCCTGCCCCGGTGAGGCCGTTCAACGAGATTTACCATCCGTGGAACTGGAGAGGATGGTGGGACTTCGGAACAGGAGCTCTCGGTGATATGGCTTGTCATATCCTTCATCCTGTTTTCAAAGCCCTCAGGCTTACTTATCCGACACGGGTACAGGCAAGCTCAACACTGCTGCTCACCGACTGTGCTCCAAATGCCGAGATGGTGAAGCTGGTATATCCGGCAAGAACCGCACCATCACATTACAAGATAGACCTGCCCGAGGTGGAGGTGACCTGGTTTGACGGCGGACTGCAGCCCATGAAACCCGAAGGCTGGCCGGCAGGCAAGGATATGAACGACCAGGGAGGAGGCGTAATATTCCACGGCACAAAGGATAAACTGATATGCGGCTGCTACGGCATCAACCCCTGGTTGCTGTCGGGACGCAAACCCAACGCCCCGCAGACTGAAAGGAGAGTTGCGAATGCCACCCGCGGCGGTCATGAGATGGACTGGGTACGCGCATGCAAGGAGAGCCCGGAAAACAGGGTGCCTACCAAATCTGACTTCTCAGAGGCAGGACCGTTCAATGAAATGGTTGTGATGGGAGTGCTGGCCGTCAGGCTGCAGGGACTGAACAAGGAGCTGGAATGGGACGGTGAAAAAATGGAGTTCACCAATATCACCGACAGTGACTCGATGAAGATTTGCATCGAGGATCATTTCAGCATCACCGACGGCCACCCGACCTTCGACAAGAAGTGGACCGAACCTATAAATGCAAAGCAGTTTGCAAAAGAGATGGTCAGCCATTCATACCGGGACGGATGGCAGCTTCCGGAGATGCCCGCATAATTGACAATCAGTTACTAACCAATAAAATCTTACGAATATGAAAGTATTGAAGTTAATGTTTGTTATTGCTGTGGCAGTTGCGTTTGTCTCCTGCGGACCGGGAAAATCAAAGCAGCAGGCTGAGCAGAAATCCACCGATGCCGAAGTGTGGACCTATCTCTTTGACGGCACCACCACTCATGGCTGGCGCAACTACAACAAGGAGACCTTCCCGGAGCAGGGATGGGAGATTGTTGACGGAACACTGCATTGCATCGGCTCCGGCAGGGGCGAGGCCGGCGGTGGCGGCGGTGACATCATTTATGATAAAAAGTTCTCAAATTTCCATCTGAAGCTGGAATGGAAGATCTCCGAAGGAGGTAACAGCGGAATCTTCTACCTTGGACAGGAGAGCCCTGAGCTGGATTATATCTGGAAGACAGCGCCCGAAATGCAGGTGCTTGACAATGAGAGACATCCTGATGCTGAGGCTGGCAAGGACGGCAACCGCCAGGCAGGGTCACTCTATGACCTCATACCGGCAGTGCCGCAGAACGCAAAGCCGGCCGGTGAATGGAACAGTGCAGAGATTAAGGTTTACAAGGGTTCAGTATGGCACATTCAGAATGGTGAAACCGTACTTGAATATCATCTCTGGACGCCCGAGTGGAAGGAGCTTGTTGCCGGCAGCAAATTCCCGGCACTCAATCCTGACTGGGCCAACGTGGCAACCGAAGGTTATATAGGTCTGCAGGACCACGGTGATGATGTCTGGTTCAGAAACATACAGATCAGGGAGCTATAGCGAAGACTGCTGATCGTGAGATAAAGGGCGCCGGATGATTCCGGCGCCTTTTTATCTATTGCTCCGGGTTTCCTTTCAGGCCAATCTCTTCGGCTACCATGCGCATGCCCATGATGGTGTCAGTGATAAGGTCACTCAGTTCCACGCCAAGCATTGCCGCCCCCTTTTCAATTACGCCGCGGTCCACGCCGGCGGCAAACCGTTTGTCCGTCCATTTCTTTCGTACCGAACGGGCTTCCATATCCAGTACACTCTTTGAAGGCCTGACAAGTGCGCTGGTGGCAACGAGGCCGGTGAGCTCATCAACGGCAAAAAGGGTCTTCTCCAGCAGGCTCTGAGGTTCAGTATCGGAGCAGATGCCGTAGCCGTGGCTTATCACTGCCCTGACGTACTCTTCAGGCCATCCCTCTTCCCGCAGTATCTTCTCCGTCATCGTACAGTGCTGGTCGGGATACTTCTCGTAGTCGAGGTCATGGATCAGTCCTATCACGCCCCACATCTCCTCATCCTCGCCATGCTTGCGCGCCATGTACCGCATGACACCCTCTACTGAGAGGGCATGTTTGAGGAGGCTGTCGGATTGATTGTATCTTTTGAAGAGCGCGAGAGCTTCTTCACGGGTTGGTCTGTCGGATTTCATGGGTCTGCAATACTACGGAATTATGACCTTTACCATCTTTAGCACGTGGCTCCTGCCGCCTGCGATTATTTTCAGTGTGTAAACGCCCGGAGGAAGATGCTGGCAGCGGAACGGTATCCGGTTCCTGCCGGAAGTGAGTTCATATGACGATCTCATCACTATTCTTCCGGTGACGTCGATAATCTCCAGCTCGGCAGGCTCAGATCCCTCGAAATCAACCTCAAGTACAAAATTATCCCTGAATGGGTTGGGAAGAGCCCTGACACTCTCTGCCGGAATCTCCGGGCCAGTGCCTGACTTTACAAAGGAGACCCGGGCTGTGTCATTTCCGGGATATCCGTCTTCGGGAAGCCGGCTGATGATCTCTATCAGGTAACTGACATCCGGGAGAAAGGTGGATTTCGTTGCGAAGGAGACATCAACGGTATCCCCCGGATCAATCTTAACGAAGAAGGTCTCAATGACAGGATCTCCGGCGTTGATTCTATAGGCCAGAGGGAAGCTTGTCAGGGCCGTAAGCCCCAGGTTTACAATACGGCCTTTAATAATTATGTTGCCAAGGTCGGCAAGGGCATCAGGCGGATATACCGTATCTATATTAAGATCAGCATCAAGGAATGCGATGTCCGGGAATGTTATCTGGTCTATCCATGCTGCATCCAGGCCTCCGGAAAGGGAGACATCCTTGCTGTAGATCCATTCAAGGTAATGTACTCCGGGAGCGAGGGCAAATTTGTGCAGTTCCCAGGGTGTATCGCCTGACAACGCCAGGCTGTTTGCACTGTCAATCCTGAAGACAAGCTGGTCGTAGATTGGCTCTGAGGAGACACGCGACCAGAATGACAGAGTATCTTTCACGGGATTGTTGACCTTTATTGCCAGCACTGAACTGTTCTTGTCGGCTATGGCGCCCGTTCTTGCAGAGAGTATGTTCTCCCAGGAATCTGAAGAGGTGATGGTCCATTGATTTGTCTCCTGCCGGATCCAGGGGAAGACATCAAACCTGTCGAACTCCCATGTCTCCCTGGTCTTCCCGGTACTCAGGCTCCAGGTGCCACGGGCTTCGTACTTGCCGCTGACAAAGCTCACATCATAGGGGATGACGGTACCCGGATAGGCATAATCAGAGATTGTTGTTTCAAATACAATTTCCCTGTTCTTTCCCGGCAGGACCATTCCAGTCGCTTTCGTTCCATTCTGTAGATTAAGAAGCGGATTGGACGGGCTGAGGGTAACAGTACCGTCGGCAGCTGATGAGCCTTTGTTTTTGACAGTTACCCTGAGGTTTATAGTCTCACCTGGATCGGGGAGGAAATTTGAATTTCCGGTGGCCGTATCGTCGTGTACAGAGGAGATAATTTCCAGCTGGGGAGCAAGAAGGGTCATGTCAATTCCGAACCGGTAATGGTTGCCGTTATCAGTAAGGCTGAGCAGCAGTGATGCCAGCTCACCGTCTTCCACCTCATCAGAGACGGTGAAGAGAAAACTGCCGTCGATGGTATATGAGGAGCCGGGATTAATAACTCCGATATATTCTGTTCCGGATCCGATGGTGATCATGCCGGAGCTGACCGACAGTGATGATATCAGGTTTGATGTCGGGCTCTTGCCAAGGTTGGTGATGGTCACCCTGAGATTGATAGTCTCGCCGTAATCCGGGAGACCGTTGGTTGTGCCTTCGGAATCATCGAATTCTATATCGCCTGTAACCAGATATGGCCCTGTGACGTCTCCGAAATAGAGAGTCTTCATCAAGGGTAACATGTTCTGACCTGTAACTACCAGCAGGCATGAATCCTTGACTCCCGGAGGCAGGGAGAGGCTTATGTTGCCGGACGGACTTACGAACCTGGCATCCCAGAGTGTGTCAAAATCAGATATTGCCGCATAGGCGAAGGGTTTGGCAAAGAAGTTCAGTGACTCCAGCTCCTGGGGCAGCCTGTCAGGAAGTTCAATATCAAAGGTGTCCGGCCGTCCGATAACCGGTGACAGTGAGGGGTCTCCCAGCAGGATGTATGTCTCCCAGTAGTATCTCTTTCTCGGACTTGTGCTTGCCGAGACCGACATATTGCCTGAAAAGTTTATCTGTCCCATGGTGTGATACCACTCTCCGGGGGGCTCATCGTGGGTGTGAAAGAGCCTGTCGAAAGCTCCGGCACCCGTGTTCTCGTATGTGACATCAAGCCCGGGTGTTCCCGGTCCCACAGCCCAGAAGAAATCGTCCGTCCAGTAGGAATCGTTTGTACACCCTATGTATCCGAGAGCACCTTTATCCGAAGCAGTGACGATGGAGGATCCGAAATTGGGTGTAACATTTATCTGTGCGGTCCGGCAGGCATTGGCAATAATCAGGGGGTACTTATCGATGTTGGTGAGCTCCTTGATTGTGGAGACCTTGAAGACAGGGTCGCTGAAACCGGAAGCCTCTCCGTGGCCTGTATAGTTCAGGATGCCCAGGCCGCTGTTGAAGAGCAGCTTCAGGGAATCGTCCTTCAGCGGCGCGTCGGGAAAAAGCCACCTGACGGCATTGAGTGACGTGTCGGGTTTCAGGTAATTATCATAGATGTACTGCACCTGGCCGTTCATGTATGTCTCATAGATGCCAGGGGCGTTGCCTGCGGTGGCAAGAGCTCCGGCCCAGAACTTGTTTGATGGACTGTAGCTGAAGGTTTCATAATCAATGATCTTCTTTACCACCTGCTTCAGCTGGGTGGTATCAGCTACAGGCAACCGTCCGATGAACAGTTCAGGGATGTAGTCTCCCTCACCGTCAAACTCTCCGTAGTAGAGGTCTGAGACATTGCCGGTACCCCTTGATGTAGGCACCACTGATGGATCGCCGACGATTAGCAGATACTGGACCGGAATGCCCGATTCCAGGGAAGTAAAATAATATTCAGATATTCTCTTCTTGACATCATAATAAACGGTGTCGGCAGGTCCGGCTCCCTTATAGAATATTTTAGTCCGGATGCCCTTGAGCATCTTCCATCTAACCAGGGGTGTCAGATGCTTTCTGAAGAGTGAGTCGGTGACAATGACCATATTGACCGGCCTGTCGGTATATCCCGGTATATATGATGCAGAGGCATACCCCCCCTTGTCGTCGCTGAGAAGCTCCTCCTCGCCTCCCTTTGCCTGCGATGGCTTCAATGAGATGTGGAGGTCCATGGATGTGATCAGGTCAACGTATCCGGCTGACGGATTGTAGAAGGCGGGATAGACCGCAATATTAACCAGTTTTCTCCCTCTGAAGATACCCTCAGAGGTAACTGTCACCGTATCATGCACAATAGTGCCTTCTGTTTTGTAGATCCTGCTGTCCTTGACGGACACCTTCTCATCCTGTTTTTGATTTTTGGTGCGGGCAGGCTGGACAGGGAAGAGCTCGGATTTGCCGGGTGCATACTCAGTGAATCTTATCCTCTTCGACTTAACCCCGGTTAGGGTTACCTCAAGGGTCATGTCAGCCGGCACCTCCATCAGCCTGCTGTAAACCGGCAGCTCCGGTTGCCCTGATACCGAGGTATGATGATGACCAGGGAGAAAGAGCCTGAAATATTTGCCTGACGGATCGGTAATGCCTTGCAGACGGTGGGCTTCATTACGGTAGGGTATAAGAGGAGTGAAGTCCTTGCCCTTCACCGTTGCGTCTGCAGATGCAGTCTGATATCCGGGGGGCTTGGCCTGCACAACAGGCTGACCGGCAAGCAGCAAGCCCGTTGTCACCATAAATGCGGCTCTGTAAATTACCCTCATACCTGAATAATGAAGCCAAGATAATTAAAATTATCTCAAAATGAATGCCAATCATCGCAGTCCGGAAATCAAATTGAATTTGTATATTTAACTGATATTTGCGGGTAATTGCCGAGGGGATGAAGAACCGTACTCAGTTAATTCTCTTTATTTTGACATTGTCATGGTCAGTCACGGCACAGGTCAACAGGACCGGCGTGCCGCTGATCAGCTGGTTTGATGCTGCCGAGACGCCGGGTGACCTGGAGAACAGGTGCATCACCATGGATAAGCGTGGTATCATGTACTTTGGCAATGAATCAACGGGGATAGTCACCTATGACGGTCACAACTGGGGTCTTGTCCCCATGCCGGGTCTTCAGAGGGTCACAGCTCTTGCATCAGATCACAGGGGACTGGTTTATGCCGGCACTGAAGGCGATTTTGGATTTCTGCAGCCTGGCAGGTCAGGAGATCCTGCATTCAGCTCACTTGCCGACAGGATAACTGATTCACTGTTCCGTTCGGAGGTTGGGCTGATAAGGTCCATCGCTGCCGACAGCAACATGGTGCTCTTTGCTGACAGCAGGAAGCTGTACCGGTATGATCTCTCCGGCGACTCAGTTTATGTCTCCGATATGTACAGTGAGTACGGTATAAGAAGTGTCTCAGTTGTCCTTGCAGCCTATGGGAAGGTAATAGTCGCAGATAACAGGCAAGGGCTCTTTGAATACTCTGACGGCAGGCTGGCGCCGGTTCCCGGAGGGGAGGGGATGAGAATGGTACGGTTTGTGACGCTTCTTCCCTATGACAGTGATAATATCCTTGTAGTTACCGCGGAGAACGGTCTCATGCTGTACAATCACCGGACCGGGACGGTCAACAGCAAGTTCGCTGATCCATATGATACCCGAATACTGGCTGCAGGTGTAATCACAGGCGCTGTAACCCTTCCGGGCAGGAATGTTGCAGTAGGCCTCTCCGGCGGCGGAATATATATATTCAGTCATGAAGGAACACTGTTGCAGCACATATCCGGAACGACTGCAGGACTCCGGGAGTCAACCGTGACAGCCATGTACTGTGACTACGCCTCCAACTCACAGTTGTGGTTCTGCACAAGGGGATTCATCAACAGGGCCTATATCTCTCTTCCTGCCAATGAGTTTGGCGCCGAGTCAGGGATAGAATCACCTCCCCGCGATATCGTCCGGTTCGGGAAATCAGCCTACGTTGCCGGTGACAATGGAATTTACAGAAGCCATACCGACACTCTGGGCGTGATGCGGTTTATTCAGACAGAGCTCCCTGCAGGAAGGGTGTCTGACCTGGAAATCGCAATGCTGCCTGATGATACCGTTTTGCTGGCTGCCGCCTCCGACGGTCTGTGGCAGCTCAGGGGAGACGGATCAGCATTCCGCCTGATGGCCAGGTCCGGAATTACCGTCGTCAGGGCCGACAGGTATGATGCCTCAACTGTCGTCGCAGGATCAGTTGACGGCATTGTCAGAATCCTCAGGTATACAGGTGGCGGCTGGAAAGTCGCATATGCCAGCCAGAAGAACCAGCTGAAGGGAACCATAAAAGCTGTTGAGCAGTCAGCCCCCGGAAAGTGGTGGATACTTGCCTCCGCTGCACCGTTTCTCACACGCATGAGCTGTAATGAAGATGATACGCTGTTTGTCAGTTATGACCGCAGCAGCGGAATTGAGTGTGACACACTCAATACACTTTCCTCTATTGACGGTACGCTATACCTGGGAACCGGAAAGGGTATTTACAGGTATGAAGATGAAGAAGACAGGTTCACAAGGGACAGCAAGCTGACAGGCAGTACCTTTGATAAGGTTATGATAACCACTCTCTTCAAGGCTCCCGGAGGCGACCTCTATCTTGCCGGTTTTGAGGGCCGTCATTTTGATGCCCTGGTCAATGCAACGAGCCAGGGACATGTGGTATTCAGAAGGCAGTTTGATTTTCTTCCTGATGTGGCGACCGGCGGCGTAACGGAAATGGACGGTAACATCTGGATCACAAAGGGACGTAAGGTATATGTCCTTGACAAATCAAAGCTCGGTTTCAACTATGGTGCCTTCAGCACATTGTTCACATCCGTGGCTTCGGGTGAAAATCAGCTGATGAAAAATGCATTCTACACCGAGACGCCAACCGGTGTCAGAATACCCTCGACAGTGCAGCCGGAGGAGAACAGACCAGTGCTTAAGGCTGCATCAAACAACATTACTTTCAGCTGGACTACCACAGCATATGCCGGTGAGGATAAGACTGAATACATGTATAAGCTTGAGGGCTTTGACAGGGAATGGTCAAAGTGGGAGAAACGAACCTTCAGGGACTACACCAGTCTTCCCGGCGGCAGCTATCTCTTCAGGCTGAAGGCCAAAACGGTCACCGGGCTGGAGAGCAGCGAGGTTGCTTTCGGTTTCAGGGTTCTGAGGAGGTGGTATGCAACCCTGCCTGCAATCCTGATCTATGCCGGTGCCGGATCACTGCTTATCTTCCTGTTAATGAGGATTCGCTCCTCAAGAGTCAAGAAGCGCAGCAGGCAGATGGAGATCCTGCTGGGCAACACGAGCAGTGAACTGGAACGCGTCAACAGTAGGATGGAGGAGGTATCAGCCTTTGCCGGGACAATTCAGCGTGCCCTGATGCCCCCTGAAAAAAATCTGCAGGATGCCTTTCCTAACTGTTTCATCCTCAACATGCCGCGTGGACCTGTAGGCGGTGATTTCTACTGGACAGCGGAGAGGGAGAACCGTATTCTGATCGCCGTGGGTGACTGTACCGGCCATGGAGTATCATCGGCCCTGCTGACCCTGACGGGGATCTCCCTGCTCAAGGATGCATTCAACAGCAGGAAGAGAGTGACTGCGGAAGGGGTTCTGGAAGCACTGCATGCGCGGCTGACTGAAGCTCTGAAACCCACTGAGACACCTGACGGCCGCCCGGAGACGATGGAGATTGCCATTCTTATCGTTGACCGTAAGAGCGGAAAGGTTGAATTTTCAGGGGCAGGATTACATTGCTTCAGGGTAAGGGAGCTGAAAGAAGTGGATCATGCTGAGCGGTCAGAACTCTCCGGAGCACAGTCTGACGGAGTGCGGACAGACGGCAGGTACATGATCGAGACTCTGTACGGAGACAGAATACCTGCAGGCGCCAGGAAGGGAACGGCGGTTGAATTTAAAGGGCAGGAGTGGAGCCTGGAGAAGGATACCTCGTACTATCTCTTTACCGACGGATATTCAGATCAGTTTAACGGCATCACAGGCAAGAAGTTTATGAGGGGAAATTTCAGAAACCTGCTGCTCGAGATACAAAATTTCCCCATGAGCAGGCAAAAGGAGATACTGGAGGAGAGGCTGCTGAGCTGGAAGGGCTCCGCACCGCAGACAGATGACGTCCTTGTCCTGGGGTTCAGGATCGAATAGGGTTGTCAGGCAGTTGCAAACTCATTGCCAAGTCTGTAGTAAATTCCCTTTTCTCCTGCCTGATAACTGATAAGGCCACACAGAATAAAATCACTCAGTATCTTTTCGGCGGTCCTGCCGTTGATGCCTGCCATTTGCCGAAATTCACCGACGGTTATCTTTCCTTCCCTGCGCAGGTGGCTGAGCAGCAAGTTCTCCTTCTCATCAAACCGCAGCAGGACACCTCTGTTCCTCCCTGTCCTGCGCCAGACCTGCACAATCACCCTGTCAGCCATGAAATTCTGGTCATCCTGCCTGAAATAGGATCTCCATCTCCCGTTCTCATCCTTTGCCCGCACAGGTTTTACGGCACTCTCGGGTACATCGGCCTCGAGTATCGTTTTGCCGTTTATGGTATGGCTTTTTATACTTACTTCCACCTCAGGGCTGCAATACAGCTTGGCAGCCGCATCAATCATGTACAGCTCTTCGTCTGATCTGACTCCTGCCAGTGATCCGTTGTCCCTGACACCTATCAGCAGTTTGCCCCCCTCGCTGTTTGAGAAGGCCGACAGTGTTCGTGCAATCTTTCCCGGATCGGAGATACAGTACTTGAAGTCGAGTCTCATTCCTTCCCCCTTCAGGATGAGTTTATGAATATAGCGTCCCATCTTACCGGCTCTTCTGTGCTCTCTGCTGCAACAGCAATATAATACAAAATATTTGTATATTGGCTCGGGTGTAAATAACTAACCAATTACAGATTGATGAAGAGAAGAGACTTCCTGAGATCAGGCCTTGCAGGCGCTGCCGGCCTTACGGTGTTTAACAATGCGGCTCTCGCCGGTGTCCCTGATGAGCCGGTCATCTCCCGCACACTGGGCCGTACAGGCCTTGTACTGCCTGTCGTTAGTTTTGGTGTGATGCGATCCGACAACAGCTCACTGGTGCAGGCTGCCTATGAGGGCGGCATGAAAATGTTCGACACTGCCCACGGGTATATGAACGGTCGGAATGAAGAGATGCTTGGCAACTACTTCTCCACCCTTCCACGCGATTCCTTTGTGCTTGCCACCAAGGTGAAGCCGGCAGGTGTGGACAGCCGTACGGGACTGCCATCTGCCGATACCACTGCTTCTGACTTCCTGGAGAAATTTGACCTCAGCATGAAGCGGCTGAAGCTGGATCATGTGGACATTCTCTATATGCATGCCGTTGACAGCGTTGAGATGGTAAGGCATGAGGATATAGTAAACACCATGCTTGACCTTAAAAGGAAGGGGAGGGTCAGGTTCATAGGCATCTCGACGCACAAGAATGAGCCCCTTGTCATCAATACCATGGCTGATGACGGCATCTGGGATGTGGTGCTCACCTCCTACAACTACCGTCAGACCTACCGTGACGAAATCAACGGCGCCATGGACAAGGCCGCTGCCGCAGGCATGGGTATCGTGGCTATGAAAACCATGGCAGGAGGATGGCTTGACCGGGAGAGAACCCAGCCAGTAAATGCTCCTGCCGCCCTGAAATGGGTGCTCTCAAATCCCAATGTACATACAACCATACCGGGCATCACTGCCTTTGACCAGCTGACCACCGATCTGAAGGTAATGAGGGATATAACCCTTACGTCAGATGAGGAGGCCATACTTGCAGCTCAGTCATCATCCCCGGGCCTTTACTGCAATGCCTGCAGCAACTGCATGCCGGGTTGCAAGAAAGAGCTTCCTGTTCCTGAACTGATGAGGGCGTACATGTATGCCTACGGCTACGGCAATCTGGCCATGGCCTCGGAGCTTCTTGCCGAAACGGCAGTAGAACATGACCCGTGTGAAGGATGTGACACCTGCACGGCAGAATGTGTACGGAGTTTCAATATCAGGGAGAAGATCACCGATGTCACCAGGCTGGCAAATGTACCATACGATTTGCTGGCATAACAACATAAGACTATGAAATATAAAAAATTTGTTCTCCTGGCGGGGATAGCCATAGCCCTCTCCGCTGTCATGACGGGTCAGCAGCATTTTCCTGAGATGAAGGGTTACAGGGTCATCGATGAGTATCCGGTTTATACCCCCGATGATTTGTGGGACTACATCAACGGTGCCGCCGACGGCTACCTGGCTCTGGGCTTCACGGAACTGAATATCAGGGAATATGTCAGGGGAAAGAACAAGATCAAGGCTGAGATTTACAGCTTTGGTGATGACTCTCAGGCATTCGGAATGTACTCCATGGAGCGTTCACCGGGTTATGATTTCATCAGTGTGGGCGTCCAGGGTTACGGTGAGCAGGGGCTGGTTCATTTCTACAAGGATCGGTATTACGTGAAGCTCATGACCCATTCGGGATCATCCAAAGTCAATGCTCAGATGAGAGAGCTGGCCTCACTGATATCGGGCCGGATGGAAGGCAGCAGTGATTTCCCTGCCCTGCTTGGACTCTTTCCTTCCGAGGGCAGGCTGGCTAACCAGGAGACCTATCTTCTTGAGAGTGTTCTTGGCCACGGGTTTCTGCGAGGGGCATTCAGGGCCTCCTATGAGCTTGACGGTGACAGGTTTGACATCTACCTGTTCAGCTGTGAAGGTGAAGAGGAGGCTGCTCTCATGGCGGGAAGCCTTGCAGGAAATGCATTTGATGCCACTGAGGAGTTCTTCAAGTATGCTTTTGAGGACGGTTACAACGGGGTGCTCCATATGGCCAGGAGGGGAAGTAAAATGGTAATCGTCAGCGGACTGGGATTCGATAAGACCCCTCTGGCGGAGCGTTATATAGCTTCCATGCTGGGCAGCTGAGGTTAGTCGGCACTCTTCAGCCGGCACTCTTCAGTCTTCAGTCGGCAGCTCTCACTCTTCAACCGGCAGTAAGCAGAAAAAGAGGGTGTCTCCTGCGGGACACCCTCTTTTTTATTCACTTAATCAGCTAATAGTTATTTCAGCTGGAAGTTGATCGGGACGCTGTACCATACGTTCACGGGTTTTCCTCCCTGCTTGCCCGGTTTCCACAGCGGAAGCATCTTGATGACCCGTATTGCCTCGTTATCGAGTGAGGGGTCAACGCCCCTGACGATTGAGACCTGGTCAACAGTGCCCTTGTAGGTAACGCAGAAACGGAGGATCACCTTGCCCTGGATGTTGTTCTCCTTGGCCAGTTCCGGGTATTTGATGTTGTCATAGATGAACTTGAACAGTTCCACATCTCCTCCCGGGAATGAAGGCATCTCTTCCACGACCACGAATACTTCCTGGGGTGCCTCTTCCTGTATCTCCTCCTGCACCTGTTCGATAACCTCCACAACCTCAGCGTCGACAACTGTCTCAACCACATCATCGGCGGTCATGAACTGGGTTGCCTCTTCGGGTTTGATGGTATCGACAACCACAGGGGCCACATATTTGACCACCGTCTGTTGTTCTTCGGGCGGCGGCGGCGGTGGCGGCGGTGGTGGAGCGGCCTCTTCCTGCTGCAGGTCGTTGGCCATCTCTGCTATAACCTCATTGGCATCCCTCTGTTTTACCTGGGCTATGTTCTTGGCCCTGATGTAAGGCACAATAGCTGCCGTGAGCACCACGATTATTCCAATGAGTATTGAGAGGCTCATCGTCCTGGAATATCTCCTGCGGATGTCATAGGCTCCGTATTCCTTGTTACGGTTTTCGAAGACAATGTCATCGAGACTTGGATATTTTTTCTTTTCCTTTGCCATATCAGTGTCTTCTATTGTGCTGACCCTGAAGCGGTCTCCGGCTCCTGGCCAATTGCATTGACCACCAGACCCTCTTCTATCCAGTCTATTTCAGTGAATGTGTAGCGCGCAATACCTACAATTGACATTTCGTCGATAATATCAACAAAATTCTTGTATTTTGCCGTTTTGTAGGCTTTTATGAGTACTATCGGACCTGTGTCATCATCCTTCTTCAGCTGACTGATGGCGCTTCGCATGGAGTCCTGCTTGATATCGATCTTACCTGCGATAACATCCTTCTCAAACTGGTCTATCTTGCGGAACAGAGCCCTGTTCCTGTCGAGCAGCACCTGGCGGATGCCCTCTGCACTGAAGTCGGTCTCCTGCAGCACGGTTACGTCCGGGTCGGCTTTGCCGGGGTACCAGAATACCTTGTCGTCAGGACCGAGGATAATGTTTAGTGTCCGGCTCTCAGCGATCTTGGGAGGTTCTACCTTCTCGTTCTTCCGCACTTTTTCCGGAAGAACGATCTCCATCACCTTCGGTTTGCTGAACGCTGCTGTGAGCATGAAGAACGTAATGAGCAGGCTCATGAGGTCCACCATCGGTGTCATGTCAACGCGGGCATCACCTTTTTTTGGTTTCTTCTTCCCGCCTCTGCTTTTCTCCTCTACTTGAATATCTGCCATTTTACTCTTCTCCTATTTGTTCTTCCGTTACTTCAACTGCCCTTAGACTTGTGATCAGGTTAAACCTGTTCACGTTTTTGTCCTGCAGAATGTCAAGCACTTCCCTTACTATCGGGAATGGAACGTCGGCATCACCCTTGATCATTGTCTGCACTGCAGGGTTTACCTGGCGTGCAAAGAGGATCCAGAGTGCAAGCTGGTTGTCCGTTGAGTCGATAGGGACACCTGTCTCCATTGCTATTTTATCTTCAGTATCTTTCAGGGCAAGGTAGGCCTTCATATCCTGGATCGGGACCCCGACGGAGGTGCCTGTTCTCTCAAAGAGGCGAAGTTCATCCTCGGTAAACTCAATGTTGTAGCGCTTGCCCATCTCGGCAAGGATCTTGGGGCGGAATTTAAGAATGGTATCCGGTCCGTTGTCAACATTGAAGAATATCCGGCTGTCTTTCGCAATGAGAACGGTCATTACGTTGGCATCCATCATCGGTTTCTCCGACACAGAAAAAGGTGTATCAACAGGAGCCGTTTCCTGGGGCCTGAATGTAGCTGTCAGAATGAAAAAGGTAAGCAGCAGCACAAACAGGTCCACCATCGGCGTCATGTCGATTCGTGGCGATTTGGTTCCTAATTTAATCTTTGGCATCTTCTAAATCCTTTCTTTTTTTGACCAAAAGAATAAATTCGGTGAACTACTTCTTCAGTGATGCGGCAAAGGTCTGAGTCAGACTGAAGCCTGCCTCATCGATTTTGGAGACGTAACCGTCAATCCTGGATGAGAACATGTTAAAGAA
>CAYPKP010000014.1:42992-68407 GCA_964411345.1 uncultured Rikenella sp. | reverse complement strand
CTTGAGGAGATGCGTCGCCTGGCTAAAAGGATCATCGTTGCCGACTACAACTGTCCCATGACCCCGGGTCCGGCTGCATGGCTGGCATGGGGCATAGAGCGCGCGGCACGCGGCGACCATTACCGTAACTTCGGGAAGTACATGGCCCGTGGCGGACTGAGCAGGCTGGCAGCGGAGGCCGGACTGGCCATCACCTCCGGTGTGAACAGGGGAGAGGGTGTCTTTACGATAACACGGATGTCGCACAAGGATGCAAACGTCAATTGACGTGTTTGGATCCCCGGAGTAATACGTCCGTATTACCAGGTATAGCGTATTCCCAGTGCGGTGCCCCAGCCCAGGCCGTTGACGTCGCCAAGGAAATCCCATATGGGACGGGCGTCAAGGCTGACCATCAGGGGTATGCCCTTGAAGTTGTATTCAATACCTATCTGTCCTCCGATACCGACGTTAACATAGCTGTTATCATTGTAGTTGTCGTATGCGATGGTAGCTCCGGGGCCGGCAAACCAGCTGAACCTGCCCGGCAGGTTCCAGACCCAGTGGTACATTCCCACCAGTGCTATTCTGCTGTTGTCAGACCTGAAGCCGAAGCTGGCATCAAGTTCCGTACGGTGGCGGTCGCTGACGCTTTTCTGGAATGATATCTCAGCACCGTTGAAGTCGCCTCCGCCGTAAAAACGTCCGCCCAGGGCATATGGAGAAGTCTGAGCTGAGGCAAGCACGCTGGTGCCGATAATTGCTATGAACAAAATAAGTCTCTTCATGATGGATAAATTTTGATTTTTGCTGTCATTCAGGTTTCATAAATCATGCCAAAGGGGCTGTCAGGGCAGGAGGGACGGCAATGCGATCTTCCTATTGACCTGTGAAGGCCCGGCATGTGGCTTTTATGCCCTCCGCGTAGGGAGTGGCGCTGATGTTGAACCTCCGGGTGAACTTTGATGAGTCGAAGAAGTAGTCGCGGTCATACTGGTAGATCATCTCGCGCATCTCCTTCATGATGGGAATAAAGAGCCCGAGAGGCCGTATCATGAATTTCGGCAGCAGTGATATCTTCGGCTCAACGCCCATCTCCGAGGCGATCATGGTTATCATCTCCCTGCCGGTGACAGGGTGGCTTTCGGTGGGCAGATGCCACACCTCCCCGTACGCATCGGGGGTGTTGCCCAGCAGGGCTGTAGCCCTGGCAGCATCAGGGGTGTAGGTGAATGAGTGTTTGAACTCTGACCCCACAAACCACATGGCCTTCTTCCCCTCCCTGAAGTTCTTCATCACCATCTGGGTGATGAAGTTGTTGTTGTTGTCAGGCCCGTAGAAGTCGGCCGACCGTGCTATAAGTGCCTCTATCCAGCCCTCGCGTGCAGCCTCGAGCAGCTTTTCCGAAATACGCTTCCTGACCTCGCCCTTGCGGCTCGGGGGGTTGACGGCGGTCTCCTCGGTCATGTGCGATATCTGATCCCTGTCGTACATGTAGACGTTGTCAAAGAAGACCAGCTTCGCCCCGTGCTTTGCACAGGCATCTATTGTGTTTCTCATCAGCGGAGGCCATTTCTCCTCCCATACCTTCGCCTTGTATTCAAATCCCACTACGAGGTAGACCACCTCCGAACCCTTCACCGCCCTGTCGACGGCTCCCGGCTCCGTCAGGTCGGCGGCCATGAGCTCGTCGGTTTCGTTTACCTTGCGTGGCTTGCGGCTCACCAGCCGTACCCTGTCTGTGTATGACATGAGCTCCCGGGCAAGAAGCTTGCCTATGGTTCCGTTGGCGCCAAGTATCGTCTGCATTGTCTTCAGGTATTTGTTTCTGCAATGTTTACAGAAGACAAAATTAAACAGAAATTGTTTCCGCCGGACGCTGATTTTCCAGCGGAGCACGGGTGGATAAGGCAGTCTCCCTGTTGATCGCTACTCCCTTTTCAGGGTATTGACCGGGTTGGTGCCTGCAGCATTGACGGACACCAGGCTGGTGGTAATGAGAGCTATTACCAGCGTGATAACCAGCGACAGCAGGAACGGGACAAGGGTGGCTGCCACAAAAGGTGCAAGCCCGAAAGCCATCCGGTACTCAAATCCCTGAAGCCACTTGTCCATGAAATAGTATGAAACAGGCCATGATATGAGGTTGGAGAGCAGCACCAGCATCAGGAAATCCTTGTTGAGCAGCCATACAACCTGTTTTACATCTGCCCCCATGATCTTGCGGATGCCCACCTCCCTGGAACGCTGTTCCGTCACATATGAGGTGAGGCCCAGCAGCCCGATGCATGCAATCAGGATTGTAAGTATGGAGAAGATATTGAACAGTGAGTTTAGCTTGTTCTCGGCGGTGTACATCTCGTCAAGCTTGTCAGAGAAGAAGAAATAGTTGAAAGGCAGGCTGTTGCCCAGATTCGCCATGGTGGTTGATATATATTCCACAGAGGCAGGTATGTTGTCGCCGGAGATCCTGACATAGAAATTTGTATTGGGGTTCTCGCTGACGACAAAGATGAAGGGCTCTATCTTATTGTGTATCGATGAAAAGTGGAAATCCTTCACCACCCCTATCACTTCCCCGTCTCTCTGCGCCTCGCCTGTGGCGGGGTTAACCCCGAACCTTATCCTTTTGCCCAGGGGGTTGTCACCCCATCCGAAAGCTTTTACAGCCTCCTCGTTTACTATGAACGCACCGGTAAGGTCAGCCGGCCTCATCCTGTCAAAGTTCCTTCCCTGTGCGATCTCTATTCCCATCACATCAATGAACTCATGGTCAACGACGGAGAAGCTTGTTGCCAGTTCCACCATCCCTTCTTCCTTCTCGATCCAGAATACAACCTTGCTTGCCATGAACGGAGGGACCAGCAGTGAGGAGGCCACTCCGGATATGGAAGGGTTCTCCTCCAGCTCATTCTTGAAGGCCTGCAATTGGTGGTTGATGAATGCCGTGTCCCTCATCGGGATGATCATCACATTCTCCTTGTCAAGTCCCAGGTCCTTGTGATGGATATACCTCTGCTGTCCTGAGACCACGATGGTGCATATGATAAGTGTGCCTGCCACCGCAAACTGGAAAACCACGAGTATCTTCCTCATCAGCCCTTTGCCCTGGCGGGGATTGACATTGCTCTTCAGGACCTCCAAAGGAGAGAACGACGAGAGGTAAAACGACGGATAGCTGCCTGAAACCAACCCGACAAACAGGGTAATTGCAATCACCATCAGGAATGTCACCGGGCGGAAGAGTTCACCCATGGATATCGCCTTTCCGGTAAGGGAATTAAAATAAGGGAGGCTGAAGATGGTAATCACCAGGGCAATGATGAGGGCCAGGATCACGAGAACCATTGATTCGCTTAGAAACTGGCGTATCAATGAGCCTTTTCCTGCACCTATCACTTTCCTCATGCCTACTTCCCTGGACCTGTTGACTGACCTTGCTGTGGCCATGTTCATATAGTTGAGGCTTGCTATCAGAATCATGAACAGTCCCACCAGGGAAAAGATGACGATATAGCTGAAATTGCCAACCGGCAGGTCGAATTCCAGGTGTGAATTATAGTGTACCTTGTCAACACGGGTGGCCATAAGCCTGAAGGTGGCATTGATCTGCTGCCCCAGCGAACTCATGTATTTGTCATAGAAGGCCGGGAACTTGTCAAGCAGAGTCTGAATGTCCGCACCTTTAATAAGCTTGACATAGCCAAACACTGAGATGTTCCAGAACGCCGGTGCAGCGCGCGAATTGAAATTATCAGTCCCGGCAAGCTCAACAACGGTTGCCATTGAGAGAAGGCAGTCGAAACGCAGGTGCGAGTTTGAAGGCACATCCCTGATCACCCCTGTAACACGGAAATTGCCGAAGTTGCTTGTTTTAAGCTCCTCTCCCACAGGGTTCTTCTTGCCAAAATACTTTGAGGCAAAGCTCTCTGTTATGACTATGGTTTTAGGTTCGTTAAGGGCTCCATCCGGTGAACCGAGGATGAATTCGTGACTGAAGACCTTGAATACTGTTGAATCGGTAAAATAGATATTATCCTCAAAGAATTTGAGATCACCGTATTCAAAGAGGATGTCCTCGAGGCCAAAGCCTGCAAAACGCACAAACTCCTCTATCTCCGGATACTCATCTTTCAGGGTGGGAGCCATGGGCATAGGAACCAGCCCTGCCTGTGTGGCTTTGCCCGATATGTTGAAGTCGCTCTCAAGCCGATAGACTCTTTGGTAATCAGGACTGTGTTTGTCAAAAGTCAGCTCATCCCTGACGTAAAGCAGTATCATTATTGCACAGGCAATGCCTATTGCAGGCCCTACGATATTCAGTATTGAATAGAAACGGTTCGTGACGATGTTGCGCCAGGCAGTGGTAAGGTAGCTTTTGATCATGGTTCAGGTGTTTGGTAAAAAGACGGACATTTAAGCTGAAAGTTACCGATACTGATTATGTTTTTAAATATATTTCCGAAAGGAAACAAGGATCCCCCGTCAGCAAAAATAATAATCAAAAGTGCTGAAGTCAATTTTTTTTGCCTACCATTATCAGCCGGAAGAGGATGGCAGCCAGCTGGCAGCTGACAATCCGGAGGCCTGACAAACGAAGAGAAACTGATGATAAAAGGATTGTACACATCAATAACAAAGCCGTTAATATCCCTGTTCCTGAAGGTTGTTTCATGGATTGGCCGGAAGCTCTCCCCCGGGTCGTACGGCACCTACAAGAGGGCATCGCTGGTTCATGACGGCCTGGAACGCAGCTTCATACTCTATGTGCCCTCATCATATGACGGGTCTGTCCCGATGCCGCTGGTGATTGCCCTGCATGGCAGGGGAGTGGACGGGGAGGGCATGATAGTGGTCACCCGCAAGGGTTTTGACAGGCTGGCTGAACGGGATGGCTTTCTGGTGGCCTACCCCGACGGGATAGAGCTGGCATGGAACGACGGCAGGAGGGACCAGGAGGCGGATGACCGTGCGCACAGGGAGAATATAGACGATGTCGGCTTTATTGCTGCACTTGTTGAAATGACGGTCAGCGAGTACAATGCAGATCCCCGACGCATATATGCTACAGGAATATCCAACGGAGCGATCCTGTCATACCGTCTTGCATGCGAGCTGTCGCATAAGATAGCTGCCATAGCCCCCGTGGACGGTAATATCCCACTGCTCTTTATCGCCGGTTGCTCTCCTTCAAGACATATCCCGGTGCTGGCCATCAACAATGTGAATGACCCCGTGGTGCCGTACCAGGGCGGCGAGATCTACGGACACTTCGGCAGGGAGATGCTGGGGAGGGTGTTGTCAGTGGATCAGTCCATAGAGTACTGGGTGAAAAAGAACGGATGTTCACCCGTGCCCGTTGTCACCGAAGAGCCTGACAGGGACCCTTCTGATGGAACAAGGGTGACAAGAAAGGAGTTTGTCAACCAGGATGACGGCACGGAGGTGGTCCTTTACGTTGTGGAGGGTGGCGGACACACGTGGCCGGGCGGGCTGCAGTATCTTCCCTCCAGGGTCATCGGAAAGACCAGCAGGGACATCGACGCCAGCGAAGTCATCTGGTCGTTCTTCAGGAGACAGCAGCTGTAACTTAGTGGTGACCCGGAGGGAGCAGCACCGGTTCAGCCTGGCCCGGTGCGCAAATTTATGCCGGGAAAGCTTCATGCAGTGATTTAAAATGAGTTATTTTACGGGTGATAACTGATTGCCATGTTCCAAAGAAGAGATCTGAAGAGGAAGCATATGATGAAAACAAAAAGGCTGGTCATGACAGCCTCATTAATTGGCCTGGTGAGTGTTGTTGCCTGTCACGCGTCAGGCTTTTCAGACCGGCCCGGGAAGGAGCCCGCATGGGTACAGAATATCCCTGCCGGGAAGATCATAGAGTGGCGCCGTCATATTCACCAGAACCCTGAGCTGTCGTACGAGGAGCTGTTTACCTCGGAGTATGTCACATCCGTGCTTGAGAGTTTCGGGAATATAGAGGTGATCTGGCCCACGCCGACAAGTGTGGTGGGCATCCTGCGGGGAGGCAAGCCAGGCCGCACAGTTGCTTTCAGGGCTGACATGGATGCCCTGCCCGTGCCTGAGGAGACAGGACTTCCCTTTGCCTCTGTCAATGAAGGCGTGAGCCATGCCTGCGGTCACGATGTGCATACTGCCATGCTTCTTGGCACAGCCGCGACTCTTTCTTCGATGCAGCAACAGATAAAAGGCACTGTCTATTTCATCTTTCAGCATGCCGAGGAGCAGAGCCCGGGAGGGGCCCTCGACATCATCAGGACCGGCGTGCTGGATGAGGTAGATGCTTTTTTCGGCCTTCATATCGGTCCGGGTCCGGTGCCGGGTGCCGTGGGCATACTGCCCGACGGTCCTGCCTCAACCGCTTCCGACGGCTTCTACCTGATAATACAGGGCAGGGGATCGCACGGCTCCATGCCTCACCTGGGGATAGACCCGATAGTCACTGGGGCGGAGATCGTCTCTGCCTTGCAGACAATCGTGTCACGCAATGTCACCCCCGGAGAGATGGCTGTCATCTCCGTTGGCAAATTTCAGTCCGGCAACGCACCGAACGTCATACCCGACAGGGCGCTGCTGGCCGGAACGGTGCGAACCGTCTCGGAACCGACACGGCACCTGCTGGAGGAACGCATCCGGACTGTCATCGACAATATAGCACTGGCCCACGGTGCCACATACAGCCTGGAATATACTTCAGGGTACCCGGCGATGCAAAATGATCCGACGCTAAACAGCCTGGCAAGAGCCAGTGCCACAAAGATCCTTGGCAGCGCGATGGTCACGGATGCACCCCGGATGACTGCCAGCGAGGACTTTGCACGGTACAGGGAGATAGCGCCCTCATGCTACTTTAACCTGAGCACGGGTCCGGGAGTGACCAACCACCATCCGGCATTCAATCCTGATGAGAGCGCCCTCATCAACGGGGTGAAGGCAGAGGTGCAGATCATCCTCGATTACCTTGACCAGAACTGAGTCCCCTTTACTTTGATCTCCCGCCTATGACAACTCCCGGCAAACACACGCATGAGATGACCCGGCTGATGGTTCTTCTCGTCAGCAGAACTGCCCTCTTCCTGCTGTTTCAGGGTCTCATAGCCCTTCTCCTTCATTCCTGGACCAGGTCGGAAGGTTACTGGCTGTCAACCGCAACACTGACCAATCTCGTGAGCATAACTCTGCTTTTCATCCTGTTCAGAGGAGAGGGAAAGAGCTATCTCTCAATCTTTCGGTTTGACCGCCTGACATTCAGAAAGGATGTCAGAATATTTATCTTGCTGACACTGCTGTGCGGACCGGTGGTCTTCGGCCCCAACTACCTGTTAAGCAAGTGGCTGTGGACTGACCCCTCCATACCGTATGAGATGATGTTCCGCCCTCTGGAGAGATGGCTGGCCGTTGTGCTGCTGTTCGCTTTTCCGGTCACAATCGTCTTCGCGGAGCTGGCTACGTATTTCGGCTACATCATGCCGCGACTGGCAGAGAGGGTTGAACCGAAATGGCTGGCGGTGGCCCTGCCGGTGCTGTTCCTTTCCCTGCAGCATGTGACCATGCCCTTCATCCCGGACCTGAAGTTCATGCTCTACCGCGGTTTGGTCTTCCTGCCCTTTGCGGCCCTGATAGGTATTGCCATTTACAAGCGTCCTACTCTGTTTCCATGGTTTGCCATACTCCACGGGGTGATGGATATGGGAACAGCAGTTATGTTCCTTCCGCGGTAGCCGGCTTTTAGGTGCGCGGGATCAGATGAACGCAAAATAAGCGATCTGCACCGCAAAAGGCCGGATCATCTAATCCACGCCTGCCTTCAGCAGTTTCAGGTTTGTCTCCAGCCCGTCAAGGTAGGTCAGCGACCAGACGCCGGGTGATGCGAAAAACTTCCCCATGGTCCAGCCATCAGGATCATCAGCGCTCTTCGTGAAATCAAAGATCGGATAACCTGCTGTGGCCAGGCTCTCATATCCGGGTATGCTCTCAAGGTCATTCAGCAGGCTCTCCAGAACCGTCTGAAGTCTCAGATCCGGAGAGGGGTCTTTGCCTCCGGTCAACAGTGCCGGTGATCCCAAGTCTGCCGCTTCAGGCCGGCGCAGACTCCAGGTGTCATTATTCCACGACTCCTCAGTTATATCCCTGCTGGAAAGGATCAGCGACTGGTATTCATCGACAAGACCAAGCAATTCATCAATTTTCCGCACCAGAGGATCGCTGTCTGCCGGTGGAGGGATCCTGTCAAGCACTGCCTCCATCCTGTTGTAGGTGCGCGACAGTTGCATGCTGTCATCAATTCTTTCCTTTGAAACATTTAACGCCAGCAGGGCAGAGAAGACTGATATGCCTGTCAGCAGGAACAACACGGAAACCGTATTATGGATACTGAAGTTTTTGTCCTTTGATGTCACGGCAAGGAAGACCGGAAGAAACACCACATAAGGGAAAGGAAGTGCAACCATCAGGATCTTGCCTGCACCCGGCCAGTGCATTGTCTTGTAAAGCATCCCGCCGAATACGACAAGGCATGTGAGCCATGTCACTATGTACAGCACCCTGTTCTCCCTGTTGCCTGCAGTCATATAGTGATTCCTGAGGGCAAGAGGGAGAAAAAAGAAAACAAGCAATACTATTCCCAATATTATCAAATGTGCGGCACCCGGCCAGTGACTTACCTTGAAAAGTGCACCAATGACTATTATTGCAATGGTTATCAGGCCAAGTAAATATATCTTCTGTTTCATGATCTTGATTCTTTGACGGATTTTAGTTTTCAGTGAGAGCCGAGAGAGCCCTGTATTCCACGGTTACTATTCCGGTTTTCATGAGCTCCAGCATATGCAGTCCGGAAAAAAGCGATATCCGCGCTAAATCCGGATCAGCTTCCGGCAGGTAGACGGAGGGATCAAGGAGGGTCAGATAACTGCCGAAACCGCTTTCTTGTACCAGCTCTGAAAGATGATCAGAATAGGCTTTCAACCTCTTGCCCAGTTCTGTGCGAGACCCGTCGGTGTCTGCCAGGAAATCATTGAAAGGCACAGGATTGAATGGTTCTGGAAGCGTTTCGAGCTTAATTTCCATAACACTGTCACTCTCTTCGACCCGGCTGGCGATGAAGGCCTTGTTGTTCGTGGTGCCTTCCGCAGCGGCAATCAGTTCAGCTTCGATATCATTAATGAAGCTTATCAAATCAGTCGTACTGGCATTGATTTCCGCAAGAACCGGTGCGGCAACGGTATCGGTGCTGGCGGCTGTGAACGACTGGTTTTCAGCGAGCCTGTAGCTGAAGAGTGCCTGCTGTTCTGATACTTGTCTGTAATAGCCTGCTTCATAGCTTCTCTGAAGACTGAGATTGAGTAGCAGCCCCGGGAGCACAATGGCGACGGAGCCGATGACCATAACGATGAATTCTGCGCTCACATTTTTCTCCGACTTCCAGAAAATGACTGTGTGCCACGGGACAAACAACAGAAAAGTGATAACCACTCCGGATATCAGTAACAGGGATGCCAGGGGCCAGTGCTGTATTTTGCATACTATTCCCAGGACAAAGAAGGATATTCCTGCCGCACCAAGGATATATAGCAGTTTCCTGGCCGGATTTTCCTCTTCCTTCAGCTTGCCGGCCAGCAACGCAGGGATAAATGCCAAAATCATTGTGAGAACTGCCAGGAGCAGTATCAGTCCGGCCAGTGGCCAGTGCTGTACCTTGGCCACTACACCGAGTATAAACAACATCGATGCGGCGAAGGCGGAGATGTAGAGGAACAGTCTCTTGCGGCTGCGGGTCTCCTTCCACAGGACCGTCAGCGCTGAGGGCATAAAGACAAAAGCCAGGATAAAGGCACCCAGGGTCAGCATTATGCCAGCCCCGGGCCAGTGCATTATCTTGAATAATGCCGCGAAGCCCAGCAGGATCGTACCTGCTATTGCTGAGATCTTCATTGTCTTTTTCATTTTTCTGTATTTGGTGTCAACTGCATATAGTGTCTCTTCCTGTATCTCCCTTAATCTCCGGTACCCCATCTTTTCCTTCACCTTCCGGTAGGCATCCTGGAAATCCAGGCCGCCGGCCATCTGCTCCTCCACATCGCAACAGAGGTGATCAATAAGCTCATCCGACAAGTGCGGAAAGATGATATTTTCCTTCCTGACGTCGCGGGTGATCCGATTGATATCTTGAAGGCTCAGCTCAGCCATTGTTCAGTCCCGGCTTTAGATTGACGATGCTCTGAAGTGACTCGATGAATTCTTTCATCTCTTTGACCTTTTCCGCTACAACGGAGTTGCCTTTTGGAGTAAGACTGTAATAGATGCGTATCCGGTTGTTGAAATTCTCTGCCTCGGTCACCAGCACACCTTCATTCTCAAGCTTGTGAAGAACAGGATAGAGAGCCCCGTAGGTAAGCTTTATCCTGCCCGCAGTAAGTTCTTCAACCTTGCGGGTAATCTCATAACCGTACATGCGGCCGTTCTCTTTCAGGAGCCTGAGGACGATGGTCTTGAGTGAACCTTTGATAAGATCTGGAGAAATCATTTCGTGATATTTAAGTAAATTATATATTACAAAGATAAAATATTTTAACAATAAAACAGATCTTTTCTGAAAATATTGCATCGACCCGTGAATAAGGTCTATTTGCCAGGGTTGCCGTGGATTAAACTTCACACCACTGTAATGTCCCGATACGCCAGCCTATCGGGGCGGAATCGCTAAAAACGGGTTTGCGGAATCCATGCCAGGCTGCAATAACGCCTCCGTCGGCGGCTCAAACTGAGGGCTGCGGACTGCGGACTGAGGGCTGCCGTCCCGATCCGCCAGCTGGCGGATGCGGGATTGAGCCTCCTCCCGCTGTGTCGGAGCCTCAAACTGCCGACTGATCAAGACTCCAGGTAGGGATCGACTTTCGCCCTGAGGAGATCCACCAGCTCGGGCTCCATGTAATAGAAGAAATCGGGTATGCCGAGGACGATCAGCTTCTCTCTCAGGTCTATGTCGGGAAACTTTTCGGTGATGAACGTCCGGTGCATATTCTCCATCACGAATACTTTGTTAGCCCAGTTCAGCAGCTCAGCGGTGACCTGGTTGGGGGCGGTGGGAGCTATGCCGGCAGATTTTACACTGTATGCCGGATCGGCACTGTAAACGGTCTCTGCCGTGCAGCTGCGCATCCTGTTTACCGTGCATATGAAGAGAAGGTTCATTCCTGGTGCTCAACAGTATGTTGTAAATATAGGAAATAATGCGGAAGCAGTGACTTGCCTGCACCCATCCCGTTCGTTGTTCCGGGCACAGAATAAGCCATGCAGGTGTGGCAACGGGATGACCGCCAGCACTCTGTCACCCGGGTGCAGAGCTCAGCACCCTCAGCTGATCATTTATAAATGGCAGCACAAGGTCACTCCGGAGGAGAGCTCTGCGCCCGCGGCTGATCTTTTATTACGGGTTCCTGCGGGATACTCAGGAAGAGGCTTCTGCGGCCGCGGCTAATCCTTTATACAGCGCACCGAGTAACCGTTGTTTTTCAGCCAGTAGTTGTAGTATATGGATTCAGTATTGTAGAAGATATTGTAATAGTGTGCATACTCGTCGCTGGCTGAGGAGGAGGACCACCAGTAAGCCCAGTCGCCACGGTCAAGAAAGGTGCCGTCATGTCTCCTGTACCCGGCCGGCCTTGCCGAGAAACCGGTAGCATTAACCTTGTCAGGATAATCATCATTACCGGGGGCACCCGTGTTGGACGATGTTTTCCATCCCTCCGGATAGGCTGTTGCCTTTGCAAGTTTGTTTTCACTGGTAGGCGTGCTGGTTGATCCGTCGTAATTATAACCGTTCAGTATCAGGTAATGGATCAAGTCTATCCATTCGGATGCTGAAGGCACATGCCAGCCGACCGGACAGAGCTTGCCCGTGCTGACGGCATGCCAGTTGTACAAAGGTCCGGAGGATTCTGTGCCTTCCTTGTCATTGTCATACCAGCAATAGCCGGGGGTGGTGAGGGCCGCCCACGCTGCAGCGGAAGTCACCAGCGGTATCTCATTGTCAGTTGTCAGCTTGGTGCCGTCGTTCAGTTTTGTGGTGGCCAGGTTCTCCGCCATCCAAACCTGGGTGCCAATCTTCACCGCAGCGTATTCATTGCCGTCGATATCGGTCACAGTGAGGGCCTCGGTCTTAAAGGTGACCTCGTTGCCGTAGGCCGTGCCGGCAGCGTTCACTGCATATGCCCTTGCATAGTATGTGGTGTTGGCATCCAGGCCTGTAATCTCACTGTCATATGCCCCGGCCCCGGACCCGTCTTCCGTTTTACTGTCGCTTGTCGTAGGTGATCCTGTTGTGTTCCAGCAAACGCCTCTCAGGCTGACGTCCCCGTCGCCGTCATCCGTAATATCCCCTCCGGAGGTTGCTGACGATGACGTCAGGCTGCCGGGAGCTTTTGTGGTGAGTGTTGCTGCAACGATGTCACCGGTGGTAAAAGACTGCTGATCACCGTACGCCGTCCCCAGCTCATTGATGGCGTAGGCTCGTACATAGTACGGCGTGGATGGTGACAGGTCCGTGATCACGGCACTGAAGGTGCCGGTACCGGCACCGGTTGTTGTCTTATTGTCGGTAACGACGGGATTGGCGGCTGTACCCCAGCAGAATCCCCGGGAGGTGACATCCAGACCCCCGTCATCCGTTACTTCTCCTCCGACAGATGCCGCAGTGCGTGTAACATCAGTGACAGTGCCGGTAATCACTACAGGCAGGCTCTGCTTATCTTTCCTGCAGGAGACAAGAACCATAAAGATCAATAAAAGCGAAATGCTCGCAAAGGGAAAAAAAAGTCTTTTCATAAGAGTAAGTCTTATTCGTTTTAGGCAGCGGAAAATAAAAAAAAAGCAAAAAGTGCCCTCCTTTTTTTACGTCAAGCAGGTGATTTTTTACACTAATTCCGGATTTCTAGTCTTTAATGCATCTCACCGAGAGTCCGGATGATCCCCAGCGGTTATCCTCCTCAACCAGGGCATTGTCATATGAGAGGATAAAATAGTACCCCGAGTTGGTATTGAAGAGGGTGGATGTCCAGTAGTAGCCGAACATTCCGTTATGTATGAATGACGATATGCGCATACCGCCGGGCAGGGCTGTGAAGCTGCTGCTGTTGTTGGCGCCGTCATTCGGAACATTCCACAATGTCATGCTCTTCATCTGCCCCCCTGCATCAGCACCAAGGAAATCGGTCAGTATCAAAACCTCTCCCCGGGAGGGGACATGGAAACCCGTGGGACACAACTTGCCGCTCTTTACCGCGAAGAAGTTGTACAGCCCTCCGTAGATGCCTGCATTGGCCTCCAGGTCACCAAACCAGCAGTAGGCCGGAGTAAGCAGCGGTTCCCATGCATCTCCGGTTACGTTGGGAATGGATGTGCCGTCATTGTAACGTGTTGTTCTGAGGTTCTCCTTAAGCCATACCTGTGTGCCGATGGTGACAGTCGTATAAACGTTGCCATCACCGTCTCTGATCTCCTCCTGATCCTTTTTGCAGCTTTCGGTCGCCAGGAGTATTATGACGCTCATCACCGCCAGTACTTTCAGATTGATAATTCTAACCTTCATCTCATTATCCTTTGGTACTATCTAAAAACAGGCAGGGCCAGCCAATTATTGCCTGTAACGGCAATAATATTGCTGAGAATCAAATAAATATTGTGTCAAAATCAACAGAGCAGGATTGAGGCGTCAGAACCTGCCTATGAATTCGAGGGTGAATTTATCGGTGTGTATGGGAAGCAGGCTTCGGAAGTAATTTTCATAGTTCAGCCTTATCTCCGAATAGAACTGTTTTGCTTCGAAGCCCAGGTTGACGCCGCAGGTGAAGCGGCTGGCCCCTATATTGCCCCTGAATATTGCGTCGCCGATGAAATCAATTCTTGCCGTGGGAGTGACTATCTTGACCATTGTGTTCCCGGTCATGATATTGTAGTATGAATGAAGATATATTCCGTCATCTCTCTGCCTGGCTGACAGGGTGTCAGTCCATTGCCTTACAATATATTCTGTTTCGATAAAGAAATGCCCGTTATTGTATCGCAGTTCTGCGCCGAACATCGAAAGATCAGGCTCGTCGGCACCATTGCCGAAATAGAAATTAGTGGCAGCTCTTATACCATCATCTTTCCCTGCTGCCAGACGAGCGGCGAAATTGGGTCTCCCGATCCACCGGGGATTGTTGTTACCCGTGCCGTTCACTGCCCCGGCCACGACAGACACAGGAACCTCGCCGCGGAAAGTATACTCGGCATAGAAACCTATGTCGCGCATCCCTTCGTTGATGTACTTGGCCAGGAATGAACGGTTGGCAAAGATGTTGTCTGCCGGGCTTCGCATATAGTCGCTGCTGAATGGTATCTTGCGCTGACCCAGGTAGAAGTTAAGGTCGGTGACAGGAGAGAACCTGACATAGGCGTCGAGCATCTTCATCTGGCCCTCGTCGGAGAGATCGATCTCGAGCTTGTAAGACATATAGTCATTGATACCGCCGCGGACGCTGAACCTTGCATTTCGTACTTCGAATCGCATCAGCGAGTTGTCAAGGTCGTACTCAACCTTCGTCTTCAGTATGCCGGATATCTGAGGAATTAGTTCCGAGCGGACTGCTGTGGAGTCCTGCGCTGCAAGGTTTATGGATAGAAAAAAAGCAGCAAGGATAGCGGGGAGCAATACCCTGGCGGACCTGGTACCGGTTTGTCTTTCCTTCACAAGGGGCACGTATTATTCCCTGCAAAAATAGAAATAACTGAAAGGGATGCCACTGCAAGGGCAATATACCGGCCCCATGCCGCTACAGCCCGGCCTTGATGACGGCATCAAATGTCAGCCTGACAAAGAATGCCAGGGGTCCGCTGATGGTGCCGTTGATAGTGAAGGTGAGCTTTTTGTCAGTCAGGAGCTTATCGGCTGCAGCGGTCAGCTTTTTCTTGTCCACATCAGGAGTGAAAGAATTGGCTTCAGCAGTGATGTTGCTGTAGGTGGCCATGACGCCCACACCCTCTGCCTCTATGGAAATTGTATTAATTACCTGAGCGGCTCCCAGTCCGTTGACAGTCACGACAAGCGATTTGAGGTCTATATTCTTGATATTGTCAAGGTAATCCTCAAGGTCCCGATTGTCTTCAAGACTGAGAGTCTCAGATGCAGAAAAACTCACTGCTGTGGCTTCCTGGGCTGATTTTTCTGATGTAGCATCTACCGGTATGGTCACGGTAAGGTCAGTTCCAATATCTTTGGAGAAGAGACCGCCGATCCACTCGCATCCTGTCAACAGGATTGCCATCGGAATAATAATGAGATAGATTTTTTTCATAATTAAGGGCTATTTTTCAGTTAGACTGTCGCTTCATGTCTGTAACGCCCTGCCTTCAGAGTCTATTTAACAGGGTCTCTCTTAATTCGTTTCACAATCAATTAAATAATCGCCGGAACAACATTACAAATATATGCCATGAGGCCCCGGAAGTCAATTTTTTTTAAAGGGCAAGGTCTGTATGTGCCAGTACTATGGCTCATTTTTATTATCTTGTAGCGTCCCGCCACCAAAAAAGAGAACAGTAATGACAGAAAATGAGAAACTTGACAGGATAGCCATCAGCGTCCGTTCGCACCGTCTGTTGCGCGTGCTGCTGCGTGAAAACCCCATGCTCGAGACAATCATGAGGGAGTCGAAGAACGAGATCGAGGCACAGATAGGAGTAAAAAACTGGATACAGTCGGAATACAGCAGCCGCAAGGATGCCTTCCGGTTCCAGACCGACAAGGTCACGCGGCGTGAGAATTTTGAGAAGCTTTCGTGGAACGACTATGCCATCATCAGGATACTGGACTACATTGATCATGCCGGCATAGAGTATCCGGATCCCAACCTGCGCGGCGAGATCGCCGTGAGCAACCCGATCAGGTTCATATGGCTTGCAGTGATTAAGGGCACGGGCGGCTCCAAGCCCGAGTTCTTCATAGACATGATCCAGCTCTTCAGGCAGCTGAGGGGCGACAGCAACCAGGTGATACCCGACAGGGATACTGTTGAGAGGTGGATGGAGATGTACCCCTCGGGAGTCGACCCGCGCATCGTGGAGCTGCGCAAGGAGAACAGGGAGAGGATCATCAATCTGCTGATAAACAAGATTGATGCAGGGCAGATCAAGGACGAAAAATATACATTTCCTGAGGGCATTTCACGGGATGAGAAACTGAAGATGATGAACGAGTGGTGGGACAATTACAAGTTCCATCTCCATTTTGCAGTGCGGTCGCCTGACCTCCTCAATGAGATGCTGGGTCACTCGCTTGACCCTGACACCATGAAGATACTCTATGATGCCGAGAAGGCGGGTATACCATTCTTCGTGAACCCCTATTACCTCTCACTGCTGCATGTTCGTGTTCCCTATTTTGCCATCGGCGCCGATCTGGCCATAAGGCATTATATCGTCTACAGCCGCCAGCTGGTTGATGAGTTCGGGCATATCGTCGCATGGGAGAAGGAAGACAAGGTTGTCCCCGGGGAGCCCAACGCGGCAGGATGGCTGCTTCCATCATATAATAACATTCACAGGCGGTACCCGGAGGTGGCCATACTCATCCCTGACACCATGGGGAGGGCGTGCGGCGGGCTCTGTTCCCCCTGTCAGCGCATGTACGATTTCCAGAGCGGTCACCTCAACTTCGACCTTGACAAGCTGAAGCCCACGGAGAGCTGGTGGGAGAAACAGAAGAAGCTGCTGCAATACTTTGAGGATGACACCCAGCTGAGGGATATACTCATCACCGGCGGCGACGCCCTGATGAGCTCTGACAGGAGCCTGAAGGCGCTCCTCGATGCTGTCTGGGAGATGGCGCGCAACAAGCGTGAGAAGAACAGACAGAGGCCTGACGGTGAGAAGCATGCCGAGATACAGCGGGTGAGGCTCGGGACGAGGATGCTTACATACCTTCCGCAGCGGATAACGCCCGAGCTGGTGCAGATACTAGGCGACTTCAAAAAGAAGGCCCGGGAGATAGGCATCTCTCAGTTTCTCATACAGACACACGTCGAGTCGCCCATGGAGGTCACCCCCGAGTCGAGCAAGGCAGCGCGCCTGCTCACCGGTGCCGGATGGCTCATCACCAACCAGCTTGTCTTCACGACGGCTGCATCACGCAGGGGCCATACGGCCAAGCTGAGGAAGGTGATGAATGATGTTGGCATCCTGCCTTACTATACCTTCACAGTCAAGGGTTACATGGAGAACAACTTCAATTTCGCACCCAATGCCAGGGTGGTGCAGGAGCAGCTTGAGGAGAAGATCATCGGGAGGATCGACAGTGAACATTACGAGACGGTAAGGCAGTTTGCGGACAACGCGGAGAATATCGTTGAGAACATCGATGCGCTGCGCCGCTCTGCCGACCTGCCCTTCCTGGGTACCGACCGTAACGTGCTCAACCTGCCGGGAGTGGGCAAGAGCCTGACATTCAGGGTGGTGGGTATCACCAGGTATGGCAGGAGGATACTTCAGTTCGACCATGACATCACCCGGACGCACAGCCCGATAATCAACAAGATGGGAAAGATGATCATCATCGAGTCTAAGTCGATACATGAATACCTCAGGCAACTGGAGGAGCTGGGCGAGGAGACGGCGCAGTACGAGGGACTCTTCGGCTACAGCATCGGCCAGACCGAACCGCGTGTCCCGATTTATGAATATCCGGATTACAGCTTCACCGTGACAAAGGAGATGAGCAACCTGGAGGTATAGCCTTACCTGGCCCGGCGCCGGGCCAGGGAGGGCATTGCGGGTGCTGATGGTTCAGGATGTGCCCGGGGTAATGACCGGTAGGCGGTTATCGGCTGCGGAATTTTCTGCGGTCTTCTTTGCAGATGGTCTTCAGCAACCGTTTTGCCGACAGGATGGAGGTGGGGAGTCCTCCGCCCGGCTCAACCCACTGTCCGCACATGTAGAAGTTCTTGAGTCCCGGTACCGTCTGCGGCAGCGGTTTTGTCATTGTATATGCGTTTTCAGGGGTGATGATCCACCCCTCGAATGATCCCTGCCAGTTGCCGGTGTATCGCTCAAAGGTCAGCGGGGTGGCCACGTCGGTAACCTCAACCTGCTCAGTGATGCCTGGGAAGCGCTGCTCCAGGAGCCTGACGACTGTTTTGGCGATGTCGTCTTTCTTCTGCACATATACGGCAGGGTCTTCGTGAAGCTTCTGCCAGTATCCGTAATCGGAGTCGAACATCACGGTGACGGCTGTCTTGCCTTCGGGTGCCATCGTCGGATCCTGGTTATAGACATGCACCGGAAGTCTCTCACGCATTTTATCTGCTATCATCACCGGCTCCTTAAGCTGGAAGCTGATCCCTGAGACCGTGACCGGCAGATCATCGAATTTGCGGTTGACCCCCAGTGATATGAAGAGGAGTGAATGAAACAGAGGCCACTTCTCATACTGGTGACGTGTCTTTGTATCAAGGTATTTGCCGTCGAGCATGTTGAAGAGGGTAGCATGGCCGTCAGCCGCGGATATGACCCTGGCGGCGGGGATCTCTGTGCCGTCTACCAGCCTGATGCCGGTAGCCCTGCCGTCGGTGGTGAGTATCCGTGCAACCTTGCTGTTATAGTTGATTACTCCGCCCAGCTCCCTGTAGCGTGCTTCGAGGGCCTTCGACATAGGCATCGAGCCGCCGATGGGATAGCCCGCGTTCCTTTTATGAAGCCAGGCGAAGGTGAAGAGCATGAAGAGCATGGAAAACTCGGGGATCCATATTTCACGGAATGCCTCTTTCAGGAGAGGATCGCTGAAGCGGCTGGCAAACTCCTCACCGGTAATATTGGTCCATTTCTTCCATTCCCTGCCGTTCTTAATGAAGGCCAGGAACATCGCAACGGTCTTCCTCAGCCTGACGAATGGCGGGTCGTCATCCGACGGAAAGTCAAAACGGGTACACATCCTCACACCGCTGATGAAGTCGCGGATGGTCTCCTCATCCTGAGGGGAGAGTTGCAGCAGGTGTTCCTCAAGCCTGCCGGCATCGGAATAGAAGATGACAGTACGCCCGTCGCCTCCCTCACAGCGACAGTATTCATCGGGGTAGACAAATTTTCTTCCCTGTGCTATCCCTGTCTCCTCCCAGATGCCGTGCTGGGGGCTGTCAGGGGATGATCCCACCAGCCAGTGAATGCATGCATCGAAAGTATAGCCCCTTCTCTTCCAGGCAGTGCAGAGTCCGCCGGGCTGGTTATGCATCTCATAGATCTGTGTATTGTAACCGTTGAGCCGACCGTAGATGCCGGCAGCCAGTCCGGCGAATCCCGCTCCGATAATTACCAGTGATTTTTCATCAGCAGTCATAGAGTGAAGTATTTAAAGGCATGATCAAAGTTAAGGAACAAACTGAGAGACAAGCCACAGGGCTATATAAATTTTAAAATTAACTTATTTCTGCCGCTGCCACCCTCTCTGTACCGCTTAACCTTTATCCTTTCACCTTTCCCTTTTAGCCTTTCTCCTTCCCCCTTTATCCTTCAGGCTCTAACCTTTCTCTTGTCTTACCGCCGCCTGAACTTCCTTCTCCCCGATCTGGGGCGTGAGGGACGGTGAGCAGAGGTGTCTGCGTGGCTGCTGGCAATAAAGTCGGGCAGGGGAGCCCTGAAGACCTGGTAACCTATCAGTTTTTCTATCCGCTGCAGTTTGTACATCTCGGCATTGATGACGAGGGTGATAGCCACGCCGGTTGTCTCTGCGCGTGCTGTGCGGCCCACGCGGTGAACATAATCCTCCGCGTCCGACGGCACGTCGAAGTTGACAACCAGGTTGATATCCTTGATGTCTATGCCGCGGCTCAGGACGTCGGTAGCCACCAGCACACGGGTGCGCCTGGAGCGGAACCGCAGCAGGGTCTCCTCACGCTGTTTCTGTTCGAGGTCCGACGATATGCCTTCAACGGCAAAGTCGCGCGATCGCAGCCCGCGCACAATCTCATGCACTTTCTTTTTTGTGGAGCTGAAAATAAGTATGCTGTGGTACTCGGGCTTGTCGGCTATAAGGCTGTTGAGCAGCGGCAGCTTCTGGTTCTCCTCCAGCAGATAGACGGCCTGCAGCACTCCCTCAGCCGGTTTTGACATTTCGAGGGCTATCTCCACGGGGCTCTTCATGATCTGTTTTGAGAGCGCCCGTATCCGTGGAGGCATGGTGGCGCTGAACATGAGTGTCTGACGCTTTTTCGGAACGTATGAGATGATGCGGATGATATCGTCGTAAAAACCGATGTCAAGCATGCGGTCCGCCTCGTCGAGCACGAGCACCTCCACGTCGCTGAACTTCACATAGCCCAGGTTGAGGTGAGATATCAGCCTGCCCGGGGTGGCCACGATGATATCGGCTCCCTTGGAGAGAGCCTCCCGCTCCTGGTCCCAGGCGCTGCCCTCGCCGCCGCCGTAGACGGCCAGGGAGGTGATGTTCAGCGTGTAGGCCAGCCCCTGTACCTGCTGGTCTATCTGCAGGGCCAGCTCACGGGTCGGGACGAGTATCAGGGTATGAGTATGGGAGGGACGTCTGTAGGCGATCTCGTTCATCACGGGAAGAAGGTACGCGGCGGTCTTGCCGGTGCCTGTCTGGGCGCAGGCAATCAGGTCGTTGCCCTCCATGATTACCGGTATGGCCTTCTCCTGTATTGGTGTGGTCTCCCTGAAGCCCATGTAGTCAATGGCATCAAGAATGTCGGGATCAAGGTCGAGCTCGTCGAAAGTCATTTTTCAGAAAATATTGGTGTAATGCCAGCGGCCCGGCAAAAGTAATAAAAAAAAGGGGGCGCAGAGTTTAATTTCTCTGCGCCTCCGGGGTATATATGGTGCTCCGTGAGCTATGTGCCTCTATCTGCGCCTGGCAGGGGCTTCTGTCTCTGAACTGCCGCTGTTCCTTGCGGATGTGCTGCTGCTCTTTTCGGCGGGTGCGCTGTAGCTGCTCCTGGTGCTGCTGCTACTGCCGGCAGAGCTTCTTGCCGGCGCACTGCTGACGCTGCCTGAGCTGCTTCTCGCCGGCGCACTGCTGACACTGCCTGAGCTGCTCCTTGCCGGTGCACTGTAGCTGCTGCTGGTGCTTCTTGCCGGCGCACTGCTGACACTGCCTGAGCTGCTTCTTGCCGGTGCACTGCTGACACTGCCTGAGCTGCTCCTTGCGGGTGCACTGTAACTGCTGCTGGTGCTTCTTGCCGGCGCACTGCTGACACTGCCTGAGCTGCTCCTTGCCGGGGCACTGTAGCTGCTCCTATCTGGTGCGGTGGCAGCTTCCCTGCGACTGACCTCGGCCCTGTCCGGTGCGGAAGGCCTGGCAGTTGCCGTGCTCTTCACCTCAGCCGGATCCCTGCGGTCTGTTGCTGAAGCCTGACCGGTGACGGTCTCACGGCTTCTGCTGACGGTTTCGGGACTCCTGCGGTCGCTGCTGACTGCCTCGCGGCTGCTGCTGACGGCTTCGGGACTCCTGCGGTCGTTGCTGACTGCCTCACGGCTTCTGCTGACTGCATCCGGACTTCTGCGGTCGTTGCTGACTGCATCCGGACTTCTGCGGTCGTTGCTGACCACCGGCTGAGCCTGTTCGCTGGCTGAGCGGGCAGCGTCACTCCTTCTGCTCTCGTCGCGGGTAGTTGCACTGCGGCTGTCGCGGCTGGCGTATACCTTCCTGTAGAGCTCCTCACCGTCTCTCCTGGATTCGGGTCGGGTGTAAGTCTGCTTATAGTGTCCTTCCGTCTTCCTGTGCTCCACATTCTTTGAATAGTGGCGTACGCGGCTGCAGTAGAAGTCGTTGTAGTAGTGATGCACCGGATGGTTCCAGTGACGGTAGTAGGTGTAGTAGTGAGGGTACCAGTTGTAATGGTATCCGTAGTAGTGGTGCCAGTACCAGGGGCTCCAGGGCTCCCAGTAGGCAGGCCAGTATCCCCAGTACCATCCCGAGTGCCATGCCACGTAGTTGGGCATGAACATCCAGTCAAGCACCGGCCACGAGAGATCGTAGTAGTATACGTTGCCGACGTAGATCACATCGTCATAGTAGAGAGGATCACCGTGGTAACCGGGATTGGGCCTGTTGCCCTTCGGCTCCAGCACGTAGTTGCGGCCGTAGAGCATCTCGTCGCCGATAAGCTGTATCCGCACCTTATTTTTGTTCTTGCGCTCGACGATAAAGACAGCCACATCCTGGAAGTCGTTCCTTCCGAGCACTGCCCTTAATACTATGGTGTGGATCTTCCCCTCTACATAGTCGGTGACCGTTATGTAGTCGGTGAAGTTGTCCCCGTTGAGATCAAGGTTGTTGATCCGGGAGTCCCTGTCGTTGAGGTTCCTTTCGAACTCCTCAAGGGTCTTCGACTCCTGGAAGAGATTCATCACGGCGTAGAGGTTCAGATTGTCACCCGGGAGACCCAGGTACTCCCTCGGCCAGTCCTGTCCGCGGACTATCGCCCCTGCTGCTACCAGGACTGCGAGGATCGATGTGATAATTAACTTTTTCATCTCTTTAAATTTATCTGAAGAATTGGCTCTTCACATGTAGTAATGCAAAGGGCGTGCCAAAATACCTTAGATGCCCATTTATTGCGATTGTGAGCATGTTTTTGATAAGATGTATGATAAATAGCAGTCGAGGGTGCAGGGTGTTGTCAGGCACTCTGCTTTTTCGTATCTTGCAACGGTATTAAAGATTGAGATATGAAGACAAAAGCTATACTAATGATTGTGATGATCCTGGTGGCAGCAATCCAGGCGGAAGGGCAGAAGAGAGCAAAACTGATAACGGTCACAGGTACAGTCACCGATACCGGGATGTACCCGATAGGCGGGGCATTGATTGTGATAGACCTCCAGGATTCGGGTACCAAAACACGCAAAAACGGAACCTTTAAAATAAAGGTCAGACCTGAAGTCAGGAGCATTGGGATCTATACCTCCAACATGGGATCGGCAGTGACACTGTTCGAGGGTCAGGAGAAGATCGATTTTGTACTTGACGGAACGGAGGCAATGGTGAATTTTGCTCCCGTGGTTCGTGAAGGTGATACCAGCGTTGACATTGGATACGGCACGGTGAGGAAGAAGGACGTCAACACCGATGTGGGTTATATCGACGGCCAGACTGTCGACAACGCATCCTATGCGAACATTTATGATATGATCCAGGGAAAGGTCCCGGGAGTTGAAGTTGTAGGCAATAAGATTACCATCAGGGGACCAGGCTCTCTCAACCTCAGTTCCGATCCGCTCTTTGTCGTTGACGGCGTGGCGGTAAGCTCGATAGACAACATCAATCCCCGCGAAGTCAAGTCCATATCCGTGCTGAAGGGCGCCAGTGCCGCCATTTACGGCACCAGGGGTGCCAACGGCGTCATCCTCATTACACTGGTAGGGTCCGGGAGGTAGAGAGCCCGACACCTTCTCCTCCCTGGCAGGAGGTATTGATGAAACTGCTGATAAGTTCATTATATGGCCTTCAGGAAGATCATTGATTCGGTTCCGGCGTTTTATGAGCCCTATCTGCCACAGGTCTTTCAAATATTAATTCCTCCGGAGCCTTTCTCCGATTGTCTTAACTGTCCGATGATCGCGGAAAGCCGTGATGCAATGGAGGATAATCTCTCGAAACCGTTTGCCCCGGACACTAAATGCTGCACCTTTAATCCCCGGATTCCCAACTATATGGCAGGAGCCATACTCTCTGACACCGATCCTGCCATGGAGGAGGGCAGGAGAAGGATCATAGCCAGGATCAGGTCGGGTACGGGTATTTTTCCCAACGGTATTTACCCTGACCTCCGTTACCACCAGCTGTACCAGGAAAGGAGAAAGGAAGGCTTTGGCAGGGAGAAGGAACTGCTCTGTCCCTTTTTCCAGCCGGGCAGGTTCAACTGCACAGTATGGAAGTACAGGGAATCGATCTGCGCACTGTGGTTCTGCAAGCACCTGGCGGGAGCAAGGGGAAGCGAGTTCTGGAACAGTGTAATTGATTACATGAAGTTCATGCAGGAGTCGCTCATCAATGTAAGTGCATTCATGTGCGGACTGGAACCCGTTGATCCCTACGGAGAGGGTGGCCGGCCGGAATACATCGTTCCCTGTGACAGAAAAAAGGCAGAGGAGAGTTATGCGGATCTCTGGAAGGAGTGGGCCGGGCATGAAACGGAGTATTACGTCAGATGCTATGAGGCAGTTGTGAATCTTACAGATGATACAATATTCAGGATCCATGAAAAGGGGAGGTCCCTGGAAGATAAGATAAAATCAATTGCCGGGGAGATAGTCAACGTTCCTGAAATTCTGAAACTTGATCCGGAAAAAGTGGATGACCAGCATGACGGATTTTACCGGATTGAACTCAGGAACTACATCGAGATCCTGGAGAAGCATATCGTCTGGTCATTCAGGCTGCCCAAAAACATACTTGACCAGTTCGATGGGAAGAGTACTTCCAATGAGGTTTTGAGGCAGATATCAGTCAGGTCCGGGGTAAAGGTTGAGCCGGAGATCATAATAGCCCTTTACAGGCATGGAATTTTAACCGGGGTGCATTCTTGACTTTTATAAATATCGGGTGTAAATTTGATGAAACAAATCGTCTGACTATGAAAACAAGAGTACTGGTTACACTGGGTATGGCATCTGTTGTTGTACTGTTTGGCAGCTTCATGGTAAGGGAAAGGGAGGAGACCATGAATCCCTCACCTGACTACTACCTTCTGCAGGGCGACAAGTCGTTTACCGTCTTTCTTTCAAATCTCCAGAAGATGGAGGCGCTGATCTATATCCCGAAGAGCAGGGTTGCAGATGTTAAAGCATTGAATCTGGGTATCGTTCCGAAAACAAAGGCTGTTACCATGAACAAGTCACTGACCGGCTCATCAGACGATTATGTTCAGGTGTTCCCCTCTGATGGCGCCGATGAAGCAGTTACACTCAACTTCGATAAGCTGGATATGATCTGTTATATAAAGCAGGATAAGACCAGCACCAAGTCGATGGAAATGTTTGAATATAAACTTGATCCGGGCAAGATATACTACAAGGTGGAAAGTGTATCGGTTGATGCCGTAAGGCCAGAAGAACTCCAGCTGAAGTTTGATAACAGCCCTGTATCGCAGGCTTATGTGCCTGTTGGCTTTATCGATATTCCCTCGCTGCGCTGACGTGAGGCAGAGCAGGAAGGGATTGCGTTAGCTACACAAAGAAAGCGCAGGGAGCTGTTCCCTGCGCTTTGAGTTTATAGTCTGTGCTCCGGGCAGCAGGCCCTGAGTCCTGTGCTTTTACCTTCTTGAGGAGCGGCTGTTGTTGTCGGAGCTCTTCGAGCTTTTCGAGCTCTTGCTGCTGCTGCTTTTGGATGAGGTTCCGCTGCTCCTGCTGCTGCTGCCACTGCT